>JAOADW010000059.1 GCA_026417115.1 Rhodocyclaceae bacterium
GCGATGAGCACGGTCAAGAGGACCAACAAGAACGCAGACAGCCCGTGGTAGAGCCTGTGCCCCGTGTTCTCGGCCATGATCATCGAGGCGAGCGCAAGCGCCGCGAGCGGGAACGAGTAAGCCCACCCAGAAAGAAAGAAACGCAGGCGGACGAAGCGCGCGGCCTGCGAAAACAGCAGCAGTGCGAAGAATAGCGCCACACCATAGAGGATGCGGCCGAAGGCATCGACGCTTCCGCCGTGCAAGGTATGCCAAGAGATGAAGCCGACGGCGGGCGGAGCGATGAAGATGAAGAGCGTGGGCAACAGACGCTCCGGCAATGGTTCATGGAAAATCAGGCGATAAAAGAGGAGGGCGCTGAGCACAGGCCAGAAGAAAAGCCCATAGGCGAAGAAAAACCAAGAGATTTCTTGCAGTCCATGGGCGACGCCTGCGATCGGCACGAGGATGTTGCCGACGATGGGGATGAACCATGCCGGATTGAGTTGCAAGATAGGATGAGGAGCGTGGTGGAGCCAAATGTTCATCACAGCGAGGGTGAGCATGAAGTGCGCAAAACTGCCGCATGCCCAAAGCCAGAAGGAAAGCGTGGGTGCGGTGGGCAGGAAGACGGTGGAAAGGAGTACGAGCGATATGGAAATGGTTGGCAGGAATGCGAGCTTGACGGGATGATGGATTTCCGCGCGCGCCTGTTCTGGGTAGCGCATCCATTTGGCAAGGTAGAACGCCGACAGGAACAAAAAGAGGGCAGCCGCGATATATTGCAAAGGTAGGCTCAGGCCGTAGGGAAGCTGCCAAAGTAGCTCGGCGCGCCGCCAAGCGAGGGCGCAGCCTGAAAGGCCCATGATCGTGGCGAACCACGAAACGGGCATGTTTTTTAGACAAGCATTCGTCGTTTCCATAGACGCGGGGCATCCAAATATCCAAATATTACCTGTTTCTTGCGCACCCCTGGCGCGAGGATGGGCAGCCGCCGGCGGCTTCACTTTTTCGGCCAGGATTGTCTTTGCTGCGACAATCGCGCGCCCCTGAAGCGCTAGACTCGATGATGAGGAGGATTGCGGATGGCGCAAGAACGCTTCCAATGGGACGACCCGTTGCGGCTCGATGAACAGCTCACGGTCGAGGAACGCCTGGCGCGAGAAAGCGCGCGCCGCTATGCCGAAGAAAGGCTCGCGCCACGCGTCCTGGAGGCCTTCCGCCAGGAAAAGACCGATCGTGCAATCTTCCGCGAAATGGGCGAGCTCGGTTTGCTCGGCTGTACGCTGCCGGCGGAATATGGCTGCGCGGGCATGAATTACGTGAGCTATGGCCTTATTGCGCGCGAGATCGAGCGTATCGATTCCGGCTTCCGCTCGCTGCTTTCGGTGCAATCCTCGCTCGTGATGTTGCCAATCTTCCTCTTCGGCACGCCAGCGCAAAAAGAAAAATATCTGCCCAAGCTGGCCCGTGGCGAATGGGTGGGCTGCTTTGGGCTTACCGAACCCAACCATGGCTCCGATCCCGCGGGCATGGAGTCGCGCGCGCGCAAGGTCGATGGCGGCTGGCGGCTTTCCGGCGCCAAGATGTGGATCACGAATAGTCCCATCGCCGATGTCTTCGTCGTCTGGGCCAAAGACGAAGCAGGGGAAATCCGCGGCTTCCTGCTGGAAAAGGGCATGGCCGGCCTTTCGGCGCCCCCGATCCATGGCAAGGTTGGCTTGCGCACCTCGATTACTGGCGAGATCGTCATGGACGACGTGTTCGTGCCCGAAGAAAACGTCTTTCCAGAAATCCGCGGCCTCAAAGGCCCTTTCACATGCTTGAACGCAGCGCGCTACGGCATCGCCTGGGGCACTTTGGGCGCCGCAGAATTCTGTTGGCATACGGCGCGCGCTTATGTGCTTGCGCGCAAGCAGTTCGGCAAGCCGCTTGCCGCCAATCAGTTGATCCAGAAGAAGCTCGCGGACATGCAAACCGAGATTGCGATCGGCCTGCAAGCGTGCTTGCGCTTGGGACGCCTCAAGGACGAAGGGCGGGATAGTCCGGAGATGGCGTCGCTACTCAAACGCAATTCTTGCGGCAAGGCGCTCGAGATCGCGCGCCTGGCGCGCGACATGCTCGGCGGCAATGGCGTCTCGGACGAATACGGCGTCATCCGCCATGTCGTCAACCTCGAAGTGGTGAACACCTACGAGGGCACGCATGACATTCATGCCTTGATCCTGGGGCGCGCGCAAACCGGCATCGCGGCGTTTTGACCATGACGCACGGTGTGGCGCAGCGCAAGCCGGCGCCTGCTCTGAAGCAGGAAGCGCCTACTTCTCGGGTGCGCACATGGGCGCGCTGAGCGGTCTTTTCGTCGTCGATCTTTCGCGCGTGCTCGCGGGGCCTTGGGCAAGCATGCAACTCGCCGATCTCGGCGCCGAGGTGGTCAAAATCGAGCGCCCCGGCATGGGGGACGAGACGCGTTCGTGGGGGCCGCCGTGGTTTGTCGAGGCAACGGGAGAGGCGCGGGAGTCGGCCTATTATCTTTCCTGCAATCGCAACAAGCGTTCGCTGACCGTCGATTTCACGCGCCCTGAAGGGCAGGCCATCATCAGGCGCCTTGTCCAGCGCGCCGATGTCTTGATCGAAAATTTCAAAGTCGGCGGGCTTGCCCCCTATGGCCTCGACGACGCGAGTCTTCGGCCGCTCAATCCGCGGCTCATCTACTGCTCGATCACGGGCTTCGGTCAGCAGGGCCCTTATGCCGGCCGTCCAGGCTATGACTTCCTGATTCAGGCGATGGGAGGACTGATGAGCATCACAGGCCGGGCCGACGGCGAACCCGGCGCCGGCCCGCAAAAAGTGGGCGTCGCGCTCACCGACATCCTGACTGGGCTTTATGCGACGATCGGCATCCTGGCGGCGCTCTATCGGCGCGAGCAAACGGGCCTTGGGCAGTATCTCGATTTGGCGCTCTTGGACGTGCAGATCGCTGCGCTTGCCAATCAGGCCATGAACTACTTGGTGTCTGGCAAACCGCCTAAGCGTCTGGGCAATGCCCATCCGAATATCGTGCCCTATCAGGATTTTCCCGCCGCGGACGGAGATTTCATCATCGCAGTGGGGAATGACGCCCAGTTTGCGCGCCTCGCCGAGGCGCTGGGTCGTCCCGAATGGGCGCGGGATGTGCGTTTTTCCAGCAATGCCGCACGCGTTGCGCATCGCGCGGAGCTCGTGGCGTCGATTGCGGCAATCACGCAAACGCAACCGCGCAGCGCCTGGCTTGCGCGGCTCATGGCGGCAGGCGTGCCCTGTGGGCCGATCAACGATCTCGAAGAGGTGTTTGCCGATCCTCAGGTGCGACATCGCGGCATGGCCTTTACGATGTTCCGCGACACCGGTTTCGTGCCTCAAGTGGCGAGCCCCTTGCGCTTATCGGCAACACCCGTCGAATACCGGCGCGCCCCCCCGAGGCTTGGGGAAGACACGGATGCAATCCTCGCGGAACTGGGTTACGATGCTTTGGACATCCAACGCTTGAAGGAACAGGGTGTCGTATAAAACGAAAAGGAGGAGCAATGATGAAACGCAAGCTGCTATGGGGTCTGATGTTGAGCTGTGCTGCCTGGCTCGCACACGCCGCAGAATTCATCAACGTGTTGACGGGCGGCACGAGTGGCGTCTATTACCCCTTGGGCGTAGCCTATGCGCAGATCCTCGGCAAGGCGATCCCTGAGGCCAAGACCAGCGTGCAGGTGACCAAGGCGAGCGCCGAGAACCTGAACCTCCTGCAAAACGGCAGAGGCGAGGTGGCTTTCACTCTGGGTGATGCGTTTTCCGATGCTTGGAAAGGCGACGAAGAAGCAGGTTTCAAGGCGCCGCTCAAAAAACTGCGTACGCTGGCCGCCATCTATCCCAATTACATCCAGATCATCGCCGCGGCGGACTCCAACATCCGCACTTTGGCCGATCTCAAGGGCAAACGCGTGGCGGTGGGCGCGCCGAAAAGCGGCACCGAGCTCAACGCGCGCACGATCTTCAAAGCGGCCGGCATGAGCTATCAAGATTTTGCGAAGGTCGAATATCTGCCTTTTGGCGAGTCGGTGGAGTTGATCAAGAACCGCCAGCTCGACGCCACCTTGATTTCTGCGGGCTTGGGGGTTGCCGCCGTCCGCGATCTCGCGACTGCGGTGCGCATTACGATCGTGCCGATACCCGCCGAGCTCGTGGCCAAGATCAACGATCCCGCCTACCAGACCGGCGTGATCCCGGCCAACACCTATGCGCATCAGACGCAGGAGGTGCCGACGATCGCGATCCAGAATTTCCTTGCCACGCATGAAGGGGTGCCTGCCGAGACGGTCTATAAGATGACGCGCGCATTGTTCGAAAACCTCGATCAGCTGGTGGCCGCCCATGCCGCGGCCAGGGCGATCAAGCTCGAGACGGCCGCCAAAGACCCGCCCGCGCCCCTGCATCCCGGGGCGGAAAGGTATTACCGCGAGAAAGGCGTGCTCAAATAGGCTTTCTTTATGCACGTCGAAGCGAGCGCGCCCGACCACGGCCTCGAGAAGGTCTCCGAACATGGCATGACGCGGCGGCTCGGCGGCCGCTGGGCCAGGGTCTTCGCTGCCCTGGCTCTTGCCTTTTCTGCCTATCAGCTCATCGTCGCAGCCTTTCATCCGTTTTCTTCGCTGGTTACGCGCAGCTTTCACGTCGGCTTCCTGCTCGCGCTCACCTTCTTGCTCTATCCGAGCTTTCGCCACGAGGCGAAGCTTTCGCGCGTGCCGGCGCGCGATGCGATTCTCGCCGCGGGTGCGTTTTCGCTCTGCGCCTATCAATGGCTCTTCGAAGGCGAACTGATCCAGCGCGCGGGTGATCCCACGCTGCCCGACCTGATGGTCGGCACGGCGTTGATCATTCTCGTCTTCGAGGCAGCACGGCGCATTTTGGGACTCGCATTGCCGATCCTTTGCGCCGCCTTCATCCTCTATGGCTTGTTCGGCCATCTGCTGCCAGCCGCAATCGCCCATCGCGGCTATACGTTCGCGCAGATCGTCGACCAGCTCGCTTTTGGCACCGAGGGCATTTTTGGCATTCCGACCCTGGTCTCGGCCACCTATATCTTTCTCTTCATCCTCTTCGGCGCCTTTCTCGAGCACGCCGGCATGATCCATCTGTTCAACTCGATCGCGCTCGGCTTCGTCGGACACACCCGGGGCGGCGCGGCCAAGGTGTCGGTGCTGTCTTCGGGCTTGATGGGCACGATCTCGGGCTCGGGGGTGGCGAACGTGCTGACCACGGGCCAATTCACGATTCCCTTGATGAAGAAATTCGGCTATTCCGGCGTATTCGCGGGCGCCGTCGAAGCCACGTCATCGATGGGAGGGCAGATCATGCCGCCGGTGATGGGAGCGGTCGCCTTCATCATGGCGGAAAACCTCAACGTCCCCTACGCGGAAATCGTCAAGGCGGCGGTGATTCCCGCTTGCCTCTACTATGCGACGGCGTTCTGGATGGTGCACCTCGAAGCCGGCAAGAAGCGGCTTCTGGGACTGCCCAAGGAGCAATGCCCGAACCCCTGGCGCGCGCTGCGGGAGCAATGGCACTTGGTGTTGCCGCTCGCAGCGCTCGTCTGGATGCTGTTCGCGGGGTATACGCCGATGTATGCGGGCATGACGGGGTTGTCGCTGACGGCGATCTTGATTCTCGCGGCGGCAGTCGCGGCGCGCATTTCCTCGGTCGCCTTCCGCTATGTCTTTTGGCTGGCCGTCGGCCTTGCCGCCTCCACCCTGGTCAAATGGGGCATCTACCCCGTGCTCGCGGTGATCGTGGCGCTCGTGGCGCTTGCGTTCTCTGTCAAAGGGGGACGGCATACCCTGCACAGGCTCAAGCATGCGCTCGTCGATGGTGCGCGCCAGGCCTTGCCGGTCGGTGTCGCCTGCGCCATCGTCGGCACCCTCATCGGCATTTTGACGCTCACGGGCGCGGCTTCGTCCTTTGCGGGCTACATCCTGCAGATCGGCGAAAAAAGCCTGTTCCTTTCCCTTTTGCTGACGATGCTGGTTTGCCTGATCCTCGGCATGGGCATCCCGACGATCCCCAACTACATCATCACCAGCGCCATCGCGGCGCCGGCCTTGCTCAAGCTCGGCGTGCCACTGATCGTTTCGCACATGTTCGTCTTCTATTTTGGCATCATGGCGGATCTGACGCCGCCAGTCGCGCTCGCGGCCTTCGCCGCCGCCAGCATCTCGAAAGAATCGCCGCTCAAAACGGGGCTGAAAGCCGTGCAAATCGCGATCGCCGGCTTCGTCGTTCCATACATGGCCGTTTATGACCATGCGCTGATGTTGCAAGGCGATCCTTCTCCGTTCGCCGTCGCCTATGTCGTGTTCAAGGCGCTGGTCGCGATCGTGCTCTGGGGCGCGGCGGCGATCGGCCACTTGTTCGGGGCGCTTGCGGGCTGGCGGCGGCTTTGGGCGGCTATTGCCGCATCCCTGCTGGTCGTTGCGCTCCCCGTGACCGACGAGCTGGGCTTCGCCTTGGCAGCCGCCCTGCTCGCCAGCGAAGCCTGGCGCGCGCGCCGCCAGCGCTCTGGAATGGCAAGCTGATGGCGCTTTGTCTCCTTTCGGGGGCCATGGTCGTCGCGCTCGCCACGGAGAGCTTTACGCTCGCTTTTACGCATTCGGTGGAAAAGATTCGCTGGGAAGAAGATTGGCGCCTCGAGAAGCAAAAGCTCATCCTTGTCGAGGCGCGCATACGCGGCACGGGGGCAGGCATGGAAGCGCCGGCCACCGCAAGCTTTGCAAACGGCGTATGGCGTTATTCGCCGGGGCTTGCGCCGATCGATCACATCAACCTTTTGCAAACGCAGGCGTCGGAACCCTTTGCCTTGTGCGTTGGGGCGGTCTGCCGCCCGCTTTCCGCATGGGTGGGGGCAACACCCGATCAGCCTGTCCGCCTCGAACCTTGCCGACAAAGTTCTGCGAAGTCGCCGCCTTTCGACGGTCATTGACACGACAATGCAATGTGCTGGGCGCAATATGCCCGCGCTGCTTTCCAGGCGCCCAGCCAAAACCAGCAGACGCGCCGCGGTTTGTCGGGCCGTCGCGAGCGCTGGGGAGGGCGCTTGGGGAGAGCGTCAAGGGTTGCGGCAGGCATGTCAAGACCTTTTTCCTTGCGCACGATCGACGACGCCAGCATCAACACCGCGCTGGCGGCGGGATTTTTCGTCCTTGCCGCCCTCCACGGCTTTGCCTTGCCTTGGCTGATCGAGCAAGACCCGTTGGCCGCATGGCTATTGCTCGTCGCGGTGCTTGCCAGCAACACGCATTGGGCTTTGATCCACGAAGCCATACACGGCTCGCTCTATGCCGACAAACGCCTTGCTCGCTACGTGGGCCGAGCGCTGGCAGTCGTTTGGGGCGCTTCGTTCGACCTCTTACGCTGGGGACATCTGCTCCATCACGTCCATAGTCGCACGCGCCGCGAGCGTAGCGAAGTCCATGCGGGCTCGAAGCCGACCCTGGGATTCACCCTGGCCTATTATGTGCGCATCCTTGGCGGACTATACTGCGCCGAGGTGCTTGCGAGCCTGCTGATGCTCTTGCCCAAGCGCTGGCTGCACCTGCTCGCCCATCGCCTGTCATCCCAGGACAATGTGATCGAAGCGCTCGCGCAGCGCCTCTTGGATCCTGCCACGCTCGCAGCCTTGCGCGCCGACGCCGGCTTGCTCCTGCTCTGGCATGGCGTCGCCCTCTGGGGATATGGCGAGCACGCGAGCCTTTATCTCGCTTCTCTGGCAGGCCGCGCCTTGTTGATCAGCTTGGTCGACAATGTCTTCCACTACGGCACTGAACTCGATGCGCCGCGACGCGCCATGAACCTCAAGCTCTCGCCGCTTGCCTCGCTGTTGTGTTTGCATTTCAACCTGCACGGCGTCCATCACTGGCGGCCGGGCGTACCTTGGCGCCGTCTGCCGCAGGTTTTCGCCGAAACCAAAGCGACCTATCACGACGACTGGTGGCCTGCGCTTCTGCGGCAGCTGCGCGGCCCGCTCGCCGAGGAAACCTTGGCGCACGGCGCGCGCAGATGCGGCTGAGAATCCCCAAACGCCGCCATTCAGCCCTTGGCGTCGGCCGTGTCTCTACGCGGGGGACGGCGCTGCGGCTGCTTTGTCACGTTTTTGTCACAACGAAACGCAAAAATCGCTCCGCGTTGTCCCTCGATGACAGGAGAAGTCATGCGTTCCGTATTGTTCATCTCGGCCTCTTTGCTTGTCTCCGCTTGCGCAAGTCAGCCTACTGCCCCCGCAGCGCCCGCTGCTCCGGCGCCGGCCCCTGCGGCGTCGGCGCCCAGCGCAGAGAAAAAAGCGCCGCAATGCTGGAATGGCGATGTGGGCCAATTCCAAGGCGTGGGCACGAAGGCGACCATCGCCGGCGTGGCGGTCGAATGCAAGGCCACGGCCGATGGCAAGAACGCCTTCTGGGTCGGCGTCAAGCCCTGAGGATCAGCCTTGGCCGCCGTCCCAGCGGCTTAGCCAATCTTCGAGCGGCTGGGGCCGCCCATAGTAGTAGCCCTGGCGGATGATCTCGCCTCGGCCGTCGAGGAAGGCGGCATGCTGCTCGGTTTCCACGCCTTCAGCGACCACGCGCAGGCGCAACTGACGCGCAACCGCGAGGATGGTGTCGACGAGCGCGGCATCGTCGGCGTCTTGCGGGGCATCGAGGATGAAGCTTTTGTCGATCTTGATTTCCGAGATCGGCAAGCGCTTGAGATAGGCAAGCGAGGAATAACCGGTGCCGAAATCGTCAAGCGAGAAATGGGCGCCCTGGGCGCGGATCGCGTGCATGCGGCCGACGGTCTCGACGAAATCGTCGATGGTGAGGCTTTCGGTGACTTCGAGGGTGAGCAAACCTGGGTCGGCGCCATGCGCGACGACGAGGTCGGCGAACCATTGCACGAATCCGGGGCGGCGAAATTGCCGCGGCGAGAGATTCACCGACAGGCGCAAGGGACGGCCTTCGTCGAGCAGACGGCGGATGAGCCGGCAAGCTTCCGAAAGCACCCAGGCGCCGATTTCCTCGATCAACTGCGACTCCTCGGCGATGGGAATGAATTGTGCCGGCGAGATGAGGCCGCGCTGCGGATGCAGCCAGCGCACCAGGCATTCGGCGCCGACCACTTGGCCTTCCCCATCGACCTGCGATTGCAGATAGAGGCGCAATTCGCTTTGGGCGAGCGCTTTCCGCAAGGCGTTTTCGATTTCGAAGCGCTGTCGCACCGCCTCGCCCATGCGTTCTTCGAAGAACGCGAATTGCCCCGGCCCGAGCTGCTTGGCGCGGTGGAGGGCGGTTTCCGCGCGCCGGAGCACGGCTTCGTGATCCTCGTCTGCTGAAGCAGGCAAGCGCGTGATGCCGTAGCAGACCGCCAGCGTCACATCTTCGCCGCCGATGTAAAACGGCTTGGCGAGCGCTTCTTGCAGCTTGCGCAGGATGGCCTGGATCTGATAGGTGGCCGCTTCGTGCGCCTCTTCAAGGCCTGTGAGCAAGAGCGCGAACTCATCGCCATAGGTGCGCGCGACGAGGTCGCCTTCCCGCACGAGGCGGCTCAGGCGTTCGCCGACGGCGATCAGCGTTTGGTTGCCGAAGGTTTCGCCGCGCGCTTCGTTGAGGCGTTTGAAACCCGAGAGATTGATCAAGATCAGCGCAGCCTGTGCTTTGTTGCGGCGCGCCGAGGCCAGCGCGAGATCGATGCGCTCGACGAGCTCGCGGCGATTGGGCAGATTGGTGAGCGCGTCATGGTAAGCCAGTCGCAGGGCCTCTGCCTCCGCCAACTTTCTCGCCGTGATGTCGCGGAAAACGCCCAGTCGGCCGCGATAACGCCCCTGCTCGTAAATCGGCGCACATTCATGCTCGATCCAGACGAGCTCGTTGTCCGCGCGACGCATTTTGAACTCGATCCGCAGACGCAACGTATGATCGGAATGCAGATGGCGTTGCCAGAGGGGACGATCGGCAGGATCGATGAGGGCGTCGAGCGCGGCGGCATCTTGCAACAGCGTCTCCGGCGAAAGGCCAAAGATGCGTTGGGCAGCCGGCGAGACATAGAGAAAGCGGCCCTCTTCGTTGCGCCAAGTGATGCAGTCGCTGGCGTTCTCGGCGATTAGGCGATAACGCGTCTCCGACTCGGCGAGCCTTTTCTGCGCTGCGCGTTCGCGTGCAACGTCGCGAAAGACCAAGACGACGCCGCTGATTTGTCCTTTTTCGTCGCGAATCGGCGCGCCGGCGTCGGCGATCGGCGTGCGCAGGCCGTCTCGCCGTATGAGCACGGTGTGATTGGCGAGACCGACGACGAGGCCTTCGCGCAGCACGCGCGCAACCGGGTTCTCCAACGCTTGATTCGAGACTTCATTGACGATGACGAATACCTCATGCACGGGGCGTCCGCGCGCTTCTTCGAAACGCCAGCCGGTGAGCGCCTCGGCCACGGGGTTCATGAAATCGATGCAGCCGGCGCTGTCGGTCGCGATCACCGCATCGCCGATCGAAGCGAGCGTGGTGCGCAGCCGTGCTTCGCTTTGGGCAAGCATTTCGCTTGCCGCGCGCACCTTCTGCGCCATCTCGCCAAAGTCGGCCGTGAGCGCGGCGACCTCGTCGATGTTGCTGTGCGCGAGCGCAGGGATCGGTTCGCCCGCGGCCAGTCGCCGCGAAGCCTTGGCCATGCTCGAAAGCGGCTGGATGATCTCGCGGCGCAGACGCCAGCCCAGCACGGCGCCGGCGATGAGGAAGAGAGCGAGACTTGCCAGCGCTTGCCAGCGGAAATGCCGCCAGGCGTGCGCGTCGATTTGCTCATGCGGCAACTTGATCGAAAGCACGCCGCGCAGATCGCCGACCTGATACCCATAGGCGTTCGGATAGCGCTCGCGTATCGAAGGGGGCGCCTCCTCGGGCTTGCCATGGCATCTGAGGCAGTATTCTTCGACCCAAATCGGCCGGGCGTAGAGGAGCTTTTTCTTGCCGTCGCCATCGATGATGTCGGCGACATAGCGGTCGGCCTTCGGCGTGTCGCGAAAGAAGGCGATCGCCTTCATCTCCTCGGCATCCGCCTTGTTGTGGTGGTTTCTTGCCTGATCCGAGACGTTGTTGAAAGAAAAGCCGCTGCTGTCGAAATTCTTGAGCTCTTCGGCAATCTTGTTGAGCGCGAAAGCCGGCAGTAGCGGCAGCGTCTTTTCATTGAGCGGGAGATCCGCATCGAGAAAGGCGTGTTGATAGACCCTGCGTAGGCTCATCAGCACGCTGCGAATGCGTTCTGCCGCCGCAAGCAGATCCTCCTTGGCCGCCTGCTGCGCGAGATGCCAGGCGATCGCCTGATAAGCGAGCAGCGTCAGCGCGAGGATGGCGGCGAGCGCGAGCAATAAGTGGCGGTGGAGCTTCATGTAAACGAGCGATGCTAATCGAAAAGCACAGGCCCGTGTTGATTGCGATCAAGGCTTTTTGACTTTTGCCTTGGCGCCGCCTCGACGCTTCATCGCGGCGCGCGATAGACCGCCTTGCGCTCGAAAGGCGCGAGCACGATCTGCCAGAGCTGCCCTTGGCGGGAGCGGAAGAAGCCGGCGCAGCTCATCAGGTAATAGCGCCACATGCGATAGAAGCGCTCGCCGTATTTGGGCGCCAGACGCGGCCATGCGCGCGCGAAATTGTCCCACCAGGCAAGCAGGGTTCGCTCGTAATCGAGGCCGAATTCATGCCAGTCGAGGATCAGGAAGCGCCCTTCGACGGCGATCGCGATCTCGGCCGCCGAGGGCAATTTGCCGTTCGGGAAGATGTAGCGATCGATCCAGGGATCGGTGTGCGGCGTCGTCCTGTCAATGCCGATGGTATGGAGCAGGAAAAGGCCGTCGTCTTTGAGGCAGCGGCGTGCGACGTCGAAATAGACGCCATAGTTTTTCGGCCCGACATGCTCGAACATGCCAATCGAGACGATCTTGTCGAACTTCCCCTCGAGGGCACGATAATCTTTGAGTTCGATGGTGACCGGCAACCCGCGGCAACGTGCGCGCGCGAACTCCGCCTGCTCTTTCGAGATGGTGACGCCATACACATCGACGCCATAGCGGTCGGCGGCGAAATAGGCGAACCCCCCCCAGCCGCAGCCGATGTCCAGCACGCGCTCGCCCTTCTGCAGCTCGAGCTTGCGACAGGCGAGATCGAGCTTGGCTTCCTGGGCTTCGTCGAGCGTTTGCGCGTCTTTCCAGTAGGCGCAGGAATAGCTCATCGTGCGGTCGAGCATGGCGGAAAAGACGTCATTGCCGATGTCGTAATGGCGCTCGCCGACCTCATAAGCGCGCCGCGGAGACTGGAGATTGACGAAGGCGTGGCGCAGCACCTCGCCAAAAAGACGCAGCTTCTGGAAGCCACCGAGCCTTTCCTCGATGCGCGCCGAAAGCAGCCGAAAGACGAGCTCATCGAGACGTTCGCATTCCCACCACCCATCCATATAGGCTTCGCCGAAGCCGAGCGAGCCATGGGTGAGGATACGGCGATAGAGACGCTCGTCCTTGACTTGAATGTCCCAGGGGCGATCGCCGTCAAAGCGCACGTCGGCGAGCGCCGCAAGCTCCGCGAGCACGGCGGGGGGGTCTTTTTCCCGCCGCTGGGTGTTTTCTCGGCCGTCGAGCAAGGTGTCCATGGCGCTTCCCTTGTGCTCCATGAATCGGTCGACTTGAAAAACTAGCCCAACTTTTGCCTGTCGGCAAGAGGGTCAGGAAAGATCGGCGATGAGGCTTGCGCGCACGTTTTCGGGCAACACCGTCTCGGCCCGATAGCCGGGATGATCGATGCCGACGCGAATCGGGGCGCCTGCTTTGGCGGCCGTCTTCGCGGCGTCGGAAAGCTCGAAGCGCAAAAAATGCACAGAACTCGTCTTTGCCGGCGTGGAACGCTCGAGGTCTTCATTGGCGATCGGCGTGATCTTCGGCAGATCGTCGATCGCAAGCCAAACCGCCTGTTCGATGCCGACGAGCTCAGCCAGGCGGCGCTTTCTTTCCTCGACGTCGGGAAACTCGATCATGAGTGTCGCTTTCCAGTTCGAGCCATCAGGGATCAAGGGGTTATAGACGTCGAGTTCTTCTTGGACGAGTTCGGGTTCGAAGATGCGTTCGAGCCGTAGCATTTCCTGCACTTGGTAGTGCATCGTCAATTTGTCTTCGAAATGCAGGGTGACGTTCGGCCCGAGCGCGACGACGCGGTTTTTCTTGTGAGCCATCACCTTGGCGCGAAACTCGGGCCGGATGCGGGCATATTCTTCAAGGGAGTAGAGGTCTTCGCGGCGCAACATGATCAGATTCCATAAGCCAAACGCAACAGAGAGATCGGATGGGCGAATCGTTTCGCATCACCGCGGACGTGCGCGATGTGATGCCCCGCCATCGCGCAGTCGGAGCAGAAATGCGCCGGCGCATATTTCTCGACGCGATCGGCGGGCGCCTTGCCGAGCTTCATGGCGACGGCATGGTATTCGCTTTTTACCGCGTAGGTGCCGTCATGACCGGAGCAGCGCTCGATGGTTTCGACTTCGGCGCCCGCGAGCTGCAACAGTTCCTTCGTTTTTGGGCCGATGTTCTGCACGCGCTGATGGCAGGCGGCGTGATAGGCGACCTTGCCCAAAGGGCGGGCGAAATCGGTCCTGAGTTTTCCTTCCTTGTGCCGCAATGCAAGATATTCGAAAGGATCGAAGAAAGCGTCCTTGACCTTTTGCACGTCGCGATCGTCGGGAAACATCAAGGGCAGCTCCTGCTTGAACATGAGCACGCAAGAGGGAATCAAGGCGGTGAGATCCCAGCCGGCATCGACGAGGCGAGCCAGCACAGGGATATTGTGCTCCTTTGCCGCGCGCACGGCTTCGAGATCGCCGAGCTCGAGCTTGGGCATGCCGCAGCAGCGCTCCGAAGGCACGCGCGTGACGGCGATGCCGTTGTGGGTGAAGACCTTGACCAGATCCTCGCCGGGGCCGGGCTCATTGCGGTTCATGTAGCAGGTTGCGAAAAGCGCCACCTTACCCCGCGTCTTGCCGGCTGGCTCCCCTGGCGTGTCGTAGCGCAGGCGTGGCAGGCGCGCGCGCAGGCTCCGGGAAGAAAATTCAGGCAGCCACGCATCCCGGTGGATGCCGGCGATCTGTTGCAGGAGGGCGCGCAGGGGTTGCGTGCGGTTCGCGGCATTGACCGCTTGCGCGACGATCGGGATGCCGCAGAAACTGCCGACGAGATCCGTGCTGGTCAAAAGCTTGTCGCGCAGCTTTGCGCCATGAAGGCGGTAATGCACGGCCTTCGCGCGCAGCATCAGGTGTGGGAAATCGAGATTCCATTCATGCGGCGGCACATAGGGGCATTTGGTCATGAAACACAGGTCGCAGAGGTAGCAGTGTTCCACGACTTTCCAATAGTCGGATTTCGCCACGCCGTCCAGCTCCAACGTCGGCGAGGCGTCAACGAGGTCGAAGAGCGTCGGAAACGCTTGGCAAAGCGAAACGCAACGGCGACAGCCGTGGCAGATTTCGAACACGCGCGCCATCTCCTTCAGGAGAGCGTCTTCGTCATAAAAGGCGGGGTTTCTCCAATCGAGCGGATGGCGCGTGGGGGCGGCGAGATTGCCTTCGCGAATGGCCATGAGGATCCTCCCTGGCGAATCAAAGCGCGGCTGCCGTCCTTGGACGACGCGACTCGCGACTGCCCGCCTTTTCCTTTGACGCACGCAAAGCGGCTGGCGCATGCCGCGCGTCGCGGCGCCGGCAGACGGCGCCGCGTTGCTCACGCGGTGGTTATTTCAGGTCGTCGAGCGCTTTCTGGAAGCGGTTTGCGTGCGAGCGCTCCGCTTTCGCGAGCGTCTCGAACCAGTCGGCGATTTCTTCGAACCCCTCTTCACGGGCGGTCTTGGCCATCCCGGGGTACATGTCGGTGTATTCATGGGTTTCGCCCGCTACAGCCGTGGCGAGGTTGGCGCGCGTCTCGCCGAAAGGCATGCCCGTGGCGGGGTCGCCGCATTTTTCGAGATATTCGAGGTGTCCATGCGCGTGCCCCGTCTCTCCTTCCGCCGTGGAGCGGAACAACGCTGCGATGTCGGGATAGCCCTCGACGTCGGCTTTGTTGGCGAAATAGAGATAGCGCCGGTTGGCTTGCGATTCGCCCGCGAAGGCCATCTTCAGATTCGCTTCGGTCTTGCTGCCTTTCAATTCCATGAGTCACCTCCTGAATGGTTGGATCCGATCGGAATTCGGTCGGCGAGGGGCCGACCTTTCCAGCATAGAAACCTGTCGGCGAAAATGGAAATTGATTTTCGCTAGTCAGTCGATAGCAAGCATCAATGATCTTTGATAGATGAAATATATTGTAAATATCGTAACTATCAATTGGAGTGATGCTGCCCGCGCACATAAAATCCGTTTTGCAAACTAACTTATGGGCTTCTAACCACTCGCAAAGGAGAATCCAACATGGCGTTGATCAATACCACGATCAAACCGTTCAAAGCGCAGGCTTATCACAATGGCAAGTTCGTCGAGATCACCGACGCCGACCTCAAGGGGCATTGGTCGGTGGTTGTCTTCTATCCGGCCGATTTCACATTCGTCTGCCCCACCGAGCTCGGCGACCTTGCCGATCTCTATGACGAATTCAAGAAAATCGGCGTCGAAATCTATGCCGTCTCGACCGACACTCATTTCGTGCATAAGGCGTGGGCCGATGCGTCTGAGACGATCAAGAAGATCAAATACCCGATGATCGGCGACCCCACGGGCACGATCACGCGCAACTTCGACGTCATGATCGAAGAGGAAGGCCTGGCGCTGCGGGGCACCTTCGTGATCAATCCTCAGGGCGTGATCAAAGCGATCGAGATCCATGATCTCGGCATCGGCCGCGACGCCTCTGAACTGCTGCGCAAGGTCAAGGCCGCGCAATACATCGAAGCGCATCCGGGCGAGGTTTGCCCGGCCAAGTGGAAAGAAGGCGATGCGACCTTGAAGCCTTCGCTCGACCTGGTCGGAAAGATCTGAGGACAGCCCGGAGGGGAAGGCGCCGCAAGGCGCCTTTCCTGGGTCTAGTCGATAGATTATATATATCAAAAAGGAGAAACTAATGCTTGATGCTAATACACAAGCGCAAGTCAAGGCCTATCTCCAAAAGCTCGCAAGCCCCCTCGAGCTCGTCGCGACCTTGGACGAAAGCCGCACCAGCGCGCAGATGCGCGAGCTTCTCGAAGAATTGGCAGCACTTTCCGAGAAGGTGAGCGTTCGCTTCGATGGCGCCGACCCGCGCGCACCCTCGTTTTCTGTGGCCAGGGCCGGCGAGGCGGCGCGCATTCGCTTTGCGGGCTTGCCCATGGGCCACGAGTTTTCGAGCCTGATCCTGGCGCTTCTGCAGGTCTCAGGGTACCCGCCCAAGATCGAGCCGGCGCTCCTCGAGCGCGTGGCGAGCCTCGTCGGGGACTATCGCTTCGAGACCTATGTCTCACTCGAATGCCATAACTGTCCCGAGGTGGTGCAAGCGCTCAACCTGATGGCGGCCGTCAATCCGCATGTGCGCCATACGATGATCGAGGGAGGCGCTTATCGCGCCGAGGTCGAGGAAAAAAACGTCTTGGCCGTGCCGACGGTCTTCCTCAATGGCGAGCGCTTCGCGCAGGGGCGCATGAGCCTTGCGGAGATTCTTGCCAAGCTAGGCGCCGCGGATACCACTGCCCATGTGCATGCGCTCTCGCTGCGTCCGCCTTACGACGTGTTGATCGTCGGCGGTGGGCCTGCCGGCGCGGCGGCGGCCATCTATGCAGCGCGCAAAGGCCTCCGCGTGGGCCTCGTCGCCGAGCGCCTCGGCGGCCAAGTGCTCGACACCCTCGGCATCGAAAATTTCATCTCGGTGGAATATACCGAAGGGCCGAAGCTTGCGGCAGCGCTCGAAAACCACGTCCAGCATTATGGCGTAGACATCATGCGGGGCGAGCGGGTCGCTGAACTCTTGCCAGCCGAGACACCGGCGGCGCTAAATCGTCTCGTGCTCGCCAATGGCGCTCAACTCTCGGCGCATACGGTGATTCTGGCGACTGGCGCGCGTTGGCGAGAATTGGGCGTGCCTGGCGAGGCGGAACTCAAAGGCAAGGGCGTCTGTTTCTGCCCGCATTGTGATGGCCCGTTGTTTCGCGGCAAGCGTGTGGCCGTCATTGGCGGCGGCAATTCGGGGGTGGAGGCGGCCATCGATCTCGCGGGACTTGCCTCCCACGTGACCTTGCTCGAATTCGATGACAAGCTTCGCGCCGATGCCGTGCTACAGGAAAGGCTCAAAGGCCTCGCCAATGTCACGGTGATCGTCTCGGCGCAGACGACCGAGATCCTCGGTGAGGAAAAGGTGACAGGCCTACGCTACAAGGATCGCCGCACGGGCGACCTGCATGAGATCGCCCTCGATGGCGTTTTCGTGCAGATCGGCTTGGTTCCAAACACGGCATGGCTCGAGGGCGTGGTTGCGCGGAACCGTTACGGAGAAATCGAGGTGGATGAACGCTGCGCCACGAGCCAGCCAGGCATTTTCGCAGCGGGCGACTGCACGACCGTGCCCTACAAGCAGATCGTGATCAGCATGGGCGAAGGCGCCAAGGCGGCATTGTCGGCTTTCGACTACCTGATCCGGCGAGGCGGTTGAAAACGTCGAAGCGAGCGCAACCCGCAGCGCGTGCGATGTCATCAAACGGCAATTTGCCCGCGCTATGCTTGTCTTCTGAAACGCGTATGGCCTGCGCCCCGCAAGGAGGGATGCAGGCGGGTGAGGAGTTTCGGGAGGATGAGCGATGAAATGGCGTGATCAAGAGGTCAGCAATAGCAGCTTTGCGCCGACGTTCGCAGAAATCGTCGATGCGCGCCGGCGCCGCTTCTTGTCGTTGGGCGGCGCTGGCCTCGTGATGAATTTTTTGCCTTGGTCGGTCGCTGCGGCCGCCCGCGCTGGCCGCGCCGCGCATCCCTTGGCGAGCTTCGCGAGCATCCCGGCGTCTTTCGAAGACAAAGTCATCGTGCCGGCTGGCTTCGTCATCGACATCGTACACGCCTGGGGTGATCCCGTCTCGGATGGACCGGCATTCCGCGCCGATGCCAGCAATACCGCGGAAGAGCAAGCCCAACAGGTCGGCATGCATCACGATGGCATGCATTTCTTTCCTCTCGATGGGCGCAGCGATCACGGTCTGCTCGTCGTCAATCACGAATATACCGATGACGGCCTGCTTCATGCAGACGGGATGAAAACATGGAGCGCCGAGAAAGTCGCCAAATCGATGGCGGCCCATGGCGTGTCCATCGTCGAGATCCGCTTGCAGGATGGGCGCTGGCAGGTCGTCCGTCCTTCGCGCTATGCGCGCCGCATCACCGCGGCGACGCCCATTGCGATCAGCGGTCCGGCAGCCGGGGCCGAAGCCATGCGCACCGCGGCCGACGCAAGCGGCCGGCTAGTGCTGGGAACGCTCAACAACTGCGCGATGGGGGTGACGCCCTGGGGCACCTATCTCACTTGCGAAGAGAATTTCAATGGTTATTTCAAGGCCAGCCGCACGCCCACGCCGCTCGAGAAGCGCTATGGCGTCAGCGAAAAAACCGCGGGCTACCGTTGGCATGAATTCGAGGAACGCTTCGACGCCGAGAAGCACCCGCACGAGGCCAACCGCTTTGGCTGGGTCGTCGAAATCGACCCATTCCGCCCAGAGAGCCGGCCGGTCAAGCGTACGGCGCTGGGGCGCTTCAAGCACGAAGGCGCCTTCGTCACGCTCGCCAAAGATCGTCGCATCGTCGTCTATATGGGCGATGACGAGCGCTTCGAGTACATCTACAAGTATGTATCGAAGAAGCCCTGGCGGGGCGGCCCTGGCGGCGATCTGCTCGACGAAGGCACGCTTTATGTCGCGCGCTTTCATGAGGACGGCAGCGGCGAATGGTTGCCGCTCGTGTATGGCCAGCGCCCGCTGACTGCCGAAAACGGCTTCGTCGATCAAGCAGACGTCCTGATCCGCACGCGCATGGCGGCCGACGCCGTGCGCGCAACCCGCATGGATCGGCCCGAGTGGATTGCCGTGCATCCCCAGAGCGGCGAGGTCTATTGCTCGCTGACCAACAATGCGCGCCGCGGCACGCCGGAATCGCCTGGCCTCAATGGTGCGAATCCCCGCCCAGAAAACCTTTATGGGCACATCATCCGCTGGCGCGAGCAAGGCGGGGATGCTGCATCGTTGCGGTTTGCTTGGGACATCTTCATATTGTGCGGCGATCCTGCCCAAGAGGCGCCGCACCGTAAGGGCGACATCCGCGGCGACTTGTTTGCCTCCCCCGATGGCCTCTGGTTCGACCCCCAGGGCAGGCTCTGGATCCAGACCGACGTCTCGACCTCGGCGCTAGGCAATGCGGAGCATGCGGCTTTCGGCAACAACCAAATGTTGGTGGCGGATCCCACGACGAAAGAGGTACGCCGCTTCCTCGTCGGCCCGCGTGGCTGCGAGGTCACCGGCATCACCGCCACGCCCGACGGCAAGACGTTGTTCGTCAACATCCAACATCCGGGTGAGACACCCTCGGAGCGCTCCGATCCCGAGCGCCCACTGGCCGTGTCTTCCTGGCCGGCCAACCAATTCCCGCACCTCCCGGGCGGGCGCCCGCGTTCGGCGACCCTGGCGATTCGCCGCGCCGACGGCAAGCCCGTGCTTGCCGCATGAGGGCCATGTCCGCGCGCCCTGGGGGCTGACGCAGCGGTGCGCCCCCCTAAACCGCGCGTGGAGAGAGCGCTTTGCCCCAAGGCCGCTTGGGCGCCCGACGAGAGGCGGTGAGAGAAGAAGGCGGCCGGCCCAATCGCGTTGCGTCGTGAGAGGAAACGGCGCTTCTCCATAAACGCCGACGCTTTCCTCCTGGCCGCTGCTGTCCCGACGCCTTCTGCGTCGAGGCGGCGCGTGCGGCCTTCTAACGCGCGATGAAAAGGTCTAAGGCCTTCATCAAGACGAGCACGATGCCGGCGCCGCCGATATACCACTTCATCGTCGTCAGCACCGTCTGCTGCATCTTCACCTGCGCTTCCTGAAACTTGGTCTCAAGCTGCGCAAACTTAGTCTCCAACGCCCCCATGCGCGCTTCCACCTTGGTCTCCAACGCTCCCATGCGCCGCTCGAATTCGGCAGAAAGCTCACCTTTGAAGGCCTCAAAACGCGCTTCCAAACCCTGGAATTTCCCTTCCAGGGCCACCACTGCCGCGGTGACTTCATCGAGCTTCTGGTCGAGGTGGTTGATGTGGTTGTATTGGCTCTTGAGCAGCAGGGTGTTGATGTCGTCCTGCGTCAGCCCTTCCCCGCGCGAAAACTTCCCCTCG
>JAOADW010000022.1 GCA_026417115.1 Rhodocyclaceae bacterium
GGCGAAGCCGGCGGCGAAGAAGACGACGGCGAAAGCGGCGGCGAAGCCGGCGGCGAAGAAGACGACGGCGAAAGCGGCGGCGAAGCCGGCGGCGAAGAAGACGACGGCGAAAGCGGTGGCGAAGCCGGCGGCGAAGAAGACGACGGCGAAAGCGGCGGCGAAGCCGGCGGCGAAGAAGACGACGGCGAAAGCGGCAGCGAAAAAGACAACCACGAAAGCGGAAGTAAAACCGGCGGCGCAACCGGAATCCGCCGCTCCATCGCCTCAAACGCCCCAGCCCTCGACCGCAGCGGCTCCCGGGCTCAAGTCTGCGCTCAATCCTGCAGCAGCCTGGCCTTTTCCCACGGGATCGCGTCCTTCATGAGCCCTCAGAGGCCGATGGTGTGCCACCATCGGCCTCAATGTGCGCCGCCATTTGTCAAGAAATGCTCGATACGCCGTACCCCTTCGGCAAGACGCTGCTCTGTGACGGTATATGCAAATCGAATGTAACGGGCGGCGGCTTTCATGCCAAAATCGAGACCAGGAGTGACGGCGACATTGGCTTCGTTAAGCAGCGCGAGTGAGAACTGCCAGCCGTCGGAAGCGAGGTTCTCGATTCCCGCATAGATATAGAACGCGCCCATCGGGACGGCGTCGATAGTGAATCCAAGGCGCTGAAGCTTTGGCAGGAGAAGATCGCGGCGAGCGGCAAATGCTTGGCGACGGCTTTCGAGGATGGCGAGGGTTTCGGGGGTGAAAGCTGCGAGCGCCGCGTGCTGCGCAACGGTAGAAGGGCAGATATAGAGGTTCTGCGCAAGCTTTTCGGCCGCACGGACCAGCCTAGGCGGCAACACGAGCCAACCTAAGCGCCATCCCGTCATGCCAAAGTATTTGGAAAAACTGTTGATGACGATGATGTCGTCGGAGAGGGCGAGGGCGCTACGCGCCTCGCAGCCATAGGTGAGGCCGTGATAGATTTCATCGACGATCAAATGGCCTCCTCGTTCCTCGATGACCTGCTTGATCGCAAAGAGCGTCTGCTCGTCGATCAAGGTTCCCGTCGGGTTTGCCGGCGAGGCGATGAGCACTCCTTTCGTCTGTTTCGTCCATGCTGCACGGATCTGCTCGGCCGTGAAGTGGAAATTGGTCGTTGCGGTCGTGGCGAGAAGACGCGGTCTGCCTTCACAAAAACGGACCAGGTGGCGATTGCAGGGATAGCCAGGATCATTGAGCAGCCATTCATCGGCTGGGTTGGTCAGTAGTCCAAGGGCGAGGAGAAGCGCGGCGGAGGATCCGGCGGTGACGATGATGCGGGCAGGATCGACGGAAACGCCATGGCGGAGGGCATACCAGTTGGCAATGGCCTCCCGTAGCGGAGCTATGCCGCAAGCATGAGTATAAGGCACATGTCCACTGGCGAGGAAACGCTGTGCGGCCTCGATGATGGGCGTCGGCGTCGGGAAGTCGGGCTCGCCGACCTCGAGGTGAATGACATCATGGCCCGCAGCTGCGCGCGCTTGCGCCCGCGCCATGATTTCCATGACGTAAAAGGGCTGGATTTCGGCGAGGCGTTGTGCGAGAGGCATCATGGGGGAGCCAGGCGTGCGAACGTCACAGAGGACATTCGCACGGCTATGCTCCATACTAATCGATCAGTGCGAGTTCGAAAAGATCGCGCTTGAGGGCGAGTTGCTTGGGCAATTTCTCCCCGAGTCTGGCAAACCACTCTTTATGGCTGGCGAGCTCTTGTTTCCATGCCTCGACGTCGATGTGCATGAGCGTTTCGAATTCGTCTTTCGAGACGGCTAGACCCGTCCAGTCGATGTCCTCATAGCGAGGCATCCAACCCAGCACCGTTTCGCGTGCAGGCACGCGTCCATGGACGCGATCGATGATCCATTTGAGCACCCTCATGTTTTCGCCGAAGCCGGGCCATAGGAAACGCCCCTCACGGTCGAGGCGGAACCAGTTGACGCAGAAAATACGCGGGGGATTGTCGACGACGTGACCGATTTTCAGCCAATGGTTGAAGTAGTCGCCGATGTGATAACCGCAAAACGGCAGCATGGCAAAGGGGTCACGACGCACGACGCCTTGCTGCCCAAAGGCTGCTGCGGTTGTCTCCGAGCCCAACGTCGCGGCCATATAGACGCCGAAATTCCAGTTGAAGGCTTCATAGACCAAGGGCACGGTCGTGGCGCGCCGTCCGCCGAAAATGAAGGCGGAAATCGGTACGCCATTGGGGTTTTCCCACTCAGGGTCGATGGAAGGGCATTGACGTGCAGGGGCCGTAAAGCGTGCGTTCGGATGCGCCGCTTTCCGGCCTGCCTTGCCGTCTTCTGGCGTCCAATCCTTGCCTTGCCAATCTATGCAATGCGCTGGCGGCGTTTCGGTCATGCCCTCCCACCAGACGTCGCCGTCATCGGTGAGCGCCACGTTCGTGAAAATGACATCGGCACGCAACGTGGCAATGGCATTGGCATTGGTTTTTTCCGAGGTGCCTGGCGCGACGCCGAAATAGCCGGCTTCTGGATTGATCGCGTAGAAGCGTCCGTCGGCTCCGGGCCTGATCCATGCGATGTCGTCGCCGACGGTAGTCACTTTCCACCCTTTGAAGGGCTCGGGAGGGATCAGCATGGCGAAATTGGTTTTGCCGCAGGCCGAAGGAAATGCCGCGGCGACATAGGTCTTCTCGCCTGACGGCGATTCGACGCCGAGGATCAACATGTGCTCGGCGAGCCACCCTTCGTCGCGCGCCATGGTCGAGGCGATACGGAGCGCAAGGCATTTTTTGCCGAGGAGCGCGTTGCCTCCATAACCAGAGCCATAGGACCATATCTCGCGCGTGGCAGGAAAATGGACGATGTATTTGGTCGTGGGATTGCAAGGCCATGGCACGTCGGCCTGGCCGGGCGCGAGGGGAGCGCCGACGGAGTGCACGCAGGGTACGAAGAAACCGTCTTCGCCGAGCAATTCATAAACCGCGCGCCCCATGCGGGTCATGATGCGCATGTTGACGACAACATAAGGGCTATCGGTGATCTCGACACCGATCTGAGAAAGAGGGGAACCGAGAGGGCCCATGCAAAAGGGCACCACATAGAGCGTGCGACCCCGCATCGAACCTGAAAACAGCTGTTGCAGCCGCGCTTTCATCTGGGCTGGATCTTCCCAGTTGTTCGTGGGGCCGGCTTCTTCTTGGGTGGGGGTGCAGACGAAAGTGCGATCTTCGACTCGCGCAACATCGGAGGGATCCGTGCGCGCAAGAAAAGAATTGGGCCGCTTTTCCGGATTGAGTCGAATCAGGGTGCCGGCGGCGACCATCTCCTCACAGAGTCGGTCGTATTCCTCTTGGGAGCCATCGCACCAAACGATGCGCTCGGGTTGAGTCAGGGCGGCGATTTCCGCGACCCAGGAGAGTAGACGACGATGGCGGACGTAGTCCGGGGCTTGGATCATGGTTTTCTCCACTCGTATGTGCTCGCGGGCAGCGAGATTAGTTTTGTTGAAGCCGATATTCTGCCATAGAGCCATTTGCCCATAGAATTCCAATGGCGTCGCACGGATGCAGACTAGACACCTCAGGGGGTGCGCAGATGTTGAAAAAAGTGGGGGAGAGAGCGTTAAAAATGCGGGTAGGCGAGGTTCAGGCGGGTAGTGAGCAGGGCCTTTGAGGAGTCATCGGCCGCAGGGGGCCGTCATCGGTCTCTAAGCAGTCAGGGACGACATTTTCTTAGAAAGAAGATTAGAATCCTTCCGTAACGCACGAATATGTCTGATGTAATTGGCTAAAGGGGCGGGTTCCGATGGGAAAGAGGGCATGGCTGTGTCTCCTTTTGGGGGCTTTCTTCGGGTTGACGACAAGTGCGCAGGTATCCGCTGCGCCCGCGAAGAAAAAGCCCACGCTCGTCAAAGCGGTGAAGAAAGTCGCCCCCCTACAGAAGTCAGCTCCTCGTCGTAGCGGGCATCTGGCCGCGAATGAGGAGGAAAGTAGTTCCTTGCCCAAGCTTGCTTCCACGGCCGTCGCAGTGATCGACCAAAGCACGGGAGAGGTGCTTTACGAAAAGAATCCCCAGGCGGTGTTGCCGATTGCTTCGATCACGAAATTGATGACGGCGATGGTGGTGCTCGACGCACAACTCGATTTGCAGGAAAAATTGCGCATCAGCGAAGAGGATCTCGACACCCTCAAGGGCACGCATTCGCGGCTTGCCATCGGGACGGAGTTGAGCCGTGAAGAGATGCTGCTGTTGGCCTTGATGGCCTCAGAAAATCGGGCGGCCGCGGCGCTCTCGCGCTACTATCCGGGAGGGCGGCCCGCCTTCGTTGCCGCCATGAACGCCAAGGCCAAGCTGCTCGGCATGACCGATACCCATTTCGCCGACCCAACCGGGCTGACGCCGGAAAATGTCTCGAGTGCACGCGACCTCGTCAGGCTCGTGGAAGCCGCCAACCACTATCCGTTGATCCGGGAGTTCTCGACGGCGGAAGAGCATCGTGTGATGGTGCGTGGCCGGCCTGTGGTGTTTCGCAATACCAATGCGTTGGTCAAGCACGAGGGATGGCGCATCGATGTGCAAAAGACGGGCTATATCAGCGAGGCGGGTAAATGCTTGGTGATGCAAGCCTGGCTTGCAAGCAAGCCGGTGATCATCGTCCTGCTCGATTCATGGGGCAAGCTCACACGCATCGCCGACGCCAATCGCATCAAGCGCTGGGTGGAGACGCGCCTAGCCAGCGGGCCAACCGCCATGCGCAGCTAAACGGGGCCATGCAGTGCGCGTAGGTTTGCTCGTCACCTGCCTCGTGGATCTGATGCGGCCGCGTATCGGCTTTGCCGCCCTCGAGCTGCTCGAGGCAGCAGGCTGCACGGTGATCGTGCCCGAGCAGCAGACGTGCTGCGGTCAGCCGGCTTGGAACAATGGCGATCGCGCCAATGCGGCGCGCTTGGCGAAAAAGTTGATCACCGAGTTCGAGGGTTGCGAATATCTCGTCGCGCCATCGGGTTCTTGCGCTGACCACGTCCGCCATGGCTACCCGAGAATCCTGGCCGATGAGCCAACCTGGCAAGCGCGGGCACAGGCATTGGCGGCAAAAACCCATGAACTTGCCGATTTTTTGGTGCGTATCGCTTGTCTGCAAAAGATGCCGGGGAATTTCGCGGGCAGGATTACCTACCACGATTCGTGTAGTGGCCTGCGGGGCCTTGGCGTCAAAGAGCAGCCACGCGCGCTGCTGCAGAAACTGCCAGCCCTCGAGCTCGTGGAGATGCGCGGCGCTGAGGAGTGTTGTGGTTTCGGCGGCACGTTCTCGGTCAAATTCGGCGCGGTGTCGGCCGCCATCGCGGAGCGCAAGTGTCATCAGGCGCAGGCGCTGGGCGTCGATGCCATCGTGGGCGGCGATCTGGGGTGCTTGCTCAACATCGAAGGCAAGTTGCGGCGCATGGGCGATGCGCAGACGAAAGTCATGCATTTTGCCGAAGTGCTGACGGCGAAAGACTGACGTGGAATCGCGCGCGCATCGTTTCCGTCGCAACATCGCCGAAGCGCTCGCCAATCCGGTGTTGCAGGCGAATTTGTCCAAGGCCAAGGGGAAATTTGTCGAGAAACGTGCGCAGGCCATCCAAGAGCTGGACGACTTCGAGGCCACGCGCGAAGCGGCGCGCGAGATTCGGGATCGGGTGCTGGCAAACCTCGATCTCTGGCTCGAAACATTCGAGGCCAATGCGCGTGCCCGCGGCGCAACCGTGCTGTGGGCGAAAGATGGGAACGAGGTCAGTCGCCTCGTCGTCGAGATCGCCAAACGGCATGGCGTAAAGAAGGTCGTCAAATCGAAATCGATGCTTTCGGAGGAAGCGGGGCTAAACCAGGCGCTCCTTGCAGCCGGCATCGAGCCCGTCGAGACCGATCTCGGCGAATACATTCTCCAGATCAATGGCTACGAACCCCCTTCCCATATCATTGCGCCCGTCGTTCATAAGAGTCTCGACGAGATCGCCGATCTTTTCGCACGCACCCATCGTACGCCCAGAAAAACCGAGATTGCCGCCCTCACGCGTGAGGCGCGTCAGGTGCTCAGAGAGCATTTTCTCACGGCCGAGATGGGGGTGACGGGCGGCAATTTCCTGATCGCTGAGACGGGGTCTGTCGCCTTGGTCACCAACGAGGGCAACGGCCGCATGGTGACGACCTTGCCACGCGTGCATGTCGCGATCACCGGCATCGAAAAGATCGTGCCGACATTGGAGGACTTGTCGACGCTCATGCGTCTTTTGCCGCGCTCGGCCACGGGGCAATCGATTTCCAATTACGTGTCGGTGCTCACGGGAACGAAGAATCCGGCAGAGCTCGATGGTCCCGAACATCTTTATTTCATCCTCGTCGACAATGGCCGCACGCGCTTATTGGGCTCCGACTACCAGCCGATGCTGCGCTGCATCCGTTGCGGCGCCTGCATGAATCACTGCCCGGTCTACCAGACCATTGGGGGCCAAGCCTATGGCTGGGTCTATCCAGGCCCCATGGGATCGGTGTTGACGCCGCTTTTGCTCGGCCTAGAAAAAGCGCACGATCTTCCCTATGCGGCGACGCTTTGCAATCAGTGTGGCGTCGTTTGTCCGGTCAAGATCCCGTTGCCCGAGCTCTTGCGCAACCTGCGCGAAGAGGCCGACAAACGCCGTCTGCGCCCTTGGCGCGAACGGCTTGCGCTCCGGGCATGGGCTTGGATCGCGCTGAGGCCCTCGCTTTATGCCCTTGCCTCACGCCTGCTCGTGCGCTACCTTGCTTGGCTTGCCGAGGGAAGGGGGGGTATCTCGGTGCTTGCTGCTGCGCCAGGCTGGACGATGGGAAGGAATTTCCCCGCGCCCGAGGGCGAAACGTTTCGCACACGCTACCGCATGCGCAAAAGAGGCCCATGAGCAAAGAGCAAATCCTCGCCGAAATCAGGCGCCGCCTGCGGCGCCCGCAAGAGTCCTTGCAGGCCGCGCAAGCCGCGCTCGAGGAGGCTTTGCAGCAGAAAGTGCGCGGTCCCATGCCGGCCTTGCCCCCCGATGCCCAGGGTCTGAGGGAAAGATTCCTCGCACAAGCCGAGCGGCACGCCAGCTGCTGCGAGCGCATTGCATCGATAGAGGTAGCGCCTTGGGCGGTCAGACGCTTTCTGGATGCCCGAGGGCTGCCGCGGCGCGCGGTGATTTGGCCTTCTCTTGCCGAGCTCGATTGGCAGGGCGCAGGGGTCGAGGTCGCTGCGAGGGCGGCGCAAGATGCGGATCTCGTCGGCATCACGGCGTGTTTCTGTGCGATCGCGGAGACCGGTAGTCTGATGCTGTGTTCCTCGCCACAAACGCCGGCGACGGTGAGCCTCTTGCCGCCCACTCATATCGCCCTCGTGCCTGCTTCGCGCATCGTGGCGACCATGGAGGATGCCTGGCAGTTGGCGCGCGCGGAACTCGGGATGCTGCCGCGCGCGGTGAATTTCGTCTCTGGCCCCTCGCGCACGGGGGACATCGAGCAGACCATCGTGCTCGGGGCGCATGGGCCAGCCCATGTGCATTTGCTCCTGATCGAGTCGGCCTAGGCCGCGCGGATGTCTGCCGTTGGACGGCGCGGACGCAGCGCCCCGGCGGATGCTCGCGTGTCAACCCGGACATGGCCGCCTGCGTTGAAGGAAGCGTTGGAAAAACGATAACGGAGGTCAAGATGTTTGCCAGAATCCAATTCGTCCCGCCGGGATCGCGTGAGAAATATGCGTGGGTGGTCGACACCGAACGTGAGCCGATCGAAGATTGGCGCCGCGCCCATCCCGAGGCCGATGAGCTCGAGATCATTCCGCTTTCGGAAGAAGAGGGGCTGGCTGCATTGTTTTGGCAAAAATGCCTTTATCACGACGTTTTCTTCGAACGTTCGCACGATGCGCGTATCCGCGAGAAAGGCGCGCGCGAGCTGGCGGAGATCCTCGAGCTTGCCGGGCGCTTGCCCAAGGGCAAGGCGAGCGAATTGTGGAATCGCTGCATGGAATTCCGCTTCGGTTCCGATCCCATCGTCCGCCAGGAATACGGCTACCGCTTACCGACCTGACGCCGGATGGGGCCAGCTCGTCCGCTTGCCGCCGCGCAGGGCCTTCTCGATTTCCATGATCACGAGTGCGGCCAATGCGCCCAGCGCGACGAGCCCCCACTGGCCGAGGGAAAGCGGCGCCGTGCCGAAGATGCGTTGGAAGATGGGTAGATAGGTAAAGAGGAGCTGTAAGCCCAACATCGAGAGTGCGCCGCCCCAGACCCAGGGGTTGCCAAACGGCGGCAACCGCCATAAGGGTTTGGTGAGCGAACGACAGTTGAACAAAAACGCCATTTCCATCGCCACGAAGACATTGACCGCGAGCGTGCGGGCTTGTTCGATAGAGGCGCCTTCGCTGCGCGCATGAAGGAAAAGCCCGAATGCGCCGATGAGCATCAGCGTGCCGAGCAGCAGGATGCGTTGCACCAAAACGGCGTCGAGGATGGGCGCTTGAGGCGGACGTGGCGGTCGGTGCATGACATCGGCTTCCTTCGGTTCGAAGGCGAGAGGCAGCCCCAAAAGGATGGCCGTCGTCATGTTGATCCAGAGAATTTGCAAGGGCGTGATGGGTAAGGCCACGCCCATCACGATGGCTGCGAGGATCACCACGCCTTCGCCGAAATTGGTCGGCAACGTCCAGGTGATGAATTTCAGTAAGTTATCGTAAATGCCGCGCCCTTCTTCGATCGCGGCCTCGATGCTCGCGAAGTTGTCGTCGGTGAGCACCATGGCTGCGGCTTCCTTGGCCACTTCGGTGCCGTTTTTCCCCATGGCGATGCCGATGTCGGCTGCCTTCAGAGCCGGCGCGTCATTGACGCCGTCGCCCGTCATCGCCACGATTTCGCCATGGGCTTGTAAGGCTTTGACGAGGCGTAGCTTTTGTTCGGGCTCGATGCGCGCGAAGACATCTACGTCTTGGACGCGCTCGATGAGCGCTTGCTCGCTCATGCGCGCGAGCTCCTGCCCAGTGAGCGCGGCTGCGCCTTCTTGGGCGATGCCAAGCTGTTTGGCGATGGCGAGCGCGGTGTCGCGGTGATCGCCGGTGATCATCTTGACGCGAATGCCTGCAGTATGGCAAGCCTTGACGGCGGCGATGGCGCGCGGCCGCGGCGGATCGATCATGCCCATCAGGCCGAGAAAGGACAGTCCGGTCTCGACGTCACGCCAGGCCAGCGATGGCGTCGTAGAGATGCGTCGCGCGAAAGCCAGCACTCGTAGCCCTTCACGCGCCATCTCACGCGCGGCGAGTTCGATCTCTGCGAGGCTCTGCGGGGTGAGTCCCTCACAGGCAGGGAGTATCTTTTCCAAGGCGCCTTTGACGTAGATCACCGTCTCGCCTTCGATGCGATGGAGCGTGGCCATCATTTGCCGAGCCGATTCGAACGGCAAGACGTCGAGGCGAGGAAAGAGCTGTGCGACCGTGGTCTCATCGAGGCCCGCTTTTTTGGCGGCGACGATCAAGGCCGCCTCGGTGGGATCGCCCGTGATCCGCCATTCCCCGCCGACATGGGTGAGCGTGGCGTCATTGCAGAGCAAACCGGCGAGCAAGCATTCGCGCACGGCTTCGGTGATTTCGCTGCGCTGGCCGGCCAGGCGAATTTCGCCCGTCGGGACGTAGCCATGACCGGTGATTTCATAGACCAGGCCTTGCGTCCAGAGCGCCCGCACGGTCATCTCGTTTTCAGTCAGGGTGCCTGTTTTGTCGGAACAGATCACTGTCGTGCTGCCGAGCGCTTCGACAGCCGGCAACTGGCGGATGATTGCGCGCCGTTTCGCCATGCGCGCCACCCCGATCGCGAGCGTGATGGTGACGGCGGCGGGCAAACCTTCGGGGATCGCTCCCACGGCGAGGGCGACCGCTGCCATGAACATTTCGAAGATGGGTTCCGCGCGCGCCACCCCGATGGCGAAAGTGGCTGCCGCGAGCGCGAGGATCGCCCACAACAGCAAACGCGCAAAGGCAGCAATCTTGCGTGTAAGCGGCGTTTCCATCTCGGGCGCTTGCGCGATGAGCTCGGCGATGCGTCCCGTTTCCGTTTGGCGTCCGGTGGCCACGACCAGCCCCAAGGCTTGGCCAGCGACGACGATGGTGCCGGCGTAAGCCATGTTGCGCCGATCGGGAAGCGCGGTTTCGCTCGCAAGCGGCGCCTCGCTTTTCTCGATCGGTAGCGATTCCCCGGTCAGCGCCGCTTCGCTCGTGCGCAGTTCCTTGACGAAGACGAGCCGCAGATCCGCCGGCGTCTTGTCGCCCGCGCTGATCTGCACGAGATCGCCCGGCACGAGTTCTGTTGCGTCGATGCGGCGGCGCTTGCCCGCGCGAATCACGGTGACCTCGCTCGCCAACGTGCGTGCGAGCGCTGCGAGCGCCTCTGCCGCCTTGCCTTCTTGAATCATGCCAATTGTGGCGTTGATGGCGACGACGCCTAAGATCACGCCGGCGTCCACCCATTCGCCAAGGAAAGCGGTGATGACGCCGGCGACGATCAAGACGAGCACCAACGGAGCGGAGAGCTGCTCCCACAATCTTTTCATCGCACTCTTTGCCGGTGCCTGCGGCAGGCGGTTGGCGCCGTAGCGCACAAGCCGCTCTTTCGCCTCTTCCTCGCTGAGGCCAGTCACGGCATTGCTGGCGAGCTTCGCAGCGACCTCCTCACTGCGGAGCGCATGCCAGGCAAGGGTCTGTCGTTCATCCATGGGGCGTTTTCTTGTCCTCTCGTAGCGAAGCATAACGGGCTTGGCGCACGTCGCGTACTTGCGCGAGCGCGCGCTCCATGGGGATACCCAACTGTGCAAGTGTTTCCGCAGCGATCATCAGGCTGCCTTCGAGCACTTCAGGGATGACCTCGTTGGCCCCTGCTGCTTTCAGACGCGTCACGGCGCTATCATCGGGGGCCCGTACGATCACCGGAATGTCAGGGCGCGCTTCGCGTACCTTGCGCACGACGCGTTCGGCGGAATGGACGTCGGGGTAGGCGATGACGACCGCGCGCGCGCGCATCAGTCCAGCGGCCTTCAACACTTCGGCGCGGTCGGCGCTGCCAAAGACGACGCGGCCGCCACGCGGCGCACCCTGACGCACGATTTGAGGATCGATGTCGAGCGCAAGGAAAGGGATGCCCTCGCGGTGGAGAAATTCGGCGACTTGGCGGCCAGTGCGGCCAAAACCGGCGAGAATCACATGGTTTTCCAAGCCGAAGCCGGCCACCATGATGTCATGGATCGCCTTCGCGCGGTGCGCCCAATCACCGCGCGCGAGCTCGCCGGAGAGGCGAGCTGCACGCTCGATCAGAAAGGGAGCGATGAACATCGAAAGGAGCATGGCCGAGAGCGTGACTTGAAAAACATCGGTGGCGATCAGTTTAAGTTCGAAAGCAAGTCCAATGAGCACCAAGCCGAATTCTCCGGCCTGGGCAAGCTGGGCTGCCGTGCGCAGGGCGATGTCGAGCGTGTTTCGTGCTAGCTTGGCGAGCACAAAGACGACCAGACCCTTGCCGAGCATCAGCAGGAAGACCGCGAGCAAGAGGCGATGGACATTGGCGGCGACGAAAGCGAGATCAAGGCGCATGCCGATAGTGACGAAGAAAAGACCGAGCAAGATGTCGCGAAAGGGTCGAATGTCGGCTTCCACCTGGTGGCGGTAGATCGTCTCGGAAATCAACATGCCCCCCACGAAAGCGCCCAGCGCCAAGGACAAGCCCGCTAGGCTCGTGAGATAGGCGAGACCGATCACGAGCAACAGCGTGGCGAGCACGAACAATTCTTCTGAACGCTGATGCGCGACGGTATCGTAAATCCAACGCACCACGCGCTGGCCAGCCAAGATCAAGAAGCCAAGCACCAGGGCGGCTTCGATCAAGGCCACCGACATCGCACGCGGCAGATCCTCGGGATCGCGGGCGAGTGCGGGGAAAAGGATCAGGCAGGGAACGACGGCGAGATCCTGGAACAAGAGCACCCCCATCGTTTGCCGGCCCGAGCGTGAATGCAGTTCGAAGCGTTCCGAGAGCAGCTTGGCGACGATCGCAGTAGATGACATGGCCACGGCCAAGCCGACGGAAAGCCCTGCCTTCCAGCCTTGGCCATAGCCATACCAGGTGATAAGCATCGTCGCTGCCGCCGTGATCGCCATTTGCGCGGCGCCAAAGCCAAAGACGAGGTGGCGCATGGCTTTGAGGCGCGGGAGCGAGAATTCGAGGCCGATCGTAAACATTAGAAAGACGACGCCGAATTCGGCGATTTCGCTGACTTCGCTCGAGTCGACAAGCAACGCAGCGCCATGTGGCCCCAGGAGGATGCCCACGAAAAGATAGGCAAGCATTGGCGGCAGCCGAAAGCGGCGGGCGAGGGCGACCGCCACCACCGTTGCAAGCAGCAGAATAAAAAGCACGAACAGCTTCTCGCTCATGGCGTAAGATCATAGCGTCAGTTGAGCGCTTGCTACGAAAGACCTGTTTGGGGCCAACCCTTTCATCCCCTGGGAGCAGAGAAATGGCGTGCTTGCGAACCTGGATCCTCATGAGCCTTTCGCTCTTCTTTGCCGGCTGCGGTTACAACCAGATCCAGATCAATGACGAGGCTGTCAAGGCCGCCTGGGCGGAAGTCCTCAATCAGTATCAGCGGCGAGCCGATCTCGTGCCGAACCTCGTCGAGGTGGTAAAGGGCTACGCCGCTCATGAGCAAGAAGTGCTCACGAAGGTGACCGAGGCGCGTGCCCGTGTCGCCGCCTTCGGGGCTTCTGCGCAAACCCTCGAAGATCCTCAGGCTCTTGCGGCTTTCCAGAAGGCCCAGGGTGAGCTCACGAACGCTTTGTCACGCCTGCTCGTGGTCGTCGAAAACTATCCGCAACTTAAAGCCGATACGGTGTTTCGCGATTTACAGGCGCAACTCGAAGGTACGGAAAATCGCATCGCCGTCGCGCGCAACCGTTACATCAAAGCGGTGGAGACTTATAACGTGTCGGTGCGAACGTTTCCCAATGTACTGACGGCGTGGGTGATGGGGTGGACGGCGAAACCGACTTTTGCGCCCGAGAATGAAACTGCACTCAAAGAGGCGCCTGCGGTGCGGTTTTCGCCACAGCCTTCGCGATGAGCGGCGATGCACAAGATCGGCGCCATTCTCGCCGTCTTATGGCTGCTCGTGAATGCTGCAGCAGCCCAGGCGCCGCTGCCAGCGCTGACGGGGCGCGTCAATGATTTCGCGGGGCTTTTGCGCGCGCAAGAGCGAGATGCGCTCGCTGCGCGCTTGGCGACGCTCGAACGCGAAACGGGCGTTCAGCTCGGCATCGTGACGCTGCCCACCGTCAAGCCCGAGACGATCGAACAATTCTCTATCCGTTTGGCCGAGGCTTGGCGGCTCGGGCGCCAAGGGCATGATGATGGGGTGATCATCGTCGTCGCCAAGGAGGAGCGAGCGCTTCGCATCGAGGTGGGCTACGGGCTCGAAGGCGCAATTCCCGATGCCGTGGCAAAGCGCATCATCGAAGAATCCATCGCGCCACGCTTCCGTCAGGGCGATTTCTATGGCGGCCTGATGGCGGGCGTTGCCGCCTTAGAGTCACGCGTGCGCGGCGAGTCGGCGAAGCCTTCCGCACGACCTGGAGCGAAGCACGAAGAACCTTCGCTGACGATGGTAGCGGTGGCCGTGGTCTTGACGATGCTGCTGCGTGCGTTCGTGGGCGCATTGCTCGCGGCACTTGCATTTGCGCTGTTTGTCTATTGGCAGACCGCTTCCTGGTTGCTGGGCGTGGCTGCCTTCTTCGTGATTTTGCTGCTCATGGAGGCGCGCCCCGTCGGTGTTTGGCATGGTGGTGGCGGCTTTCGAGGTGGCTTCGGCGGCGGTTTCCGGGGCGGTGGTGGCGGTTTTGGCGGCGGCGGGGCTTCGGGACGATGGTAAGGCTTATTCGCCTCGTGCGCCATTTATTGACACCGGCATGGTGGGCGCGCCGCTGTCTGTCCTCTTCCGATTTGGCGGCGATCGAGCAGGCGGTGGCGGCGTCGGAACGCCGCCACCGCGGGGAGCTGCGCGTCACGATCGAAGGGCCACTGCCGCTTGGGGCGCTTTTGGCCGGCGTCACGACGCGCGCACGCGCCCTCGATTGGTTTGCGCGTTTGCGCGTGTGGGACACCGAAGAAAACAACGGCGTGCTGATCTATCTCCAGCTCGTCGACCGCTGCTGCGAGATCGTCGTCGATCGCGGCATTGCACGCGTAACGAGCGAGGAGGAGTGGACGAAGATCTGCGCGAAAGTGCAAGCGCATTGCGCGCGCCGATGCTATCGCGAGGGGCTGCTCGCCGTAATCGAAGCTTGCACTGAGGCAATAGCCAGACATTTCCCTGCCGATGGCGAGAACGCCAACGAGCTGCCCGATCGCCCGCTCGTTTCCTGAGCGTTGCTGCGCTTATTTGATCAACGTGACAGGGAGATTGGTCAATTGCAACACTTTGAGGGTGACTGAGCCCAAAAGCGCGCTGCCGAGAGCGCCCAGCCCTCGACGTCCCATCACGATCACATCGCAGCCAAGCGCCTGCGCTCGTTCGGCGATGGTCTCTGCGACTGGCCCGATGAGGACGATTGGCGTATAGACGAGCCCGGCTTCGTCGAGCACGGCGCGCACGGGGGCGAGCACGTCGCCGCCACGTGAGACTTGCATCGCTTCGATTTCCGCAGCCGTCATGTGGCTGCGGATCTCCGGCGCATCGGCCGGCGGCTGCACGGTGAGTAGCGTCAGCCGGTAGTCGTTACAGCGAGCAAGCGATTTGATCAAATAACGGGCAGCGCGTAAGGAATGCTCCGAGCCATCGACGGCGAGCAGAATATTCATGGCGATCTTTTTCCCGCAAGGCGTGACGATGACGTGAAGTGTAGCGGAAAGGCGTCTGTTGCGCTGCAAGAAAAAACAACGCCAATGTTACAATCGCCCACATTGCGGCATTCGGAGCGAGCCATGGAGCTATGGGGCATTCCCGTCGATTTCATTCTCTTCGGCCTGACGTTGCTGGGGGTTGCCTTGTTCCACCATTACGTGCTCCCCGTCGCACTCACCGGACTCGCAGTGATCACCGCCTACAAGGTGCTCTTCACCGGTTTCAAGACGGGTGCAGGATTTGCCGGCTTCCTTGCGCATATGGGACATGAGTGGGTGCTGCTGGCAAACCTCTTTTGCTTGCTCGTCGGTTTTGCGCTGCTTGCCAGGCATTTCGAGGACTCGGGGGTGCCCGAGGTCCTGCCGAGACTTTTGCCCAAGGGCTGGTTGGGGCCTTTTTCGCTCTTGGCGATCATCTTCGTTCTCTCGGGCTTTCTCGACAACATCGCTGCTGCTTTGATCGGCGCCACGGTGGCGGCGAGCGTCTTCAAGCGCAAGGTGCATATCGGCTTTTTGGCGGCGATCGTCGCGGCTTCGAACGCAGGCGGCGCCGGCTCCGTGGTGGGCGATACGACGACGACGATGATGTGGATCGACGGGGTCGACCCCCTCGATGTTTTCCATGCTTACCTCGCCGCTTTCGTGGCGCTCATCACCTTCGGCGTGCCGGCGGCGCTTTTACAGCATCGGCACATGGCGATCGCCGTGGAAATCCACGCCGCCCACAAGATCGATTGGATGCGCCTTTACATCGTCTTGTTCATTCTCGTGGCGGCGGTCGCGACCAATGTCACGGTCAATTTGAAGTTTCCCGAGGCGGCGGATCATTTCCCTTTCCTGGGGGTAGCGGTGTGGGTGGCGCTGCTTCTTGCCGTGCCCTTGCGCAAACCCGAATGGAGCCTCGTGCCCGATGCCGTCAAGGGCTCGATTTTTCTGCTCGCCTTGGTGACCTGTGCATCCATGATGCCCGTGGAAAAACTGCCTCCTGCCTCGTGGCAAACGGCGCTTTCGCTCGGCTTCGTTTCGGCCGTCTTCGACAACATTCCTTTGACGGCCTTGGCCTTGAAGCAAGGTGGCTATGACTGGGGCTTCCTCGCCTATGCGGTTGGCTTTGGCGGCTCCATGATCTGGTTCGGCTCATCCGCCGGCGTTGCGGTTTCCAATCTCTTTCCAGAAGCGAAATCGGTCGGGCGTTGGCTGCGCCATGGATGGTTCGTCGTCGTGGGTTACGTCGTCGGTTTTTTCGCGATGTTGGCGTTGTTGGGTTGGCAACCACATCCGCCGCATAAGGAAAGGCGTCAGGAGATCACGGCGCCTCTTTTGCCGCAGGCTTCTCCGTCTTCTGCACTCGGCACGGATGCAGGCTACCGCTAAAGCGCTGCGGCGCTACCTCGGGTTATTCGCTGCGTCGCCGGCTTCGGCATGGGCGGGGAGTAGCGCCGTGGTCGGCGAGAATCTGTTGTGGCTTGCGCTGATTTTGATTAGCGCTCGGCTTTTCGTTCCTCTGGCCCAACGTCTCGGCTTTCCAGCCGTGCTGGGCGAGCTCTTGCTGGGGGTTGTGCTGGGCAACCTCTCGCTTTTCGGCATCTCCTTGTTCGAGACGGTCGCCAAAGATCCGGTCATCGCTTTTATCGCCGAGCTCGGCGTGATCGTGCTCTTGCTGCAGATCGGGTTGGAAACACGTCTTGCTGACCTCGTCAGGGTTGGGCCGCGCGCGCTGACGGTGGGGACGGTCGGCATCGCATTGCCCTTCATTTTCGGCGCCTTTCTCGTCGGCCCCCTGATGCTTCCGGGCCAGGAACGCAACACCTACTTGTTCTTGGGGGCCACACTTGCCGCCACGTCGGTGGGCATCACCGCGCGTGTGTTTCGCGATCTCGGCAAGCTCGACATTCCGGCGGCGAAGATCGTGCTCGGCGCCGCCGTCATCGACGACGTGTTGGGTCTCGTGATCCTCGCGGTGGTGACGAGCCTCGTCGCGGCGGGTACGGTGGAGTTCACCGTGGTGGTGCGCATCATTGCCGAGGCTGCCGCTTTCTTTGCGGGCAGCATTTGGCTTGGCCGCTTGCTGGCGCCACATTCTGCCCGCTGGCTTGCGCGCCTGGATGCGGGGCCCTCGATGCTGTTCGCGCAGGTGTTGGCGACCGCGCTCGCACTGGCATGGCTTGCGCATGCCTTGGGATTGGCCCCGATCATCGGCGCCTTCGCCGCGGGCTTGCTGTTCGAGCCTTTGTTTCTCAAGGACTTCGAAAGGCCACGCATCGTCCAGGAAATCTCGCCCTTGCTCGATAAGGCCGAAAGTCCTGCACTGCGGGAATCCTTGGCGCTCATCCTCAAGCGCCACGCCGGCCATCAGCATGAGCATATGATCGAGCCCATTGGTTATTTTTTCGTGCCGGTGTTTTTTGTCCTCACGGGCATGCAGGTCGATTTACGCGCGTTTGGCGAGCCGACCATCTTCCTCATTGCATTGGGGCTGACTGCCGCCGCCGTCCTCGGCAAGCTCGCTGCCGGCTTTTTCGCGGGTGAGGCAGGACGCTGGATCGTGGGCTGGGGCATGGTGCCCCGCGGCGAGGTGGGTCTGATCTTCGCGATGGTCGGCAAGCAACTCGGGGTGATTGCCGAATCCCTGTTCTCGGCGATCGTGGTGATGGTGATCTTGACCACGCTGCTTTCGCCACCGGTGCTGGGGAAGTTGCTGGAGCGAAAATAGGCGCGCGCTTTGTACTGGCCAAGTGGGTCCGGAGGGGAGAAGACGATGAGGTGTTGCGTAGGATGGGTGATTCTCGTTTGCATGGCAGTGGGGTCGGCAATGGCGCAAATGCGGCCCGTCGATGTCGGCGATGACCCGGCGCGCGCCGTGGCTGGGCGCGATCTGGCGCCCGATGATGGGCTCGTCACGCAAGCGCGAGCCTGGTTGAAAAAGATCGCCGAGGCTACGGGGGAGACCGAAGAGCAGGTCGCGGCGGCTGCAATCAAGCTCAATCGCTTTCTTTACGATGCGTTGCGTGTGCGTGCAATGCCGATGGAGGCACTCGAGGGGATGGCGTCGTTGGCCGGCCCCGGCAAGACGCTTTCGGATCTCACGCGCGGCTACTTCGAGGCGCGCCGTGACAGCGCAGATAAAAGCCACGCCGCGACCATGAGCCTCCTGATCCAGCGCAGGCAGTCGCCGTGATCAACGAGTTGTCTTCTGAGCAGAAAAGGCGCCGCGCCTTAGCGCTGGCAGTCATCGTCGCGGCCTATGTGCTGTCGTTCTTTCAGCGTTTCGCGCCTGCTGGCATCGCGCAAGATCTTGCCGCTGCCTTTCAAACATCCGCAGCCTCCCTCGGCGCGCTCGCGGCGACTTACTTCTACGTTTACACGCTGATGCAGTTGCCGACCGGCGTTCTTGCCGATACGCTGGGGCCGCGGCGCGTTTTATTGACGGGCGGCTTCATCGCCGGCCTCGGCAGCGTCGGATTCGGGCTCGCGACGAGTTTCGAAGCCGCTTTCGTGGCGCGCACGCTAATCGGGCTTGGCGTGTCGGTGGTCTTCGTTTCGATGCTCAAATTCATCAGCGTCTGGTTCGAGGAGCGCCGCTTTGCCAGCATCGTTGGCATCTCCATGTTGTTGGGCAACATTGGGTCGGTCTTCGCCGGTTCGCCTTTGTCGTGGCTTGCGGGTCACCTCGGGTGGCGGAGGGTTTTCGTCGGCGTGGGCGTTCTTTCCCTCGTGCTGGGCGCCCTGGCGTGGCTCTTGGTGCGCGATCGACCGCCCGCGGACGGGCCAGCCAAAGCCACCCCACGGCTCGATCGCACAGCCATCTTGGGTGCGCTTTGGCAAGTGATGAAAAACCGCGCGACATGGCCCGCCGTTTTCACGAACGCCGGCCTTGCCGGTAGCTTCTTTGCATTCGGCGGCTTATGGGCCACGCCTTTCTTGATCCAGGCCTGGGGCATGACGCGAGTATCGGCGACCCAACATGTTTCGCTCCTTTTCGCTGGCTTTGCGGTGGGCTGCCTCTTGCTGGGTGCGCTTTCCGATCGTCTGCAGCGCCGCAAATCCGTCGTCGCCGCGAGCGCCCTCCTTTATGGCCTGATTTGGCTTGCGCTCATCGCGGGTGTGACGGCGCCTCCTTTCGTCAGTTATCCTTTGTTCGCGCTCATGGGGGTGATGACCGCGAGTTTCACCCTCACGTGGGCATGTGCGAAGGAAGTCAATCCACCCCAGCTGGCCGGTATCTCGACGGCCTTCACGAACATGGGCGGATTCCTCATGGGGGCGCTCTTGCAGCCGGCAGTCGGTTGGGTCATGGATTTGCGCTGGAAAGGCGAGATCCTCGCGGGCGTCCGCCTTTATGCGCCAGAAGATTTTCGCTGGGGGCTTGCGCTGATCGCCCTCTCCGCCTGGCTGGGTGCGCTGGCTGCATGGTTTTTGCATGAAACGCGCTGTCGCAACGTCTGGAAAGAGAGTCCATGAACGGCATCATCCTGTTTGGGCACGGCGCCCGCAATGCCGAGTATGTCGAACCCTTTCGCCGCATCCAGGCGGCCGTGGCGCGGCTTTTGCCCACAACACCCGTCGAACTCGGCTTTCTCGAGCTTACCGAGCCGGCGCTCGAGGCAAGCATCGCCTCGCTTGCGATGAAGGGCGTGAAAAAAATCCGCATCGTCCCCATTTTCTTCGCACCCGGCCGGCATGTGCTCAAGGATCTGCCCCTGCTGTTGGGCAATGCGATGGACCGTCATGCGGGCATCGAATTCGAAATCGCCGAATGCGTGGGGATGGTCGACGAAGTCATCGAAGCCATGGCGCGCCATGCGGTCAGAGGGGCTTGAAGCTCATTCATTAGGATATACTTATATACGCTATGAGACCGACCATGCTGCGCACTTTTCTCGTCCTCTTGCTGTTTTCGTTCGCTGCCGTCGCCGAGACGACGCGGCGCGTCGAGCCGCGTGAAGCGCCGCTCGCGTTGCCTTTCGAAGCGGTGATCGAAGCGACGCGACAAGCGGTGGTGGCGACCCAAGTCGCCGGCCGTATTACGGCCGTGAAGGTCGAGGCGGGTCAAAGGGTCGCTGCGGGACAGCTTTTGATGCAAGTCGATGCGCGCGAGGCGGCCGAAGCCATCGCGGCGGCGCAGGCACAGCGCGAACGCGCGGAGGCAGACTATCAGCGCGCGCGCAATCTCTTCGAGCGCAAATTCATCAGCCGTGCCGCCCTTGATCAAGCGGAAGCCGCCGTCAAAGCGGCGCGAGCGCAGGAATCGGCCGCGCGGGCGAGCGCTTCGCACGCGGCGATCACCGCGCCGATCGCGGGTGTGGTGGGCGTGCGACATGCCGAGCTGGGCGATCTTGCCATGCCGGGAAAGCCGCTCCTGACCGTTTTTGATCCCAACGGTCTGCGTGCGGTGGCGCAGGTGCCACAGCAAAAGCTCGAACTCATTCGCACAGCCACGCAGGCCCGCGTCGAGTTCATCGAGCTAGGGCGCGTCATTGAGGCTACCCGCATAGAAATTCTGCCTACGCTTGATACCGCGAGCCACACGGCAACGGTGCGCGTCTATCTGCCCGAAGCACCGGCAGTCCTACCTGGCATGGCGGCGCGCGTTTATTTCTATGCTGGCGTCTCGCGTAAGCTGACGCTGCCGCGGGAGGCTATCCTACGCCGCGGGGAGATCGCGGCAGTGTATGTGCTGCGCGATGGCAAACCTTCGCTGCGCCAAGTGCGGCTGGGCGAAGCGACACCCGATGGCGAAATCGAAATCCTCGCCGGCCTGACCGCCGGTGAGACGGTGAGCCTGACGCCCGTGAAAACGGGCATCGAAGCCAAGAAAGCGGGGAACTGACGATGGGCGTGTCTGGCCGCATCGCCGAGTTTTTCCTGCGCAATTCGCTGACCCCACTGATCGCGTTGATCGCGCTCCTTGCTGGCGTCTTCGCCATCCTGGTGACGCCGCGCGAAGAAGAACCCCAGATCAACGTGACCATGGCCAACGTCTTCATCCCCTTTCCGGGGGCCACGGTGAAAGACGTCGAAAACCTCGTCGCGCGGCCGGCCGAACAGGTGCTCGCGCGCATCGCGGGCATCGAGCATGTCTATTCGGTGTCGCGTCCGGGCATGGCTGTGATCACCGTGCAATACCAGGTGGGAGAAGACCCGATCCAAGCGCTCGTGCGTCTTTATGACACCTTGAACGCTCATCGCGACTGGGTTTCGCCCAATCTCGGCGTGGGCGAGCCGATCATCAAGCCCAAGGGCATCGATGATGTGCCGATCGTCGCGCTCACTTTCTGGACCAGGGACGAAAGCCGTTCCGCCTATGAGCTGCAGCAGATCGCGCGCGCAGTGGAGATCGAGTTGAAGCGCATTCCCGGCACGCGCGACGTGTATACGATCGGCGGGCCTGGGCATGTCGTGCGCGTCCTGATGGATCCCGAGCGCATGGCGGCGCGTGGCGTGACGGCACAGGACCTCAAAGCGGCGCTGCAATTGTCGAACGCCTTGCAGCCCTCTGGCAGTCTAGTGCGAGATAACCGTGAGCTGCTCGTCGAGACGGGCGCCTATCTCGAAACCGCGGCCGACGTCCGGCGTTTGGTGGTCGGCGTACGCGACAAGAAACCTGTGTTCATGGAGGATGTGGCCGACATCGTCGATGGACCGGATCATCCGACGCGTTATGTCTGGCATGGGGACAAAGAGGGCGTTTATCCAGCCGTGACGCTGGCGGTATCGAAAAAGCCCGGGGTCAATGCCGCCGATGTGGCCACGCGGGCGATCGAGCGCATGCATACTCTCAAAGGGTCGGTGATTCCCGAAGGCGTCGAGTTCACGGTCACCCGAAACTATGGCGAGACGGCGACCGAAAAGGCGCAGAAACTGATCGGCAAACTCGTCTTTGCGACGGCCTTCGTCGTCTTGCTGGTGTTGTTCGCCTTGGGCTGGCGTGAAGCGGTGATCGTCGGCGTGGCCGTCACCCTGACGCTCGCGGCAACGCTCTTTGCTTCCTGGGCCTGGGGATTTACTCTCAACCGCGTCTCCTTGTTCGCCTTGATTTTCTCGATCGGCATCCTCGTCGATGACGCGATCGTCGTGGTGGAAAACATCCACCGTTGGCATACCCTTTACCCCGAAAAGAAGCTTTGGGAGATCATTCCCGCGGCCGTCGATGAAGTCGGGGGCCCGACGATCCTGGCGACCTTTACGGTGATCGCGGCGCTATTGCCGATGGCCTTCGTGACCGGTCTCATGGGCCCCTACATGAGTCCGATCCCGATCAACGCCTCGATGGGCATGTTCTTGTCTTTGGCGATCGCGTTCATCGTCACGCCATGGCTTGCGCTCAAGCTGATCAAACCGGTGCCGCATGGCGTCGCACATGCCGGCCCTGATCGCCTGACCCTCTCGTTGGAGGCATTGTTTCGACGCACGATGACGCCGTTCCTCGATGGCGCGCGCGGTCGCCGCATGCGAGGGCTTTTGTGGCTGGGGATCGCTGCGGCCATCGTCGCCTCGATGTCGCTCGGCTATTTCCAGTGGGTGGTCTTGAAGATGCTGCCCTTCGACAACAAAAGCGAATTTCAGGTCGTGCTCGACATGCCGGTGGGCACGCCGGTCGAAGAAACCGCCCATGTGTTGGCGGAAATGGCCGAAGAGCTCAAAGCGGTGCCCGAGGTCGCCCACTGGCAGGCCTATGCAGGCACGGCAAGCCCGATCAACTTCAATGGCCTCGTGCGCCAGTACTATCTGCGCGCGAGTCCAGAAATGGGCGATTTGCAGGTCAATCTCGTCGATAAGAAGCACCGCGAGCGCCAAAGCCACGAGATCGCCGTTTCCATCCGCGAGCGGCTGATGGCCGTGGCGCAGCGTTATGGAGGCAATGCGAAGGTCGTCGAAGTGCCGCCAGGACCACCGGTCTTGTCGCCCATCGTCGCCGAGATCTATGGCCCCGATTATGCGGGGCAAATGGCGGTGGCGAAAAAGGTGCGTGCCGCTTTCGAGGGCACGGCTGACATCCTCGGCGTCGACGACTCGGTCGATGAGGAGGCGGGCAAGATCGTCTTGCGCGTCAATCAAGCCAAAGCAGCGCTCTTGGGGGTGGCGCAGAAGGACATCGTCGAAACGGTGCGCCTGGGGCTTGCGGGAGAAGAGGTGACGCCTTTGCACGACGGCGAATCGAAATACGAAATACCCGTGAAGATCGCCTTGCCGGCGGAAAAGCAGGCGGATCTCGAGGCGCTGTCCAAGCTCAAGGTGCGCGCGCTGCCCGCCTATGGCGGCCACCTCGTACCGATTTCCGAGCTCGTCGAAGCGCGCGAAGCATTGCGCGAGAAAGTCGTCTACCACAAAGACCTGTTGCCGGTGGTCTATGTGGTCGGCGACATGGGGGGGCGGCTCGATTCGCCGCTTTATGGCATGTTCGCGATCCGCGAAAAGCTGAAAGACATGCCGCTCGACGAAGGTGGGCAGCTTGGCGAATATTTCATCCGCCAGCCCAAAGATCCCTATGCCGGTTATGCGCTCAAATGGGATGGCGAATGGCAGGTCACCTATGAAACTTTCCGCGACATGGGTGCTGCCTATGCGGTCGGGCTGATCCTCATCTATCTGCTCGTCGTCGCCCAGTTCAAGAGCTATCTCGTGCCGCTGATCATCATGGCGCCAATTCCCTTGACCATCATTGGCGTGATGCCAGGCCATGCCCTCGTGGGCGCGCAGTTTACGGCCACCTCGATGATCGGCATGATCGCGCTCGCAGGGATCATCGTGAGAAACTCGATCCTGCTCGTCGATTTCATCAATGAGCAGGTCGCCGAGGGCATGGGGTTCGCCGAAGCGGTGATCCAGTCGGCGGCGATACGTGCCAAGCCGATCGCGCTCACTGCACTCGCCGCCATGCTCGGTGCGCTCTTCATCCTCGACGACCCGATCTTTTCCGGACTCGCGCTTTCCCTCATCTTCGGCGTCTTCGTCTCCACCCTGCTCACGCTCGTCGTGATCCCGGTGCTCTATTACGCCGTGATGAAAACGCGTATGAATATTCCAAAAGTATGACAAGTAAAAGTAAGTCTTCAACCAATACAGCATAAGGAGGCAACGTCATGACCATCCACCGCATCGTGCGCATCGTCGCCGGCTTCTTCATTTTGCTTTCGCTGGGCCTTGCCCATGCGTTCGGACAAGTCGATCTCACGCAGGTGAGCTGGCTCTGGTTTACGCTCTTCGTGGGCGCCAACCTGTTTCAAAGCGGCTTTACTCAGTTTTGCCCGCTCGATATGATGCTCAAGAAGCTCGGCGTGCCTGAGCATGCCGACGCATGCAAGAGTGGCTGCGCCTAAAAGGCAAGAAACGCAGAGGAGAACAGATGGACACCCCGCTTTCCCGCGCCCTTGCCGCGATCGATGCGGCGAACGCCCAGGATCCGCGCATGGATACCGATTACGACGGCACGCAACTGCCGCGCGAGCTCCTCTATGGCCGGCGCATGAGCGAAATGCTCGAACGCTATGCGCCCGAGGCCGACGACGCGATGAAGGTCGCCATCCGTGGCCAACACATCGAGCGTTGGAAGACGCCGCGCAACGCCTATCCGATGACGCGGGAAGGTTATCTTGCCTGGCGCACCGGCCTTTATAAGTTTCATGCCGAGCGCGTTGGCGAAATCATGCGCGAGGCGGGGTTCGATGAAAAAAGCATCGAACGCGCCAAGGCGGCAGTGGGCAAGCGCGCGCTGAAGGTCAATCCCGACACCCAGCTCTTGGAGGACGTGACCGACCTCGTCTTCATCGAGCATTACATGCTCGAATTCGCCGGCCAGCATCCGGAATACAGCGAAGAAAAATGGCTCGACATTATCCGCAAGACCTGGAAGAAGATGTCGCCGCGCGCGCACGAATTCGCACTTTCCGGCAAGATCAAACTGCCCGAGCCGCTCGTGCCCTTGATCACGAAAGCGATATCGGGTTGATGCTTGTATTTCGAGCGGTTTCGTATTATCGTGAAGCCCGTCGTGTCGTGCCGCGAGTGAGAATAGCGCATGGCGCGCCGAATGCGAGTCTTCCCTGATCGATGGGCGAGCCTGCGCAGGCCGTGCAGCTTAGCCGTCTGCACGCGCCACAGGTGAAGCATTCATCGATCGGGAGGGAAAAGGCTTGCGACAAAGGGTGAGGTCTTTGTTCGACTTCTGCGCGTGGGGGAGCGCAATCGACCCGTTTCTGGATGCCGATGCGCGGGAATTTCCCTTGGCGTAAAGCCCAGGGATAGACCCGGCAGCCTTGGCTCAGGCGCGTGTTCGGCTTAGGGGGAGAAGGCATGCAGATCGGCTTCATCGGCTTGGGCGCCATGGGCGCACCGATGGTGGAAAACCTTCTCGCCGCGGGCCACCGCGTGAGCATTTGGGCGCGCAGGCCAGCGGCTGCCCAGCCCTTGCTGGCGAAAGGGGCCCGCTGGGTCGAGGGGCCGGCCTTGCTTGCCAGGGAAAACGACATCGTCTGCACCAATGTCACGACCGGAGCCGATGTCGAAAGGCTCGTGGCCGACATGTTGGCCGGCGGCAAGCCGGGCCTCATCCATGTCGATTTTTCCACGATTGCGCCCACGCTTGCTCAAAGGCTGGCGGCACGCTGGGCGGAATGCGGCGCACACTTTGTCGACGCTCCGGTTTCGGGTGGGGCCCAGGGGGCACGCACGGCGAGCCTGTCGATCATGTGGGGTGGGGATGGAGCGCTTGCCGAGCGGCTTTTGCCCCTGTTTCGTTGCCTGGGTAAGACCCTCGTGCATGTCGGGCCGGTCGGCGCCGGACAAGTGGCCAAAGCGTGCAATCAGCTCGTGATGGTGGCAGTGATTCAGGCGTGTGCGGAGGCCGCGCGCCTTGCCCAGGCCGCGGGCGTGGATTTTGCTCGCGTCCGCGCGGCGATGCTGGGCGGCTCGGCGGCCTCCCGCGTGCTCGAGCGCTTCGGGGAAAAGATGGCGTCCCGCGATTTTTCTGCCGGCGTGGAGGCGCGTTTGCATCACAAGGATTTCGCGATGATCCTTGCCGAGGCACACCAGCGCCAGATCCCCTTGCCGCTTGCCGCGGTGGTGATGGCGCAGCTGGATTTCCTGATGGCGGCGGGCTGGGGCAAGGAAGATACCTCGCGTCTTTTGAGCGTCCTCGATCGTCGATGAGCAGACCGCTTAGACGCCAATCGTCCCTGGAATTGCAGGCGATCCTCGAAAACGCATCGATTGGCCTTTTGCTCACGCGCGATCGACAGATGATCGAGGCCAACCCCTTTTTCGCCCGTATGTTCGGCTTCCCCAGCGTCGAAGCGTTGGTTGGACGGCCGGCGCGCGTTCTCTTTCCAAGCGACGAAGCCTATGCGGAACTGGGCCGGCAGGCCGGACCCATCCTTGCCCGCGGCGAGGCTTTTCAAACGGAAATGCCGCTGCAGAAACAAGACGGCAGCTTGTTCTTGTGCCGCTTCATCGCCCGCGCCATCGATCCTGCTGATCCGGCTCATGGCGGCACCATTTGGATCGCGGAGGATGTCACCGCTCAACGCGCCATGGAGGCGCACCTCAAGGAAACGCTCGCGGATTACGAATTGATCTTCAACAATGCCGCGGTTGGCATCATGTTCGTGCGCAACCGCGTGATCGTGCGCTGCAACCGCAAACTCGAAGAAATCTTCGGCTATGCGCCGGGAGAAATGCTTGGGCGCTCGGCCGTCGATTTCCATGTGAGCGAAGAGGCTTTCCGACGTTTCGGAGAACTCGCGCACGACACCTTGTTTCGGGGCGAGGTCTATAGCACCGAATGGGAGGGGCGGCGCAAAGACGGGTCGTCCATTTGGATTCGCATCACGGGCCAGCGCCCGCCCGATGCGGGCGAACGCTTCGACGTCGTTTGGATCGTCGAGGACATCCGGGAGCAGCGGGAAGCGCGGGAAGCCTTGGCGCGGCTCAACGCCGAACTCGAAGAACGGGTGCGCGCCCGCACGGCGGAGCTGACGACGGCCAATAGCCGGCTCCAAGAAGAAATTTTCGAGCGGCTCCAGGCCGAGCAGCGCATCTGGCAGATGGCTCATCACGATGCGCTGACGGGCTTGCCCAATCGCGCCCTGCTCTATGACCGCATCGGCCAGGCGTTGGCGAAGGCGGAACGCGATGACAAACGCTTGGCGCTCCTCTTTCTCGATCTCGATCGATTCAAAAACATCAACGACACGCTGGGTCACGAAGTGGGGGATGCCTTACTGCGTGCGGTTGCCGAGCGCATACGCGGCGTCATCCGCGCAACCGACACCCTGGCGCGCCTCGGCGGCGATGAATTCGTCATCTTGGCGCAGGATCTCGGCGATGCCGAGGCGGCTGCCCGCATCGCCGAGAAAATCGTGCAGGCGCTCAACGAACCTTTCGTGGTGGGGCCGCACCGCTTGCATTCGGGCGCCTCGATCGGCATCGCGATCTTTCCCGAGGATGGCCGCGACATCCATGCGCTGATGCGCCACGCCGATACCGCGATGTACCAAGCCAAGCGCAGAGGGCGCAATCGCTACCAATTCTTCTCGGCCTTGCTCGGCGAGCGAGTGAGTCGGCAGTTTCGCCTCGAGCAACGTTTGGCCTCGGCGCTCGCCGAAGAACGGCTGACGCTCGTCTTCCAGCCGCAAATCGCGCTCTTGCCCAACCACCGACGCACGATTTGCGGCTTCGAGGCGCTCATGCGCTGGGAGGATCCCGAAGAAGGCCCCATCTCGCCTGCCGAGTTCATCCCCTTGGCGGAGGAAACCGAATGGATCCAGCCGCTCGGGGAATGGGTCTTGCAGTCCGCCTTGCGCCAATGTCGCCGCTGGGAAGAGGAAGGGAAGCCGCCGTTGCCGATCGCCGTCAACCTTTCGCCACGCCAATTTCACCATGCACGCTTGCTCGAGCTGGTCCAAGCCGCCTTGCGAGACGCGAAGCTTGCGGCCCATCGCCTCGAGCTCGAAATCACCGAGACGGCCTTAATCCAGGACGAAGACGAGGCGAAAAAACGGCTCGCCGAGCTGGCAGAGATGGGGGTTCGCCTCGCCATCGACGATTTCGGCGCCGGCTATTCGAGCCTCAATTATCTCCGCAACTTTTCCGTCGACCGTCTGAAAATCGACCGCAGTTTCGTTGCTGGTCTTGCTCATGCCAGTGAGCATGCAGCGATCGTCGAGTCGATCGTCTGCTTGGCGCGGGGCCTTGCACTCGACGTCGTGGCCGAGGGTGTGGAAAAATTTTCCCAATTGGCCGTGCTTCGCGAACTCGGCTGTCACCGCTTCCAGGGGTATCTCTTTTCTCCCCCCTTGCCCGCCAGCCGCGAGCGTGAGCTGTTCGCCCTTCTTTGAAGTTTGGCACGTGGGCAACGCAGGGAGCGCTAATCGCCTTCCGTTTCGAGATCGGGAATGTGCTGAAATGCGATACGCATAGGGGCGGCGGTGAGCGCCCGGTATGCGCCAGCGAAGTAAAGCGTGTTTTTGCCGTAGCGCAGATTGATGGCGTCGATGACCTGGTTGAGGCGTTCGTGCGCGCCGACGCAAGGTTCATCGAAGAGACGGAGGGAGCGCTGGGCCGCAGGAGAAAGTTCGTCGAGCTGAACGCCTACGGCCAGAGGCGGCTTGCGCATGCGCGGACGCTCACGCCAGAGCGCCTCGAGCATCTGCAGAAAGACGAGCGTGTCATTGGTGGCGTCGCAGCGTCGCTGTGTACGCCAGGCGAGCTCGCTGCCGTATTTGAGGACGATTTGCAAGCGTGCGGCGAGCAGGCCGTAGCTTCTAAGCCGCATCGCCGCCTTTTGCACGAGACGATGCAAGACGGAGCGGCTGCCTTCCTCGCTGCGAAGGGCAGGCGGCAGTACGTGCGAATGGCTGATCGAGCGGCGTTCATGCGGCGCCTCGGGCAGTTCCTCGCCGCGCAGCCGCGCATGCATGCGTTCGCCTTCGATGCTACCCCATGCGGCGCGCAAGGTCGCGGCGTCGGCCTGGCAAAGCGCTTCCACGCTCGTGATGCCCAAACGGGCAAGGCGGGCTTCCAGGGCGCGCCCAATGCCTGGAATGTCCCGCAGCGCGAGGCGATGCAGCGCGTGCGGCAGATCGTCGGGCGCGATGACGGTCAGCCCATCGGGCTTTTGCATGTCGGAGGCGATCTTGGCGAGAAAGGTGTTGGGCGCAATGCCGATCGATGCGCGCAAACAAGCTCCGACGTTCTGGGCGATCGTCGCCTTGATCTGCTGGGCAAGCGCCACGGCGGCCTCCCGCCTGCGCTCGGAGCCCATCAGGGGGCAGACCATTTCATCGATCGAGAGTATGCGCCCCACTGGCGTGCAGGATTCCACGGCGGCGACGAGCCGGTGGTGCATCTCGACATAGAGAGCCGGCCGCGCTTCGACGAAGAGGATCTCAGGACACAGCTTCTTCGCCTCCCGCACGGGCGTGCCGGTCTTCACGCCAAAGGCCTTGGCTTCGTAACTTGCGGCGATGCAGCAGGTCGTCTCGGCCAACACCGGCAGCACGGCGATGGGGCGGCCGCGCAGCGACGGGCGCAGGTGTTGTTCGACGGAGGCGAAATAAGCATTGAAATCGACGTAAAGGGCGCGCAAAGTCATCGTAAATCGTTTAGATTGAGCGCATTGCCCACATTCTGCCACGGCCATGCACACGTTTCCTTCCCGTCTGCCCCACGTGGGCACCACCATCTTTACGGTCATGTCGCGCCTGGCCCAAGAGCATGGCGCGATCAACCTTTCCCAGGGGTTTCCGGATTTTCCCCCGCCGCCACGGCTCATCGAGTTCCTCAAACGGCGTCTTTCCGAGGCTTGCCATCAATATCCGCCGATGGCCGGCATTCTGCCCTTGCGCGAAGCGGTTGCGGAAAAGCTCGCCCGTCTCTATGGCGCGGCCTACGATCCCGAGCATGAGATCACCATCACGGCCGGCGCGACCGAAGCGCTGTTTTCTGCGATCACGGCCACGGTGCGACCTGGCGACGAGGTCATCGTTTTTGCGCCGGTGTATGACAGTTATTTGCCTGCCATCGCTTTGCAAGGAGGAGTGGCGCGGGTAGTCGATCTCGCACCGCCTTCCTTTCGCCCGAACTGGGATGCGGTTGCTGCGGCGATCACGCCGAAAACGCGCATGATCATCGTCAATACGCCGCACAATCCGACGGGCGCGGTGTGGACGGCCGAAGACATGGCGCAGCTGATGCGGCTCGTGCGCGCAACCGACATCGTGCTGCTCGGCGACGAGGTCTATGAGCACATCATCTTTGCCGACGGCGCAAGCGGTGGTCGGCATGAAAGCCTCGCGCGCTTACCCGAGCTGCGCGAGCGCAGCTTCGTCGTCTCGAGCTTTGGCAAAACCTATCACATCACGGGCTGGAAAATCGCGTATTGTGCGGCGCCTCGGGCGCTCATGAACGAATTCCGCAAGGTGCATCAGTTCAATGTCTTCACCGTGTTCCATCCGGCGCAATGGGCGCTTTTCGATTTCATGCGCGCAGAGCCGGACTTCGCCGCCGGGCTCGCTGAGTTCTATCGCGCCAAGCGCGACTTATTCCGCGCCTTGCTGGCGGACTCGCGCTTTGTGCTCTTGCCCTGCGATGGCACCTATTTCCAGCTTGCGCGCTATGACAGGATCAGCAGCCTTGCCGACATCGAGTTCGTGCGCTGGCTGACGATCGAAAAAGGCGTGGCGGCGATCCCCGTGTCGGCCTTCATGCCCGATACGCGGCAGGATGGCCTCGTGCGTTTCTGCTTCGCGAAGAACGAGGCAACCTTGAGGGCGGCGGCAGAGAGACTGCGGGCGGTGTGAGGCTAGGCCGCGCGACGTGAAGCCTTTGCCGGCGGTTCGTGCGAAGATTTCCTCGAGGATGACCGCGGCATCTACGCCGCGCGGGCAGCTTTGCCTCGGCATCCCAGCTGAGGCCAACAAGCCTGGGCATGCGAACGTCTGCCCTGCGCGGGCAGGGCGGCTTCTTTCCAGCGCGGTCCTTAGCGCGTGATCGGCTTGTAACGGAAGCGATGGGGCTTTGCGGCTTCTTCGCCCAAGCGCTTTTTCTTATCCTCTTCGTATTCGCGGTAATTGCCTTCGAAGAAGAACCACTTGGAATCGCCTTCCGCGGCAAGGATGTGCGTGCAGATACGATCGAGGAACCAGCGGTCGTGAGAGATCACGAGCACGCAGCCGGGGAACTCGAGCAAGGCGTCTTCGAGCGCGCGCAGGGTTTCGACGTCGAGGTCGTTCGAGGGCTCGTCCAGCAACAATACGTTGCCGCCTTGGATCAGGGTCTTCGCCAGATGGAGCCGCCCGCGCTCGCCGCCTGAGAGATTGCCGACGATCTTTTGCTGATCGGCGCCTTTGAAGTTGAAGCGCGCCAGATAGGCACGCGAGTTCATTTCGAAGCGGCCGACGGCGAGGATGTCCTGGCCGCCCGAGACGGCCTCCCAGACGGTCTTGTCGTTGGGCAGTCCTTCGCGCGACTGATCCACCGAGGAGATCTTCACCGTCGAGCCGATCACGATCTCGCCGCCATCGGGTTTCTCGAGGCCTTGGATCATGCGGAACAACGTGGATTTGCCGGCGCCGTTCGGCCCGATGATGCCGACGATCGCATTGGGGGGTATGCGGAAGGAGAGCTCATCGATCAACAGGCGGTCGCCAAAGCCTTTGCTGACGTTTTTGAACTCGATGACTTCATTGCCCAGGCGATCGCCGGGCGGGATGAAGATTTCCTGCGTTTCGTTGCGTTTTTGGTATTCGAAACTCGCCATCTCTTCGTAACGGGCAAGCCGCGCCTTCGATTTCGCCTGCCGGGCCTTCGGGTTCGAACGCACCCATTCGAGCTCCTTTTTCATCGCCTTCATGTGGGCGTCGATTTGTTTTTGCTCTTGTTCGAGACGCGCTTCTTTTTGCTCGAGCCAAGACGAGTAATTGCCCTTCCACGGAATGCCGTGGCCACGGTCGAGCTCAAGAATCCATTCGGCGACGTTGTCGAGGAAATAGCGGTCATGGGTGACCGCGACCACGGTGCCAGGGAAGCGCGCGAGATACTGTTCGAGCCACTCGACCGATTCGGCGTCCAAATGGTTGGTGGGCTCATCGAGGAGCAACATGTCGGGCTTTTGCAACAAGAGCTTGCAGATTGCGACCCGGCGTTTCTCGCCGCCGGAAAGGTGTCCGATCTTCGCTTCCCACGGGGGAAGGCGCAAGGCGTCGGCAGCAATCTCCATTTGATTCTCGACGTCGGCGCCGGCCGTGGCGAGGATCGCCTCATATTTCGCCTGTTCTTCGGCGAGCTTGTCGAAATCGGCATCCGGTTCCGCATAGGCGGCATAGATCTCCTCGAGCCGGCGCTTCGCTTCGATGATCTGGGAGAGGCCGGCCTCCACCTCTTCGCGCACCGTCTTTTCAGGGTCGAGCTGCGGCTCCTGGGGCAGATAACCGATCGAGATCCCCGGCTGCCACTGCACCTCGCCTTCATAGTCCTTGTCTATGCCTGCCATGATGCGCAGGACGGTGGACTTGCCGGCGCCATTGAGGCCGAGCAGACCGATCTTGGCGCCGGGGAAGAACGACAGAGAAATGTCCTTGATGATCTGCCGCTTGGGCGGAACGACCTTGCTCACGCGGAGCATCGACATCACGTATTGGGCCATGACTCGAAACCAAAGAAAAAAGGAGCCGACGAGGAGGAAAAGGGCCGGCAGCGAAACACGCGCCTTGGACTGTGGCCTTAGAGAGCGCTATTTTAGGAGCCTTTCGTCAAAGGAACGCTTCTTGGGCGTGCGTTCAGCGCGCTGGCCGGCGCGGTCAGTGGGGGCGCTTGCCGCGCGTCGGCCGCCATGCGCCCCTCGTCTCATCACAAGTCCGCATCTTTCCAGCTGCGCACCACGGCGTTGAAAGGGCGGATCCATTCGGGCGCGAATTGGTGTTCATTGGCGTTGATCTCGGCGATGGCGCGGATCAAAGAGCGGCCGTGTCCGCGATGACTTTGCTTGAGCATGATGGCCTCGAAAGCATCGACGATGGCGATGATCTTGGCGCCCGCATGGATCTGCTCGGCCCTAAGGCCGCGGGGATAGCCAGAACCGCTGGGCATCTCATGGTGCTGTCGCACGATCGTGGCGGCTTCTTTCCAGGCAGGCATGCGCTCGAGCAAGTCGGCGGCATAGTCGGGATGGAGGCGCAGCCAGGCGCGGTCTTCGTCGTCAAGCCGACCGGCTTTGAGCCAGACGCGTTCCGGCAGGAACATCATGCCCACGTCGTGGAAATAGACGGCTGCGGCGAGCTGCGTTTCATCGACGGGCTTACCCGCCATCGCGTTGGTGGCGAGCGCGAGCTTCAGATTGCGCTCGCTGCGGCCGGCGAAAAGCGGGGAGCGTTTTTCGAGCGCGGCGGCGAGGCTGGCGAAGAAGGCGAGGTCTGGATGTTTCTCGATCGGCGCCGGCGACGGCGTCAGCGCCGGTGGGATGGCAGCGTGCGCTTTCGCGCCGGTCACCAGTTCGATGGCGCCGAGGGCGCGGGCGGGGACTTCTTCGGCAGGAGCGCGGCTTATGGCGTCGAGCGCAGCGACAAGGTCGGGCAGTTTGAGCGAGGCCAGCCCTTGGCCCTTGCTGAGCGCCTCCAGCGCGAGCTCCAAGCGATCCAGCGCAAGCAGCGTCAGCTCGGAAAGCTCGGGCGTAAAGCGCACTTCGCCGCTGCGGCAGCGCGCGAGCAGACTTTCCAGCGGGTGGCAGATCTCGACGCCTACGCCCACCTTCGTGAGCGCGGCATCGCCTTTGAGGGTGTGGAGACCGCGAAAAAGACTCGCGATCGTCGCCCCATCGTGGGGATTTGCGCGGAGCGCAGCGATGTCCCGCTCGATGTGCGCGACATGATCGTCGAAGGCTTCACGAAATTCCTGTATGCCTCCCGGGTCGGGAAGCTGGGGAAAAGCAAGCTCGTCGATGCGACTCATGGGATGCTCCGTGCCCCCTCGGCTATAGGCGCCCTCATCGACTGCAAACCTTCAGGCGGACGTCGCCGCCACAGGGCAAGCGGCCGCTTTCTCGCAGGGGTGCACCAATCGGCGTTTCTCATCGGGCGTCAGGAAAAGAGGTCATCGAGGGGGTTTTTCTTGGGCGCGCTTTTCGGGGCGCGCGCAAGCGTCCTGCCTTGGATTTCTTCGGCGATGCATTCGCGGAAATACGACCAGGGCGAGGGCGCGGCAAGGAGTCGCCGCCACGTTTCCAACGCGATGGGCGCGTAGGCTTTGCGCGACCCATCGTCGAATTCGATCTGTAGCGTTTGCGTCTGCTCGTCGTAGCACGCCGCACGCAGGGGGCCGGAACACAGGGGGCGCCAGCTGCTCATGATGAGTCCTCTTCTTTGCGTTTTGCGAAAGCTTCGATTTCCTCCGCCGCCTTTTCTTTGCGGCGGACGTTCTTCGCATCGTCGGCGAAGACGAAGCGGCCGAAAAGCACACACCCTTTCATGCCCGGATCGCAGGGAAGATTCTTCAGGCGCGTGCATCGATCATCGACTTCGTGCGGACAACCCCAGCCGCCGGCCATGCTTCACCCTTTCTGCCGATAGGCGTTGATTTCGGCGCGCGTTCTTTCCGCCAGGGCGCGGGCCGCGGCGGCAAATCCTTGGCCGCTGTCGGCGTAGAGAATCGCGCGCGAAGAGTTGATGATGAGGCCCAAGCCTTCTTTCGTCTGGCCGGCGCGCACCGTGGCGGCGATCTCACCCCCTTGGGCGCCAATGCCGGGCACGAGCAAGGGCATGTCGCCGACGAGGGCGCGCACGCGCGCAAGCTCGACAGGCCAGGTGGCGCCGACGACGAGCCCGAGTTGTCCAGTTCTGTTCCAGCAGCGGACGGCTTTCTCGGCGATGATTTCATAAAGCTGCGCGCCCGTGTCCGCGCAGGTGAGCGTTTGTAAGTCGGCGCTGCCGGCATTCGACGTGCGACAGAGTACGAAAAGGCCTTTCGTTTCCCAGGCAAGCCACGGTTCGAGGGTGTCGCCGCCCAAGTAGGGGTTGACGGTGACGGCGTCGGCGCGATAGCGCACGAAGGCCTCCTGCGCATAGAGCGTGGCCGTGGCGCCGATGTCTCCGCGTTTGGCGTCGAGGATCACGGGAATCTCGGGATGGTGCGTATGGATGTAATCGATCAGGGCTTCGAGCTGGTCTTCGGCGCGATGGGCGGCGAAGTAGGCGATTTGTGGCTTGTAGGCGCAGACGAGATCGGCGGTGGCGGCGACGATTTCGCGACAGAAGAGGTAGAGTGCGTCGCGCCGGCCGGCGAACTGAGGCGGCAGGCGCGTCGGATCGGGGTCGAGCCCCACGCAGAGCAAGGAATCGTTTTTGCGCCAAGCGGCATCGAGACGCGCAAGAAAATTCATTTCCAGGATTCCTTGAGCGTGACGGTGCGATTGAAGACTGGCGCACCGGGGGTGGAATCCTTTGCATCGACGACGAAGTAACCATGCCGCTCGAACTGGAAACGCTGCTCGGCTTGCGCGGCGGCGAGCTCCGGCTCGACGAAGGCGGAAAAAGACGTGAGCGACTGGGGGTTGAGATCGAGCAGGAAATCCCTTTCGGCGCCGGGATTGGGCACGCTGAAGAGCCGATCGAAGAGTCGCACCGTGGCGCGCTGAGCCGATCGCGCGCACAGCCAATGGATGTTGCCTTTGACCTTATACGCATCGGCCCCGGGCGTGCCTGACTTGGAATCGGGGAAGTAACGCGCATGGACGGCGAGGATGCGGCCTTTCTCATCTTTTTCGGCGCCCAAGCACTCGATCACATAGCCATAGCGCAGGCGTACGCGGTTGCCAGGAAAGAGGCGGAAATAGCCCGCGGGCGGGTTTTCCTGGTAATCCTCCCGCTCGATCCAGAGCTCGCGCGAAAACGGCAGGCGCCGCTTGCCCCAGTCTGGTTTTTGCGGATGGTTGGGGGCGAGGCATTCCTCATGCGCTGCCTCGGGATAATTGTCGATGATCAGCCGCAGCGGGTCGAGCACGGCGATCCGGCGCGGCGAGATCTCGTTCAAGACGTCGCGCTGGCAGGCTTCGAAAACGCCATAGTCGATCACCGCATCCGCCTTGGCCACGCCGATCATTTCGGCGAAACGGTGGAATCCTTCGGGTGCATAGCCGCGCCGGCGGGCGGCCAAGAGCGTCGGCATGCGAGGGTCATCCCAGCCGGAGACGTGCCCGCCTTCGACAAGCTGGATCAGCTTGCGTTTGGAGAGGACCACATGCGAGAGATTGAGGCGCGCGAACTCGATCTGCCGGGGAAGCGGCCTCGTCACGCAGCCCAGATCGGCGAGGTTTTCCAGCAGCCAGTCGTAGAACGGGCGCTGATCCTCGAATTCGAGCGTGCAGATCGAGTGCGTGATGCCTTCGAGGGCGTCCTCGATCGGGTGCGCATAGGTATACATCGGGTAGATGCACCAGGCATCGCCGGTGTTGTGATGCCGCGCATGCTTGATGCGGTAGAGCACGGGGTCCCGGAGGTTGAGGTTGGGGCTTGCCATGTCGATCTTGGCGCGCAACACATGCGCGCCCTCCGGAAACTCGCCGGCGCGCATGCGGCGGAAGAGCTCGAGGCTTTCCTGCGGCGTGCGTTCGCGATAAGGAGAGTTCTTGCCAGGCTCCGTCAGGGTGCCACGGTTTATGCGAATTTCTTCGGGGCTTTGCGAGTCGATATAGGCAAGACCGGCTTCGATCAATTTTTCCGCAAATGCATACATCTGCGGAAAATAATTCGAGGCATAGTAAAGGTGAGGGCCCCAGTCGAAGCCAAGCCAGCGCACCGCTTCGATGATGGCCTCGACGTATTCCTGCTCTTCCTTTTCGGGGTTGGTGTCGTCGAAGCGGAGATGGCAGACGCCGCCATAGTCGCGCGCAAGCCCGAAATTGAGGCAGATCGACTTGGCGTGGCCAAAGTGGAGATAGCCGTTGGGCTCGGGCGGGAAGCGTGTGCGAATGCGCGCATAACGGCCCGCCGCGAGATCGGCTTCGATTTCGCTGCGGATGAAATTGGAAACAGGGGGTTTGCTGACGGTCATGGTTGCTCGAGGACATGCTCGCGCCGAAAGCTCGGCCTCAGTGCGAATCCTAGCGCATTCGATCAATAAAATCGCGAGATGAGATTCGATCCAACCTTGCGCGCGTTGCGTCGTCCTTCAATCGTTTTCGATGAGACGCTGCCGGTCAATCAGCGCCGCGAGGCGATCGCCCAGGCGATTGCCGAGCATCCGGTGGTGATCGTCTGCGGCGAAACCGGCTCCGGCAAGACGACGCAGTTGCCGAAGATCTGCCTGTCCATCGGTCGAGGGCTTGCCGGCTACATTGGCCATACGCAGCCGCGCCGCATCGCCGCGCGTGCGACTGCGGCTCGCATCAGCCAGGAGCTTTCGAGCCGCCTCGGGGAATACGTCGGCTACAAGGTGCGTTTTTCCGACCGTACCTCTCCTGACGCCTACATCAAGCTCATGACCGACGGCATTTTGCTCGCCGAAACACAAGGCGATCCAGAGCTGCGGCAATATGACACCTTGATCATCGACGAGGCGCATGAGCGCAGCCTCAACATCGATTTCTTGCTCGGATACCTGAAACGGCTGCTGCCGCGCCGACCGGATCTCAAACTCGTGATCACCTCCGCGACTCTCGACGCCGAGCGTTTTGCGCGCCATTTCGGCGATGCGCCCGTGATCGAGGTTTCCGGTCGTCTATACCCGATCGAAATACGCTATCGTCCATTCGACGAGGAGCGGGGGAGGGATCTGACGGGCGCGATCGTCGAAGCGGTCGCAGAAGCCCATCGCAATGGACCCGGCGACATCTTGGTCTTTTTGCCGGGGGAGCGCGAGATCCGCGAGGCGGCCGAGGCCTTGCGCAAGGAGCATCCCCCGGGCCTGGAAATCTTGCCGCTCTATGCGCGCCAATCGGCCGAGGAACAGGCGCGCGTGTTTGCGCCCTCCCAGGGCCGGCGGGTGGTTTTGGCCACCAATGTCGCCGAAACCTCGCTGACCGTCCCGGGCATACGCTACGTGATCGATTCGGGGCTTGCGCGCATCAAGCGTTACAGCCCGCGCAACAAGGTCGAGCAGCTCAAGATCGAGCCCATTTCGCGCGCCGCCGCCAATCAGCGCGCCGGCCGTTGCGGACGTGTGGCTGCGGGCGTCTGTTTCCGGCTCTATGCCGAAGACGATTTCGCCAAACGTCCGCCGCATACCGAGCCCGAGCTTCTGCGCTCTTCGCTCGCGGGCGTGATTTTGCGCATGCAGGCTTTCCAGCTGGGCGCCATCGAGGACTTTCCGTTTCTCGATGCGCCGGCGCCGAGGATGATCGCGGATGGTTATCGTTTGCTCGAAGAGCTGGGCGCGATCGACGCGGAACGCAAGCTCACTCCGCTGGGCCGTACATTGGCTGGGTTGCCGACCGATCCCCGCATCGGGCGCATGATCTTGGCCGCGCGCGAGCGCGACTGCCTGGCCGAAGTGCTGATCATCGCTTCCGCCCTCGAGGTCGAGGATCCGCGCGAGCGTCCCTTGGAGCGCCTGGCGGCCGCCGATGCGGCCCATGCGCAGTGGCAGGATGAGCGCTCCGAATTCCTTGGCTTCCTCAAGCTCTGGCACGCGGCGGACGCCGTGTTTCGCCATGAGTCGAACGCCAAGCAACGCGCCTGGTGCAAGGCGAATTTTCTTTCCTGGCGCAGGCTGCGCGAGTGGCGCGACATTCATGGTCAACTGGCCATACTCTGTCGCGAGCATGGATGGAGGGTGAATGCGCAAAGCGACGCCGGGCGGCAGGAAAACACGAGCGCCATGACTGCGAAGCAAGCCCGCGCGCGCGGCCGCCGTCTACGCCCGCCTGAAGGCTATGAGGCGATCCACAAGGCGTTGCTCGCCGGCCTCATTGGGCATGTCGGCGTCTATGACGACGAGGCCAAGGCCTATCGTGGCGCTCATGGCGTGAAGTTCTTGCTTCATCCGAGCGCAAAGCTTGCGAAGAAGGCAGGGCGTTGGATCGTCGCCGCGGAGCTCGTCGAGACGACGCGGCTATATGCACGCTGTGTGGCGAAGATCGACCCGGCGTGGCTCGAGGAGGTGGGCGCGCATCTGATACGCCGCCAGATCTATGAGCCGCATTGGGAAAAAAACGCAGGCCACGTGGTGGCCTATGAGCGCCTCACGCTGCATGGCCTCGTGCTCGATGCGCGGCGGCGCATCTACTTCGGCCCCCAGGATCCGGAGCTTGCGCGCGCCCTGATGATTCGGGGCGCATTGGTGGCCGGCGAGGTGAGCGAGGAATGGCTGCGCAAATGGAAATTCCTTCAGCATTATCTGAAGCTCAAGGAGGAGATCGAAAAGCTCGAGCACAAGTTGCGGCGGCCCGACGTGCTCGTCGATGACGAATGGGTGTTTGCGTTCTTCGACGCCAGGATTCCTGCCGGCATCTACTCGCTTGCCGCGTTTGACGCTTGGCGCCGCGAAGCCGAGGCGCGGGATGCGCGCGTGCTGTACATCGAGAAAGAAGCGCTCATGCGCCATGAGGCGGAAGGTGCCACGAGCGAGGCGTTTCCGCCTTATCTCGAACACTTGGGCCAGCGCTATCGCCTCAGCTACCGGCATGATCCCGGCGCCGCCGATGACGGCGTGACCCTGCATGCGCCGCTTGCGCTGCTCAATCAGCTACCGGCCGTGCGGCTTGAGTGGCTCGTGCCGGGTTTGCTCAAGGAAAAGGTGTTGGCGCTTTTGAGGACGTTGCCGCAAAAATATCGGCACCGCCTGCAGCCGCTTTCCGCTTTCGCCGAGGAGTTCTGCGCACAACGCCATGCAGGCGACGAACCGCTGCAAAAAGCCTTGACGCGCGCAATCGAAGAGAGGATCCAGCTCAAGCTGCCGCTCGATGCGTTGCGGCCGGGAGAGCTGCCGGCCCATCTTTTGATGAACATCCGTCTGCTCGATGCGCATGGCGCAACGCTCGCAATGAGCCGCAATCTCTCCGAGCTGCGCGAGCGCTTCGGCGAGCGCGCCAGCGCCGCTTTCTCTGCGCTGCCGACGCATGCCGCGTCAGGGCAGGGCAGTGGGGCGGCGACCCGCTGGACGTTCGGGACGCTGCCCGAGATCATGGAAATCGACGTTGCGGGGCGCGCGGTCGTGGGTTTTCCCGCGCTCGTCGATGTCGGCGATGGCGTACGCCTCGAGGTCTTCGATACCGAAGAAAAAGCGCGCCAGGCGCACCAGCAGGGACTTTTGCGCCTCTTTGCGCTCCACTGCAAGACGCAGCTTGCAGCGCTCGAGAAATCTCCAGAGCTGCGACAGCTGGCCTTGCTGGGCGCCACCCTCATGCCGGAAACCGAATTGCGCGCGCAAGTCATCGCGCTCGCCCTGATGCGCGCGAGCCTTTTCGAACCCTGGCCGCATGACGAAGCCTCCTTCACGGCGCGCTGCGAGATGGCGAAGGGCCGCCTTCTCTTGATTGGGCAGGAAATCATGCGCCTGGTGCGCGCCATCCTCGATGCCGTTCAGGCTGCGCGCAAGAAACTCGCCAGCGTCAAGGCGTTTCCTGCAGTTCTTGCCGATGTCGAGGCGCAAATGGCGGAACTTCTGCCGCCGCGGTTTCTGACGGACATCCCCTGGGAGCGGCTTGTGCATCTGCCGCGTTATCTGAAAGCGATCGAGCTGCGTTGTGAGAAGCTGCGTGAAGACCCGCAGCGCGATATGCGCTGCGCCCAGGAATGGCAGATGGCTGCGCGTGAGTGGCGCAGAGAATGGCTGGAGGCGAAAAAAAGCGGACGTCGCGATCCTTTTTTGGAAGAGTTCCGTTGGCTGCTCGAGGAATTGCGCGTGGCCTTGTTTGCACAGACGCTGAAGACGCCTAGCCCTGTCTCGAGCAAGCGTCTGATGAAAATGTGGCAGGGGCGACCGCGATGAATGAGGCAGCTTGGATCGCGAAACTTTTCGCAGCCAGTATGCGCGAGCTTCTGCGGCCGCGCATTTTCTTGCACGCCCTCTGGCCGCCGCTTCTTGCGCTCATGCTCTGGCTTGCGCTCGCCTTCTGGTTCTGGCAGCCGGCTGCGCAATGGGTACAGACACGCTTGCCGGAGTGGATCTCTTACACGGGGTTTGCGTTCATCGAATGGGGGATTGCGCACGGGGTGCTGGTTCTGCTTTTCGTGCCGCTCGTCTATTTGACGACGCTGTTTCTCCTTTCCCTGTTTGCGCTGCCGGCGATGATGAGCGAAATCGCTGCAAGCGGCTATGCCGACCTTGTGCGCCGCCAGCACGGCTTTCCCGTGCTTTGGGGTAGCCTCATGGCGAACCTGAAAGCCGCGCTTCTTTATCTATGCGCGTGGTTTCTCTGCCTGCCCTTCTTTTGGATTCCCGGCATGCTCTTGATCGTGCCGCTGCTTTTGAACGCCTGGCTGATCACCCAGACCTTCCGCTTCGACGCCTTGGCCGAACATGCGTCGCGCGCAGAACGCGAGGCCCTTTACCGACGGCTGCGCGCGCCGTTTTATCTCGCCGGATTCCTGGGCGCATTGCTGAGCTATCTGCCGCTCATCAACCTCATCGCTCCGGCGCTCACCGCCATCATTTTCGTGCATCTGGGGCTATCTGGCTTAAGGATGCTGCGACGAGAACAAGGAGCCTACGCATGAGAACCTATGGCGCCATCATCATTGGCGACGAGATCCTACGCGGCAAGCGCGAAGACAAGCACTTGCGAAAACTCATCGAAATCCTGGCCGCGCGCGGGTTGATGCTGTCTTGGGCCGAATATCTCGGCGATGAGCGCACGCGGCTGATCGCCGCCTTCCAGCGCAGCCTGGAAAGTGGGGAGGTGGTCTTTACCTTCGGTGGCATCGGTGTCACCCCCGATGATCATACGCGGCAGGCGCTCGCCGCAGCCGCTGGCGTGCCCTTGTGCCTGCATCCCGAGGCCGAGCGCGAAATCCGCGCGCGCATGGCCGAGATCGGCCAGCCCGTGACGCCGGCGCGGCTCGAGCTCGGCATGTTTCCGGCGGGAAGCCGCATCATCCCCAATCCTTACAACCGGATTCCTGGCTTCAGCTTTCGCGATCACCATTGTTTGCCCGGCTTCCCTCAAATGGCCTGGCCCATGGCGGAATGGGTGCTCGATACGCATTATCGCAGCGACCATCATGCGCAGCGTGAGGCGGAAGCCGCTCTGTTGGTTTGGGAAGGTCTCGAAGGGGTGATGCTCGATCTGATGCGACGCATCGAGGCCGATTATCCCCCGGTGAAAGTCTTCAGCTTGCCAACCTTGGGCAGCGAGGGACAGCGCCCCTACGTCGAGCTTGGCGTACGCGGCGAGCCCGCCGCAGTCAAGGAAGCGTTCGAGGCCCTCAAGGCGGGTGTGGCTGCGCTCGGCTATCGCTTCGATCCCAAGTAAAGTGCGGGCGCTGAATCACGAGGCAGGCAGAAGGATCAAAAAAAAGCCCGGATCATCGACCCGGGCCAAACGGTTCCGTTGCGGAACCGGAGGAGGAGACTTCGAACGAAACTTACGCAGCCTTCTTCGCAGTCGCTTTCGGCGCGGCAGCCGAGACGGCCTTCACGGTCGCCGAGGTGGCGGCGGCGACATTTGCCTCGGCCAATTCGGCCACTTGCTTCGCGGCCTTGTTCATCGTGTCGAAGGCCGAATTCGCCGCAGCAAGCGCCGACTTCACGGCGGCGACTGCGATGTCGGACCCCGCGGGAGCATTCTTGGCGGCCTTATCCAGCGCAGCCGAGACATTCTTGTTCAGCTCGGCATATTGCGCTTCGACGATTTTCGCCACTTGTTCCTGGGTTTCCTTGGCGATCTCGTAGGCGCTCTTCGAATATTCGAGCGCCTTCTCGAGCAAAGGCTGAGCCATGTTGCTCTGCAGCGAGATCAGTTCTTGCACGTCTTTGGCCGCGAGCAAGGCCTTGGCCTGCGCCACGCCTTCCTCGAGAAACTGACGCGCCGTGTTCAGGTTGAGAGCGGCCAGCCGCTCGGCGCTCGCAAAAGCCGTGTTGGTCAGGGTCAGTAAGGTTTCGATTTGGGCCTTGTTGGCATTGGCCAATTGTTCGGGTGTGGTGTAGATCATGGCGATCTCCTGGACGGTGGTGAGGGAGGTAGTCGATGTTGCACTGCAACACTGATCTGCATTATAGGGACGATCGATCCCCTGTCAAGGCCTTTTTTGTGCAGCGCAACAAAAAAATTTCAATCGCTTCGGTTATGCCGATCACGCCCTTTTATTTGTTTCCCTCGGTCGGGGGCGTGCTCTGTCGATTGTTCTTCGGCTGGATGATGGCGGTGACCCGTGCGCTATCTCCTTTGCCCGTGGGCGATGCGGTCACGGAATAGTGCTCGCTCAAGCCATCATAGACGATTCGATGACCGCGCACTTCGTCTCCTCCGCTGCTGACTCGTGCGCGACCCGTGAATTCGGTTTTTTCCGTTTTCGCATCGTATTCGATGCGCTCGCCTTCGCCCTCGACGTATTCGTTTTTCCCCTCGCGTTTTTGTCGGAAGCGGGCGAGTCCGCCTTCCCCGCCGGTGGCGATGCCTTTCTGAAAGCCCTGCTCATCTTGCATGACGACCAATTTTGCGGTGCGGATCACGAGGCTCCCTTGCGTGAGCACGACATTGCCCTCGAAGACGTGGATTTTTTTCACATCGTCGTAGGTTGCGCGGTCGGCTTCGAGTTTGACGGGTTGGTTGCGGTCGGCGCGCTCTGCCTGAACAGAAGAGAAGGCGCCGAGCAGGAAAAACAGCAACCAGGCGTTTCGTTGCATGAGCATCGGGAATCCTTAAGAACGCGTTGACTTGCCGCGCGCAGGGGCTTGACGCTTTTTCTCGTTTTTGCGCGAGGCGCTCGTAGGCGCCACTTTATCCGTTTCGGCGCGAGCCGTCGAGGCATCGTTGCTGCGTGTGCGACGGTAGAATTCACCGCGCACCGGGCCCTCGAGTTGATAAAGGCCGGCTTTCTGGTCGGCGGTAAGCTTGGCGCCGACGACCCAGGACGCGCCTTGCACGATGTCGACCTTGCTTTCACTGAGGGCGGTTTCTTCATCCGGCCAGACGATCAGACGATCGGTTGCGAGCTCTGTGGCGGGGCGCGTTGCTGTCGCCTCGCGCCGTAAAAGCACCTGGCCGACGAACTCGACGCGCTTTCCGTCATCCGTGAGATAAGCGCGCTCTGCGGTGAGCGAGAGCGGCGGCTCTTTCTGCCATAAGAGGGTAGGGTGTTCGATCTCGCTTGCCTGATCGGTGTAGTGACGTAAGCGCTGCGCCTGCAGCCGGTGGAGCAGGGCGCCGTCCGGTCCATAGCGCCGCGCTTCGAAATCCTCGATCAGGGCGTCGATCTCGCGTCGTGCCTCCTTAGACCCTTGGGGGGATGCGGCGCGGGTGGCCTGATCGAGCCAATAGGCAAGCGCCGCGAGCAAGGAAAAAAAAACGAGCGGCAAGAAACGCGTAAGACGCCAAACCCAGGCAGACATCGTCAAGGCTGCGCGAGATAGGGGGCGATCGCCTGCTCCCACTTCCCTTGCGCATGCAAGATGAGCTCGCAGACTTCTCGTACGGCGCCTAAGCCTGCGGGGGCGCGCGTGACGTAACTGGCTGCGCGGCGAACCAACTCATGTCCATCGGGAACGGTTGCCGAAAAGGTGCAGGCGGAAAGGACCGGCAAGTCGATCAAATCATCGCCCATGAAGCCGGCCTCGCAAAAATCGAGACCCTCAGCGGCGAGCAGGCTGGCCATCGCGCTGCGCTTGTCTTCGACGCCTTGCAGGACGCGCGCAATGCCGAGGTTGGCGGCGCGGTGCGCGACGATCGGGGAATCGCGGCCCGTGATGATGGCCAGTTGGATGCCTGCTCTCGCGAGTAGCTTGATGCCAAAGCCGTCTCGGCTGAAAAAAGCCTTGCAATAATCGCCAGAAGGGGAGAAATAAAGGCGGCCATCCGTCATGACTCCATCGACGTCGAAGGCCATGAGCTTGACGCGGCTTGCGCGTGCGATCGCATCCATTCAAATCACCTTGGCGCGGAAAAGGTCGTGCATGGTGAGCCCGCCGAGCAGCTCGCCTTGGCCATCGACGACGAGCAATTGATTGATCTTGCACCGCTCCATCATTTCGACGGCCTCGACGGCGAGTCTTTCGGGCGCGATGGTATGGGGCCGCGGGGTCATGACCTCGGCAACGGCGACGTTGCGTAAGTCGCCTCGTCTTTCCAAGGCGCGTCGTAAGTCGCCGTCGGTGAAGATGCCGGCCAAGCGACTGTTTTCGTCAAGCACGGCGGCCATGCCCATGCCGGCCTTCGAGATCGCGGCCAAGGCCTCGGGTACGGTCGTCGTCGCCTTCACCATCGCAAGTCGCTCGCGCGGCTGCATCACGTCGCTGACATGCGTCAGCAGTTTGCGACCTAAGGCGCCCCCAGGATGCGAGCGCGCGAAATCCTCGGCCGTAAAGCCATGGCAGTCGAGCAAGCAGACGGCCAGCGCATCGCCGAGCGCGAGCGCCGCCGTCGTGCTCGCCGTGGGTGCGAGATTCAAGGGACACGCCTCTTCCTCGACGCCGGCATCGAGGCAGACATCCGCCTCACGTGCAAGCCGTGAGGCGGGATTGCCCGTGATGGCGATCAATTTCCCGCCGCGTCGCTTGACAAAAGGCACGATCGTCAGCAGTTCTTCGGTTTCGCCTGAATTCGAGATTGCGATCAACACGTCATCCTGGGTGATCATGCCCAGATCGCCATGCATGGCTTCTGCCGCATGCACGAAGAACGCGGGCGTGCCGGTCGAGGCCATGGTGGCGGCGATTTTGCGCGCGATGTGTCCCGATTTGCCCAAACCGGAGACGATCACGCGGCCGTTGCAGGCGAGAATGAGATCGATGGCGCGAATGAATTCGTCGCCGAGGCGGTTGGCGAGCCTCGTCAGGGCTTGTCCCTCGATGGCGAAAACGCGACGGGCGAGTGCGAGCAAATGGGCGGAATCGGGTATGCAATGCATGGCAAAGCGAGGCCGGTTATGATTGCAGGCGACCTGTGCCTCCAGGCGGATGGGCTCATGCGTCGCGCATGGCGTTTGGGCGAGGCGAGAAACCCAGACGTCGCGAGGTTCCCCTGGCGGGACGTTTCTGCCTGGCATGGGTGCGGCTGCTGCGAACGATTATAACGTCGGCGTTCCATGACCCTCCATATGATCCTCTGGCTCTTGGCAGCCGCGGTGGCGGCGGTAGCCCTCTTTCGCGCCTTCAATCTGCCGCCCATTCTCGGCTACCTCTGCGCTGGCGCATTGATCGGCCCCCATGCCCTGGGCGTCGTGCCGGAAGTCGCGAGCGCCCAGGGACTTGCCGAATTCGGCGTCGTGTTCCTGATGTTTACGATCGGGCTGGAGTTTTCATTGCCGCGCCTTTACGCCATGAAGCGCCATGTCTTCGGCTTGGGAAGCGCGCAAGTCGCGCTCACGATGGTCGGCGTGACCCTGCTTGCCTCGCTTTGGGGCGTTTCCTTGCAAGCCAGCGTGATTTTGGGCGGCGCGTTGGCGATGTCCTCGACCGCAATTCTTTCCAAATTGCTGACCGACCGCCATGAGCTCGATGCGCCGCATGGACGCGAGACGATCGGTGTTTTGCTCTTTCAGGATTTGGCCGTCGTGCCGCTCATCGTGCTCGTGCCGGCGCTCGCCAAGCCGCTCTCCGCCTTGCCCGCCGCGCTGGGGCTGGCCATGCTCAAAGCGGCGTTTCTGCTCGTTCTCGTACTCGCGCTCGGGCAAAAGCTGATGCGGGCATGGCTTTCGTTGGTCGCCAAACGCAAATCGAGCGAGCTTTTTTTGCTCAATGTCCTCTTGGTGACGCTGGCGTTTTCCGCCGTGAGCGAAGCCGCGGGATTGTCCGCCGCCTTAGGCGCTTTCGTCGCCGGCATGCTGATCGCCGAGACGGAATATCGCTACCAGGTCGAAGACGACATCAAGCCTTTCCGCGACGTCTTGCTGGGGTTCTTTTTTCTTTCCGTGGGCATGACGCTCGATTTCGCGGTGATCGCCCACGACGCCCTCCCTGTGGTGGTCGTGCTGCTCTTGTTGTTGCTTGGCAAATTCGCCCTTACCGCGCTCGTCTCGCGCTTATTGGGCGCTTCGGCGCCGACCGCATTGCGCAGCGGCCTCTGGCTTGCTGGCGCAGGCGAGTTCGGCTTCGTCTTGATCAGTCAGGGTGTGGCGTATGACCTCATCGATCCCGCCCGCGTACAACCGATCCTCGCCGCGATGGTGCTTTCGATGATGCTGACGCCATTGCTCGTCCACCATTCGGACCGCATCGTGCTGCGCCTGGCGCCTTCGGAGTGGTTTGCGCGCTCGTTGGCCATCACCCAGCTCGCGGCGCAGACGGTCGGCGCCGAAAAGCATGTGCTCATTTGCGGCTTCGGCAAGACCGGCCAGCATCTGGCGCGTTTCCTCGAAGCGGAAGGGATTGGCTTCATCGCGCTCGATCTCGATCCCGAGCTCGTGCATGAAGCGGCGTCGGCAGGCGAGCCCGTGGTCTGGGGGGATGCGCTGCGGCGCGAGAATCTGATCGCGGCTGGTCTGCCGCGCGCGCAAGCGCTGGTCGTCACCTTCACCGATCTTTCCGCGACCTTGCATCTCGTGGCGCAGGCCAAGGCGTTGAGGCCGGATCTGCCTATCGTCGTGCGCGCGCGCGAAGAGCACGACGTCGAGAAACTTTATGCGGCTGGGGTTGCCGAAGTCGTGCCCGAGGCGCTCGAATCCTCGGTCATGCTCGCCACCCATGCCCTCGCGTTGGCGGGAGTGCCGATGGCGCGTGTGATCAAGCGCCTGCGCGCCTTGCGCGAAGAACACTACGCCATGCTGCGGGGCTTCTTTCATGGCGCTGAAGCAGAGACCGAACACGAGGGGCCGCGTCTGAAAGCGATCGTTCTCGATGCGGAGGCCTGGGCCGTCGGCAAAACGCTGCAGGAAGTCGACCTCGCGCGCTTTGGCGTGCGTGTGACGGCTATCCGCCGTAAGCATGCACCTCGCATTCCCATCGCCGACGCCACAGGCCTGGCGGCAGGCGACATCGTCGTCGTCAGCGGCCAGGCGCAAGCCATCGCCAGGGCAGAGGCGCGCTTGTTACAAGGCAAACCCTAGGCGTGCGCTTTGTTTTCTATCCGCTTTTCCCCGCCGCTTTGTCGCGGGAGGCAAGAAACGGGCGGACCGTCGTTTGAGCAACGCCTCAGAGAGCCTTTCGCCCCTTTTCGTTTGCGCTGGACTCCCTCTGCGGGGAAGCCCGCTCGAAGCCCCCGCCTTCAGAGGGCCTTACACACGGCATAGACCGTGGCACCGTCGTCCTTGTAACCGGTGTCGGATGTTACTCCCGTCTTCAATTTGGTCACATCCGAAGTCCCACGCACTTGACCGGTCTTGGGGTTCCCGTCGTCGAACTGGGCATCGATCGCATTCGCGATCTTGCCAGGCAGATTGGTCGTGCACACCGTCGCTCCCGACAGACCCAACGCGCCATCCTGAACCTGGAGCACGCCATTGACCGCGTTTTGGGGCGGTAAGGCGCTATTGGCGTCGCCTGCGATGAGCCCCGCGAGGCGCAAATGCTGCCAGAAGCGGCACAGTTCGCCATCCTTGTCGGCCCCTGCGCAGTCTGCCAGCGTCTCTTGTCCTCCCGCCGGCCCTATTTTCGCATCGCCATTGCCACTCTTGGTCGCGGGATTGGTCCAACGGGCTTCGGCCTGATCGTCATCGCCGGGAAAGCGACGGTAGCGGTCTTGGTAGGCATAGACCGCCGCCGTGACCCCATTCAGATCGTTGGCGACGTTTTTGATTTTCGCTTGGGTGATCAACTCTTGCCCTTTGAGTACTCCCCCTAACAATAGACCGATGATCACCAGCACGATGGCGATCTCGATCAAGGTAAAACCGCTTTGTTTCATGGTCTTTCTCCGAAAGTTACCATCTATGTAGCAAAAATCATGCGCACCAGGGTATCCCTTGCCCCAGGGGAATACCATGCTCCCAATCGCTCGATCGAGTAAAACAATGGTGAAATCGGCAAAAGGGTGTCGAAATTTCGACACTCTGTTCGAATTTCGACGGTTTTGACGGGATTGGGTCATGATGAGTCGATTTCTGGGCCAGTTATCGCGGCACGGCCTTACGCTTGGGTTCTTGCTGGCCCTTTATGGGGTGTTTCTTTTAGGACCTGAGAACCTGGCGGGAAGGCTTTTTTTCCTCGCGCATGTGGGTTTTGGCCTGCTTTGGCAGCCCTTTGTCCAGCCTAAGCGTCGGATGCGTTTTTGGAGCGCGGTCAGCATCGTGGCGATGGCTGCGAGCTATGCCTTCTTTCTCGATTGGCGCTTACTGTGGCTGTGGACGATGGTCCTCGTTGGGCTGGTGGGCGGCAAGGTTTTCCTCTATCCAAGCCGAAGCGAGCGATTTTTTTATTTGTTGGCCCTGGGATACCTGGTACTTTCCATCCTCGCCTGGATCCTGCCCATGGCCCTCGTACCCGCCGACCAAGCCGATCCTCGCATCACGCAGGTGGCGAAATATGCCGCCCCTTTTTTGTTTCTCGTGATGGCTTTTTTGCGACAAGCAGAGCCTTTCCGGCCGACTCCGGAGCTCGTCGACTATGTATATGGGATATTGGTCGTCTTGCTCGTGGCTGTCGTCGCCTTGGGAAGCCTCACGCTGACTTTGTTGTCGCAGACGGGGTATCTGACGGCATTGCTGACGACCCTGGCGGCCACGGCGGCCGTGTTGCTGATTCTGGGATTTTTTTGGAATCCTCAGGCTGGCTTTGGGGGGTTGAGTTCTGCGATGGCTCAGCACATGACTGCGCTCAATCAGCCCCTCGAGCGGTGGATCGAAACGCTGGCCGAGCTCGATCGGCACGAAACGGACGCCGAGCGTTTTCTCGCGACGGCCGCCGAGCGCTTGGCCCAGTGCATGCCTGGCGTCGCTGGTCTCGTATGGCGCGTGGACAAAAAGCACGGGGAATGTGGCGAAGTCGGCGGCGGACGTCGTTACCTCGTCGAGCATGGACGGCTGGGGATGGAGCTTTTTCTCCAGCATGAACCCGGCGAAGCGTTGCGCTGGGATTATGATCTCGCTGTGCGATTGCTCGCCGACCATTACGAAGCCAAGCAGCGCGCGCAAGCGCTTCTACAACTGACCTATCTCGCGGCGATCCATGAATCGGGAGCGCGTCTGACGCATGACGTGAAGAATCTGCTGCAATCGCTGGAGACTCTTTGCCACGCCGCGAGCCGAGAAGGGGAGATTCCTTCGCCCTCCTTTCACGCGTTGCTGCGGAGACAATTGCCAGAAATCACGCGGCGCCTGTCCCAAACTCTGGCGAAGCTCGGCGCACCTGCCGAGTTCGCGCCGGAGGCGCCTGAAGACGCGCGACAGTGGTGGGAAAATCTTTCGCTTCGCTACTGCGAGGAGTGGCTGGTTTTCGAGCCATTGCAAAACGATTTCTGCTTGGAGCGTCCGTCTCTTTTCACCACGGTGGCCGAGAACCTGCTGCAGAATCTCTTGCGAAAAAAACGCGATCAAGCCGGTTTGCATGCACGCGCAAGCTTGTCGCTCGACGCTAGGGGCCCCGTGCTCAGGGTCTGCGACGATGGGCAGGCCATTCGGCCGGAGATTGCGTCGCGCTTGTTTGCCGACCCTTTGCCTTCTGCCGAAGGATTTGGCATCGGGCTATTCCAAAGCGCGAAGCTCGCGCAGCGCCATGGGTATCGTCTGCTGCTCAGCGAAAACCGCTCGGGAGCGGTGTGCTTTTGCCTTTGTCCAGACTCAGAGCAGAGCGTTCAGTCCGCTTGCGCGAGCAAGGGGTAGGCGCGGACTTCTCCAATGCCTTTCAAGAACAATTGACGGGGCGGGCCGAAGCGCATTTGACCTTGGAGACGTTGCCAGGTCGTTTCGTTACAGAAGATCACATTGGCCATACCCTCGGTACAGAGGCGGCTGGCGACATTCACGGTATCGCCCCAGAGATCGTAGATGAATTTCTTTTTACCGATGATGCCGGCAAGGACGGGGCCGGTGGCAATGCCGATTTTGATAGACAACGGGGGGGTATAGACGGAGAAATCCTTTGCGAGGATGCGCTGCATTTCCAAAGCAAGCTTCGCGACCGCGCGCACATGGCCGTCTTGATCGCCATAAAGCCCGCTTGCCGCCATGTAGCCATCGCCGATGGTCTTGATGCGCTCGACGCCGTGGCGTTCAGCAAGTTCATCGAAGGCCGTGAAGATCTGGTTGAGCAGATCGAACACCTCTCTTGGCGAGAGGTGGTTCGCGAGGCGGGTGAAATCGACGACGTCGGCGAACAAAACGCTGGCTTCCTCGATCCGATCCGCGATGATTTCCGCGGGTTTCTCTTTGAGACGGTGCGAAATGGGCTCCGGTAATACGTTGAGCAGCAATCTTTCTGCGCGCCTTTCTTCTTCCCGCAATTGCCCGAGGGTTTCTTCGAGTTGGCGTTGAATGCGTCGCTTTTCGCTGATCGCATGGCGTAACAGGAAATACACCATGCCGCCGACGGCGAGAAAGTTCAGGGCGAAAAAGACCACGCTCGTGCGCGGGGGCACCCTGCTCGTGACGAGGGCGGACTCGGCCAACAGGTAATCGAATACTGCGGATAGCGCAACGAGGAAGCCCCATGCGAAAAACCAGGGCAAGGATTCGCGCACGCCGAGGTACAAGATGGCTCCGATGGGCGCAAGCAGGCCCCAGAGCACGATGCCACTCGCATCATAGAATCCGCCGATGCTCCATTGAATCGCGAAAGGCGTGAAGAGAAACAGGAGCAATTGAGAAATCCGGAAATAAGCGAAATCGCGGCGTGCGATATAGATCAAGACGTTGGCTGCCAATGCCAACTGGAAGAGATAGGGCCAGGTGGCAGAAAACTGGGGACCAAGCCACCAATAGAGGGCAAGCCAGGCCGAGGTGGCGGCGCTTGCCAAGCCAGTGGCGAGCATCAAGAGCTGTTTGCTGAGTTGGGTATCGACGTCGTCATCTGGCTCAATGCCGGCGCAGCGAAGGCGAAACAAAAAGCCTTCGGAAAACATGCGATCTTTCGACGATGGCGACATCATCTCAAGGGCTTGCGAACACGATCCCGGCAGTTCTCACAAAAGAAGGAAATCACGGCAAGCGTCCGGCCACCAGCATCCGGCTGATGAGAACGGCCGACGGGATCCAGACGAGGAGGTCGTCGAAATCAATGCTTGCATCGCGCAAGGAAAAATCTTTATCGTTGGCGTCAGCATTTTTTTCCTCGAATGCACCGTTCTTGCCGGCGGAAAAAACCACGAGGGGAAGTTTATCAGCGATGATGAGTGTGCAATCGGTATTTCCACAGATGCGTAAATCGCCGGTCGTTGCGAGCTGGAAACCTTGGGAATCGGCAAAGGCCGCGCTGACGCGGTAGCGAAAGCGACGTCCCCAGGCGTCCTGCTGGCCCAGACCGAGATCGCGCCAGGGGAGATCGCCTTCCAATTGCGCACATCCGACAGGGGTCCGGTTTTCCTTGCCATCGCCATCGGCATCAGGGCAAGGCAAAAAAGGCTTGGCTTGCATCGCCGCATATCCCATCAAGGCCTCGCGGATTTCCTCTAAGGAGCGGCGGGTCTCCCCATTCATCTTGGCGTCTTGTTGTGCTGCCAAAGGCAGAAGGAGGCCTCCGAGTAAAAGCGAGACGAGAAAGAGCACGACCGCGAGCTCGATGAGGGTAAACCCGCCTCGCTTAGGGGAAAGGGGGGGGCTGGAGGATTCCTTCTGCGCGTGGCTCATGGCGGGTTCGCAGCCGAATAAGAGAACGTCCGACTCAAATCGCCATAGGAAAGAACGGCCCGATCGTCATCGAGTCGCCGGTAGGTGATGAAGGAAAACCAGCCGTTCTGATGAAGCCAGCCACTTGCGGGATAGAGCATGCCCGGGTCATTGTAAGGGACATAGCCCACAGTGTGGCTTCCTTGCGCGGCGGCCGGCGGTGGCGCATCGGCTGCCATGGGAAGACGCCCTTTTTCGAGACGATAACGCACAAGGCCATTGCTGGAATCTCCCCAGATTTCGGTGGCGACACGCGCAAAGAGGGCGGCGAACAACTCATTCTTCTTCAGGGCCAATATGCGGTCGTTGAGGGGGGTGTTGGCGTCGAGCGAACGGGTGTGGAAGAAAGGGTCGCCGTCGGCATTGGCAGCGTCGAGATAATTTTCTCGCAAGGGCGGCTTCGCTGCCGACGGCGGATGACGCGTCTGAGAAGGGAGCGGCGGACCCGGCGAGATCACCAAGGCCACGAGTTCGTCGCTGGCGCCATCGAGTCGCAACGAAGCAGGCTTGTTAGGATTGAGCGGGGAATCGCGAAAGCCAGGAGACAGCACATACCAGAGAGGTTCGCCAAGTCCATCGAGAAGTTTTCCTACGCCGAGGGTTTTCCAGGACAGCCGCCCAATGAGAACTTGACTATTGGAACAGGAGGCCAGGGCTTGTCCTTCGAAAGGCGTGCCGATCTTGCTCGTATCCTCGGGACAAGGGAGTCTGCCCGGCAACGCGTTGAGGAGCGACCAAGCGATCAGGGCTTCCTTGGCTTTCGCCAGCGCACGTTCTGTTTGCTGCGCTTGCTCGCGTGCAAGGCTTGAAGTGCTTAGGCGGTCAAGGAACCAAGTCAAAGATGCCATGGCCAGAATCGTCACCAATGCCAGCAATGCGGCGCCGTGGTGGCGATGGCCTTTCCGAGTTTCTTTCATCGTAAGCTATTTTTTCACGGTCTCGATTTTGCCCTCGCCGAGAAGATCCTGCACCTTGCCGGTATTCGGATCGTAGCGAGAACCGATGCTCATCTCGATTGGTCCCGCCTCGCCATTCATGATCAAAACTTTCCCGAAGCGCCGGGGCGAGGTGCGCACGGCGCGCGTGGCCAGATGCGCTTGATCCTCAGTATGGCCGACGCCATTGATCCAAATCGTATGGCGTCCTTCGGATCTCATGACGACGCCATCGATGCGCAGCGATTCTCCAGCCAATGGCAGCCGTGGGCCATGCGAAAGCGAAGCTCTTTGCCGGTCGAGCGCCTGACGCCCAGCGGGGGTGTAGAAAAGCCGTCCCAATGCTTCCCATTCCTGGGCAGTGGCGACCTCCATGACGGCCAATGACATCACAATGGGCAATGAATAAGAGAGGCGCATCATGTATTTTCTCGGAGGGTGATCCAATCGAGCGTGCATTCGGCGATGAGGCCAGCGAATGCATACTCGCGTCGTTCAGGCGGCACCGGCTCGATCTGGCAGTGTCGTACAAGGATTAGCGTCGGGATGCGACGCTTGAGCTCGGCGATTAGAGTCAATAAATCGCCCTCGTGAACCAAGGGTGCGCGCAAGCGCATGAGGCTCGCGCGGAACTCGTACGGGGTTGGCGTAGCGTCTCTTTCCAGCAGCGGCCGTTGTGGGGCGAGCTCATAATCGATGGGCAACAGCTTATATTCCTCGCGGATGCGTGAGAGGGTTTCCGCCCATTCCAAACGCCGCTCAGGCTCGAGGCGGCCGGCATCGACGAGTTTGCGATAACGCTCGAACAACTTCTGGAATTCCTCGATTTCTTCGTGCGTGCGCGCAAGCAAGGCCTGGCTTTCTTTGAACTTTTGCCGCGCCTGGACGAGCGCCTGCTCCATGGCCGAACGTTTTTGCCAGATCAGATAGGCGGCCAGTGCCGTGAGTATGGAACAAGCGAGAAAAAAGATTAGGCTGCCGCGCAAGGCTCTGAGAATGCCGAGTATTTCATTTTCCGGGGACGGTCTGGATGGGCTCATAGCGATTTGATGACGCGTACGGTGAAGCGGGGCGCCTCGGGCGCCACGCGGTCATCGCCACTCTTCATGGTTTTGCCAGACTCGGTATCGACCGGAGGCGACAGAATTTGAGCATGGGTGCGCTCGGCGCGAGAGAGATGACCGACGAAATCATTGACCAAGGTGAGCTGGCGCCGCCGGTCATAAGCCATGGCGAGCGGCAAACGACACGTCAAAATCGCTTGGGCGGCGGCGCCCTTGTCCATGCCCGACGGAAGTTCGGCACGGCCTTGGGTGCCTTGCTGGGGGTCGATGAGTGACCATTCGAGCCGTTCCAATGTGATTTCCGGAAAGGCGTCGAAAGAGCGGGAGATTTGCGTCCAAAGGGGAGCTGGGCCGAGGGCGCTGCGCTCGAGATCCTCGAAGCGGCCGAGGAAGACCTTCAATTCGGCGCCCGAAAGCGAGGAGGCGGGTAATTGCTTCAGCATCTGTGCGCGGCGTTCGAGATTGCTTTGCGACTGCGCAGCCAGCGTTTCCAGCGTGGGTTGTAATTCCGCGATTTCGAGAGCTTGTTTGGTCGCGAAGAGCGCGCAGGCGAGAAGCGAGACGACGGCGCTCCCTTGCAGCCCGCGGCGAACCTGCCAGAGACGAAAGGCCTGGCGGAAGGGGGGAGGCGCGAATTGGGCAGCGGGCGTTTTGCGCAGGAGCAGGTAAGCAAGCAATGCATCGCTCTCGATGGCCTCCCGCGGGGAATAACCTAGGCGAAGCGCGACGTCTCTCAAAGAGAAGAACTCATAGTGGATTACCGGGGAATCGAGACAGAAGCGGTGATAGGCCTCGAGCTCGGCGGAATGCGCGAGAATCCGTGTCGTCAGCGCTTGATCTCGCGAGATCCAGTGCTGTGCGACGAGATATTGAAAAATTTTGTCTGTTTCTTGGGCCGCGATTTCGGCGGCTTCTTGCATATCGCCGCGTAGCAAAGGGGTCAGGCGGGAAAAGCGTAATTTTCCTTCGAGAAAGAAGGATTGTCGCAGCCCCGCTGCCGTGCGCAGGATGAGCAGATGAGGCTCTGAAGTGGGGGCGAGTCTCTCGCAAAGCTGGGGCACCGAATAAAGACCCACGAGCGGCGCTCGATTTTCTCTGAGGGAGGCCAACCAGGGTTCGAGATGGGCACTGCTGGAAAGCGCCATCAAGAGTAAGCGTTCGTCTTTGCGCCCGCTTCCACTACGCCCACGAGACTCGGCGAGCGCGAAGGGGGTCGCATAAAAATGTTGGGCGAGTTTGCGCTGGATCAGCTGTTGCCGATCTTTGCCTCTGACGGCAGGAACTTCTTCCCATTGGAAGCTTTCCTCGGGAAGGTCGGCGAGTGCGTAAAAGAGCGCCCTTTTGTGCCTGCCCAACCACTCTGCGAAGGCGGCGTACCCTTCGGCATGAGCGAGGAATTCTCTTTCGCGCACCACCTTCCATGCCTGCGCTCGCCAAACGAGGAGGCGGCCCGCATGGATATGAAGAACGAAGCGTTCCAACAACATGGCGGCATCAGAATCGCAGGCGGGTAATCGTATCGTAAATGGGGCCCAATACCGATAGCATGACCCAGCCGAGGATCGCGCCCACGATCACCGTCAGCGCCGGCTCGATCAGGGTCTGAAGGCGAGCGATGGCTTCGCGCACGTCGCGGTCATAGAAGTAATGAACATTCTTCAACGCCACGTCCAGCGCGCCGGTGCTTTCCCCGACGCGCAGCATGCGAATCACCAAGGGCGGGAACAGGCCGACGTTCTGAAAGGCCAGCGTGATGTTCTGGCCTTCCGCAATGAAGCGGGCGGCCCGTTCGATGCCCAGCCGGATCGCATGATTGCCGACGACGTCCTTGCAGAGGGACAGCGCGTCGAGAACGGAAATTCCAGAGGCATAGAGCATGGCGAGCGCGGCGGAAAAACGGGCCAACATGATTTTTTCGAGGATGCTCCCCACGAAAGGCAGGCGTAACTTGAAGGCATCGAAACGCAGGCGGAAGGCAGGGGAGACACGCACGAGGACAGTGAGCAGAATGCCCCCTAGGACGGGAAGGGCCAGGATCATTGGCCAATGGGCGACGAAAGCTGCGGAAGTCGCGATCAACAGCCGCGTGTGGAGGGGTAACTCGTGCCCCATGTTGCGGATGAACCCCATCATCTGGGGCACGAGGTAAACCATGAGGAAAAAGATCACACTGAGCACGACGAGTGCGAGAAACGAGGGGTAGGCGACGAGCTTCTTTGTCTGGGCGGCTATTTCATCCTGCCACTTGAGGGTTTCGGTCAGGTTGGCCAATACCTCAGGCAAACGACCGCTGGCTTCTCCGGCACGCACGAGGCTCACGAACACACCGTCGAAGATCTTGGGGTGGGCTGCGAGCGCTTCCGAGAACGTCTGTCCTCCCTCGACGCGCTCGATCAGGTCGGCCAATACTTCCGCAAGGCGAGGATTGTCGGTCGAGTCGCGCAGATCATTCAAGGCTTCCAGCAAGGGAACCCCAGCGCGGATCAGTTGCTCGAGATGGAAGCACACTGCGATCAAATCTCGCCGCGTGATGGGCGCGCCTAAAAGACCGCTTCCAGGGGGAATGGACTCACCGGCGATGAGATCCAGACCCATGCGCTTGAGGCGCATTTCGAGATCGATCACATTGATGGCGTCGATCCGGCCTCGTCGCAATCGACCTGCACTGTCCATTGCTTTGTATGCATAAAGCGCCATGATCGTCGCAGTCAGGGGAAATCCTTTCAGTTCGTGAGATCGACGACGCGCGCGAGCTCGGCGAATGAGGTCAGGCCTTCGGCGATGCGGCGCAAGCCATCGTCTGCCAGGGTGCGGAAGCCTTTCGCGATCGCCAGTTGTTCGAGCTCACGACGCGAGGCGCGTCGCACGATCAATTCATCGATGTCGGCGTCGAGTCGTAGCACTTCCATGATGGCCAGACGCCCCTTGTAGCCTTGGTAATCACAGCGCGGACAGCCGACGGGCTGATAGATCATGGGTGGTGGGGCGAGACGGGCAAGGCGGCGCATCTCTTCCTGACTTGGTGCGACTGCTTTTTTGCAATGCGGGCAGAGCCGCCTGACCAGACGCTGAGCCACGATGCCGATGATATTGCCGGCCATGATGTCGGGTAATACCCCGATGTCGAGCAACCGAGGGATTGCCCCCAAAGCCGAATTGGTATGCAGTGTTGAATAAACTTGGTGGCCTGTCATGGCTGCCCGGAACGCCATGTTCGCCGTTTCTTCGTCACGGATTTCTCCGACGAGGATCACGTCGGGGTCTTGACGCATCATCGAGCGGATGCCATTGGCGAAATCGAGTTTGACTGCTTCGTTCAATGAGGTTTGTCGAATCAACGACAGCGGGTACTCGACCGGGTCTTCGAGGGTCATGATATGGATGCCCTCGTGATTGATCTGGTTCAGCATCGAGTAAAGCGTAGTCGTCTTGCCGCTGCCGGTGGGGCCGGTCACCAAGATGATGCCCTCGGGGCGCGCCATCATGCGCTCGAGCTGGGCGATATGGTCCTCGCGCAAGCCCAGTTGATCGAGGGGGACGATGCCTTTTTGCCGATCCAGAATGCGTAAGACGATGTTTTCGCCATGAATCGTCGGTTGTACCGAGCAACGGAAATCGATGGGTCGGCCGCCGACCGAGAGCGAAATGCGGCCATCCTGGGGCGCTCGCGTTTCGGCGATGTTCATGCCGCTCATCACTTTCAGGCGCACGGCCATGGCTGGCCAATATGACTTGTGCAGCGCACGGATCTGGCGCAGGATGCCATCGATGCGATAGCGGATGCGCAGAAAACCGGCTTCCGGCTCGAAATGGATGTCGGAGGCTTCGCGCTTGACCGCGTCGGTCAAAATGGCGTCGATCAGGCGCACGACCGGCTGACTGTATTCGTCGGTTGCGCTTGCGAGGCTGCGGAAATCGATCTCGCCCGTTTCGATTTCGTGCAGGATGCCGTCGATCGAGAGTTCGTAGCCATAGTGTTGGTCGATAGCGCGCAGGATTTCCGATTCGCCTGCCAGCACGGTTTCGATGACGAGGTCCGCGGCGATCAAGGCCCGCAAGTGGTCGAGTGCGAGCAGATCATTGGGGTCGGCGATCGCGATCGTCAGGCAATGGCGGTCTGCGTCGAAATCGAGCGGTAAGAGGCGATGGCGCTTGGCGAGTTCGCGGGGCACGAGGCGCAGCGCTTCACCGGCTACGGTGGCGCGAGAAAGATCGATGGCCTTCTTGCCCAGCGATTCCCCCAATGCATCGCGCAGCGTGGCTTCGGAGACGAAGCCGAGTTCGACGAGCAGGCGGCCGACGGGTTTATTGACCTTCGCCTGTTCGAGTAACGCGATGCGCAATTGGTCTTCGCTGATCACGCCTTCTGCGATCAGGAATTGGCCGATCGGCAGTCGATGCGAGAAAGCCCTGTCCGTTCCTCCGGCCTGGGGGCGGGACGCCCTTGGGTTGGGCAAGGCAGAAGGCGCCGCTGAGCTCGGGGTTTTCACGGCTGAAGAGACTCCAGCATCGACGCTCGCAAACGGGCTTGTTCGAGCGGAAAGGCGGCTGGCCGCTTGCGTGCGGTCTCGAGGGCCACGCGATAATAGCCAAGCGCGGCTGCGGCCTGATGAAGCCGATCCAGACTCACGGCAAGATTGAACGCATAATCGGGGTTGTCTGGGTCGAGCCGTAGGGCCTCAAAGTAGGCTTGTTGGGCTTCGGCCCAACGTTCTTCGGCAGCCAGTTTGTTGCCGAGCGCAAAATGCAGCGCTGCGGCTTGCGGACGCTCGGCGACGAGAGCTTTGAGGCGGCCGACGGAGATCTCAGGGGGGGCGATGCGGCCCAAGGCGAGCAATGCGGCGAGGGCGTGGCCATCGGCGGGGTCGTTTTCGAGGATACGCAGATAATAACCCTGTGCCAATTCATCGCGGCCTTGCCGGCGTGCAATCGCGGCCAGGCCATGCAAGGCCTGAATATCGTGCGGGTCGATGGCCAATGCTTTTTCCCACAACAGACGAGCGAGCTCCAGCTCGTCTTGGTTATAGGCGTGCCAGGCTTCCAGCAAAAGGTTTTCGCGTGGGGAATGCTCTCGGGTCGCGCGAACGAGCCCTTCGAAGCGCACGGGCTGAGCGGCCGTTTCTGCAGGGCGCACGGGCGAGGGCTGTTCGCTTTCTCGTTTTTTCTCCTCGAAAGCCGAGGTCGGACGACCCTCTGCCGGCGAAGAGGAGGCTTTCACGTCGGAGGATGCGGCGAGGCGGGATTCCTCTGCGGACGATCGTGGACGGTCGCTATTCAGGAAAGGGGTGGTGGGAGGGAGGGCGCTTGCCGCTGGAGGACGCTCCACAAGGAGCCCCCCTGGGGAAAAGCCGAGACCGCTTCGGGGCTGGAGCTGCCACCAGAAATACGTGCCGAGGCCGATCGTCGCGACGAGCGTCGCGATCAATAAGACGAGCCAGAAAGGCAAGCGGCGCCGAGCAACGCTCCTTTCCTTGGCGGTGAAAAGCAGGCGTGCGGCCTCATGGGAGGCGATGAGACCTTCGGCGGAAGGTGCGGCGCCTTCTTCGCTGGCAGCCCTCGGCGTTGACGAGCGTACATCGAGAGGTTTTGTCGCCGAAAACTGCTCGTCGAGCAGGGAAAGATCGGCGGGCAAGTCTGGCAGGCGAGGCGAGGGCGATTGCCGCTCGACCTTTTCCTTCGCTGTCTCAGGAAATGCCGGGCGGCGATCACCTTCTTCACTTTTGTGCGACGTCTGCTGGGCCTCGGCGCGCTTGAGCGCATCGATGAGCAGACTCACGGCCGCCCTCCTTCTTCCGAGCGATCGCCGAGGCGCACCCGTGGAGGCGCTAGACGGCCCTTCTCAAAAAAATCTTTCCCGGGCAGCAAGGGGCGCATCTCGGCAAAATCGCCTTCCAGGCTTGCGTCTTTGATGATCACTGGCCGTAGGAAAACGACCAATTCGGTTTTGCGGCGCAGGTCGCTGCGATTTTGAAAAAGCGAGCCGAGCCAGGGGAGGGAGGAAAGGCCCGGCACGGCTTGATCGTTGTTTTCCATGCCGTCTTCCATCAGCCCGCCCATCACGGCGATGTTGCCGTTTTCGACCCGCAACATGGATTCCATTTCACGCGTGCGAATCACGGGGATCCGGCTCGTGATGTTGTTTTTCCGCAGTTCCGGATTGGGATCTTCGACCTCGGCATATTTGCGAGAGATGCTCGGTCGGATGTTGAGCAATATGGTGTCATCATGGCTGATCTGGGGCGTGACATTCATCACGAGGCCGACGGGCACGGAATGCAAATTCGTGGTGTAGGTCGTGGTGGTGGTCGTCTGGTTCGTGGTTGTGTCGGCCTTGATCGTGAAATAGACGAGATTGTCAACGACTTTCAAAACGGCGGTTTGATTGTTGAGGACGGCGAGCTTGGGGCTCGAGATCACCCGCACATCGCCGAAGTCTTCCAAGAGTTTCAATGTGGAACGAAAGGCGCCTCCAGAAGAAGTGGTCTGATTTGCCTGAATCGTGAATACGCCAGCTCCCGCGACGACGGCCCCCGTTTGCGAGAAAGCAAGGCCTGTTTTTGCCAATCCAGAGGCCACCCGACTCCAGTCGATACCTTGCTGGTAGTGATCAGTCAGCGTGACTTCCGCCACCGTTGCTTCGATGAGCACCTGGCGGCGTGCCGACGCCATCACCTGATCGAGGAATTCCTGGACCTTTTCATGCTGGCGCGCAGTTGCACGCACGCTCACGATGCCGGTCTCGGGATGAACGATCACGGATGCGGCTTCCCGAAACGTCGTACGCCGCACCACCGTGGCGCCCGTTTGCTGCACCGTGACGGGGTTTGGGCTTAGGGCCACGGCGGCGCCTGCGGGCGCATTACGCAGCGTCGTTGGTGCCCCCGTCCCTGTCGTCGCTTGTTCGTCCTGACGCTCGATGATCGTTTCGCTCGATCCCTCAGGGAGAATCTTGTCGGTCTCGCGCAGGATGTCGCGAATGTTTTTTTCCAGGGTTTCCCAGAAACGATTCTGGGCCTTGTTCTCGATCTTGGTGAGCGAGTTATTGCCCCCCGCGCCAGCAGCCGTCGCGCCCGTTGGCGGGGTGCCCATGCCGGTGGAAGCGATCTGAGTCGTCACCGCGACGATGCCGCTCGTGTCGCGGGTCATATTGACGTAATCGACCCGATAGGTGCGCAAAAATGGCGTATCGGGCATGACGACAAGGTTCTTGCCATCCAGCTCCCAACGCATGTCGACTTGTTTGGCGATACGCGCAAGCAGCTGAGGGAGGGTTTGATCGATGGCGTTCATCGTGACCGTTCCCTCGATGCCAGGATGAATGTCTATGTTGAGCTTGGCATCACGGGCGAGCGCAAACAATAGGTCATGGACCCGCACGTTATTGACGACCACCGTGTAGGTTTCGGTCTTGGGCCGCGGCTCGGGTTTCGGCAAGGCGTAGGTCTGCAGGGCGAGAGGAGGAATGGAGGCAGCCAGCGGCGGAGCAAGCCTTTCTTGTCGCAGGTGGCCCTCGCTGGGCGGCGCCACCGGGGCCTGGCTACAGGCCGTGAGCGCGACCAAAAGGGTGGCGGGTAAGATCCAACGGCTCATGGTCGAACATGCCCCACATTGACACTATCATGAATGGTAGCACTATCGCGCAGGGAGAAACAGGGGGTCAAGATTCCTCGAGGAGCCGCCAGCCTTCTTGACCGGGTTTGAGCGCAGAGGCAGCGCGAGGATAGGGATGCAGCCGTTTGAGCGTGTCTGGCAAGGCGGCGAGCGCCGCGCTGGCTTCAGCATAGGTCTCGAACTCTCCAACGATCAATCCATAGCGTATCGTCTTGCCACGGACGGCCCGATACACGCCGAGGGATTCTTCAGGCAAGCCGGCCTCGCGCGCCAGGGTGAGGAGACGGGCGATGTGCTCGCGTGCCGAGGCGCCTTCGGCACGGTGGAGCTGGATGAACCATCGGTGCGTGGGCAGTGAAGCAGCCCAGTGGTGGGTGCGTACGATTTTCTCGCCAAGCGATGGGGGGCTTTTTTCCAGAGGGGATACGGTTTTCGGCCGCGAAGGGATGACGCGGGCGGGCTCAGCGGTCGTCGCGGCGGGAGGCGGGACGGATGAGGGCGGCGGGGCTTGCAGGGAGACGCTCTCGCGCGGACTTGCTTGTTTTCTGAAGTCCGGCTCAATCCACGGCGGATCCCTGAAAGCGACCAGCCCCATGATGAGAGCGCCGACGATGAGCAACAAGAGCGCATAAAGGATACGGCGACGAAGGGGTGCAGGGGGTTTGCCCCCAATGGGCAAAAATTCAGCGTCTCGGATCGCTGCCTCGACGTCTTCGTTTCCCACGGCGTGGCGTCCTTGGGCGTAGGCTGCGAGGAGAGCCTTGTCGGCGAGGACGTTGATGCGCCGAGTCAATCCTTGCGAGGCGGCGGCGATTTTTTTCAACGCGCCGGGGGAAAAAGGATTGGGGCCGTGATAGCCGGCGCGGCGTAAGCGAAACTCGAGGTAATCCGCCACTTCCTCTTCCGCTAAGGGGGTCAGGCGGAAACGATGCGTGATGCGGTCGCGAAGTTGCCGCATATCGTCTCTGTCCAGCAATGCGTCGAGTTCTGGCTGGCCGAAGAGCACGAGCTGAAGCAGTTTGTGGCGGCTGGTTTCGAGATTCGACAAAAGACGAATTTCTTCGAGGGTTTCCCGCGGCATTGCATGGGCTTCGTCGATGAGTACGACGACGCGCTGCCCTTGTGCGTGCAGCTCGATGAGTTTGTCTTGGATCTGGCGAAGAATCGCGAGGGGGCGAGCGTCCGACGGGCTTTCTATGCCGAGCTCATGGGCAAGGGCCCACAGCATTTCTTCCCGGGAAAGGGCGGGATGGGCAAGGTAGGCCAGGGTGCAGGCGGGGGCGAGTCGATCCATCAACATGCGGCAAAGCATGGTCTTGCCGCTGCCGACTTCGCCACTGATTTCGAGGATCCCCTCCTCGTGGGTCAGGGCATACACCAAGGCTTCCAAGGTTTCTCCCCGGTGCCCCCCTGCAAAAAAAAACTCGGGGTGGGGCGTGAGGCGGAAGGGGGCTTCGCGGAGTCCGAAATGCTCGAGGTAAACGGTCATGACTGACTGGCCGGAGAACGCGAGCGGTTGACCGACTCCAAACGATGATAGAGCGTCGTTCGTTGCATGCCGAGAAGACGCGCGGCCTTGCTCAGATTACCGCCAGCCAGGCGGCGCGCAGCCTCGATATAGGCTTCTTCCATGGCGAGCAACGCACGGCTCAGTTGGAAAGTTTCCCCTTGGCGTAGGATCTCCGCCTGCGCTTGAGCGATTAGAGCCTCGCGATCCCCCGGGGAAGAGAGAGGCGAGGCAGCCGGCGTCGAAGGCGGTTCGGCGGGGATTGCGGGTTTTTCGAGCGGATCGAATTCCGCGAGGAGGGCCGCTGCGTCGATTCTCTGGCCTGGATAGTGGGTCAAGAGCCGTATCACGATGTTCCTCAGCTCGCGCACGTTGCCTGGAAAAAGATAGGCAAGCCAGGCTTGCTCGGCGTCCGAGGCGAGCGTAAAAGGCGGGAGGTCGAGCTGCTGGGCGAGCTCATCGCGGAAATGCGCAAGCAAGAGCAGACGGTCATGGCCGCGCTCACGCAAAGGCGGCACGGTGATCGTAAGGACCGAAAGGCGATGATAGAGATCGGCGCGGAAACGCCCCACACGCACTTCGTGCTTCAGATCGCGATTTGTGGCGGCCAGAATGCGGGCTTTCGTCTGTCGCGTCTGCGTTTCGCCCAAGCGCTGATAAACACCGTTTTCGAGCACGCGCAATAGCTTGGGCTGCAGCTCAAGCGGCAATTCGCCGATCTCGTCGAGCAGCAAAGTTCCCTCTCCTGCCTCTTCGAAGAAACCTGGTTGCGCATTCGCCGCCCCTGTGAAGGCGCCCCGAGCATGTCCGAATAACGCCGCCTCGATCAAAGTGGGGGCGATGGCAGCGCAATTGAGGGTCAGGTAAGGGTGAGTGCGTCGTGAGGAGGCGCGATGCAAGGCTTCGGCGATGAGCTCTTTGCCGGCGCCGGATTCCCCCTCGATGAGAACGGGAAAGGGAGCCTCCGCATACTGTTGCACCTGATAGCGGAGCCTTTGCATCGGTATGCTATCCCCGATCAAAAGGGACGCGTCCTTGCGGACGGGGGCGGATCGTGTGGCGAGCAAGCGATGCAGCAAGGCGCGCAAACGGTCGGGCGCGACAGGTTTGGCCACGAACTCCGTGGCGCCGAGGCTTAAGGCATGACGTGCGTTTTGGCTATCGTTTTGGCCCGAGAGCACGGCGATCGGCAAACGAGGATGACGCGCCAAGAGCTCGTGGATCAACGCAAACCCCTCGTCCGGACGATGGGGCGTCGGCGGCAGGCCGAGGTCGACCAACGCTAGATCCGGCGCTAGGTCTTGCGCGGTGAGCACGGCGAGCGCTGACGCACGGTCGTGGGCCGCGACGACCGAGAATTCGTCTTCTAGCAGATAACCCAAGCTGTCGACGATCAAGGGATCGTCATCGACGATCAATAAAGTGGGTTTGTTCGCGACAGTCATAAAGTTCGATCTTACTCCGAGAATCGGTGCTTATAATCCGATCCTAGAAAATGTCCGAAGAAGCCGCATTGGGCAGCAGAAACCCTTGGACGAATGATGCGCCCCAGTCGGGACGCA
>JAOADW010000049.1 GCA_026417115.1 Rhodocyclaceae bacterium
GACCCCTACGGCATTCCAATCCCCCTGACGCCTCCTGCGCCACCGCCCGCGGTGCTGCTCCTGCCGCTCGTGGCGTTCGATGCCCAGGGCTATCGCCTGGGGTATGGCGGCGGCTATTTCGACCGCACGCTCGCCGCCCTCACGCCTCGCCCGCTGACGATCGGCGTCGGCTATGCCGGCTGCGAAGTGGCCAGCATCCATCCTGCACCCCACGATATTCCACTCGACATGATCGTCACGGAAAGCTTCGTCAGGATGGGCGCGGCCAGTTCCTCACTCGTTCGAAACGCTGGCAGCGAATAATTGGCGGCAGGCTTTCTCCATGCGCGCGAGCGCTTCTGCCAGCAGGCCGCGCGGCGTGCCAAAATTGAGTCGTACGAAGCGACGATAAGCGTCTGCCGGCCCGAATGCCGCGCCCGCGGAAAGGCCGACGCCGGCTGCTTCGAAAAAAGCCGCGGGGTCAGGAACGGGCAGATCCCGACAATCGATCCAGGCGAGAAACCCCGCCTCGACGCGGCTCACCGAAAGGCCGGGCATCGCCGCGATCGCTTGTTCCACTTGCGCTGCCTGCGCCCGCAAGACTTCGATGAGCGCACAACGCCAGGGCTCTCCTTCCCGTAGGGCCGCCTCGCACGCAGTCAGCCCCATCACATTGACATCCGGCACGATGCCTTTGGCCACGGCGCGAAATGCGTTGCGCAAACCCTCATGGGGGATGATCGCATAGGCGCAGGCCAGTCCGGCGATGTTATAGGTCTTCGACGGCGCCATCAGCGTGATCGTCCGCTGTGCGAGCTCCGGCGCAAGCGTCGCGAAAGGTTTGTGCCGACCGAGATGGGTGAGATCGCCATGAATCTCGTCCGAGACGACGACCCAATCGTATTTTTCGGCGAGGTGGGCGATTTGCCAGAGCTCGGCTTCGTTCCAGACCCTCCCGACGGGATTGTGCGGATGACACAAAAGCAGCAGGCGCGCAGACTTCGCCAAGGCGGTGAGCGCGCAGAAATCCCATGTCCAGCTCTGGCCATATTCATCGCGCACGAGCGGCAGCGTGATGAGCTTGCGGCCAGCGGCGATGGGCGCGGATAGGAACGGCGGATAGACGGGCGTGGCGGTGAGCACGCCATCGCCTGCAGCACCGACCGCGCGGCAGGCGACATGCAACGCGGGCACGAGTCCCGGCAGCCAGACCAGCCAGTGCGGATCGATCGCCCAGCCATAGGCTCGCCGACAATGCTCGAGGACGGCTTCGACCAAGGATGCGGTGGGTTGGCCATAGCCGAAGGCGCCGCTCTCTGCCCGCCTACGCAGGGCGTCGATCACCGCCGGCGGCGCGGCGAAATCCATGTCCGCGAGCGTGAGCGGAATCACGTCGCGTCCCGCAAAGCGCGACCAGCGCACCGAATCGGCCGCATGCACGGGGGTAGCGAAGTCGAAGTCGCGTTCAGCCAAGGAACAATCGGTAAGCAGGATTGTGCGTTTCTTCCCAATAACGGTAGCCGAGATTTTTCAGGAACGCGCGAAACGCCTTCATCTCGGCAGCAGGCACCTGCATGCCGACCAGCACGCGGCCGTAATCGGCGCCATGGTTGCGATAGTGGAAAAGCGAGATGTTCCAGCCTGCGCTCATCTTGTCGAGGAAATTCATGAGCGCGCCCGGCCGCTCCGGAAATTCGAAGCGATAGAGGATCTCGTCGGAAACCTGGGGGGCATGTCCGCCCACCATGTGGCGGATGTGCAGCTTCGCCATCTCGTCGTCGGTAAGATCGAGCGTCGGATAGCCATGCCGGCGCAACATTTGCGCGAGCCGATTCGCTTCTTGCCGATCATGCACCTGGATGCCGACGAAGACGTGCGCTTCGCGGCTGTCATGATAGCGATAGTTGAACTCGGTGATGTTGCGGTTGCCGATTAGGGCCACGAATTTTTTGTAGCTGCCAGGCCGCTCGGGCAGCGTGACGGCGAACACCGCCTCGCGCTGTTCGCCGACTTCGGCGCGCTCCGCGACGAAACGCAGGCGGTCGAAATTGATGTTGGCGCCGGAAGCGATGGCGATCAGCGTCTTGTCCTTCGCGCGCGTGGCCTTGGCCCAGGCCTTGGCGCCTGCAACGCCCAAGGCGCCCGCCGGCTCGAGGATCGAGCGCGTATCCTCGAATACATCCTTGATCGCGGCGCAGATCGCATCGGTGTCCACCAGCACCATCTCATCGACATATTGCTGGCAAAGGCGAAAGGTTTCCTCGCCCACGAGCTTGACCGCCGCGCCGTCGGCGAAAAGACCAACCTGTTCGAGCTTGACGCGTTTGCCCGCGGCGAGCGACTTGGCCATGGCGTCGGCATCGACCGCCTCGACGCCGATGATTTTCGTTTGCGGGCGCAGGCGTTTGACATAAGCGGCAATGCCTGCGATCAGGCCGCCGCCGCCAACGCCGCAAAAGATCGCATCGATGGGCTCCGCATGCTGGCGCAGGATCTCCATGCCGATCGTGCCCTGGCCGGCGATCACGTCGGGGTCGTCGAAAGGATGGACGAAGGCGAGCCTTTCGCTCTTTTCGATTCTCAGGGCTTCGGTAAAGGCTGCATCGAACGAATCCCCATGGAGCACCACTTCGGCGCCGCGTTTTTTTACCGCCTCGATCTTGATCGCAGGCGTGGTCACCGGCATCACGATGACGGCGCGCAGGCCCTGGCGTTGCGCAGCGAGCGCCACGCCCTGGGCGTGGTTGCCCGCGGAAGCGCAGATCACGCCTCGTTTCTTCTGCGCAGCCGACAAATGGGCGATCTTGTTGTAGGCCCCACGCAGCTTGAAGGAAAACACCGGCTGCATGTCCTCGCGCTTGAGCAGCACGCGGTTGCCGCAACGCGCCGACAAATTGGGCGCAAGCTCCAAAGGCGATTCCACCGCGACATCATAGACGCGGGCGTTCAAGATGCGTTCCAGATAATCCATGCCGCCGCCAATCCTCCCATGTCGACCAAGTCTGGAAGGTTATCATGGGAGAAGGGGTTTTCGTGTCTCTGCAAAGGCGGAATGCCTAGGCCTCTTCTTTCTCGCTTGCGCCGCCCCTCTATGTCCTTCCCCGCCTTGCCAGAAAACCCTGACGTGGCAAGCAGGGACGCCTCTGAGCGCGACGCTTTGCACCCTGAGGGCCTCGGTTTTGGGTCGTTGGCTTTCCACGCCGATCGACGTTGCGCTGCGCGGTGGAGCCCCCCCAACCCCCCCACGCTTCCCGTGGGGTGCAAGCCGTTTCTTGCAATGCGCAGTGCTTGGACGTAGGAAAGCGCTGCCAGCGCTCTACCGCTCAACGCGCCTTAGCGCCGGGAAAGCGGGAATTGCCACGCGCTCGGGTAGAATCTTTTGCTCTGCAACAAGGTCCGCCGCCATGATCGAAGCCGCCCCCTGCGCCCGCGCTGAGCAGGCAAGCCCGGCAACAGAGCCCCGACTGCGCGAGATCCCCTACAACACGACATCGTTTTCCGACCGCGAAATCGTGATTCGCCTGCTGGGGGAAGAAGCGTGGTCGTTGCTTTGCACCCTGCGCAGCCAACGCGTCACGGGCCGCTCGGCGAGAATGCTCTTCGAGGTGCTCGGCGATATCTGGGTCGTTCGCCGCAATCCTTACCTCGAAGAGGATTTGCTCGCCAATCCCAAGCGGCGGCGCTTGCTCATCGACGCGCTGCACCACCGGCTGGCGGAAATCGAAAAACGACGTCAGGGCAATGCCTTGGTCGCCAGGCTCCTGACCCTGGCCCATCAAGCCGTGGCCGAGTTTTCCGCCTGGTTCGGAGAAACGCAGGCGCTGCGCGAAAAAATTTTCACGCGCTTAGCGCGCCACACCCGGCGCGACAACATTCGTGTCGATCCCCTTGCGCGCATCAGCCACGTCACTGACGCCACCGACTGGCGCGTCGAATACCCTTTCGTCGTGCTCACGCCCGATACGGAAGCCGAGATCGCGCCGCTTGTACGCGCGCTCATCGAACTCGACCTCACCATCATCCCGCGCGGCGGCGGCACTGGCTATACCGGCGGCGCCGTGCCGTTGGACGCAAGATCGGCGGTGATCAACACCGAGAAGCTCACCGAACTGGGCCCCATCGTCTGGAAGCGCCTGCCTGGCCTCGCGCATCCCGTGCCCACGCTCGCCACGGGCGCCGGCGTCGTCACCCGCCGCGCCATGGAAGCAGCAGAAGCCGAAGGACTCGTCTTTGCCTGCGACCCGACGTCTGCGGACGCTTCCACGATCGGCGGCAACATCGCGATGAACGCGGGCGGCAAGAAGGCCGTGCTCTGGGGCACCGCCCTCGACAACCTGGCGTCTTGGCGCATGGTCATGCCAGATGGCGCCTGGCTCGAAGTCGAGCGGGAAAATCACAACCTCGGCAAGATCCATGAGCAAGAAACCGTGGTCTTTCGCATCAAGCGCCTCGACGACGCCGGGCGAACGCTGCACGAGGAGCGGCTTTCCATTCCGGGCAGCCGCTTCCGCAGGGCAGGGCTGGGCAAGGACGTCACCGACAAGTTTCTTGCCGGCCTGCCCGGCGTGCAGAAGGAAGGCTGCGACGGCATCATTACCTCGGCGGTCTGGGTGCTGCACAAGATGCCCCCGATCGCGCGCACCTTCTGCCTCGAATTTTTCGGCTCCGTCGCGGAAGCCGTGCCCGCCATCGTCGAGATCACCGATTACTTCAAGGCCGACGGCGCTGGACGTGCAGCCGGCGTATGGCTAGCAGGCCTCGAACACCTCGACGAGCGCTACGTCAAAGCCGTCGGCTATGCGACGAAAGCCAAGCGCCACGGCCGGCCGAAGATGGTGTTGATCGGCGATCTCGTCGGCGACGACGAAGCCGCAGTGATGCGCGCCGCCTCCGAAGTCGTGCGCATGGCCGCGCGCCGAGGCGGCGAAGGCTTCATTGCCGTCTCAGCGGAGAAACGCAAGGAATTCTGGCTCGACCGCGCCCGCACCGCCGCCATTTCCCGCCACACCAACGCCTTCAAGATCAATGAAGACGTCGTGATCCCGCTGCCACGCATGGCAGAGTATTGCGATGGCATCGAGCGCATCAACATCGAGCTTTCACTGGTCAACAAGATCGCGCTTGCCGATGCGCTCGCGGAATTTTTCCGCGGCGATCTGCCGCTGGACGCCGGCGAAGCCGGCGACCTGCCGCATGAAGAGCTGATCGGCGATCGGCGTGCGGCCGCATTGGCCCTGATCGCGGAAGTGCGCGCACGCTGGCAAAGCTATCTCGATCACCTCGATGACGCACGGCTTGCCGGCGAGGAGGCGCCGGCCGACACCCCCTCGGTGTTCCGGCGCCTGCAAAACCATACATTGCGCGCATCCTGGAAACGGGAATTGCGTGATCCCCTGACGGAGCTTTTCTCCGGCGCTGCGTTTCGCCCCGTGCTCGAAGCGATGCGCGCGATCCATCGACGCATCTTGCGCCGCCGCCTCTTCGTCGCCCTGCACATGCACGCCGGCGACGGCAACGTGCACACCAACATCCCCGTCAATTCCGACGACTACCTGATGCTGCAAACCGCTTACCGCACGGTAGAGCGCATCATGGCGTTGGCGAAAAGGCTCGGCGGCGTGATCTCCGGAGAACATGGCATTGGCATCACCAAGCTCGAATTTCTAGAGCCCGAGGAGATCGAGCCCTTCCGCGCCTACAAACAGCGTATCGACCCGAACGGCCGCTTCAATCGCGGCAAGCTCTTGCCGGGCGCCGACTTGCGCAACGCTTACACGCCCTCGTTCGCCTTGCTCGGCATCGAATCCCTGATCATGGAGCAATCGGAGATCGGCGCGATCTCCGACATGGTGAAAAGCTGTTTGCGTTGCGGCAAATGCAAGCCGGTCTGCACCACCCACGTGCCGCGCGCGAATCTCCTTTACAGCCCGCGCAACAAGATCCTGGGCGTTGGCCTGCTCATCGACGCCTTTCTCTACGAAGAGCAGACGCGTCGCGGCGTCTCGATGCGCCATTTCGCAGAATTCGGCGACATCGCCGACCACTGCACGGTTTGCCATCGCTGCGAAAAGCCTTGTCCGGTGGACATCGATTTCGGCGATGTCTCCATCGCGATGCGCAACTTCCTCCGCCGAAGCGGCCGCTTTCGCCCCTCGCCGGCTGCCAAGCTCGCCATGGCTTATCTCTCGGCCACCGATCCCGCCACCCTCAAGGCGATCAAAACCGGCATGATCGATTTCGGCTATCGCGCACAACGCCTCGCTCATGCCATCGCCAAGAAGGTGGGGCTGTTCCAAGGCACGCTGCGCCAGCCGCCGGCAACGGTTGGGCGGCCTAAACCGGTTGCGCAAGTGATTCACTTTCTCAACCGGCCTCTGCCTGCCATAGCGCCACGCCAGACGGTGCGGCAACTGCTCGATCTCGAAGATGCGCGCCTGATTCCCGTGATCCGTGACCCCCAGCGCCCCGCCGAAGAATGCGAAGCCGTCTTTTATTTCCCTGGCTGTGGTTCGGAACGTTTATTTTCCCAGATCGGCCTCGCAGTCCTCGCCATGCTCTGGCATAGCGGCGCAACCGCGGTGTTGCCGCCGGGTTACCTCTGCTGCGGCTATCCGCAAAACGCGGCGGGCGAACAAGCCCTCAGCGCCCGCATCACGACCCAGAATCGCGTGCTCTTCCATCGCGTCGCCAACACCCTCAACTATCTCGACATCAAGACCGTGATCGTCTCTTGCGGCACTTGTCTGGATCAGCTCGAGCACTATGAATTCGACAAGATCTTTCCAGGCTGCCGCGTGCTCGACATCCATGAATACCTCCTCGAGCGGGGCATCCATCTTCCCGCCGCGTCGGGAGCGCGCTATCTCTATCATGATCCCTGTCATACGCCGATCAAGCGGCAAGCCGGCAAGGAAGTCGCCGCGAAATTGCTTTCCGCTTCCGTCGCGCTCTCGGATCGCTGCTGTGGCGAGGCGGGCACTTTCGCCGCCGCGCGCCCGGACATTGCGACCCAAACGCGTTTTCGCAAAGAAGAGGAAATCGCCGCCAATCTCGCGCGACTCCATCCGCAAGGCGTCCCCCCGAAGACGAAGATCCTCACAAGCTGCCCTTCTTGTCTGCAAGGGCTGTCACGCTACGAGGAAGATCAGCCCATCGAGGCCGACTACATCGTCATCGAACTCGCGCGACGCCTGCTCGGCGAAGACTGGCTTTCTGTCTATCTCTCGCGCGTGCGCGCCGGCGGCATAGAGCGCATCCTGTTGTAAATCAGCGCATGATGTCCTCGAGTGCGTCGACCACCATCGAGGTTCCGATCGCAATCAAGAGGATATCGCCGGCCACGCGCACATAACGGTGCCGGGGCGGAGGGGGAGGCAGTCGCACGAGCACCTCCCTGGGCAGATCATAGACGACGATGCCCGACGGCAAGGGTTCGCCAATCCGCCATTTCTTTGCCTGACCGGGTGGCAGACAACCATTCTTTTTCTTTGCAAGCCCAGGAGGACAATGGCCGGCCCGGATCTGTGCACCATAGTAGTCGCGGAGCATATGGCGATGCTCCTCGGTGAAGCGGAAATCGATCCCTCCTTCGCCGCGCCTTTGGCCTTCGTCGCGATGTTCATGCCGATGCTTTTCCCCTTTTGGCGGCTTGCCGTCGGCCCAGTCAGGTTTGGCCGCGTAGGCGGGACTGAGGAAAAAACACAAAGCCAAAAGCGGTGCGAGTTTCATTGATTTTCTCCCTCGGTTTCGATCATGAGCCCTATAACGCACAGGCCGCCCAGCCGGTTGAAAGATCGAGCATGAGCACGATCTCTGCATATTCCGGTTCCGGCGTCAAGGGTGTCGGATCATCGACGCAGGCGCAGCCCACGGTAAGTCCCGAAAAGAACGCACCCACGCGCAAGAGAACGCGCCCATCCGCTTCCTCGGCGGAGATCAGCATCACCTCGAGGGTTTCCGGCATGGCCATGTTGGTCTTCGCCAGCCAGCGTTCCAGCGGCAAGGCGTGGGCTTTCCTGCGCAACTCTTCCTTGAGGATCGCTGCGAATTCAGGACGGCCCCAGGCGTTTCGGCTCTGCGGGAGATACACGGTCGCTTCCATCCATGCAAGAATACTCGGATGCACGCGATGAGCAAAATCCTAGTCGTCGCCACCACCGGGCGCGGCTTCTACGAATTCACCGAATCGGCGCGTCGTTTCGTCGCCGAATCCGGCATTCGCACAGGGCTTCTCACCCTTTTTTGCCGCCACACCTCAGCTTCGCTCCTCATCCAGGAAAACGCCGACCCTGACGTGCGGCATGATCTCGAAACCTTCCTGAGCCGCCTCGCGCCCGATGGCCAACCGCATTGGCGCCATACGCAGGAAGGGCCGGACGACATGTCGGCGCACATTCGCAGCGCCCTGACCCAAACATCTCTCACCGTTCCCGTCGCCGACTACGCCCTCGCCCTAGGCGCCTGGCAGGGGCTCTACCTCTGGGAACACCGCACACAGCCGCACCGCCGCGAGATTCTGCTCTCGCTCATCGGCGCTTGATCGAGGCCAAGGCATACGCGCTCTTCCTGACCGAGAATGGCGCGCATGTGGCGTCTTCCTTCCCTGTTCCTCGTTCTCTTCTGCGCACCCTTCGCAGCCGGGCAGACACCGCTGCAGCCCCTGCTCGACCAAGCCTCTCCGGGCGCAGTGATCCGCCTGCCGGCGGGCGATTACGCGGGGCCTGCGGTGATCGCCAAGCCGCTCACCCTCGACGGGCAAGGGCGTGCGCGCCTTTTCGGCAATGGACGCTCGACGGTGCTCACGGTGGCCACCCATGGTGCAACAGTCCGAGGCCTTTACATCGCCAACAGCGGCGAGTCGCATGACCGCGTCGATGCCGGCATCCTCCTTCTCGGCAATCAGAATCTGATCGAGAACAACGTCCTGGAAGACGTGCTCTTCGCCCTGCACATCCAAGGGGGCCATCACAATACGATCCGCGCCAACGCCATCGTCGGCAAAAACCTCCCGCTCGCTTTGCGCGGCGATGCATTGCGCATATGGCATGGACAGGGCAATCGCATCGAGGGCAACGATTTCCGCCGCGCGCGCGACATCACGCTCGCCAACGCTCCCGACAATCGGCTCGTCGGCAATTCTTTGCGAGAAGGTCGCTATGGGATGCATCTGATCTTTTCGCCACGCGTGACGATCGAAAAGAATCGCATCGCACACGTCGCGACGGGCATCGTCGCCCTGTATTCGAGCGAGCTTGTCATACGCGCAAATACGATTCGCGAAGCGTGGGCAGGAGGCGGCGCCGCGTTGGTGTTCAAGGAAAGCGGCGGCGCCCTCGTGGCGGAGAACGAGATCCTCCACTGCGCGACGGGTTTGCTGGCCGATGCGCCGCTCAATACGGAGCTTTCACTCCGTATCGTAGGCAACCGCTTCGCCCACAACGCCATTGGGCTTGCCTTCTATGGCGAGGCAGGCGGCCATACGATTCGAGACAATCGTTTCGAAAACAACCTCACCCAAGTGTTCCTCAGCGCTCCCAAGGTCGGCGCGGCAAACGTCTGGGATCACAATTTTTGGAGCGACTATCAGGGTTTTGACCGCAATGGCGACGGCGTCGGGGATACGCCCCATGAGCTTTGGTCATTCGCGGATCGCATCTGGCAAGAGCTGCCCGCCGCCAAATTTTTCGCCAACTCGCCGCTTTTCGAGCTCATCGATTTTCTCGAAAGACTCGCGCCATTTTCTGCGCCGCATCGTATCCTACGCGATGAACGACCACGAATGCGATGACATCCCATGTGCGGCATCGCCGGCGAATTGCGTTTGGACGAACAGCCTTGCGCGCGTGCAACGCTTGCGCGCATGCTGCCTGCGCTTGCCCGTCGCGGGCCAGACGGCGAAGGGCTCTGGCTTTCTGGACCCGTTGGCCTTGCGCACCGGCGCCTGGCGATCATCGACCTGACCGCGCGCTCGGCGCAACCGATGGTCGATGAAAGCCTCGAGCTCGCCCTGGTCTTCAATGGGACGATCTACAATTATCCCGAGCTGCGCCGCACGCTCGCGCGTCGCGGTCATCGCTTCGTCTCCGACGGCGACACCGAAGTAATCTTGCGTGCCTACGCCGAGTGGGGCGAGCAATGCGTCGAGCATTTGCACGGCATGTTCGCCTTCGCCCTCTGGGACGGCCGCCGTCGCGCCCTTTTCCTCGCGCGGGATCGCATCGGCATCAAGCCGCTTTATTTCGCCCGCAGTGACCGCTTTTTCCGCTTCGCTTCGAATATCCAAGCCTTACTCTCGGCCGGCGAGATCGACACGCGTCTGGACCCCATCGGCTTGCAGTTCCAGTTTCGCTTACATGGCGCCGTGCCGCCCCCTTACACCGTGCTCTGCGGCGTGCGCAAGCTTGCGCAAGGCACGACGCTCACGCTTTACGCCGACGGCCGGGAATCCATACGCCGGTATTGGCGCCTGCCGCGCCCATGCCATCAGGAAGCCCTGAGCGAACACGAATGGCTCGCACGCCTGCGTCACGAATTGCTCGAAGCCGTGCGCATGCGATTGGAAATCGCCGATGTCAAGGTGGGTGTCTTGCTTTCCGGCGGCCTCGACTCTTCCCTGATCGTCGCGCTCGCGCACGCCGCCGGGGCGTCCGACCTGATGACGTTTTCCATCGGCTTCGAAGATTCGCCCGAAGAGCGTGGCCACGAATTCGAATACTCCGACGCCGTAGCCCGCCACTTCGGCACCCGACACCATCGCTACGTGATCCCCAACGACGAGGTCCTCGCGCGCCTTCCCGAAGCCGTCTGCGCCATGGCTGAACCGATGGTCAGCCAGGACGTCGCCTCCTTTTATCTGCTCGCCGAACGCGTGCGCGAAACCGTCAAGGTAGTGCAAAGCGGGCAAGGAGCGGACGAGCTCTTTGCGGGCTATTCCTGGCATGCGCAAATGGCCGCGGCAGACGATCCTGCGATAGAGCGCCTCGAGCGCAGCTATCTCGACCGTCCGCACGCAGAACTCGCCACGATGCTCTCGGAGCCATACTGCGTGACCGAGGACCATGTCGCCGACTTCTTTCGTCAGCGCTTCGCGGAAGAGGCAAGCCCAAGCTTCCTCGATACGCTGCTGCGCGTCGAGGCCACCTGGCTCGTCACCGATGACCCCGTCAAGCGCGTGGATAACATGACTATGGCATGGGGGCTGGAGGCGCGCACACCATTCCTCGATCACCGCCTCATCGAATTCGTCGTCAATATGCCAGCGGCGCTCAAACTGGGCGCGGATGGCATGACAGGAAAATACGCGCTCAAGCGTCTCGCGCGTGGCCTGTTGCCCGACCTCGTGATCGACCGGCCCAAGGGCTATTTCCCCATGCCCGCGCTCAAATATGTGCGCGGGCCGTTTCTCGCGTTCATGCGCGAGATCCTCGATTCGGAGGCATGTCGCGCACGCGGCCTCTACCGCCGCGAATACCTCGAAAGTCTCCTCGCCGAGCCCGAGCGCCATCGCACCAAGATCGGAGGCGCCACGCTCTGGCACATGGCCTTGCTGGAGCTTTGGCTGCAACGGAACGTCGATGCGGCAGCGGCGTAGAATACGCGCCCCCACCCCATGATGTCGCAGACGATGAGAAAGGTCTTCATTCGCACCTTCGGTTGCCAGATGAACGAGTACGACTCGCAAAAGATGCTCGATCTCTTGGCAAAAGAAGGCTATGTGCGCGCACAAAGGCCGGAAGAAGCGGATTTGATCCTCTTCAACACCTGTTCGGTGCGGGAAAAACCCCAAGAAAAAGTGTTTCACGACCTAGGGCGCGTGCGCGCCCTCAAGGCGGAGAAACCTCATCTCTTGATCGGCGTCGGTGGCTGTGTCGCAAGCCAAGAAGGCGAGGCCATCGTCAAGCGCGCGCCTTTCGTCGATCTCGTCTTTGGTCCGCAAACCTTGCACCGGCTGCCAGAGCTGATCGCTGCCCGCTGCGCCAGCGGCCGCCCCCAAGTCGACGTCTCCTTCCCAGAGATCGAAAAATTCGATCGCTTGCCCACGCAGAGAAGTGAATCAGGAGCGAGTGCCTTCGTTTCGGTGATGGAGGGCTGCTCGAAATACTGCAGCTATTGCATCATCCCTTATACGCGCGGCGCCGAGGTCTCGCGCCCCTTCGAAGACATCCTGCGCGAAGTCGAAGCCCTTGCCGCGCAAGGGGTACGCGAAATCACGCTCCTCGGGCAAAACGTCAATGCCTATCAAGGACAAACGCAAGAGGGCGATACTGCCGACCTCGCTTTGCTGATCGAGACCATCGCCGAATTCCCAGAAATCGAGCGCATCCGCTACACCACCTCCCATCCAAACGAAATGAGCGAGCGCCTGATCGACTGCCACCGCCGCATCGAAAAGCTCGCTCCCCATCTCCATCTACCCGTGCAATCCGGCTCGGACCGCATCCTGGCGGCGATGAAACGGGGCTACACGGTGCTCGAATACAAATCGGTCGCGAGAAAGCTCAAAGCCGCGCGCCCCGACTTGTCCCTTTCGACGGATTTCATCGTGGGCTTTCCGGGCGAGAGCGATGAGGACTTCGAAAAATCCCTACGCCTGATCGACGAAGTCGGGTTCGATGCGAGCTTTACTTTCATCTTCAGCCCGCGGCCCGGCACGCCAGCCGCGGAATTACCCGACACGACGCCCCCAGAGGTCAAAACCGAACGGTTGATGCGTTTGCAGGAAAAATTGGAAGCCAACGCCCAGGCCATCTCCCGCGCGATGGTCGGCAAAATCGAAAAAGTCCTCGTCGATGGGCGTGCGAAAAAGGATCCGCGCGAGCTCTCGGGCCGCACGGCCAACAACCGCATCGTCAATTTCCGGGGCTCCGAGCGTCTCATTGGCCATTTGATCCCCGTGCGCATCACGGCTGCATTGCCGCACAGTCTGCGCGGCGAAGTCGTGATCCACGATTGACGCCCTCGCCTTCCTTCCCCTTGCCTCACTGGCCGGTATAGCGCACGGGCTGGCCGTCGAGGAGACGCACGCGGTCGCCTTCGGCAAGGGTCTGACCCTCGGCGTCGAGATGGAATTCGCGGATTTCACCGGTATCCAGACGGACGCTGACTTTCGCCATCTTCTTCGTTTTTAGCTTCTTCTCGATTTGATGGCCGACATAGGCGCCTCCCGCTGCCCCACCGACGGTTGCGATCGTCTGCCCCGTGCCCTTGCCGACCTGGCTGCCGAGGAGTCCGCCTGCGACACCGCCGGCGATCGCTCCCAGTCCAGTGCCTTCACCTTTTTGCTCATAAAACTCGACATGGGTGACGATCCCACAGTTCGGTTGGCAACCGTCCCGCGCTCCCGCCGCCCGCTCGGACGCATGCGCCGGGCGAGCAAGCGCCCTCCCCCCTGCGAGATAGGCGCGGTATTCCTCCCAGGTCACCTGACCATCCTGGTCGGCGTCGATTTGGGCAAAATTCTTCTTGATCGTCTCGAATTCCTTGCCCTTGGCTTTGTCGAGCTCTTTGCGCGACAAGCCGCCACTGTCGTTGAGATCGGCTTGTTTGAAACGCGCGGCGAATCGCTCTTCCTCTCGCGCCAGAAAGCGCTCATACTCGGCAGGCGTGATTTGGCCATCGCGATCCGTATCGATGGCGGCGAAATTATCCCTCATCGCCTTCAGCGAGGGCGCCTTGGCCTTGTCCAGTTCGACTTTCGACAAGCCGCCGCTGTCGTTGAGATCCGCTTTACGGAAATCGGCCAGCCAGCCCGGTTCCGCAGCTTGCGCCAAAGCGCCTACCATGACGAACAATCCAAAGGCAAAAAGGGTCGCTGCTTTTTTCATGTCGCCCCCACGGTAAAAAGTATTCCTTAAAAACGCGACGCAAGGCGTTGCGGTTGACGTTTTATACGACGAGAATGCGCACGCTCAAAAGAAATTTTGTTATCGTTGCCCAGTATGGAGGAGTGTCTGCTCTGCGCTACGCCCGGCGGATCGCTGCTGTGGCAAGACGACTTTTGTCGTATCGTCCTCGTCGAGGGAGAAGAAGCCCGCGCATTTCCGGGTTACTGCCGGATCGTCTGGCAAAAGCATGTCGCTGAATTCACCGACTTGACGCCCACCGAACGCCTGCACCTGATCAGGGTAGTCGCTGCCGTCGAATCCTCCCTGCGCGAAATCTTGGCGCCCGACAAGATCAACCTCGCCAGCCTCGGTAACGTCGTGGCGCACCTGCATTGGCATGTGATCCCCCGCTGGCGCGACGACAGTCATTTTCCTGCGCCGATCTGGGCAGCCCCGCAGCGGCCTTCGCCATCCCGCCCACCCCCGCCTGCCGATGTCCTCGCTTCGGCATTGGCAAAGCATCTCGATGGCTCGGCTGCAAAAGCGTCATGAGCGCCTCCCTGCCTGCGTCCGAGCAACCGGCTCTCGGCGATTTGGAAAGCTGCCGGCTTTGGCTCAGCGAGTTGAGACTCACCGACCCCGAAAAGGCGCATCGCGCTCTGAGAAACGCAATCGAAAAGGCCAATTGCTTTCCGCTGGCCGCTGAAACACGACTGGAAATCCTCGAGGCGCTCCGCGAAACGATCTATTTCTTGCAAGGCGAAATCGCGAAGCGCTTTCTCGCTCGCCCCTTACCCCTCGCGCCGATGGAGCAAGAGGCCTGCCAGGCGGTGCTTGGTTTATGGCAGCTGGTCGGCGTAGGTTATCACCTCTGCTGGCAGGATCTCAGCCCGAATGGCGCGCAAGAAAAAAGTGCGTTGTCCGCGCAGCGCATGCTGGCCACGATGGCCGACGAGCATTTCGATCGCGTGCGTAGTGGAGAATGGATCGGCGCTCATTACTGGCGCCGCCTCTATGACATTTACCGAGACATCGAACGTCTTGGGCTTGAAGAGATCGCCGTGGCGGATTCCTTGCGCCGCCAGGGCCAGCAAACGCCGCGTGAGGCCTTTGTGGAGACTTTGCTCTTTGCTGCCGCAAGCCCCTATGAGCTCAATGTCCGGCAACAAGGTTGGGTAGCCGGCTGGGCACGCCGCTTCGCCAGTAAAGTTTCCGTCTCGTCCTCCCCGCCGCCGCTCGATGGCAAGGCCCTCCCTTTGTGCCTCGATCTCTTCGCCGACATGCCGCCTGGATACCTCCCCTCCCCTGGCGCCGGCGCGCGGTGGCTGGATACCCGTGCTTTGCGCAAAAGCCTCAAGCTTCGTCTGCAGCGGCTTGCTCACGGCGGGCCGGATTACCCCGTCGCGCGCCTCGGTCTCGGCGCAGATTGCGTACAACCCGCCTGTGCCGAGCTCTTACGGCGCATCTACCCACGCTGGGTCAAAGGGGGCATTCGCCGTCGCCATGAACGCTTCCCCAGCACCGGCGCATGCCGGCTCAGCATTGGTTTCGCCGCGATCCATTATTACTTGGCTGGCCGGCGCATCGCTCTCGGCGGCCAATTTTCGCAAGGGGCTCTGCTGCGCGAGCGTGAAGAACTCGCCTTGTTCGATCGCCTCGCGAAACGCTTCGCCGAGGAATACAGCCGTAACCAAGGCTTTTTCCTCGAAGACTGGCAACTCGTCGAAAATTGGCAAGGACTCGACCATTCGGAAGGGGGGCTTCGGCTCGCGCGCAGCCTATCCCAGCCGGGCGCGCGACTTTCCCTCGGGCAGCTCGTCGCGCTTTGCGAGGCGTCAGACGATCGCCTCCTCTTGGGTATGATCCGCTGGATCCGCACGACGGAAACGATGGTGCTGGCGGGCATCGAACGCATCCCCGGCAGACCCCAGGCCGTCGCCGTGCGCGCAACCGGCATCAAAGCAGAAAACGAACCCTATCGGCCCGCCTTTTGGTTGCCTGTCGAGCAAACCGACGCGGGCTTCCTGATTCTGGCCCCTGGCAGTTTTCGGCCCGATAAGATCCTCGAGCTTTGGGATGGCGCCCAGCCCCCACGCTACCTGCGCCTGAAGGCGCTCTTACAGCGGGGCTCCGATTTCGAGATGGTCGAAAGCGCCTTGCTCAAGTCGTAAGGCCCTGCGATCTTTACCGTCCGCCGCGCAAAGAGAAAGCCCAAAACCGCGCTGCGTCCGTGCGATGACGAGGTTTCCGATGCGGTCTTCAGTCAGCCTGCGTCAGCGCTTTTTCTTCTTCGCTCAGCGGCTCAATGCACGCCAATTGCTGCCTGAGGACCTCGACCGTCGCTTCCGAGGCATCCCCCTGCCGCGCGCGGATGCGTTTTTCCATTTCCGCGACATCGGCAGAAGGCGCCAGGATCGCGAAAGGGACGCCCAGCCGCTTGGCCAAACGCTGAAACGCCATGCGTTCCGCGCGTCGCAAAAAAGCGGCATCGACGATCACCGACCAGCCGTGGCTGATGGCCAATTCGGCAAGCTCCGCCAAGCGCGCATAGGTGCGCAGAGTGGCTGCCGGCGTATAGATCGAGCCGCCGCTCGCCGCATTCGGCGCAAGCCCATAGAGCCGTTTTCGCTCGACGTCGGAACGGAAGCGCACGCAGTCGAGCATGCGGGCATGCAATAACCGGCGTCCGGAAAGATAGGTCTTGCCAGAGCCAGACGGCCCAAACGTGATCGTCAAGGCCGGCAGAGGGGGAGAGATCAGGGCTTCCGCCCACCTCAGATAGGCCTCTGTCTCTTTTTCCTTCGCTTGCAACGCAGCGACCTTCGCGCGCACCATGGCGCGATAGACGAGATAAAAGCGCAACACGACGAGCGCCTCGAAGTCTCCGCTCCAAACCAGCCATTCGGAAAGGAACGCTGAGGCGAGCCCCGCTTCGCCATGTTCGAGGAGATCGAGCAGCAAGAAGGCGATTTCGCTGGCGACATCGATGATGCGAAATGCCGCCGAAAATTCGATGGCGTCAAAGGGCACGATGCGATCTTCGAGGAGCACGAGGTTCGCGAGATGGAGATCGCCATGCCCCTCGCGCACGCGCCCGGCGGCCTTGCGGCGACGGAAATCGCCTGCGCGCGCAGCGCCTTCCTCTGACGTCCAATTCTTCAGTCGTTGCCAGCGGGGCGCAAGATCTGGCCGCATGCGTTCGAGCTCTTCGAAGTTTTCCAGCGCGGCAGAAAGAATCGCCGCCGGCTCGCCATAGGGAGTCCCCGCTTCGGCGATCGGCATCTGCGCCTGCATCTGGGCGAGCTCACGCGCAAAGGCGAGCAAGGGCTGCTCAGAGAGTTCGCCGCGCTCACAGAGATGATCGAGACGCCGGTTCGCCGCGAAGCGGCGCATGACCACCGCGGGCTCTCCCGCGAGCGTTACGACGCCGAGATACAACGCGGGCGCGAAGCGGCGATTGAGCCGCAGCTCTTCTTCGCAGCACGCCCGCCTTTTTTCGAGAGTGGCATAATCGAGAAAAGGCAAGGTGACGGGTTTTTTCACCTTGTAGGCATACTCGCCCGCCAACAGCACCCAAGAGATGTGGGTTTCGATCACTTCTTCGCACGGCGACGACAAGGCTTCGATGATCGCAGGCGGAACATTGGGCATAATGGAGCTGCTCGCGCTTGGCCGGAAATCCCATTATCCATCGAGCGCCCATGTTGCGGAAGAGACCCATGACCGCCTGACGCCACAAGGCCATTCGTTTCTCTTGCTCTGCCCGACCGCCCATGCGCCCTTGTCGCTGCAAACCGGCAAGAAGGTCGTGTTGAACGGCATCCCCCTGGAGCAGAATCACGGCACACCGTAAGGAGTCTTCGCGATCCATGACGCTTACCGAGCTCAAATACATCGTTGCCCTCGCGCGCGAACGTCATTTCGGTCGCGCCGCGGAAAAATGTTTCGTCTCGCAGCCAACCCTTTCCGTCGCGGTGAAAAAGCTCGAAGACGAGCTGGGGGTCATCCTCTTCGAACGGGGGCCGACGGAAGTCACGGTCACCCCCGCGGGCGAGCCCATCGTGCGCCAAGCCGAACGCGTGCTTGCGGAAGCCGCCCGCATCAAAGAGCTCGCGGCGACTGCAGGCGACCCCCTGCAAGGCCCCCTACGCCTGGGCGCCATCTACACGATCGGCCCCTATCTGTTCCCCCGCTTGGTGCCCAAGATCAAAGTCGCTGCGCCCAAGATGCCCCTCATGCTTTCGGAAAACTTCACGAGCAAACTCGTCGATCAGCTCAAAAGTGGGGAGCTCGACGTCGCGGTGCTCGCCCTCCCCTTGAAGGAGCCCGGTCTGGTCGCGCAGACAGTCTATGAGGAGGCTTTTCGCGTGCTCGTGCCGGCCAATCATCCGTGGCACGCACGCTCTCAGATCGAAGCGCGTGAGCTCATCGCCGAGCCCCTGCTTTTGCTCGGCCGCGGCAACTGCTTTCGTGATCAGGTCTTGGACCTTTGCGCGCAGGCCGGGGAAGGCGGGCCGCAGGTGCTCGAAGGCTCGTCGCTCGAGACCATTCGTCTGATGGTTGCCTCCGGGGTCGGCATCACGGTGATGCCCGCCTCGGCCGTCGATGCATTGCCTGCCCAAGACGCGCTCTTGCGCGTGATCCCCTTCCGCGATCCGACGCCTACGCGCCGCGTGGCGCTCGTCTGGCGCGCGACTTTCCCACGCCACCAGGCGGTGGACTTGATTCGCCGCGTCTTGCTCGACAATCTTCCCCCCGGATGCGTGCCGGCGCGCTGATACGCGGCGTTTCGCTGCTGACGCTTGTCTTTTTGGCCACGCACGCCTTATGCAGCGATTGGCGCCGCCAATGCCGTCCCTGGCAAGGCACGGACGAAGATCTCGCCGTCGTGCTCGCCGATCTCGGCAACGCCCATACCGTGATGATCGGCGAGTCCACGCATGGCACGCACGAATTCCTCGTCGAGCGCGCACGCCTTTCCCAAGCGTTGGTCGAACACGCGCACTTCGAGGCCATCCTCATCGAAGCGCCCTGGGCGCCGCTTCTGGCTGCCGACGATTACGTGCGCAATGCGCCGCTCGCGCCGCCCAGCGCAAGGGACGTCGTCGCCAAAGTCACGGGCTTTCCGCGCTGGGTCGTGCAAACCCCTCCCTTCCTCGACTTTCTCGAAGCCTTGCGCCAACGCCCCAAGCCGCCGCGCGTTTTCGGCTTCGACCTCTATAGCCTGCCTGAATCGGCCCAGGCATTGATCGAGGCCTGGCGCGCGCTGGGGCGGGAAGACGAGGCAGAGCGCGCGGAAAAGGATCTGGCGTGTTTCTTTCGCTACCGGCCAGAGCCGATGCTCTATGGATGGGACGTCGAAACGCGCGCGGCGCCGCCATGCGGCGCCGGCGCCCGCCGGCAGCTAGCCCTCCTGCGGCTCGAGCTCGGCGATCGCGAGGACGAGGCCGCTTTCCGGCTGCGCCTGCATGCCGAAACCGTCGTGGCTGCCGAAGCCTATTACCGCGCCATTTATCAAGCCGGCGTCTCTTCCTGGAACGTGCGCGAACGGCATCTCTTCGCGGTCATCGAGGCGGTGCGCGCGCACTTGGTCGCCCAAGGCGGCCAAGGCAAGGTGATCGTCTGGGCGCACAACACGCACGTCGGCGACGCACGCGCCACCGACATGGGCAAAGCCGGCGAGCTCTCCCTGGGCCAGCTCGCGCGCGAACGGCATGGCGCGGAAAACGTCTTTCTCCTCGGCATGACCACGCGCACGGGCACGGTGCGCGCCGCCGATGGGTGGGGTAGGCCCGATCGGGTCAAACGCTTGCTCCCTGCACGCCGACACAGCCTCAGCGCCCTCTTCGGCAGCGCCAAGCTTCCGGCCTTTTATCTGCGCCTGCGTGCAAACCCCGTCGTCTCTGCTCAATTTGGCCGCCCCTTGGCCGAGCGCGCGATCGGCGTGGTCTATTCCCCGCGCCAGGAATGGCGCGACCATTATTACTTTGCCAACCCGAGCGAGCAATTCGACGCCATGCTGCATCTCGACAAAACCCAAGCGCTCAGGGTCTTGCCGCTCAGTGACACGACGCAGGCGGCGCCATGACGATTCCCTTGTGCGCCAGCGCCCAACAGCGTGGCCGCCCGCTGCGCAATCATATGGCGCACGTCAGAGGCTTCTGAAAGGCAAAAGCTATCGTCATGATTGGCGCGGCTTCTTAGACATCGCCGTAGGCATGGGCCATAATGGGATTACCTGAAGAGAGGAGAAAACCTATGAAAGCGAAAAAAAGCCTATCTATCGACATCGGCATTTCCGAAGCCGATCGCGCGAAGATCGCCGAAGGCCTATCGAAGTTTCTGGCCGATAGCTTCACCCTCTACCTGATGACGCACAACTTCCACTGGAACGTCACCGGGCCGATGTTCAACACACTCCACACGATGTTCATGGAGCAATATACCGAACAGTGGAACGCCCTCGATGCGATCGCGGAACGCATCCGCGCCTTGGGGCACCCCGCTCCCGGCAGCTTCGCCGAATATGCCAAGCTGTCTTCGATCAAAGAAGTCAAGGGCGTTCCCAAAGCCACCGAGATGATTCGCTTGCTCGTCGAAGCGCAGGAGGCCACCGCGCGCACGGCCAGGAGCCTCTTCCCGCTCGTCGAAAAGGCGAATGATCAGCCCACGCTCGACCTCTTGACCCAAAGACTCGAAATCCATGAAAAGACGGCGTGGATGCTGAGGAGCCTACTCGAAGAATAGACCACGCGATCAGCTATCAATTGTTGATCGCGGTGGCGCAGCCGCAGCGGCTCACGATCGGCCGGCTAGGCGTATTCGCCTTCCCTGCCGGCCGTTACGTCTATACCGGTTCGGCCCGTCGTGGCCTGGAAAATCGCATCGCCCGTCATCTGCAACGTGAGAAGCGGCTTTACTGGCATATCGATTTCCTCCTCGTAGCGCCTCATGTGAGCGTCCTCGAGGTGCGGCGCTCCGCCATGCCCGAATGCTGCCTCAACCAGCGCACGCCCGGCTGCATCCTCGTGCCGGGATTTGGCGCCACGGATTGCCGCGACGGCTGCGTCAGCCATCTCAAGTATCTCGGCCCCTAGCAGCCGGCTGCCCTCCCCCGACGCGTGCGTCATGGCGCTGCAGCCAGTCGGCGAGCGCTTGGGCGGCTCTTTGCCATCCGCTTTCGAGCATCAGCCCGTGGCCGAGGCCGGAGATGATCGTCGCTTTCACCCCATAGGTGCGCGCCGTCATCTCGACGCTCGCAGGCGGAATGATTTGGTCATATTCGGCGCCCATCACGAAAAGGGCTTCCCTGCCGCAGGGCAGATGCGCCAAGACGCGAGCCGTATGAGGCAAAGAAAAGAGCATCATGTCCCAAATCGCGCGATGCGATTCCGGCTGGGAAAGCCGCAGATAGCGCGCCAAATCGGCTGGCGCGAGAGGCTCATGGAAGAGGGCCTCGCGCAGAGTCTCGAAAGCCCCGCGTCCGCCGCTCAATAGCCGGTTGAGATCGACGAGCAGTCGGGGCCTCGCCAGCCACATCGACACCGCGGGCCCCGCCAGCCCCTGGGGAGGGACTGCACACATCAACACCGCCGCCGGCGCTTCATGGGTTTCGAGGTATTTCTGCACCACGAAGCCCCCCATCGAATGGCCGATCAAAATGGGCTTCTCGCCGAGGCTTCCCACGACTTTGGCGACATCGGTCACGTAATCGGCAATCGAAAGCGCGTCGAGCCGTTCGCGGCCCCGGCTACGACCATGTCCCGAGAGCGAGAGGGCATGCGCGTTCCATCCCTGTGCGGCGAAATAGGGAAGGAAATGCTCACTCCAGCACCAGGCGCCCGCGTAGGCGCCGTGGACGAACAGCAAGGGAGGCCGAGCGCTGCCGGATGTGGGCCGAACCGAAAGGAGTTCGAGCCCGTCGATGAAAGCACTCTCCATGCGTCTGCCTTGGCAGGCGCGTTCTCAGCCACTCGCCTATCGATCAGCGCGGCGCATCGAGCCGGAACTTCACATACGATCCCGGCGCATCTTCGAGCACCGGCAGCACTCCCTTGGCCGGATCGCGCGCGGGCACACGCTTGTCGTTCAAGCCAGCAATCCAAGCCTGCCAATCGCTCCACCAGGAACCTTCCTGCTGCGTCGCACCGTCGAGCCACGCCTCTGGAGTTTCTGGCAAGGGCTGGAGCGGATTGGTCCAATAGCCATATTTGTTCGCGGATGGCGGATTGACGATGCCCGCGATGTGCCCCGACCCCCCCAAGACGAACCGGGTGGCGCCTGAGAGCAAGCGCGCGCCGAGATAGGTGCTCTGCCAGGGGGCGATATGGTCTTCGAGGGTAGAAATGAAGTAGGCAGGGGCCTTGATCTTCCGGAGGTCGATCGGCACGCCCGCCAAGGTGATGCCGCCGGGCTCCTTGAGGAGATTCTTCATATACATGTTGCGCAGGTAGAAGCTGTGCATCGCCGCCGGCATGCGTGTGGAATCAGAGTTCCAGTAAAGCAGATCGAAGGGGAAGGGCTCCTTGCCCAACAGATAATTGTTGACGACGAACGACCAAATGAGGTCATTGGCGCGCAACAGGTTGAACGTCGTCGCCATCTCGGAGCCCTCGAGATACCCCCGCTCGCTCATTTTCTTCTCGAGGCGAGCCACCTGCTCTTCGTCGATGAACACGCCAAGCTCGCCGGGAATCGAAAAATCGAGCATCGTGGTGAAGAAGGTCAGAGACGCGAGGCGATTGTCGCGTTTGGCCGCAAGATATGCCGCGGTGGTGCCCAGCAGGGTGCCCCCCAGGCAGTAGCCGACGGCATTGAGCTTTTTCTCCCCGGTCTGCTCGCAGACCTTGTCGATGGCCGCGATCGCCCCTTCGAGCAAGTAGTCCTCGAAGGTCTTCTGCGCCAGCCGTTCGTCGGGATTGACCCATGAAATGCAAAAGACCGTGTGCCCCTGGTCTGCGCACCATTTGATGAAGGAATTCTTTTCGCGCAGATCGAGGATGTAATACTTGTTGATCCAGGGCGGCACGATCAAAAGCGGTCGCTGGAATTGGGTCGCGGTGCTCGGCGCATAGTGCAAGAGCTGGATCAAATCGTTCTGAAACACGACCTTGCCGGGCGTCGTGGCGATGTTCTTGCCGAGCTCGAAGGCTTTCGCATCCGTCATTGCGATCTTGAGCTGACCATCGCCGGCTTCGAGATCTCGCAGCAGGTTGTTCAATCCCTTGATCAAATTCTGCCCGTGGCTTTTCACCGTTTCGCGCAGCACCTCGGGGTTGGTATGGAGAAAATTCGAGGGAGAGAGCGCATCGATGAATTGCCGGGTGTAGAAATTGACCTTTTGCTGCGTCTTCGGGTCCAGGCCTTCGATGCAACAGACAGTGTCATGGATGTGACGCGCAGCGATCAGGTAGGACTGCTTGATGAAGTCGAACAAGAAATGCTCTTCCCATTGTTCGTCTTTGAAGCGCTTGTCGCTTTTCGCGGGGGTGGCGATGGGGGGCGTCTTGATGCCCCAAAAGCGCAGCAGCGAATGCTGCCAGAGCGAAAAATAGTCCCAGACGAGATTCATCTGCGCCTGCGCGAGCTTATACGGATTGGCGAGCAATTTCGCCATCATTTCCATGAACGCCTGAGCGACGCCCAGTTCGTCTTGGGGTAAGGGCACGCCTTGGCGCGTCGATCGCGTCAAGTGCTTTTGCAGGATCTTGGCCGACCTCTCGGCGACTTCCGCATAAACCTTGGCGACTTCTTTGGGGTCGGGCAGCGATTTTTCTTCGGTATTCGGGGTCATAGGTCTCTCCTTGTTCGAGGTCTATACGGATCGATAACGGATGACGCCGTTCTCCTCATGAGCGCTCAAGACGCCCTTTCTTTCGAGGTGAATGAGATGCGCGATGGCTTCGCCCATGGCAAACATCGTCTGGTGGGCATCGGTGATGGCGCGACCAAACAGCACGTCAAGGAGGTCGGCAGCCGAGCGGGGGGTATCTCGACACGCCAGCGCAAGCTCGTCACAACGCGCGGCGTGATGCGCCACGAGCGCCGCGATGCGCTCGCGATGGCCGTGGAAGGGAAGCCCGTGCGCCGGCAACACCAGCGTATCGTCGGGCAGATCGTGAAAGCGCATGAGCGAAGACAAGAATTGATCGAGCGCATCGAAGATGGGGGCCGCCGCATAGCTGCTGACATTGGTCGAGATCTTCGGCAGCAGCATGTCGCCTGCAATCAACACCCCTAAAGCCTCGCAATACAGGCTCATGTGCTCGGGCGCATGGCCGAAGCCGACGATCACCCGCCAGTCATGGCGTCCGATGCGGATGACATCGCCATCGAAGACGCGTTGAAAGCGGGTAGGCAGCTTCGTCACGCCTTGACGATAAGCATTCCCGCGCGCGCGCAGCGCCGCCGCGCGTGCTTCATCGAGGCCATGGCGTCGGTAGAACTCGATCATCGTCGCGAAATCGAAAGGCGCAATGCCCGCCCAGACGAGGTGCGCCGTCAAGAATTCCCCTTGCGTCATGGCCAGGGGCGCCTCGTAGCGCTCTTCCAGCCAGGCAGCGAGCCCCAGGTGGTCGGGATGGAAATGGGTGACCCACAGGCGCGTCAATCGCTTTCCCTCGAGCGCCTGGCGCCATGCCGCCTGCGTCTCGGCAAGCGCATAACCGGTATCGACGGCGCAATAGCCGCCTTCGTCTTCGATGAGCCAGAGATTGACGTGGTCGAGCGCAAACGGCAGCGGCATGCGCAGCCAAAACACCCCGTCGGCGACCTCCTGGGCCTGCCCGGGGATGGGACATATTGAGAAAGGATAGTGAAATGGCATCGCGCCGAAAGTCACATTGCTGTCATGCGGAAATTCTGTTTTACTGCAGTTTAACCGAAAAGAAAGCAGGATATTGCAGTGCAGCAAAAAACTCGTACTCCCTCTCGCTCGCCAGCGCACGGCGAGGAAAGACATTATTCCATCGCCGAACTCGCGCGTGAGTTCGGCGTCACGCCGCGAGCGATCCGCCATTATGAGGAGCAAGGGCTCCTCGAGCCCAAGCGCATGGGGCAACAGCGCATCTACACGCGCCGTGACAGAACTCGGCTCAAGCTCACCCTGCGCGGCAGGCGACTCGGACTGTCGCTTGCCGAAATCAAGGAGTTGCTCGACATGTACGACACGGCGCCTGAATCGACGCAGCTGGTTCGCTTTCTCGAGGTGCTCGCCGTACGGCGCGCCCGGCTCGAACAGCAGCGCGAAGACATCGAGGCGGTGCTCAAGGAAATCGATCAGCTCGAACGTCAGTGCCGCGACCTGCTCGATGCCCAAGCGTCCTGCGCCGAGGATAGTTGACGTTGACGTAAACGTCAATACAATCCTGTGCAGGAGGAGCGAAATGGACGATCTCGCGCACTGCCCGCCGCCGCGCTTCGAGGCGCGCGACCCCCACTGGCGGGAAAAGGTGGAAAAGAGCTTCGCGCGTCAAGGCATCATGGCCTTTCTGGGAGCCCAGTTGTACGACGTCTGGCCGGGCGGCTGCGAGATTCGCTTGCCTTTTCGTCCCGAGCTGTGCCAACAGCATGGCTATTTCCACGCCGGCGTCACCGCCACCGTCGTCGATAGCGCGGCAGGCTATGCGGGCTTCACTCTGATGCCCGCCCACACCTCCGTGCTCACGGTGGAGTTCAAGATCAATTTGCTCGCGCCGGCCGACGGTGAAGCCTTGATCGCACGCGGCGAAGTCGTGAAGCCAGGCAAGCATCTCGTCATCACCCAGGGACGCGCTTGGGTCGTCAAAGAAGGCCGACCTACCCTGTGTGCATTGATGCAACAAACCTTGATGACTATGTATGGCAAATCGGAGACATCCCATGATCGGTCTTGATTTTCAACTTGGCGAAGAAATCGAGATGTTGCGCGCCACGGTTGCCGCGTTCGCAGCCAAGGAAATCGCGCCGCGCGCCGCGCAGATCGATCGCGAGAACCTCTTTCCAGCCGATCTCTGGAAAAAATTCGGCGCGCTGGGCTTGCTGGGCATCACGGTGCCGGAAGAAGACGGGGGCTCGAATCTCGGCTATCTCGCCCATATCGTCGCGATGGAAGAAATCTCGCGCGCCTCGGCGGCAGTCGGGCTTTCGTATGGCGCCCATTCGAATCTGTGCGTCAATCAGATTTGCCGCCATGGCACTGCCGAACAAAAGCGACGCTACCTGCCGAAGCTCGTGGCCGGTGAATACGTCGGCGCTTTGGCGATGTCCGAGCCCAACGCCGGTTCGGATGTCGTCTCGATGCAGCTGAGGGCCGAGAAGAAAGGCGACCGTTATTTGCTCAATGGCGCAAAGATGTGGATCACCAACGGCGGCGATGCCGACGTGCTGGTGGTCTATGCAAAGACCGACCCAGCGGCAGGCGCAAAGGGCATCACCGCATTCATCGTCGAAAAAGGCTTCAAAGGGTTCTCCCATGGGGCGCATCTCGACAAGCTCGGCATGCGCGGCTCGAACACCTACCCGCTTTTCTTTGACGACTGTGAGGTGCCTGTCGAAAACGTGCTCGGCGGCGTCGGCAATGGCGTCAGGGTGCTGATGAGCGGTCTCGATTACGAACGGGCGGTGCTGGCAGGCGGCCCCTTGGGGATCATGGCCGCCTGCATGGATCTCGTGTTGCCCTATATCCATGCGCGCAAGCAATTCGGCCAGCCGATCGGCGAATTTCAGCTGATGCAGGGCAAGATCGCCGACATGTACACCGCTTGGCAGGCTTCCCGCGCCTATGTCTATGCCGTCGGGAAGGCCTGTGACGCCGGCGAGCATAGCCGTCGTCTGCGCAAGGACGCGGCGGGCGCCATCCTTTTCGCCGCCGAAAGGGCCACGTGGATGGCCGGCGAAGCGATCCAGATCCTCGGCGGCAACGGCTACGTCAATGAATTTCCGGCCGGTCGTCTCTGGCGCGACGCCAAGCTCTATGAAATCGGCGCCGGCACTTCGGAAATCCGCCGCATGCTCATCGGTCGGGAGCTCTATCATGAAACCGCCTGAGCGAAGCGGAGTCAGGCTTGGCGCCTGCCACGCCGCGCATCGCCCTAAGGCGCGCTCACCGGCAGAGAGCGGCCAAGGCAAAGCCTTCTTTCCCTGCTTTCGGCATCGTCGGATCGTTTCCTTGCGCACGAGGTGATCTCGAGATGGCTGGCTGTGGCTGTAAAGACGGGCTGCAAGGCGAGGACCTGCGCGCGCGGCGCGCACTGTGGATCGTCCTTTTCCTCAACGCCACGATGTTCTTCGTCGAGGGCATCGCTGGCTGGCTCGCGGAATCGACCGGGCTTCTCGCCGATGCGCTCGACATGTTCGCGGACGCCGCCGTCTATGCAATCGCGCTCTGGGCCGTGGGCCGGCATGCGGCGCACAAGCGCTCCGCCGCCGTCCTTTCGGGCTGGCTGCAACTCATACTGGGGCTTTCGGTTCTCGCCGACGTCATGCGTCGGCTGATCATGGGCTCCCAGCCCGAGCCGCCTGTGATAGGCATCGTCGGCATGCTCGCGCTCGCCGTCAATGTCGCCGCTCTTCTGTTGTTGCAGCGCCATCGCGAGGGCGGCATTCATCTGCGCGCTTCTTGGATCTTCACCAAGAACGACGTCATCGCCAACCTCGCGGTGCTGGCAGCCGGCGGACTCGTCGCCTGGACTGGATCACGCCTACCCGACCTCCTCGTCGGTTTCGGCATCGCCGCCCTGGTCTGCCGAGGCGGCTACGCCATCTTGAAGGCAGCCGACGCAGACAAAAAACGCTCATGTATCGTCACCACCTCATAATCCTGTTCTCTTCGTGGAGAGCCTTGCCATGTCAGACCCCATCGTGATCGTCTCCGCCGCCCGGACGCCGATTGGCGCTTTCCAGGGCGATTTTTCCGCACTTTCGGCCGCCAATCTCGGCGCCGTCGCGATTCGCGCCGCCCTCGAACGCGCCGGCATTGCCGCCACAGAGGTCGACGAAGTGCTCATGGGCTGTGTGTTACAGGCCGGCCAGGGCCAAGCGCCGGCGCGCCAGGCGGCTTTGCAGGCGGGGTTGCCTGTCTCCGCGGGCTGCACGACGATCCACAAGGTGTGCGGCTCGGGCATGAAGGCGGTCATGCTCGCAGCCGACATCCTTGCCGCTGGCAGCCAGAACGTCATCGTCGCCGGCGGCATGGAGTCGATGACCAATGCGCCGTATCTTTTGCCCAGGGCGCGCGGGGGCTATCGCTTAGGGCACGGGGAGGTGCTCGACCACATGTTCTTCGATGGCCTCGAAGACCACTACTCGCCCGAAAACAAAGGACGGCTGATGGGCAGTTTCGCCGAAGATTGCGCGGCGCATTACGGCTTTTCGCGCGCAGACCAAGACGCCTTTGCGATTGCCTCCACGCGCCGCGCCCAACAAGCGAACGAAAATGGGTCTTTCGCATGGGAAATCGCTCCCGTGACGGTGAAGGAAAAAAACGGCGAACGCACGGTAGTGCATGACGAGCAGCCGGCGAAGGCCAAGATCGACAAGATCCCCACGCTCAAACCCGCGTTCAAGAAGGATGGCACCGTCACGGCGGCCAATGCCTCCTCGATTTCCGATGGGGCGGCTGCGCTCGTCCTGATGCGCGCGTCGGAGGCGCAACGCCGAGGAATTTCTCCACTGGCGCGCATCGTCGGGCATGTCACGCATGCCCAAGAGCCGCAGTGGTTTACGACGGCGCCGATCGGGGCGATCGACACGCTGTGTCGTCGCATCGGTTGGCGCCCGCAGGAGGTCGATTGCTATGAGATCAACGAAGCGTTTGCGGTGGTGACCATGGCGGCGATGAAAGAGCTTTCCCTCCCCCATGAAAAGGTCAATGTCCATGGCGGCGCATGCGCGCTGGGGCATCCCATCGGCGCTTCGGGAGCGCGCATCTTGGTCACCCTCTTGGGCGCGCTGAGGAAATATGGCGGACGGCGCGGGATTGCCAGCCTTTGCATCGGCGGTGGCGAGGCCACCGCGATGGCGATCGAGATGCTTTGAGTGGCCAGACTCGTCACCTACGTCAAGCTCGTGGCCACGATGGCGGCATGGGGAGGAACCTGGGTGGCGGGGCGCGCCGCCGTGGCCCATGTGGCGCCGCTTGCGGTCGGCGTCTGGCGTTACCTGTTCGCTACCCTGAGCCTCTTTATGCTGCTTTGGTGGCGCCGCCGCTTCATTCGCCTCGACCGCCGCGAAACAGGGATCGTGCTGGCGATGGCAATTTCTGGCATCTTCCTCTATAACCTGTTCTTCCTTTACGGCATGCGGGACGTCACGGCCGGGCGCGGCGCCTTGGTGGTCGCCATCACGCCGATTTTGACGATGTGGCTTGCGGCCTGGCTGTTGCACGAGGGGCTGGATGCGATGAAAATACTCGGTAGCGCGCTCGCCTCGCTCGGCTGCTTGACCGTGATCGGCCACGGCGATCCGCTTGCCCCCTTGCAAGGCGAAATAGGCTCAGGCGACCTCCTGATCCTCGGCTGTGCGGCGGCCTGGACCGTCTATACGCTCCTTGGTCGGCTGGGGACCGAGACGCTCGAGCCCCTGACGATGACTGCCTATGCGAGCACCGCCGGCTTTTTGATGCTGCTCCTCCTCGCCCTCTGGCGCGAGCCCGCGGCGCTTTGGCCCGCTTATCCTTTCTCTGCTTGGGTGGCCATCGCCTTTCTCGGCTTCCTGGGCACTACCCTGGGCTTCACCTGGTTTTCTTCGGCCGTCCAGGAAATCGGCGCACAACGCGCGTCGGTATTCATCAACCTCGTGCCGCTCGTCGCCGTTTTCGCAGGCGCTTGGCTTCTCGACGAGCCACTCGACGTTTCCATGCTCGTCGGCGGCGCCTGCGCGATCGGCGGCGTCTGGCTGGCGCAGCAAACCCAGCAAAAAGAGCGCTCACGATGATCCTCAACGAAACGCAAAGGCTCCTGCGCGAGACGCTCGCCGCCTTCGCGCGTGAGAAGCTGTCCCCCTTCGCCGCCCACTGGGAACGAGAACGCATCTTTCCACGCGCTGCCCTGCAAGAGCTCGCCGCGCTCGGCTGCTGGGGGATCGTCGTGCCCGAGGCATGGGGGGGCGCCGGTCTCGACTATGTCTCTTTCGTGCTTGCGATCGAAGAGATCGCCGCCGGCAGCGGCGCCGTCTCGACGATCGTCTCGGTGCAAAACTCGCTTGTCTGCGGCATTCTCGAAAAATATGGCACGCATGCGCAAAAAGAACGTTGGCTGCGCAAGGCGGCGAGCGGCGAATTGCTAGGTTGCTTCTGCCTCACAGAACCGCAGGCGGGTTCGGATGCGGCGGCGATCGCCACGCGCGCCGTATGCGAAGGCGACGAGTGGGTGATCAACGGCGTCAAACAGTTCATCACCTCGGGACGCAATGCGCAGATCGCCCTCGTCTTCGCGGTCACGGACGCGCAGGCTGGGAAGCGTGGTATTTCCTGTTTCTGCGTGCCGACCGACACCCCCGGCTACGTCGTTGCGCGCATCGAAGAAAAGCTTGGCCAGCACGCTTCGGACACCGCCCAGATCGTCTTTGAAAACTGCCGCATCCCTGCCGACCATCTGATCGGGAAGGCTGGCGAAGGATACAAGATCGCATTGGCCAACCTGGAAGCAGGACGCCTTGGCATCGCCGCCCAATCGGTCGGCATGGCGCGCGCGGCCTTCGAAGCCGCGCTCGCTTATGCCAAAGAGCGCAAAACCTTTGGCAAGCCGATCATCGAGCATCAGGCGGTCGCATTTCGCCTTGCCGACATGGCCACGCGCATCGAGGCGGCACGACAGCTGGTCTGGCATGCCGCAAGCCTCAAGGACGCCGGCTTGCCTTGCCTCAAGGAAGCCAGCATGGCCAAGCTGTATGCCTCGGAGATGGCGGAACGGGTATGCTCGGATGCGATCCAGATCCATGGCGGCTATGGTTACGTCGCCGATTTCCCAGTGGAACGAATCTATCGGGACGTGCGCGTCACCCAAATCTATGAAGGCGCATCCGACATCCAGCGGTGGGTGATAGCGCGCGCGCTCGCAGGAGAATGCTGATGTCCATCCTCTCCACGCGAATCAACCCCAAAGACCCGGAATTCCGCGCCAACGCCGAGGCCATGCAGCGACTCGTGGCCGATCTCGAAGAAAAAATGGCCAAGATCGCCCAAGGCGGGCCCGCTGACGCGCGCGAGAAGCACCTGGCGCGCGGCAAACTCTTGGCGCGCGACCGCATCGATCATCTGCTCGACGCTGGCTCGCCATTCCTGGAGCTCTCGCCGCTTGCCGCCTACGGGCTCTATGACGACGAAGCGCCGGCGGCAGGCATCATCACCGGCATCGGCCGCATTCAAGGCGTCGAGTGCATGATCGTCGCCAACGACGCCACCGTCAAGGGCGGCACTTACTTCCCGATGACGGTGAAAAAGCATCTACGCGCCCAGGAAATCGCTCGCGAAAATCGTCTGCCTTGTCTGTATCTCGTCGATTCCGGAGGCGCCTATTTGCCGCTGCAAGACGAAGTTTTTCCCGACAAGGAGCATTTCGGGCGCATTTTCTACAACCAGGCCAGAATGTCGAGCGAGGGAATTCCCCAGATCGCCGTCGTCATGGGCTCTTGCACCGCTGGCGGCGCCTATGTGCCCGCCATGGCCGATGAATCGGTGATCGTGAAGAACCAGGGGACGATCTTCTTGGGCGGGCCGCCGCTCGTGAAAGCGGCGACGGGCGAGGTCGTCTCTGCCGAAGAGCTCGGCGGCGGCGACGTGCACACGCGCATCTCGGGCGTCTGTGATCACCTGGCCGAAAACGATTGGCACGCCTTGGCGTTGGCGCGCCGCATCATCGCTCGCCTGAATTGGCGGAAAACCATCACGCTGGCCTGCGCCTCGCCCGAAGAGCCACGTTACGATCCCACGGAAATCTATGGCGTCATTCCCCAAGACGTGCGCAAGCCCTATGACGTTCGCGAGGTCATTGCGCGCCTCGTCGATGGATCGCGCTTCGACGAGTTCAAGGCGCGTTATGGCGCAACGCTGGTAACTGGCTTCGCCCATCTGCATGGATATCCCATAGGCATTATCGCGAACAATGGCATTCTCTTTTCCGAGTCTGCCCTCAAGGGCGCGCATTTCATCGAACTCTGCTGCCAACGCGGCATCCCCCTCGTGTTCCTGCAAAACATCACGGGCTTCATGGTCGGCAAGAAATACGAAAACGGCGGCATCGCCAAAGATGGCGCGAAGCTGGTCGCTGCCGTCGCCAACGCCGAGGTGCCGAAATTCACGGTCTTGATCGGCGGCTCCTTCGGCGCCGGCAATTACGGCATGTGCGGGCGCGCCTATGGCCCGCGCTTTTTGTGGAGTTGGCCGAATGCGCGTATCTCGGTGATGGGCGGGGAACAGGCCGCGAGCGTGCTCGCGACCATCCGGCGCGATGCGCTCGAAGCCGCTGGCAAGTCCTGGAGCGCCGAAGAGGAAGAGGCCTTCAAGGCGCCGATCCGCCAGCAATACGAGACACAAGGCCATCCCTATTACGCAACGGCCCGGCTTTGGGACGATGGCGTTTTGGATCCAAAGGAGACGCGACGTGCGCTCGCTCTCGCGATTTCCGCGGCGCTCAACGCGCCGATTCCCTCCACGAAATTTGGCGTCTTCAGAATGTGAAAGGGGCAAGCATGGCGTTCCAAACGTTGCTCACCGAGATCGATGATGCCGTTGGCATCATCAGCCTAAACCGACCCGAGCGGCACAACGCATTCGATGAAACGATGATCGCCGAAATCGATGCCGCAATCGCTTCCCTCGCCGCGCAGGCCGAGGTCAGAGTCATCGTCATCTCGGCGCTCGGCAAGAGCTTTTGCGCGGGCGCAGACCTCGGCTGGATGCAGCGCGCAGCCGCCTTTAGCGAAGAGGAAAACCGCCAAGACGCCCTTCGTCTTGCGCACATGCTCGCCAGCCTCGCGCGTTGCCCCAAGCCGGTCATCGCACGGATACAGGGCCCGGCATATGGCGGCGGCGTGGGGCTGATCGCCGCCTGCGACATCGCCATCGCCACTTTCGAAGCCAAGTTCGCGCTCTCCGAGGTCCGCCTCGGCTTGATCCCCGCCGTGATCAGTCCCTATGTGATCGCCGCCATCGGCGCGCGCGCTGCACGACGCTATATGCTCACGGCAGAGGTTTTTTCGGCGGCGGAGGCTTATCGGCTCGGCCTGATCCACGAAATGGTCGCCGACGAGGAGGCGCTCGACCGCGCCATCGCCGAGATCATCGCCACGATCAAGAAAAATGGCCCCCAGGCCCTGGCGGAGGCGAAATCGTTGATCGCCGCCGTGGCCGAGAGGCCATTTGATGACGCCGTGCTCCATGACACGGCCGCCCGCATTGCACGCGTGCGCGCCTCCGCAGAAGGCCGCGAAGGCGTCGCCGCTTTCCTGGCCAAGCGCAAGCCAAACTGGGTGCAATGATGTTCTCGACGATCCTGGTCGCCAATCGAGGAGAAATCGCTTGCCGCGTGATCAAGAGTGCGCGTCGGCTGGGCATGCGCGTGATCGCCGTCTATTCCGATGCCGATCGCAACGCTCGCCACGTGCGGCTTGCGGATGAGGCGCGTTGGATCGGCCCTGCGCCAGCCCGCGCCTCCTATCTCGCCGGCGAGAAGATCATCGCGGCCGCCAAGGCCGCGGGCGCCGAAGCAATCCATCCCGGTTATGGTTTTCTGTCCGAAAACGCTGAATTCGCCGAGGCATGTGAGGCCGCGGGCCTCACATTCATCGGTCCGCCGCCCGCGGCAATCCGCGCCATGGGGCTGAAGACCGAGGCGAAACGGCTGATGGAGAAGGCAGGCGTCCCCCTCGTGCCCGGCTATCACGGGGATGAGCAGGATGATCGCTTCTTGCACGCCCGCGCCGACGAGATCGGCTATCCGGTGTTGATCAAGGCTGCCAGTGGAGGCGGCGGCAAGGGCATGCGCATCGTCCATGAGCGAAAAGACTTTCTCGCTGCCTTGGCTGCTTGCCGGCGCGAAGCCGAGAGCGCATTCGGCGATGCGCGCGTGCTCTTGGAAAAATACCTCGAAAGACCCCGTCACATCGAAATCCAGATCTTCGCCGACCGCCACGGTGGGGTTGTGCATCTCTTCGAACGGGACTGCTCGGTGCAACGGCGACACCAAAAAGTGCTCGAAGAAGCGCCAGCGCCTGGCATGACCCCCGAGCGCAGACGCGAGATGGGAGAGGCTGCTGTGGCGGCGGCGAAGGCGGTTGGCTATGTCGGCGCCGGCACCGTGGAATTCATCGTCGCCCGCGACGGACGTTTCTATTTCATGGAAATGAACACGCGGCTGCAAGTCGAGCACCCCGTCACCGAGATGATCACGGGCCTCGACCTCGTCGAATGGCAGCTGCGCGTCGCTGCGGGCGAGAAGCTTCCGCTTGCCCAAGAACAAATCCGGCTTACCGGCCATGCGCTCGAGGCGCGGCTTTATGCCGAGGATGCGGAAAAGGGGTTCTTGCCCTCGAGCGGACGTCTCGTGCATTTGGCCTTGCCCTCGGAAACGCTGCATGTGCGCGTCGATACCGGCGTCGAAGAAGGCGATGCGATCACGCCCGACTACGACCCGATGATCGCCAAACTGATCGTCTGGGATGAATCGCGCGCACGCGCCCTCGCGCGCATGTTGGCAGCGCTCGCCGAGTGTCGCATCGTCGGCGTTTCCAACAACGTCGAGTTCCTCACACGTCTCGTCTCCTGTCCTTCTTTCGTCGCCGCCGACCTCGACACGCACCTGATCGAACGCGAAAGAGATTTCCTTCTCCCCGACAAACCTCGCCTCCCCAGCGAAGAAGCCTGGCTCATCTGCGCCGTGGCCGAACTTTTGCGCGACCGCCGCTATGGCGAAGAACATGCCCGAAAATCGCATGATCCCCATTCGCCCTGGCACTGCCGCGACGGCTGGCGCCTCTGTGGGCGCGCGCGTCGCACCATCGTCCTGCGCGCAGGCCAACAGGAGCGACGACTATACGCCCGCTATCAGGGCGAAGGCTTTTTGCTCGAAAGCGAGGGCCGCGTGCTGGCCGCCAGCGGCACGCTCGACGAAGAAGGCCGGCTCGTGCTCGATCTCGACGGCCGGCGCCTGGCGGCAGTCGTCGTCGCCGTCGGGGAAAAACGACATCTGTTTCTGAGCGGGGAAAGCGTGGTCTTCGCCGTCGTCGATCCGCTCGCGCACACCCTCGAAAGCGGCAGCAGCGAGGGCAGTCTCGTGGCGCCGATGCCGGGGAAGATCATCGCGTTGCTTTCTGAGCCCGGCCAACGGGTAGAAAAGGGCACGCCTCTGATCGTGCTGGAAGCGATGAAAATGGAGCACACGCTGACCGCCCCGTGCGCCGGCAAAATCAAGGCCTTCCGTTACAGGGTTGGCGAACAGGTCGCAGATGGGGCAGAATTAGCGGACTTCGAATCTGCCGAATGAGTTTTCATGCCACTACCAACCAAAATCCGCATCGTCGAAGTGGGCCCGCGCGATGGCCTACAAAACGAAGAAAAAAAGCTTCCCACTGCGGTCAAGCTCGCTTTGATCGAGCGGCTCGCCGACTGCGGTCTCACCATTATCGAAGCGACCGCCTTCGTCTCGCCCAAATGGTCGCCCCAGATGGCCGATGCCGCCGAAGTCATGGCTGGCTTGCCGCGCAAAGAGGGGGTGAGTTTCCCTGTCCTCGTGCCCAATGAAAAAGGTCTGGACGCCGCGCTCGCCGCAGGGGCCAAGGAGATCGCGGTATTCGCCGCCGCTTCGGAAACGTTTTCCCAGAAAAACATCAACTGCTCGATCCGCGAATCGTTGGAACGTTTCCGCCCCGTGATCCAGCGCGCACGGGATGCCGGCATGAAAGTGCGGGGCTATGTCTCATGCGTGCTCGGTTGTCCCTTCGAAGGCGAGATCGCTCCCCTCGCGGTAGCCGAAATCGCCTGGGCGCTGTTCGAAATGGGCTGCTATGAGATCTCGCTCGGCGATACCGTGGGCTTTGGCACGCCCGAGAAAACCAAGGCGTTGATCGAGGCCGTCGGCCGTCGCGTGCCCATCAAAAAACTGGCCGGTCACTTTCATGACACCTACGGCATGGCGATCGCCAACATCTACGCCGCGCTCCAAGAAGGCGTCAATGTCTTCGACGCCTCCGTCGCGGGGCTGGGCGGCTGTCCCCATGCGCCGGGAGCAGCCGGCAACGTCGCCACCGAAGAAGTCGTCTGGCTTGCCCAGGGATTGGGCATCGACTGCGGCATCGAGCTTTCCAAGCTCGTCGACACCGCCGCCTGGATCTCGGGCGAGCTCGGCCGCTCCCCGGCCTCGAAGGTGGCGCGGGCGATCCTTGCGCAAAGGAGAAGAGGCTAGGCAGCCTGGCAGCCGTCATCGGCCGAAGCGGATGCCTTTCGCCCAGGCCATGAGGCAAGCGAAAGCCCTGCCCTTGCCTCAGAGGGTCCAACGCTCGCCACAGCGGTGGCAGCGCACATGCAGCCAGACCTCGGCGCCGCGTTCGACGATTTCCGCCTCGTTCTCGGGCATCGGTTGGGGGCCTGCCGAAAGAACGGCGAACCGACCATAGGCGCCGCAGGCAGGACATTGCGCATGCTCGCCCAGGCGCTCCGCCAGCTCGAGCAGGGCGCGGTAACGTCCCCAAGAAAAAAGCGCCAAGATGAACCCGCCAGCCATCAAGGCCAAGCCCATGGCGTGCTGACGATATTCCGGACTCATGAGCTCGACGCCGGCAGCCGCCGCCACGATGCCCAAAAAACAGCTCACCAGCCACAGATGCGCCTCCACCAGCTGCCGCTCGTACCACCGGCGGAAACCATGCCGAGCAAGAAAAGCGAACGACGCCACCGCCTCAACCCAGGCGCTCGATCGCAGGCAAAAACACCTCCGTCACCACCAGAGGCCTGCCCCGATGCAGAAACAACGAACGCCGCGCCCAGAGGTCGCCATACACTGCGCCGATGACTTTGCTGATGCGCCGGCCTAAGGGGTGATCGGGATGGATGCGCGCGCATGTCAAAGGCCCACGCGTGATGCTGGGATCGGCGAATAGCGCCGCTCCCAGAGGCCGAGCGCCGATCGCGCGCGCCCTGTGCCAAGCGCCGCGCGTATCCTTCGGCAGGAGGATGCTGTGGGCGAACACCACGGGCTCGCCATCGGCATGAAGCAGGACCTCGCGCACCCAGGCATACTGCGCCCATGGTAGGCCGAGCAAAGGCCTTTCGTCGGGGAAAGGACGCGCATAGGCTTCCCGCACGATCGAGAGCGCGAAAGCATGACAACGCGCCATGATGCGCGCCGTGAGGGAACCCCGCTCCGCAAGCCAAGGGTAAAGCCAGCGAGGAGCGGAAAGCAAGGCGGGATGAGACTTCCAGCGAGCGCGCTGGCGCAACATGGATAAGACGACGAGGCAGGCAAGGGCGTCCAATGCTACCATAGCGTTTGGATGGCGACGCCGGCATCCCTTGCTCAGAACCTTCGCGTGACACTTTTGCGCACCGCATGCAGCTTTACATCATCAGCGGGCTTTCCGGCTCAGGCAAGTCGATCGCCCTCAATGTGCTCGAGGACGCAGGCTTTTTCTGTGTCGATAATCTGCCTGCCTTGCTGCTTTCGGAGCTCGTCGCTTATTTGAAAAGCGAAGGCGTTGCGCGCGCAGGGGTGGCCATCGACATGAGAAGCGGCGCTTCGGTCTCGGCCTTGCCGCCTCAGCTAAAACGGCTTGCCTATGCCGGCATCGAGGCGCGCATGCTCTTTCTCGATGCGCGCGATGATGTGTTGATCGCGCGTTTTTCGGAAACACGTCGCCGCCATCCACTCGCTTTGGGCGAGATCACGCTCGAAGAAGCCATTGCGCGCGAGCGCGAGGCGCTGGCGCCGCTTTCCGAACACAGCCACCGTATCGATACCAGCGACTTGCGGCCGAATGCGCTGCGCACCCTCGTCAAGGATTTCTTGGGACTTGCGGGCACCGGTCTGGTGTTGGTGTTCTCCTCCTTCGGCTACAAGCATGGCCTACCGCTGGATGCCGATCTCGTGTTCGACGTGCGTTGCTTGCCCAATCCCTATTACGATCCCCAATTGCGCCCTCTCACAGGCTGCGATGCGAAGGTCGCCGAATTCCTCGCCCAGGATGCGCAGGTGCAAAAGATGTTTGCGCACATCTGCCGCTTCCTCGACGAGTGGCTGCCTGCCTATGCGGCGGAAAATCGCGCCTATCTCACCGTCGCCCTCGGGTGCACCGGCGGGCAGCACCGCTCGGTTTGGTTTGCCGAACGGCTCGCGGAACGTTATCGGCAGCAGGGCTTTCCCGCCGTCCTCGTGCGCCACCGCGCCCTCGCTGCTTGAAGACACATGCGCGTCAAAGCGTGGCTTTCCTTGGTGCGAACAGGCGACTGGATCGTGCTCGCCTCGACGGCAGCCTTCGTCGCCGCCTCTTTTCCTTTGCTCTGGCGCACAGGGCCTGCTACCTACGCCGAAGTACGCGCCGAAGGGCAGCTCATCGCGCGCCTGCCGCTCACCGAACGCCGCCTGTTCGTGGTCAGGGGGCCGCTTGGCGTCACCACGATCGAGATCGCTCCGGGGCGCGCGCGTATTCTCTCGGATCCCGGCCCGCGCCAGTATTGCGTCGCACAAGGCTGGCTCGTGCGTCCGAACGCAATCGCCCTATGCGCGCCCAATCACGTGAGTCTCCGCCTCACGGGCCCCACGACTCATGACAGCGTCAATTATTGAACTCACGGTGAGCGCACAAGACCGCCGCGTCGCTCGCTATGCGACGGCGGCGATCGCGCTTGCCCTGACGGAGGCAGCCATGCCCACGCCCTTGCCGGGCGTCAAGCCTGGGCTTGCCAACATCGTCATCCTGCTCGTGCTGTTGCGTCACGGATGGCGCGAGGCCGCCTGGGTTGCCGTATTGCGCGTTTTCGCAGGCAGTCTCCTTTTGGGTCAGTTGTTCGCACCCGGTTTTTTCCTCGCTGCCGCGGGGGCGCTGGCAAGCCTTGCCGTGCTCGCCTTGGCCTCACGGCTGCCGCGCGAGCATTTCGGACCGGTCTCGCTCTCGGTGTTTGGCGCCTTGGCGCACATCGCCGGTCAACTGGCGCTTGCTCGCCTCTGGCTCCTGCCCTCCGACGGCATTTATTATCTCGTGCCGGTTTTTGCCGCATCCGCCTTATTTTTCGGTATCGTAAACGGGCTCATCGTCGCCCGCCTCGCGCAGGAAATTTCGTGACCGCCAAAACCATCGCCGTCGCCTTCACGGGCGCATCGGGCATCCAATATGGCCTCAGACTCGTCGCATGCCTGCTGGATGCGGGTTGTCGCGTCTGGCTCGTGTATTCGCAGGCTGCCCAGATCGTCGCCAAGGAAGAGGCCGGTTTGGTCTTGCCTGCCCAAGCGCCGGCTGCCGCCCGGCGTTTGCGCGCCTTTTTCTCCTGTGATGAACGGCTCGCGGTCTTCGACCGCAACGACTGGCATGCGCCGCTTGCCTCCGGCTCCAATCCCCCCGACGCCTATGTCGTTTGCCCCTGTACGATGGGCACGCTCGCCGAGATCGCCGGCGGTTTGGCGAAGGATCTGATCACGCGCGGCGCCGATGTCGCGCTCAAGGAAGGGCGTCCGCTGATCCTCGTGCCCCGCGAAACCCCTTTGTCGGCGATCCAACTCGAAAACATGCTCAAGCTCGCACGCGCGGGCGCCGTGATCCTGCCACCGAGTCCTGGCTTTTACCATCGTCCGCAGCGCATCGAGGATCTCATCGATTTCGTCGTCGCGCGCATCCTCGATCGCTTGGGCATCGATCATCGCCTTTTGGCGCGTTGGGGCACCGCGCGCGGCTAGATGGACATCCCGCTTTTCCTTCTCCATGCCGTCTTGTTTCCCGGTGGTCGCCTGGCCCTCAAGGTCTTCGAGACACGTTATCTCGATATGGTGCGCGCTTGTTTGCGCCTCGAGCAGCCCTTTGGCGTTTGTCGCATCGCGCAAGGCACGGAGGTCTTGCAGCCGGGCAGGGCGCCGGCCGTGCCTGCGGCGATTGGCACGCTCGCCCAAATTGACGCGTGGGATGCCCCGTCTTTCGGCATCCTCGACCTCGAGGTCCTGGGCACTCAGCGCTTTCGCATCTTGCGCGCCCATACCGCCGCGGCCGGGCTCGTGCGCGCCGAGGTCGAACTGCTGCCCGCCTCGCCGGTCGAGCCCGTCCCGCGTAGCTGCGCTCCGCTCGTGCCCCTGTTGCGCCAGTTGGTCGCCGAGCTCGGCGAGCGCGCACCGCCCGCGCCACACCGCTTTTATGACGCCGGCTGGGTCGCCGACCGCTATGCCGAGTTGCTACCGATCCCTCTAAAGATGGCGCAGGAGCTCTTGGAAACCGAAAGCGGCGGGAAGCGGCTCATGATGATCCGCGATTACCTCGAAAGCCATTGAGAGGTTGCCAAGGGCCTGTAAGATCAGGGTTTCTCTAGCCCACCTTTCCTTCGGCCACGTCGATGCGCACGGCGGGTTGCCCGAGCAAGGCCGCGATGGCGTCGGCAAACGACTGCGCCCAAGCGTCGGATTCAGCGAAATGCCTCTCTCCCCCATAACGGGCCACGCCGAGGATCTTATCGAGCAAAAGCACCTTGCCCATCGGATGCGTGGGCTCGCATTCGAGCGCTTGCCACTGCCCTTCGAGCCATTGCGCGGCTTCCTCACGCGTTAGCCGGTCGGCATGGGCAAACAGCTCGTATTCGCGGTGGCGATCGAAGACGACGGTAACGACGCTGGACATGACTAGGCCCTCCTTTTGGATCATTGTAGCCGCGGCGCAGGCATGCCAGTGTCGCGCACTCGACAGTTGACCGCCCTTGACGAAAGCACGGAGTCCGGTTAACTTACTGAACGTTTAGTCAGTAGTAGATCCCTGCCCGCCTTCCGCTTACCCGATGGCCGCCACCTCCGTCACAAGCCACACTCCCCCTGCGCTCGCCCCGCGCCGCCGGCCCAAGGAGCGGCCAGCCGAATTGCTCAAGGCCGCGCTCGGGGTGTTCGCCAGCAAAGGATATGCCGCGACGCGGCTCGATGACATCGCGCTCAAGGCAGGCGTCTCCAAGGGCACGATCTATCTTTATTTCGCGAACAAGGAGGCGCTGTTCATGGCCGCCATCGAGGCAGGAATCACCCCCCTCGTGGAAGCGGTCGAAGCCTTGTCGCTCGACGAGGAAAGGCCTAGCCCAGAGCGCTTGCGCGCTTTCATGCTCTCCTGGTGGTCGCGCATCGGCGATACGCCTTTGTCCGCCCTTCCCCGGCTACTGGTCGCCGAAGGGAACAATTTCCCCAAGGCGGCGCAATGGTTCCATGACGAGATCGTGACCCGCGTGCAGCGCGCGCTCGCACGTCTGATCGAGACCGGGATTGCGCGCGGCGAGTTGCGCGCGGTAGAGCCAATGGTCGCTGCGCGCATCTTGTTCGCACCCATGTTTGCCTATCTGGTCTGGCGCGAAACCTTCGGCCAGACCCTTTGCCACTTGCCCCCACCCGAACAATTTTTCGGCCTCGCTGCAGATCTCTTGCTCGCGGGCCTCGTCCGTCCATGAACAGGCTCTGCCGCGCCTCACTGCTGCTTTTCGTGCCGTTGCTGTTTGCAGCAGGCTGCCAGGAAAAGGCGACGGCGCCTTTGCCCGCCAACGCTCCACGGGGGGTCAAGACTCTCGAAATCGGCGCCGTGGATTTCGCTTCTCAAAACGTCTATAGCGGCGAAGTGCGGGCGCGCCATGAAATTCCCCTGGCCTTTCGCGTCGGCGGCAAACTCGTCGAGCGCACCGTCGACGTGGGCGACCGCATCCGCGCCGGCCAAGTGCTTGCGCGCCTGGAGTCGAGCGATCTCGCGCTCACGCTGCGCCAGGCAGAGGCTACACGCGAGCAGGCGCTCGCAGAAGCGCGACGCGCGCAGGAGCTCAGGCGCAAAGGCTTCATCAGCGAGGCGGCGCTCGAAGCCAAGGTTACTTTCGCCGAAACCGCCAGCGCTCAAGCTCAACTCGCTCGCAACCAGCTTGCTTATGCGGAACTTTCGGCGGATGCCTCGGGCGTGGTGTCCGCCGTTCTTGCCGAGGCCGGCCAAATCGTCGCGGCGGGGCAACCGGTGCTGCGCATTGCGCGCGATGGCGAGCGAGAAGCGGCGATTACCGTGCCGGAATCGCAGGTGGGCAGACTCCGGCCAGGGGTCTCGGCTGAGGTGCGGCTCTGGAATGGACGACGCTATCGCGGCGTCTTGCGCTCCCTCGCGCCGATGGCCGAGGCAGCGACGCGCACCTATGCCGCGCGCGTAACCCTCCTCGATGCCGACGAAGACGCGCGGCTCGGTATGTCGGCGCAGGTGGTCTTTGCCGAGGCGGAGCCAGCAGTCATCGTCGTGCCGCTTTCCGCGCTCATCCAGCAAGGAGACCGGCCTGCGGTTTGGGTCGTCGGCGAGGACGAGCGGGTGCGCTTGCGCAGCATCGAAGTTGCACGCTACACCGATCGTGGCGCCATCGTCGCGAGCGGACTCCACAAAGGCGAGACGATCGTCGCAGCCGGCGCCTTTCTGCTTTCCGAAGGCGAAAGGGTGCGCATCCTCCGATGAAGGGGCTCAATCTCTCGCAATGGGCGCTTGCACAGCGCGCGCTCACGCTGCATTTGATCGTCGTCTTGTTGCTGAGCGGCTTTTATGCGTTCTTGCACCTCGGACGCGCCGAAGATCCCGATTTCACGTTCAAAGCGATGGTGGTGCGCACCCTCTGGCCGGGCGCGACCGCACGCGAAGTCGAACAGCAGGTGACCGAACGCATCGAAAGAAAACTGCAAGAAATCGAGCATCTCGATCTTTTGAAATCGATTTCTCGGGCAGGTGAATCGTTGATCTTCATCCAGCTCGCCGACACGACCCCGAAGGCGACAGTGCCCGAAGCCTGGCGGCAAGTGCGCCGCAAGCTCGACGATCTCGCTCCTTCGCTGCCGGCCGGCGTGCTCGGTCCATTCCCCAACGAAGAATTCGGCGATGTCTATGTCTCGATCTATGCGGTGGTCGGCGAAGGCTTCGACGCCGCCGAACTCAGACGAGCCGCCACCCGGCTTGCCCGCGACCTGCGCCTTCTGCCCGACGTAAAAAAGGTCGATCTGCTCGGCGTCCAGGAAGAAAAGATCTATGTCGAGATCCCTCCCCAACGGCTGGCGTCGTTAGGCCTGACTCCCGCCCAGGTCGCCGCGACGATCCACGAGCAAAACGCCCTGACCGCCGCGGGATTCATCGAGACGGAAAGCGACCGCCTGTATTTGCGCGTCACGGGCCCCTTCGATTCGGTCGATGCGATACGCGCCATCGATCTTTCCATTGCAGGGCGGTCTGTGCGCCTCGGCGACATCGCCCAGATCACGCGCGGCTTTGCCGACCCACCCAATCCGCGCATGCGCGTCAATGGTCGCGACGCGGTCGGCGTCGCCGTGGCAATGGCCAAGGGCGGAGACGTGATCGCACTCGGCCAACATCTTTACGATGCGGTCTTGCGTGCGCAAGCCACCTTGCCGGCTGGCCTCGAAATCATCAACGTCTTCGATCAGCCCACGGTCGTGCGCGTTTCCCTCGACCTCTTTCTCAAGACTCTGCTCGAAGCCTTGGCCATCGTGCTGGCCGTGAGTTTTCTTTCACTTGGGCTGCGTACCGGCCTCGTCGTCGCGCTGTCGATACCACTCGTTTTGGCCATCACATTCCTCGCCATGAAGAGCGCCGGCATCGATCTCCACCGCGTCTCGCTCGGCGCTCTGATCATCGCCTTGGGCCTGCTCGTCGATGACGCGATCATCAGTGTCGAAATGATGGCCGTCAAAATCGAACAAGGGTGGGAAAAGGCCAAAGCCGCCACCTTCGCCTATGTTTCCACCGCGTTCCCGATGCTCACCGGCACGCTGATCACCGCAGCGGCTTTCACGCCGGTCGGATTCGCGCGCTCAGCCGCTGGCGAATATGCCTTCGCAATCTTCGGCGTGACCGCCATCGCGCTCATCAGCTCCTGGTTCGTGGCGGTGATCTTCACGCCCTATCTGGGTTTTCATTTGCTCGATGAGAAAGCCTTGCGCAAAGCAGGCGCCAAACGCCATGGCGACATTTACGACACGCCGTTCTACCGCCGCTTCCGCGCGCTCGTCGCCGGATGCCTGCGTCGCAGAGGCTGGGTCATTGGCCTGACGCTTGCCGCTTTCCTGGCTAGCCTGCTCCTCTTCAAATATGGCGTGCAATATCGATTCTTCCCCCCTTCCAATCGCACGGAGTTGATCGTCGATCTGTGGCTGCCGCAAGGCGCCTCGCGCGCCGCCACCGAGAAAGAGGTGCGCCGCGTCGAAGCGCTGCTTGCCGCGCCTGAACTCGCCGACAAAATCGTTAGCTATTCCTCTTGGATCGGCAATGGCGCGCCCCGCTTCTACTTACCCCTCGACCAGCAGCTGTTCTACGACCATTTTGGCCAGCTCGTGATCACCACGCGCAACCTCGATGCGCGTGAGGAGGTGCGCACTTGGCTTTTGCAGACCTTTGCTTCGCCCGCGCAAGAGTTCTCTCATCTGCGCACGCGCGTGCAGCGCCTCGAAAACGGCCCCCCCGTCGGCTACCCCGTGGTATTTCGCGTGCTGGGCGAGGACGCCGAAACCTTGCGCGCAATCGCTGCACGCGTCGCCGAGGTGATGCGCGCACATCCGAATCTCGTGAACGTCCACGCAGATTGGCACGAGAAAGCGAAAAGCGTGCGCATACGAATCGACCAGGATCGCGCCCGCGCGTTGGGCATTTCTAGCCGCACCGTCGCCCAAGCGCTCGCCTCTCATGAACAAGGCGTGATACTCGGCCAGTACCGCGAAGGCGACCAATTGATCGACATCGTCTGGCGTGCCGACGAGACGGCGCGTAACCGGTTGGCAGCGCTTGAGCAACTGCCCGTTCCGACGGCGCAGGGGCAGTGGCTGCCGCTCTCCCAGATCGCGAAGATCGAACCTGCATGGGAAGAAAGCGTGATTCACCGCCGCAACCGCGTGCCAGTGATTCAAGTGCGCGCAGATCTTCTCGACGAGCGCCTGACCGCACCGACCGTCTCGCGCCAGGTCGACCGCTGGCTCGACGACATACGGAAAAGCCTGCCGCCCGGCTATCGCATCGAAATGGGCGGCATGATCGAGGAAGCCGCCAAGAACGAAGCAGGTATCCAGGCCGTCGTGCCGTTCATGATCCTCGCCGTCATCACCCTCTTGATGTTCCAGTTGCGCAGCTTCGCGCGTACCTTGCTCGCGCTTTTGACGGCACCGCTGGGGCTCATCGGCGTGGCGCTGGCCCTCTTCCTCTTCCGCGCTCCCTATGGCTTCGTCGCCAATCTGGGCGTCATCGCACTCGCGGGCATGATTCTGCGCAACACGGTGATACTCATCGATCAGATCGAGCAAGACGAACGCGCCGGCGTGCCTCCGTGGGAGGCCATCGTCGGCGCGACGGTGCGGCGCTTCCGCCCCATCATGCTCACCGCGGCAGCCGCTGTCTTGGCGATGATCCCGCTCTCGCGTCAGATCTTCTGGGGGCCCATGGCCATCGCGATCATGGGCGGGCTTGTCGTCGCCACCGTGCTCACGTTGTTCTTTCTGCCCGCTCTCTATGCTGCATGGCGGCGCATCCCAGCGCCTTCCGCAGGAGCGTAGAATTGGCTTGTAATTCCCCTCTTCGCCGCTATATTAGCAAACCATGAATTACGAAAAAGCCCGCCACCACATGATCGAGCAACAGCTCCGCCCATGGGAGGTGCTCGACCCCGCCGTCATCGATTCGCTCTATGCCGATCGTCGCGAGCTGTTCGTACCCGAGGCGCTGCGCGCCTTCGCCTTTGCCGACGTGGCCCTTCCCCTGCCCCAGGGAGCTCAGATGTTGCCTCCCAAGCTCGAGGCGCATTGCCTGCAAGCGCTCGCCCTCCAGCCCCATGAACGGGTGCTCGAAATCGGCACGGGCTCCGGCCACATGGCGGCTTTGCTTGGCCGCGCCGCGCATGAGGTTTGGAGCGTGGAGATCGACCCTTCTCTTGCCGAGCTCGCACGCGCGAACCTTGCGCGTGCCGGCATCGACAATGTCTCCGTGATCGTTGGCGACGGTCTCTTGGGCCTCGCGGATGGCGCCCCATACGACGCGATCCTGGTCTCTGGCGGCATCCGTCAGGTGCCGAGCGTGCTCATCGACCAACTCGCCGCGCAGGGGCGTTTGCTCGCCTTCGTCGGCGCTTCGCCAGTCTATACCTTGCGCAAGATGACGAAGCACGCCGACGGCGTGATCGTGACCGAGGATCTCTTGGAAACCGACGTGCCAGCACTCAGACAACCCGCCTTTGCGGCATTCGATTTTTCCTGCGCCGGATGAAACAAATCACCGCCTTGCAGCTCAAACAGTGGCTCGACGACGCAAAAGCGGGGAAAAGAGAAGCCCCGCTCTTGATCGACGTGCGCGAGCCCTGGGAATACCATATCGTGCATATCCCGGGGGCGAAACTCATGCCCATGCGCACGATCCCTTTGCGCATCCACGAGCTGCCGCGCGAAAAAGACCTCGCCATCGTTTGCCATCATGGGGCGCGCAGCTATCAGGTTTGCTTGTTCCTCGAGCAACACGGTTTCGACAGGCTTTTCAACCTCTATGGCGGCATGGCTGCCTGGTCGAGAGACGCAGATCCCACGGCGCCCACCTACTGATCACCGTCACCTGCGAGAAGATGATGAAAAAATCGTTTGCCTTCTTCCTCGGCTTCCTTGGAACGTCCTGCTTCTCTCTGAACGCCCTGGGCGCAGATCTCCTCGAGGTCTATCGGAGCGCGCAAGGATATGACGCCCAATATGCGGCGGCAAAAGCGCAGCTTTCCGCAGGGCGCGAAAAGCTGCCGCAAGGACGCTCTGGCGTGCTGCCCAGCGTCTCATTTTCCGCCAACACGAATTGGAACGATCTGGAAAGCCGCGCGCGCGCCACGGGCACGACGGTGGATCGTCGCTACAACAGCAATGGCTGGAATGTCACGCTGACCCAACCGCTCTTCCGCTGGCAGAACTGGGTCGGCTTGCGTCAATCGGAGCTCGCCGTGATGGCAGCGGAGCTCCAGATGGCGCAAGCCGAACAAGATCTCGCCATGCGCGTCGCGCAAGCGTATTTCGACGTGTTGCTGGCGCAGGAAACGCTTACGACCGTGCGCGCACAAAAGGCCGCGATCGCCGAGCAGCTCGACGCCGCGAAACGCAATTTCGAGGTCGGTACGGCGACGATCACCGACACCCATGAGGCGCAAGCGCGTTTCGATTTGATCGTGGCCCAAGAAATCGCCGCCGAAAACGACCTCGTTGTCAAGCGCCAGTCCTTGGCCACCCTCACCGGAGAGGCGCCCGAACGATTGAAACGCCTCAAAGACATGGTGCGCATCGACAAGCCGCAGCCCGACGCTCTCGAGCACTGGGTCGCGGCTGCAGAGTCCGACAGCCTCCTCGTCAAGCTCGCACAAGCCAACTTGGAGATCGCGCAGCGCGAAACGGAAAAGCAGCGCGCTGGCCATTATCCGACGCTCGATCTCGTCGCCACGCATGGCAAAAGCTCCAGTGGTTTTTCCACCACGGGCGGCTACGACAATACGACGAGCACGATCGGCTTGCAGTTCGTCTTGCCCCTTTATGCAGGCGGCGGCATCTCCTCCCGTGAGCGCGAAGCCGCTGCGCTTGCGGAAAAGGCGCGCGCTGAACTCGAGCAAGCGCGCCGCCAGGCCGCGCTTGCGGCCCGACAGGCCTATCTCGGCGTCAATGCCGGCCTTGCGCAAATCCGTGCGCTGGAAGCTGGCGTAAAATCTTCCGAGCTCGCGCTCGAATCGAACAAGCTCGGCTATGAAGTCGGCGTCCGCATCAACATCGACGTACTCAACGCACAGAGCCAGCTTTATGACACTCGCCAGAAATTGGCGAAAGCGCGCATCGAGACCTTGCTGTCTCAGCTCAAACTCAAAGCAGCCGCCGGAAGCCTGGGCGCCGAAGACCTCGCCGCCATCAACACCTTGCTCGAATGAGCGCACGCAATGATCGGCCTCTTTAGGCGCTTGATCGGCAAGACAGAAGAGATGCCGATCTCACCCGACCCCTTCGGCCGCGAAGCGGCCCATCCCCCTGCGCCCCCTTCCGCTGCCGCCGTCAAGCCGCCTCCCCCACAGGCAATCCTTCGTCGGGAAGAGATCATCGACGCCCGCATGCGACTTGCGGGTTATCGCTATTTGGTCGAAGCCTCCGCCGACCACGTCCCCAGCGCCGCTGAAATATTGTCGCTCTGTCAAGAAGCGCGCATCAAGCCGTTTGCCGAGCGTCGCTTGATCGTTCTCACGCTCGCTGCGCAGGATTGGCTCGCGGCGGATTTCGGCAGCCTCGCCTCGCCCCGTCTCGTGGTTCATTTTTCGCCGCCGCGGGAAGAAACGCTGCCAACCTGGCTTCATGCGATCGAGTCGGCGCGCACGCAAGGCATCGGCCTCGCGGTCTCCGTCGAAAGCCTCGTCCATTTGCCTGAGACGGCGAAAGTCGATCTCGTGTTGATCGATTACTCCGCCTACTCGTTCTTGAGCTTTGAACAGATGCTCATGCGGCTAAGCACCCAGAGGCCGGATGCTCCCCTCTGGGTCGATCGCGTTCCCGGCTGGGCCGAGCGCCACTACTGCCATGCTCATGGCGCGGCCTATTGTAGCGGTCCTTTTGCGACAGCCCCTTTTGACGATGAAGGCGAAACGCTCAATGAAAGCCGCATCGTCCTGATCGAAATGCTCAATCTCGTGCGTCAGGATGCGGATATTGCCGCCATCGCCGCAGTCGCCAAGCGCGATCCGGCCGTGACCCTCAAGCTCGTCGCGCTCGCCAATTCTCCCGTCTTCGGGCTTGAGCGCACCATCACGAGCCTCGAACAAGCAATCCTGATGGTGGGCAGAGAGTCGCTTTATCGCTGGCTGGCGATTGGTTTGTTCCGTACCGGCAAAGGTTCTCCTCGCGATGAGATGCTGCTCGAAATCGCGCTCACGCGAGGACGCCTGCTGGAGCTCATCGGCACGCGGCTTGGGCTTGCCAAGCATGAATGCGATGAGCTGTTTCTCGTCGGCCTACTCTCCCTCATCGATAGCCTCTTAGGCCAGTCGATCACGCAGATCGTCGAGCGTCTTCGCTTGCCCCAAGCGGTACGCAGCGTCTTGCTCGACAGCAGCGGCCCCTGGGGACGCTATTTGCTGCTCGCCCTGGCCGCCGAAAGAGACCGCGGGGACATCGTCGCAACCCTTGCAGAAAAAATCGGCCTCACCCTTGCCGACCTCGCCTCTGCGCTCAACGAGGCGCGCGCATGGGCAGAGGGCGCGATCGCTAGCGATCATTGAGCCTCGATGGGCAAACGCGTTGCGACCAATGCCAGCGTTTTTTCCGTCGCGCCGCGGTGGCGGGCGGCGAAATCCACGCCCGCCTTGCTCATCGCGGCGCGCGCCTGCGCATCGCCAAGCAGCATGAGCGCAGCGTCGACAAGTTCCGCTGCCTGGCCGATTTGACGCACCGCGCCGCAAGCGAGCGCGCTGGCTGCGGCCTCAGCGAAATTGAACGTCGAGGTTCCGATCAACGTCGGCACCCCCAGCGCGCAAGGCTCGATCAGGTTTTGCCCGCCATGATCGAGGAGAGTGCCGCCCACGAAGGCCACGTCCGCCACCCGATAATAGGCCGGAAGCTCTCCTAGGCTATCGCCCAGCCAGACCTGCGTGTGTCTGGCGATCGGCGCACCTTGCGAGCGGCGCTGCAAAGAGAAACCCGCGCGCTCGATCAGCCGCGCCACTTCGTCGAAACGCTGAGGATGACGGGGGACCATCACGAGGAGCACGTCCTCTGGAATACGCGGCTGTGCGGCGCGCCATGCGTCCAGGATCCGTTCCTCTTCGCCCGCGCGGGTGCTTGCGCAGAGGAATACGCGCCGGCCAGCACAGAAGGCGGAAAAATCGGGCAAATCCTTCGGCCAAGCCACGTCGAACTTGAGATTGCCCGTCACGACGACCTCTTGCGCGCCCAGGCGTAAAAACCGCTCGCGATCGGCCTCACTCTGTGCGCCGATTGCCGCAAAGCCCTGCATCGTTTCGCGTATCAGTTTCGGCCAACGCAGATATCGCTGCAGCGAGCGCTCGGAGAGGCGGGCATTGACGAGCAGGATCGGCACGCCCGCGCGAGCGCATTCGGCGACGAGATTCGGCCAGACTTCAGTTTCCAGGATCAGGCCAAGGCTTGGCCGGTAATGGCGCAAAAACCGTCGCATCGCCCAGGGCAGGTCATACGGCAAATAGGCGCATTCCACCTCTTCGCCAAACAGTTTGGCAGCCATCGCGCGTCCCGTCGGCGTCATCTGCGTCACGAGGAAACGATGGCGCGGATAGCTGCGCCGCAATGCTGCGAGCAATGGCTGAGCCGCCCGTGTCTCGCCCACCGAGACCGCATGCAGCCAAATCAAGGGGGCGTCGTGGGCAACGCCGCGATAAACGCCCATCCGCTCAGGCCAATCTCGTCGGTATTCAGGCTGGCGCCGCGCGCGCCACAACAGATGCGCAAACGCGAACGGCAACAGAAGATGCACGAGCAAGGTATAGAAGAGGCGCGCCATCTCAGCGTGCCGCCAGCAGCGCATCGACGGCGGCAGCGACTTCGGCCACCGACGGCGCAGCGCCGGCCGCGCCGAGGTTGTGATAGGGGGTTGCCGCGAAAACCCCCGTGCTCTCGGGATTCGAGGCGCAAAAGATCGCCACCGTCGGCCGCCCCAACGCCGCGGCCAGATGGGTTAGCCCCGTATCGACGCCGATCGCCAGGCGCGCGCCGGCCAAGAGCCGCGCCACTTCCCCAAGCGGCATCCAGGGCGCCACCGTCGCTCGCGGAAGATGCGTCGCGAGCCGCTGCGCGCGCTCGAGTTCCGCTCGGCTGCCGCCCAGCAACACACAGTTCATTTCCCGTTCATGGAGCGTTTTTGCCAGCGCGATCCAGTGCGCGTCCTGCCATTCCTTTTCCGCTCGGCTCGTGAAGGTCAAGAAAACGGCGTAATCTCCTTTGGGCAGCCAGCCGCCGCGCCAGGGCGGCACGCTCAAGCCGTAATCCGGCTCATGCGCGGCGATCTCGTAACCGAGCACGCCGGCGGCCAACAGGCGATTGCGCGTCACGGCATGCGCCGTACGCGGCACATCGACGGCGGCGTCATAGGCCAGGGCAGCGAGGCCCTCGCGCGGATCGGCAAAGCCATATTTTTTTCCGCGCGCACAGGCGGCAAGCAGCGCGCTCTTCACCAACCCCTGGCAATCAATGACATAGTCGTAACCAAATTCCGCTCCCAACGGCTGGCGCACCGCGCGACGATATGCGGCGATTTCGCGCCACGTCGCCGCCTGGCCCAGGGCGCGGCGCCACCGTCGTACGGCCACGGGAATCACCGTCGCTACGGCCGCATGCAAGCGCACGAGGTCGGCAAAAGGCTCTTCCACGACCCAATCGATGACGGCGTGGGGAAACTGGCAGCGGATGTCGCTTGCCACCGGCAGGGCATGCACGACGTCGCCAAGCGAACTCGTTTTGACCAGCAGGATGCGCATCTGATGCAGACCGTGGCGTTTAGCTTTCTTCGAAATAGTCGCTGTCGATGCGTTTGACGGCGAACACCTCCGCCACTGTCACGCCCACATCATGATCGATCATCAATTCCGCCAACGTCCTGCCATCGATGAGCACGACCTTCGGATCGATGTATTTGACATAGTCGATCGCCTCTGGCGTAAACCACGAGGTCGTCAAAAACACCCCTTTTCTGGCGCGCAGCCCCTGCAAGGCGCCCACGAACCGTTGCACCTCGGGGCGGCCTACGACGTTCTGCCAGCGTTTGGCCTGAAGATAGACGACGTCGAATCCGAGCGGATCCTCCTTGATCAAGCCATCGATGCCTCCGTCGCCACTGCGGCCAAGATGCTGCGCCGCCTCCCTAGGCGAGCCGCCATATCCCATCTTGACGAGCAAATCGATGACCAATCGCTCGAAAAATTGGGGCGAACACTCCTTGATGCGCTCCAAAAGTTCTTCCGCAAGCCTTGCGCGCATCGCGCGAGCGGCGGAATCGAGCATTTCTTCGGGTGAATACGCCTGCCGTTCCTGATCATGGCGTATTTCGTCGTCGGCATTCGCCGCCACGGCGCGAAACTCCCGAAACTCTGGAAAACGCATGAGATCCTTGATCGACAAGGCGGATGGCTTTTCCGCCAGCACCTCCTTGCCCCGTGGCGAAATGCGAAAAAACCCCCGTTGCATCGAGGTCAGCAAACCAGCCTTTTTCAAATAAGTGATCGCCCAGCCGACACGATTGGCGAAAACAGTTTCCCGCCCGCTCGACAAGGGCAGCGCGCGCTCTTCTTCGCTGAGCGCAAACGTCTTCGCCAAGGCATCGACTGCTTCGCTTCTGCTATGTTCGCGCTCGTCCGCCGTGAATTGGAGAAGCGGCAGCATCAGGCTCTGGAAATCGGGAATGGACAATTCCTTCCTCCTAGGCGATAAGAGGCTGGGCGATTATAGTAGCGGCCAACCATGCGCCCAACGCCCACGCTTCCCCTTTCGGCCGTGATCATCACGCGCGATGCCGCGCAAACGCTGCCAGCATGCCTGGCAAGCCTCCACTTCTGCGCTGAGATCCTCGTCGTCGATTCGGGCAGCCAGGATGAGACGGTCGCCCTCGCAAAAGCGGCAGGATGCCGGGTCATCGAAACACATTGGCGCGGATATGGCGCGCAAAAGCAGTTTGCCGCCGAACAAGCCTCCCACGACTGGGTGCTCTCGCTCGACGCCGATGAACGCGTAACCCCGGCGCTTGCCGAAAGCATTGCACGCGCGCTGCAAGCGCCTACACATGTAGCCTTTCGCATTGCGCGCCGCAATCGCTTCCTAGGCCGTTATCTCGCGCATGGCGAAGGCTATCCCGATTGGTGCGTGCGCCTCTTCGACCGCCGACGCGCACATTGGTCCGACGACGCCGTCCATGAGCGCGTCATCGTCTCTGGCGAAATCGGCACGCTCGACGGCGACCTCTTGCACGATTCGGCCGAAACGCTCGAACGCTATCTAGAAAAACAGAACCGCTATTCCACCCTCGCGGCGGAAGCCGCCTGGCGGCAGGGCAAGCGGAGCTCGGCCATACGGCTTTTCTGTTCTCCCCTCCTGCGTTTCGTCAAGTTTTATCTCGTGCGTCGTGGCTTTCTTGATGGCCTGCCAGGCCTCATTCATATTCTGATCGGCTGCTACGCGAGTTTCGCCAAGCATGCCAAACTGATCGAGCGCGAACGGGAAGAACTGGAAACACGCTCCCTTGCAAAAGGGCAAAAAGACCCTGGTTCGCTCTTCGACGAGGCGCCGTGAGCTACCAGCAGCGAGGCGTGAAACGGGCGTCGTTCTTCACCTCGACGATTTCGCCATTCTGCGCGAGCACCCAAAGGCCTTGACTGTAGGCAAAGCGTTGTGCATCCCGCGTCCAATGCATCGCAGCGATGGCGCCTTGCAAGCGCAAATCGGCAAAACGCGGAAACGCGTCTTTGAATTTGTCCAGACGCGCCAAATGTTCGCGCACCTCCTCAATGCCCGCATGGCTTTTGCATTCGACGGCCACCGCGACATCGGAATCGATGACGAGAAGATCGACCTCGCAGATGAGCTCGCCAGACTCATTCACCGCCTCGAGACGGCGCAGCACTTGATTGACCGGCAGGCCCCGCGCACGAAAGAGCTTGACCACCGCGGGTTCGACGAGACCCTCGACGAAATCGCCAAGGCGGTTGCCCAACTTGCCGAGCTGTCGCTCGAGCCGACGCAATGCCTCTTCTTGCTGGGCGCGCATTGCCTCGATGCGCCGATCCGTCTCCTGCATGCGCCGGTCGGTCTCCTTACTTTGTTCGACGAGCTCCGCCAGCATGCGCTTGACATCCTCCCAACTGATTTCTTCGCGCGCACCCATCGTTCTTCCTCTCTGCATGCAATCGGCACAAAATGCTTGCGCTGCCTATTGATCATAGGAAAACGAGATCATAACGCCGGCTCTGCGTCACTCGACCCCTCCCTCTCGGTCATGCATGCTGTCGCCGTGACGCGCGAAAACCCGCCCGCCGTCCCCCATGGTTGGATAGGCGCGCAAGAAAGCTGCTTTGTGCCTATGCCAGTCGATAAATCTCACCTCCCGCGCGCACGAACTCCGCGGCTTTTTCCTCCATGCCCTGCGCGGCGGCGCGAATGTCTTGGGTGATCTTCATCGAGCAGAATTTCGGCCCGCACATCGAACAGAAATGCGCAAGCTTCGCGCCTTCCTGCGGCAGCGTCTCGTCATGAAAGGCGCGCGCCTTTTCAGGATCCAAGCCCAAGTTGAATTGATCCTGCCAACGGAATTCGAAGCGCGCCTTGGAAAGCGCATTGTCGCGCGCTTGGGCCCCGGGATGCCCCTTGGCGAGGTCGGCCGCATGCGCAGCGATCTTGTAGGCGATGATGCCCTCCCGCACATCGTTTTTGTCGGGCAATCCCAAATGCTCTTTGGGCGTCACATAGCACAGCATGGCGGCGCCATACCAACCGATCATGGCGGCGCCGATTGCGCTAGCAATGTGGTCGTAGCCCGGCGCGATGTCCGTCACCAAAGGGCCGAGCGTATAGAAGGGCGCCTCTTTACACCATGCCAGTTCCATATCGACGTTTTCCTTGATGCGCTGCATCGGCACGTGCCCAGGGCCTTCGATCATCACTTGGACGTCATGCTTCCAGGCGATTTCGGTCAGCTCGCCGAGCGTCTTGAGTTCCGCCAGTTGCGCTTCGTCGTTGGCGTCATAAATGGAGCCGGGACGCAGGCCGTCGCCCAACGAGAAGGCCACGTCATAGGCCTTCATGATCTCGCAGATTTCTTCGAAATGCGTATAGAGGAAATTCTCCTGGTGGTGCGCAAGGCACCATTTGGCCATGATCGAACCGCCACGGCTGACGATCCCCGTCATGCGCCGGCTCGTGAGCGGAATGTAGCGAAGCAAGACGCCGGCATGGATCGTGAAGTAATCGACGCCTTGTTCCGCTTGCTCGATCAAGGTGTCGCGGAAGATTTCCCAGGAAAGCTCTTCGGCGCGCCCGTCGACCTTTTCGAGCGCCTGGTAGATCGGCACCGTGCCAATGGGAACGGGCGAATTGCGAATGATCCACTCACGCGTTTCATGGATGTTCTTGCCGGTGGAGAGATCCATCACCGTATCCGCGCCCCAGCGGATCGCCCAGACCATCTTCTCCACTTCTTCCTGGATCGAGGAAGCCAAGGGGCTATTGCCGATGTTGCAGTTGATCTTGGTGAGGAAGTTGCGGCCGATGATCATCGGCTCGGCTTCTGGATGATTGATGTTGGCAGGAATGATTGCGCGGCCGCGCGCAAGCTCGGCGCGCACGAACTCAGGAGTGATCTCGCGCGGAATGCTGGCGCCAAATGCTTCGCCGTCGTGCTGGCGGCGCAATGCTTCGCTCAGCCCCTCGAGCCGCTGATTTTCCCGCAAGGCGACGAATTCCATCTCCGGCGTGATGATGCCGCGCCGCGCATAATGCATTTGGGTCACGTTCATGCCCGCCTTCGCGCGCCGAGGCATGCGTTCATTCGCCATGCGCAAGCCAGCAAGCTGCGTATCCGCAAGCCTCTCGCGCGCATAGGACGAAGAAAAACGGGGCAGGACCTCGGTATCCCCCCGCTCTTCGATCCATTGTTCGCGCAAGGGCGGAAGACCACGGCCAAGGTCGATCTCGAGCGCTGGATCGGTATAGGGGCCGGAGGTATCATAAACCCAGAGTGGTGGGTTTTTCTCCGTGCCCTTGCTCGTCTTCGTTTCGCTCTGCACGATTTCGCGCATCGGCACCCGGAGGTCGGGACGCGAGCCCATGAGATAAACCTTTCTGGAGTTGGGGAAGGGGGCGCAGACCGCCGGGTCGAGTCGGATCGGCAAGGTAAAGATTTTGTCGTTGGCGTTCATCCAAAAAGCTCCACAAAAATTAAGCAAGAAACTACTGGAAAGCCCAGCGAAAAGCAACCATGACAAGCAAAGGGAAGTCCAAGCGCCGCCACGAAACGCTAAAGAGCTTCAATTTTCTGCCGTAAATAGCTGAGCAACAAAGAAGAAGGCGAACCCCATGTCACGCGTCATCCACTTCTCGGCAGCCATCTTGGCAGGGACCTGCCTGGCCGCGCAGGCCGATTGGCAACTCGTCACCACGTCGGCTTCTGCGAGCGCGGAAATCGATCTTGCGCGCATCACCCCCACCAAGGATGGCAAGCGCACCGCCTGGACGCGCCTCGTTTTCAACGAACCTCGCTTGGATTTCGAGGGTCGTTTTCGCTATGAGAGCGTAGAGGCCCTGCAGCATTTCGATTGCGCCAATGCGCGCTTCGCCACACGCCAGCGCATCTACCGTCTCGAAGGCCGGCAAATGGCGAGCGAAAAGGTGGATGGCGCGTATCAGTCCGTGGCCAATGGCATCGACGCCAAGCTCTTCCAAGCGGTCTGTGGGACTGCCCCCCCGCTCGCTGGAAAGCCGAGAGCGATGCATGCAGAACTCGTGACGGCGGGCGAAGAGAAAACCGCGCAGCCGCGCAAAGTGGCAGATACCCCGAGCCCAAGCGGTAAGCCGCGCTTCATCGAGATCCCACAAATCGATAAATCGAAGGCCGAAGACCCCTTCAAAAACGCGCCCCCTTCCTCTGCAGGCAAGAATGAAGCGACCGCGCCCGGGAAAAACGATCTGACCAAAGCAGAGGCCAAAACTCCCGCGCCTTCTGCCAGCACAGGCAAGATGACGCCCTCACTGAAGCCGGAGCTCTCTCGCCTCGAGCGTGAGCGCTTGCTCGCGACCTCCGGGCCACGCGCGCAGCGCACAAAACCCGCCGAACCGCGGGAGACCGGCAAACCCGAAGCGACACCTACGATCGCCTGGGGGTATGCCGGCGCCGGCGCGCCGGAAAACTGGAGCAAACTCAAGCCCGAATACGCGCTCTGCGGAAGCGGCAAGCGCCAATCGCCCATCGACATCCGTGGCGCCATTCGCGTCGACCTCGAACCGATCAAGTTCGACTACAAACCCACCCAGTTCCGCATCACGGATACCGGCCATACGATCGAAGTCGAGGTCGCCTCCGGCAACACCCTGACGCTCACGGGCAAGACTTACGAGCTGCAGCGCATCCATTTCCACCGCCCCAGCGAAGAACGCATCCAAGGCAAAGCCTTCGAGATGAGCGCGCACTTCGTGCATCAAAGCTATGAAGGCGATTTCGCGATCGTCGCGGTGTTGATGGAAAAAGGGTCGGAGCACCCCCAAGTGCAGACGCTTTGGAATTACATGCCGCTCGAAGTGGGTATGGGCGTCGAACCGCCAGGCGTGGTCATCGACCTCGCCAAACTCTTACCCGAGCGCCGCGAATACTATACCTACATGGGGTCGCTCACCACGCCTCCCTGTAGCGAGGGAGTGCTTTGGCTCGTGCTCAAGCAGCCGATCGCGGTCTCGCCTGAACAAATCGCCATTTTTGCGCGTCTTTACCCGATGAATGCGCGGCCCGTGCAGCCGACGCACGGCCGCTTGATCAAGGAATCGCGCTAAGCAGTTTCTTGATCGGCGCCGGCAGCGGCGCAAAGGCAACGCCTGCGCGCGCCACCGGCTTGAGCGTGGGCTCGCAACACTGAGCCGGCACCACCTCGACGGAAAAGGTTGTGGCCTCGAGGCGAAAATGCGTGAAGACATGGGAAAACGCAGGCCCCGCGCATACTGCTCGCGCCTCCAGGCCAAGGTGATGGCGACAGTAAGCTTTTACTTCCTGGGCTGGCGGCAGTTCGGGCAGACACCATAAGCCCCCCCAAAAGCCCGTTGGTGGGCGCACTTCGAGCAGGAAATGTCGCCCCTGCTGCAAGATGAGAAAGACTACCTGCCGCCGCGGTAAGGCGCGCCGCAAGCGCGGCGCCGGTAACTCTTCCGTGCGATGCATTCGCCGCGCGTGGCAATCCTCGGCCACAGGGCAAGCCTCGCAGGCGGGATGATGGCGCCGACACACCATCGCGCCAAGGTCCATTTGCGCCTGAATGTAAGTATCCACTTCGCTCTCAGGCAACAATGTTTCGGCCAGTTGCCAAAGCTTTCGAGTCAAGGCAGAGGAACCGGGAGGGCCTGCGAGACCTGCGTGCCGGCAGAGCAGGCGTCTGACATTGCCATCGAGGATCGGCGCTCGCGCACCAAAGCAAAAGACGGCGATCGCATTGGCCGTCGAGCGGCCGATGCCCGGCAGTCGCGCGAGCGCTTGCGGACAGCGCGGAAATAGTCCGCCATGATGGGCGACGATCTCTCGTGCGCAGCGGTGGAGATGTCGTGCGCGGGCGTAATAGCCGAGGCCACTCCAGACAGTGAGCACCGCCTCGAGATCCGCGGCCGCCAATGTCCAGATGTCGGGAAAATTTGCGAGGAAACGGTGGTAGTAAGGAATCACCGTCGCCACTTGCGTCTGCTGCAGCATGATCTCGGACAGCCACACGCGATAAGGGTCACGCGTACCTTGCCATGGCAGGTCGTGCCGTCCATGCCGGCGATGCCATGCAATCAGACGCGAAGCAAAGGAAGGCATCGGGGAGTGGAGCGGGCGATGGGAGTCGAACCCACGTCACTGGCTTGGGAAGCCAGGGTAATAGCCGTTATACGACGCCCGCCCTGGTGGAAATGCTGCGACGGCGGCCCTCTGCGGCGCTGCGGTTCGTCTCGCCCAAGCGATTGGATGGTTGCTTGCCTGACGCACCTTTCACCTGGCCGTCGTCGCGACGCATCATCGTTTCTTGCGCTGCGGCGTGACGAAAAGCAGCCGCGGATGGTTTGCCAGTAAAATTTTATCCATGATCGCCATCCTACTCAATGGGCAGCCTCGAGAATTTTCCGCTCCCCTTTCGATCGCGGACCTGTTGGCGCGCGAAGGACTCGCCGGCAAACGCGTGGCCGTGGAAAAAAACGGCGAGATCGTGCCCAAAAGTGAACATGCAACGACGCTGCTCGCCAGCGGCGACGAATTGGAAATCGTCATCGCCGTGGGCGGCGGCTAAAGAAGGACTCTCATGGAAAACCTTGACCCCTTGATCATCTCAGGCCGCGCCTATCGTTCACGTCTCTTGGTGGGCACGGGCAAATACAAGGACTTCGAAGAAACGCGCCGCGCCGTCGAAGCCTCCGGCGCGGAGATCGTGACCGTCGCCATCCGTCGCACCAACCTCGGCCAAGACCCCAACCAGCCTTCTTTGCTGGAAGTGCTCCCCCCTTCGCAATACACGATCTTGCCGAATTCGGCCGGCTGCTTCACCGCCGAAGACGCCGTCCGCACGCTGCGCTTGGCGCGCGAACTGCTCGACGGACACAGCCTGGTCAAACTCGAGGTGCTGGGAGACCCAGAGACCTTGTACCCGAACATGCCGGAAACCTTGCGGGCCGCAGAAATCCTGGTCAAGGAAGGGTTTTCTGTCATGGTCTATTGCTCGGACGATCCGATCCAGGCGAAACGCCTCGAAGAGATCGGCTGCGTCGCGGTGATGCCGCTGGCCTCGCTGATCGGTTCCGGCATGGGCATTTTGAACCCTTGGAATCTGCGCTTGATCATCGAGCGCGCACGCGTGCCCGTGCTCGTCGACGCGGGCGTCGGCACGGCTTCAGACGCCGCCATCGCCATGGAGCTCGGCTGTGATGGCGTATTGATGAATACCGCGATCGCCCAAGCCAAGGACCCGGTACTCATGGCGAGTGCAATGCGAAAAGCCGTGGAAGCAGGACGCGAAGCCTTTCTCGCCGGCCGCATGCCGAAGAAGTTCTATTCCGCCTCTCCCTCATCGCCGATGACCGGCCTCGTGGGTTCCTGATCTCGTGTCATTGCGCCCGCTTTTGCTTGCGTTTTGCGCTGCGTTCGTCTGCTTGCCCGCTCATGCGCAAACGGTGCGGTGGGGCTACGCTTTTGAAGCGCCCGAGGTGCTGGCTGCGCAAAGGATTTGGGGCATTGCCCACGCCGCCAAATTGCTCGCGCGCGCCTGCGCCGAAATCGGCGATGTCGCCGCCGTCGAGGCCTGGGCAGATTGGCAGGCGCGCGAAAGCCAGGAAATCACCGCCGCCGCCGCCATGCTCTCCCGCTATCATTTCGGCGCCGACACCGCCTCGCACGCCGCCTTGGCGACCGTGCTCAATCTCGCCTCCCAGCTCGACCTCACTGCCGAGCTCAGACGTGACGCCTGCGCGACCTTGCCGCAAGCGCTGATGAGCGAGCGATACGATCTGGCGCGCCGCAAACGGGAATGGGTGCAGCCATGAGCGAAAGCCGTTTTTCCCAGCAGCCGATTCGCAGTTTCGTCGTCCGTGGAGGGCGCCTCTCCAATGCGCAGCGCCGTCACTACGAAGAGGACATGCCGCGCTGGGGCATTCCTTACACCCGTGCGCCGCTCGAATGGGCGTCCGTCTTTGGGCGCAGTGCACCAGTGATCCTCGAAATCGGCTTCGGCATGGGCGAGACGACGGCCGAGATCGCCGCGCAACACCCCGAATACGATTACCTCGGCATCGAAGTGCATACGCCCGGCATCGGCAATCTGCTCAAAGAAATCGCGCTGCGCCAGCTCACCAACGTGCGCATCATCCAGCACGACGCCGTCGAGGTAGTCCGCGACATGATCCCCTTGGCTTCGCTTTCCGGCATCCACGTCTTTTTCCCCGACCCTTGGCCGAAGAAACGCCACCACAAGCGCCGGCTGATGCAAGCACCCTTCGTGCATGCGCTCGCCTTGCGCTTGATGCCCGGTGGCTATCTCCACTGCGTCACCGATTGGGAAGACTACGCCCATCAGATGCTCGCGACGCTCTCCGCCGAGCCTTTGCTCGAGAACACCGCGCACGCCTTTGCGCCTCGTCCCGCTTCGCGGCCGCCGACGAAATTCGAGCAACGCGGCCTACGTCTCGGCCATGGCGTGTGGGACCTCGTCTTTCGCCGTCGTCAGGCGCCATGAAGATCTACTGCGTGGGCGGTGCCGTGCGCGACGAGCTCTTGGGCCGCCCCGTCGCGGATCGCGACTGGGTCGTCGTCGGCGCCACCCCCGAGGAAATGCTGGCCAAAGGATTCCTCCCCGTAGGGCGGGATTTCCCGGTTTTCCTGCACCCCGAAACGCGCGAAGAGTATGCGTTGGCGCGCACCGAACGCAAACAAGGGCATGGCTACCACGGCTTCGTTTTCTATGCCTCCCCGACGGTCACCCTCGAAGAGGATCTGGCGCGGCGCGATCTGACCATCAACGCCATCGCCAAGGATGAAGAAGGGCGACTCATCGATCCCTATGGCGGCCAGCGTGACCTCGAAAACAAAATCCTGCGCCATGTCTCCCCTGCGTTTGCCGAAGACCCGCTGCGTATCCTGCGGCTTGCGCGCTTTGCTGCGCGTCTGCCCGATTTCTCGGTGGCCGCCGAGACGCTGGCGTTGGCGAAGGCGCTCGCCGCAAGCGGCGAACTCGATCATCTGACGCCTGAACGCGTCTGGCAAGAGCTGTCTCGTGGCCTGATGGAGGCGAAGCCCTCGCGCATGTTCGAGGTCCTACGCGCATGCGACGCCCTGGCAAGACTCTTGCCGGAGCTCGACCGCCTCTGGGGAGTCCCGCAGCGGGCCGATTTCCACCCCGAAATCGATACGGGCGTGCATACGATGATGGTCATCGACATGGCCGCGCGTCTCGGTCTCCCGCTGGCCGCCCGCTTTGCCGCGCTGACTCATGATCTTGGCAAGGGGCTCACGCCGGCCGAGATCCTGCCTCGCCATGTCGGTCACGAAGCAAGAAGCGCGGAGCTGATCCAACCGCTGTGCGCGCGGCTGCGGGTCCCAGCCGAATGCCGCGCAATCGCTTTGGCGGTCGCCCTTTATCACGGTGAAATCCACAAGGTCGCCGAGCTGCGACCCGCCACGAAACTCGCGCTCCTCGAGCGGTGCGACGCCTTGCGCCGCCCGCAGCGCTTCGAGCAAATCCTTGGCGCCTGCGAAGCCGACTGGCGGGGCCGGCTCGGGCACGAAGACCAGCCCTACCCCGCGGCCGCGCAATGGCGCGCGCTCGCGGCTGCCGTTCGCCACGTCGACGCCCGCGCGATCGTCGCCGCCTGCGAAGACCCGCAACAAATCCCTGAGCGCATCAGGCAAGCGCGCCTGGCGGCGATTTCCGCAATACGGCCCTAAGGGCGGCAATGTGTGCGCTCGCTTTTTCCCTCGAGGCGACTTCGGCGCCTTCCGACTCCGGCGCGAGCCCCATTTCGGCGATAAAGCGCGAAGGCTCTTGAGCAACGCGCTCTTTACCCTGTCGACGATTGCGTCGCCAGCTCACCGTCAGGCTCTCTCGCGCCCGCGTGATGCCGACATACATGAGCCGTCGCTCTTCCTCGATCATGCCGCTGTCAATCGATTCGCGGTGTGGCAAGACGCCCTCTTCGACGCCCACCAGAAACACATGCGGGAATTCCAATCCCTTGGCGGCATGCAGCGTCGCCAGACAGACAGCATCGCTTTCTTTGCCATGGGGTTCGAGCATCGACGCCAGCGCAATGCTTTGAGCGAGCTCGAGCAAGTTTTTGCCTTCCTCCTCGCCTTTCTCGGCCAGCCAATGACCAAACGCATCGAGGTGGGCGAGCCGCGTTTCGGCCTCCCGTCGCTCATGAGTCTGCTGCAGCCATTGGCGGTAGCCGATCGCGCTCAGAAGCCGTTCATAGGCCTCGCCGGCAGGCACGCGCCGGCATTCGTCAGCGAAACGGCGAATGAAGGCGCCAAACTCGCGCAAGGCCGCCCAGCCAGCGGCAGGCGCTTCCTCACCCACCGTAGCCCGAGCGACGGTGGGCAACAAGGCGAGATGACGAAGGCTCGCAGCGCGTGCAAGCGCCTCGAGCGTATTGGCGCCAATGCCCCGACGGGGCGTCGTGGCGGCGCGTATGAAGGCAGGATCGTCGTTTTCGTTGGACAATAGGCGCAAATAGGCCATGATGTCCTTGATCTCGCTCTTTTCGAAAAAGGATTGGCCGCCGAAAAGCCGATACGGCACACGCTGGGCGCGCAGCGCCTGCTCGAATACTCGCGCTTGATAGTTGCTCCGATACAGGATCGCATAATCCGAAAAGCGGCCACGATACCCGTATTTGTGCGCAAGCAGCTTTCTCACCACCCATTCCGCCTCATGCGCCTCATCCTCACATGCTTTCACCAAGACGGGGGCGCCTTCGCCTTTCTCCGACCAGAGCTTCTTGTCATAGATTTTTGGATTGTGGCGGATCAGGGCATTGGCTGCGGCGAGAATCCGGCCGCTCGAACGATAGTTCTGCTCGAGCTTGACGACATGAAGGTGGGGATAATCTTCGGCAAGCCGTCGGATGTTGTCGATTTCGGCGCCGCGCCAGGCATAAATCGACTGGTCGTCGTCGCCCACCGCAGTAAAGCAGGCTTCTCGGCCGACGAGCAAGCGCAACAAATGGTTCTGGCAGCGGTTGGTGTCTTGATATTCGTCGATCAATAGATGGCGTATGCGCGCCTGCCAACGCGCGGCAAGCAACTCGTCTTTGCTCAACAACAACGCTGGCAAGCGGATCAGATCATCGAAATCGACGGCATGATAGGCGCGTAGTGCTTGCTCATAACGAGCGAACGCGCTGGCTGCATAGACCTCTTCGTCGTCGCGAGGGATCACTTCGTGCGGTTCGATGAGTGCGTTTTTCCAGCGTGAAATGTGTGCCTGCACGCGCCGTAGCTTGACTTTGTCATTGTCTCGCAGCAGCTCGGAAAAAAGCGCGAGGCTGTCGTGGGCGTCCAAAATGGAAAAGCTCGGTCTCATTCCTGCCGCAAAAGCTTCTTGGCGCAGAAAGGCTGCGCCCAGAGCATGAAAGGTGCCGATGAACATGTCTTGCGCGGCGGCGCCCAATCTTCTCTCGACGCGCTCACGCATTTCGTGTGCGGCTTTGTTGGTGAACGTGATGGCGACGAGTTGTCGAGGGGCGACGCGCTGGGTCTCGACGAGATAAGCGATCTTTTCGGCGATCACGCGCGTCTTGCCGGAACCAGCGCCGGCAAGGACCAACAAAGGGCCGGCGACATACCGCACGGCCTCGCACTGGGGCGGATTCAAACCCTTCATCGGTATGTTTTCAGCGGAGCAATCCGAATACACGACGCGCCATTTTCCCGCTTGCACCCGCGGGATCTTGGCGGATGGCGCGCTCTTCCTCGGCAATCATGCGATATAACCCCTCGAGGGTTTTCTCGGCGATATAGGCGTCGAGTTGTGCGTCTTTTTCCTTGATCAGCCCAAGGGTGGCCGCCTTCGCGGCAAATCTCTCATACGTTTGCGCAAGTCTGACCTTTTCCATGGCGCGCCGGACGAGGGGAAGGAATCTTTGCAGCAGCTGGTCTTTGGTTTGACGCTTGAAATATTGGGCGCCGGCATCCTCGCCGCCCATCAATATCGTCCTCGCATCATCGACCGTCATTTCCTGGATGGCTTTCATCAGCAGCGCTCTGGCCTCCGGCACGGCTGCTTCCGCAGCCCGGTTCATGGACACCTGGAGTTCATCGACCTGGCGGCCCAGGCCCATGCCGCGGAGCAGCCCCTCGGCTTCTCGCAAGCCAGGGGGAAGCATGATCTTGACCCTTTCATGGGCGAGAAAACCGTCCGTTCGCCCAAGCAAATTCACGGCCCTGAGCGTTCCTTGGGTAAGCGCTTCCTTCAAGCCTCCGCTGGCCTCCCGCGCGGATATGTCCGGCAGGGAAAATGCCTGCGTTCCCGCCGCGACCCACAAGAACACGAGCAACACGCCTTGCGGCCATTTTCTGATCATCATGATTTCATTTTTTCAATAGACCAGCGTCGCCCATGCCGGATCGAGCGTACGCTGCACGAAAACACCCGCCGCTGCCGGCCCCTGATATTCTGGTATCAATCGCTCATCGGGCGACAAGAGCGATTTCATCGCCATCGCACATGCATAGAATTTGACGTCCAGATTCGCGGCTTGACGCATCAGCGCGTAGAGCGAAAGCTCGGAGTCCGGCCAAGGTTTGAGCTTTTCTGCCTCTCCTGCCACGAGCAAGCGGACAGTGGGCCCTGCAAAATGGATCTCGACCTCGGCGTCGAACGCCGCTGCGGCGGCTGCATGGACGAAGGGCGTCGCGCAGAGGGCAGGATGATCGCCGGTCGCGCGCCAAAGCAATATGGCCAATTTATTCTTCATAGAGGTATCTCCGCATGAGGCGCATGGCGGAGGACATGAGCACGATAGGTGCTGGAATCGACGAGACGCGCCCGTTCGCCCTCCCAGTTCAAAGGGCGCCCTCTGACCATCCAGGCCGCATAGGGATCACGATTGAGCGCACGGGGGTTCTCTTCCAAAAACTCGTTTCCTTGCTGCAGGCGAAAACTCACGGGAGCATGCACGGCGAGAATCGTCTTTGCGCATTCGATTACGCCGAGACTTCTGCCCCGCATCACCTCCGCGCCACGAGGCTTTGCGGTAAATCCGATCACCTCGCCAGCGAGATGGACGCCATAGGGCGTGGCGCCGATGATGACTTCCTCATTCTCCAAGGCAACCCACATGTCATATTCTGGATCGTAAAGCAGCCCTTCGGGAATAGGGCAAAAAAACGCATCTTCGTTGGTCGCCATGTCTAACAAGCCCGTGGCGGAAGAGAGTAGGAGTCGAACCTACCCGGGACTGCATGGCAGCCCCTGCCGGTTTTGAAGACCGGCCATCCCACCGGGGAACGTTCTCTTCCTTTCATTGCGCAAGCCACTTTGCACCCGCACGCAGACGATGTTCGTCTTTGACGCGGCGAGTGTAGCCCATACGGTCGAAGAATTCGAGAATGTGTATCGCCACCTTGCGCCCGCCGCGACCATCGGCGAATATCTGGTCACGGAATTCCGCAGCCCGGATTGCCCCCTTCTCTTCACAGACCCTGGCGGCGATTTCAGCCAGCCTCGCGACGGCCTCGTTGAGAAAATAATGATCATGGGCCACGCAAAACAGGCGTCCCGCGCGCGCCATACGGCGGAAGAGCTGCCGCACGCGATCCTCCGGCAGGCCGCTCGCGCGCGCGACCTCCCGCACCCTCGGTGGGTTGAAAGGAACCGTCGCGAGAAGTGGTTTGAGCGTGGCGAAGAGCGCTTCATCTGCCGCGCTGATCTCAATGCTATGCTCGGGCAGATGAAGAAACGCTTGCGTCTGCGCGATGCGTCCCGCAGCCAACAATTGCTCGACGAGCTGCACAAACGCGCTTAGCGACAGGGAGGGCGCACACATGCGCTTGAGCCGCTCGCGGGTTACGCCGAGGCTGTCGGGTGAGCGTGCGTGCTCGGCGCGCAGCGCCTCACAAAGATCATCTGCCCATTGCCACCACTTATGTGCGTCAAAGGCAATACACGCCTCACTGCCCTCACAGACCCAAAGCCCTGCCCTTTTGGCCATGTCGAGAAGCCGCTGACGTGGGACGTTCCAAGACAGGGCAAGCGCCGAGAGATCGACGCCCGCCGAGGAAGTCAATGCGCCATGGCGCAAGCTTTCCATCAAATCACCCGTAGCGAGCTGCGCCAATCTGGACAGATGCGCCGGCGACCGCTTGCGCCGCCTCGGTGGAAACACCTCGAGAACACGGCCGCCCGCCAGCGTGGATTGGGCGCTCGCATCGCGCAGCACGAAACGGTCGCCATAAAGCGCATGCGTCGGCCGATCGAGCAAGATTTCGACGAATGCCGACTCGCCTTCCGCGAGAGCATCCTCGCGATCGAGCAAGGCCACACGTCCCGTGATGTCGGCCGTTCCCAAATGGACATGCACGGCTTGCAGGTGCCTCAGCGGCTTCGCCTCCTTCGCAGGGGTGATCTCGGCGTGAAAACGGTCTAGCACATGCGCAAGCATCGGCGTCACCAGCCACATGCCGCGCTCGATCTCATGCTTTTCGACGCCTGCCAGCGCCAAGGCGATGCGTTCTCCTGCTCGCCCTTCCTCAGCAGGACGATCCTGCGCGCGCAGGCTCTTGATGCGCGTCGTCGTCTGGCTGGGCAAGAGAGCCACCACTTCCCCCGCTCTGATCATCCCGGCGTGCGCGGTGCCGGTCACGACCGTCCCCGTCCCCATGAGCGTAAAGACGCGGTCGATGGCGAGGCGGAATCCTCCTTCCAAGGAACGCGGCGACAACTGTTGCGCTTCTGCGACGAGATGTGCGCGGAGCTCGGCGATGCCTTCGCCCGTTTTGCTCGAGGTGCGAAAAATCGGCGCCGCCTCCCAGGGCGTGCGCACAAGCGCCATGCGCACCTCTTGTTCCGCCTCCTCGATACGCCCTCGCTCGACGGCGTCGCACTTGGTGAGCGCCACGGCGCCACGCGCAAGTCCCAACAGACGCAAAAGCTCGAGGTGCTCCCGTGTCTGGGGCATCACACCGTCATCGGCGGCGACGACCAAAAGCACGAAATCGATTCCCGTGGCGCCTGCGAGCATGTTATGCACGAGGCGCTCATGCCCTGGGACATCGACAAAGCCCAGCACCTGGCCATTCGTGGTTTCCACATAGGCATAGCCGAGATCGAGCGTCATTCCACGCGCTTTTTCCTCCGGCAGTCGGTCGCAGTCGACGCCGGTGAGCGCTTTCACCAGGGTCGTTTTGCCGTGATCGATGTGACCTGCCGTGCCGATGATCATGACAAGGTACGCAAATTGGCGAGAAACGGCGCTTCATCGCGCTCTTCGAGACAGCGTAAATCCCAAAGCATCGTCTGCGCTTCGATCCTGCCGATGACCGGCGTCGGCAACGCATGCAACGCCTTTTCGAGGCGCAAGAGCGGCGCCCGCGCCTTGCCCGTGGGGCGTATCGCCAAACCAGCCGAGGGCAAGCGTTCGATGGGCAGCGCCCCGGACCCGATCTGAGAGAAAAGCGATGTCACCTCTATGGTCACCGGCCATGCCGCGAGCGCCGCACGCACGAAAGGCAGCAAATGCCGCGCGCGGCCTTCGATTTCGCCTTGCGTTCGGACGAGCAAGCGCAACGTCGTCAAGCGATCTGCGAGGCGGTCGGGGTTCTGATACAGGCGCAAGACGGCCTCCAATGCCGCAAGCGTGAGCTTCCCCACGCGCAAGGCCCGCTTGAGGGGGTTTTTCTTGATCTTCGCGATCAGTTCGCGTCTGCCGACGAGCAATCCCGCTTGCGGGCCGCCGAGGAGCTTGTCGGCCGAAAAGCTGACGAGATCCGCACCCGCGCTCAAGGATTCCTGCGGCGTCGGCTCATGTGCAAGCCCCCATGGCTCCAAATCGACGAGCGTCCCCGAGCCGAGATCGACCACGAAGGGAATCCCCTTTTCATGCGCAAGTTCAGCGAGTTCGCGTTCCGGCACCGCGTGCGTGAAGCCCACGATCGCGTAGTTGCTGGTATGCACCTTCATGATCAGGGCGGTCTTCGCACCGATCGCCGCCGCAAAGTCGTGCCGGTGCGTCCGGTTGGTCGTGCCGACTTCGACGAGCTTGGCGCCCGCACGGCGCATGATCTCGGGAATGCGAAAAGAGCCCCCGATCTCGACGAGCTCGCCGCGAGAAACCACCACTTCCTTTCTCTGCGCCAGGGTGTTGAGCAACAAAAACACCGCGGCCGCGTTGTTGTTGACGACGGTCGCTGCCTCGGCGCCCGTGATCCCAACGAGCAGGTCTTCGATGATGTCATCGCGATCGCCGCGCATCCCTCGCGCAAGATCATATTCGAGCGCGCAAGGCTGGCGGGCTGCCGTCGTCAAAGCGACTATCGCTTCTTCCGGCAACGGCGCGCGGCCCAGATTGGTGTGCAACACCGTGCCCGTTAGATTGAAGACGGGCCTAAGCCTTGGGCTCGTCGCGGCAACCACCTTCTCTTCGATTTTTCCCCACAGCGCCGCCTCTTCGAGGACCGGCGCGCCCGCCCGAATCATCGCTCGTGCTTCGGCGAGCGCCTGGCGCACGCAATCGGCGATCACGGCACGCCCATGCGCCGCGATCCAGGCAGCGGCGCGTGGATCGGAAAGCAAACGGTCAACCGCAGGAATGCGAGCAAGCGGATTCATGGTTTCACCCGCACGGGGCAGAAACGAAGACGCAGCATTCTATGCGTTACCCGGTATGTAGAGCAGATTTGGGCCGATACGGCCGTAGCCCTCCTGATCCATCAACAAGTCGAGCGTGAGCGTCGCCAAATCGTCGGCCACCGGATCCCCACCGCTTTTTTCCAGATTTATGACCTTCAAATATCCTTTACAGGCATCGCAGGCTTCCGCGCGCACATCATCGCGACGACAGCCTGCTTCATCCTCGAGAAAACGGTAGCTGACGTGCTCTTCGCTCCCACAACTGACACACTTGGCGCGCACGAAATGCCATTCGCAATTGCATAAGGGGCAATGCAAATAGCGTAGGTTGGCGAAGTCAGCGACGCTCTTGAGGACAGCCGCTACGGGCAAGAATCCACAACAAGGACAGACGCTGCCTACATCGAGAGGGGTGATAGCCGTAATGGCGAGGCTTTGCGCCATGCTCGTCCAATAGACCTCCAAGGCAGAAGCAATGATAGGCTGCAGCAGCGCATCCTCGCCCCCCAAGTCGGTATGCAAGACTCGCTCAGCGATCGCTTCGAGCCTGTCTGCGTTCGTTCCGAGAGGCACCAGGGCTTCTCGCAAAGCCTGTGGTGCAATGGGCATGAGATTCTCCGCCAAACAGCGGAAGATGGCCCGCCAAAGAGGATCTCTCGGCAAAGATTGCGCGAGGAGGGGCGGCATGCGATATTCCTTTGACCGTGCGAGTTGCGCCGACGAAGGCAACGTAGGCGCAGGGGCTTTTTGCAAACACCGCTGCTGCGCGTCTGCAAGAGCGCCGAGGAAAGTGAGCCAATCCCCAAGCGCATGACCTTGCGCGAGCTCGTAAAGACGCGCCGCACGGCGCGTAAAGACATCTGTCGGAGCGATCAGGATCTTTGGTGCGGCTCCGCTCGCAGGGACTTCACCAGCCGACATCGAAAAATTCATCTCAAAAAAAGAAAAAAGCGGGTGCACCCATGCACCCGCAACAGGAGGACGATCACGATTTGCCTGTCATTTCTCGATACCATGCGCGGTGGTGCTGTTTGGCCCACGCACGCGTCACTGTGCCATACCACATGGCGCGTATCGTTCCCTTGACCCAGATCGCCGCATAAACATGCACGAAGATGAGGCCGATCATTACGGCCGCAGTCGCGGCATGGATCACGACCGCAAGGCGCACGAGCAAAATCGGGAATTCGAAGTACGCACGCCACATCACGATGCCAGAAAGCGTCAGCAATAGCATGCAAATGGCAAGTAGCCAAAACAAAAGTTTCTGACCACCATTGTATTTGCCCTGCTCCGGCATGTCGTGATCATTGCCCTCGACCATCTCTCCAATGCGCCGCAACCACTTCTTGTCCACCTCTGTGATGCGATTGAGGTCTTTGAAGCGCAGGAATAAGGCCAAGAACGACACCGCCATAAGCACGCCGATGAACGGGTGCAGAATGCGCGCCCATACGGGCCCGCCAAAGAGCTGAGTGAGCGGCCAGTAGGCCGGGTGAAAGAAGGCGAGCCCTGACAGCGCCAGTAGGATGAAGCAGATGCCGACGACCCAGTGATTGGCGCGTTCTGCCGGAGTATAACGAACAAGGTCCTTCGGATCGCGAATCATGTGCTCTCCTCCTTTTCGAGCTCATCTTCGAGCTTTTTGCTCACTTCATTGGGGCCTTTGATGACATAGTGGAACAAGCTGCCCAGCGCTACGGCCGCCATGGCGACCGTGGCGAGTGGCTTGGCGAAGCCTTTCCACAGCGAAACCAAAGGACTGATCGAGGGATCCGGGGGTAACCCGCTATAGAGCTCAGGGCGGTCAGCATGGTGCAAGACATACATGACATGTGTGCCACCGACGCCTGGCGGATCGTAGAGTCCCGCTTTTTCGAAACCGCGCATTTTGAGATCCTTGATGCGCTTGTCGGCATAGTCCTTCATTTGTTCCTTGGAGCCGAATTGCAGGGCGCCTGTCGGGCAAGATTTGACACAGGCGGGCGCCTGGCCAACCGCTACCCGATCGGAACACAGCGTGCACTTATAGGCTTTGCCGTCTTCCTTGGCGATGCGCGGGATATTGAAGGGACAGCCCGTGATGCAGTAGCCACATCCGATGCAATTTTCTTGCTGGAAGTCGACAATGCCATTTGCATATTGAATGATGGCCCCTGGCGACGGACAAGCCTTCAGACACCCTGGATCTGCACAGTGCATGCAGCCGTCTTTACGAATCAGCCATTGCAGGCGCCCTCCCTCCTCGACTTCGGCGAATCGCATCACCGTCCAAGACTTGGCGCTGAGATCCACGGGGTTGTCATAGACGCCGACACAGTTTCCTACTTCATCTCGGATGTCGTTCCATTCCATGCAAGCCACCTGGCAGGCCTTACAGCCGATGCAGGCAGACACGTCGATCAATTTCGCGACCTCGGTCGTCTGCCTGAGGGCGGGTGCAGGCGTCGTCGTCGCCGAGCGGCGGGTGATATCCAAGCTTTGCAGTGCCATGACGAGACTCCTTACGCCTTCTCGATGTTGACCAGGAATGCCTTGAATTCCGGTGTATGCGAATTCGCATCACCGACATAAGGCGTTAGCGTATTGACGATGTAGCCCGGTTTGACCACGCCTTTGAATCCCCAGTGCGTGGGCAGCCCTATCACATGCACTTTCTTCCCTCCGACATCGAGAGGGCGAATACGCTTGGTAACCACCGCAACGGCCTTGATTTGGCCGCGCATGCTACGAATCTTGACGCGGTCCCCATTCTTGATTCCTTTCTCCTTGGCCAAGACCTCGTCGATTTCGACGAACTGCTCTGGCTGTACCACGGCATTCGCGCGCGCATGCTTGGTCCAGTAATGGAAATGCTCGACCAAGCGATAGGTGGTGGCGACATAGGGAAAGTCCTTGGCCGTGCCAAAGACCTCCATGTCGCCCTTATACACCCGCGCGGCGGGGTTGCTCTTGGCCAGCGGGTTGTTGGGATGGAAGGGATTGGCGTCAAGTGGGGTTTCAAACGGCTCGTAGTGCTCTGGGAAAGGTCCATCGACCATCGCTGGCGCAAAAAGCCGTGCCACACCTTCGGGGTTCATGATGAACGGCCCTACCCCTTCCTCGGGTGCAGCGTCCGGACGCATGTCGGGAACATCATTGCCGCCCCATCTGCCTCCCGACCAGCGAATCACGGCCCGACTGGGATCCCAGGGCTTGCCGCTTGGATCGCAGCTTGCGCGGTTGTAGATGATGCGGCGATTGGCTGGCCACGCAAAGCCCCAATTCGGCGTCTGCCCCAAGCCGGAGGGATCCGAGTTGTCGCGCCGTGCGGTCAGATTCCCTGCCTGCGGCCAACATCCCGCATAGATCCAGTTCCCACACGCCGTCGTACCATCGTCGCGTAGTACCGCGAAATTGGGCAGTTGTTCGCCGGCCTTGACCAACACCTTGGTAGGATCCTTCGGATCGGTCAAGTCCGCGAGCGCCTTGCCGTTGATTTCCATCAGAAGCTCTTCGGGCGAAGGTTTGTGAGGTATCCGATAGGGCCAGGTAATGCCCATCAGCGCCTCTGGGAATACCCCGCCTTCCTTGGCATACATCGCCTTGAGCTTCAGATAGAGCGCAGCGATGATCTCGATATCGCTCTTAGCCTCGCCAGGAGGGTCAGCCGCTTTCCAATGCCATTGGATCACACGTCCCGAATTGGTGAATGATCCCGATTCCTCGGCAAACAAGGCACAAGGCAAGCGGAAGACTTCCGTCTGAATCTTTGCCGGATCGACTTCGTTATACTCGCCATGCGGCTTCCAAAACTCGGAAGTATCGGTGGCAAGCGGGTCGATGATGACCAGATATTTGAGCTTGGCGAGCGCATCTGCCACCTTGCGCTTGTTCGGGATTGATGCCAAAGGATTATATCCTTGACATACGAAGCCGGTCATCTTTCCTTGATGCATGCGCTCGAAAATGGCCATCGTGTCATAGGCGCCATCGATTTTCGGCAGCCAGTCGTAGCAAAAATCGTTCTCCGGCTTGGCGTGATCGCCATAGAACGCTTTTTGTAGGCTGGTAAACCACTTCGGGAAGTTCTGCGGGAAGTTCATCTGATTCGGCCGCAGAGCCTTCGGCGTGCGCTTCTCCAAATATGTTTTGCGGTCTATGTCAGCATCGGTTGGCGCCGAAAGATACCCGGGTAAAGTCGCACCGAAAAGGTTCATGTCGGTGATGCCCTGGACATTGGCGTGCCCCCGCAGCGCATTGACGCCTCCACCGGCCATGCCGATATTGCCGAGCAAGAGCTGGATCATCGCCATCGTACGGATGATCTGAGAGCCCTTCGAGTGCTCTGTCCAGCCAAGCGCATACAAGATGGTCATGGTCTTGTCGGGTGCCGCGGTTTCAGCGATCCACTCACAGACCTTGAGAAACGCCTCCTTCGGAGTGCCACAGACCTGAGCCACCATCTCCGGCGTGTAGCGGGAGAAGTGCGTTTTCATCAGCTGAAAGACACAATGGGGATCACTCAAGGTTTCGTCGACTTTGACATAGCCGTCCTTGTCCAGCTGATAGCTCCAAGTCGTCCTGTCGTAGCTGCGCTTTTCCGGGTTGTAGCCAGAAAAAAGACCCTCCTCGAATTTGTAGTCGGGGTTAATCAAGAAACTCGCATTGGTGTAGTGCTTGACGTATTCATGATGAATCTTGTCGTGGGTGAGCAAATAATTGATCACCCCTCCCAGGAAGGCTATATCGCTTCCCGGTCGCAAGGGCGCATAGAAATCCGCCACAGCCGCCGAGCGGGTAAAGCGTGGGTCACAGACGACAAGCTTGGCCTTGCGTTCCTTCTTCGCCTCGACCACCCATTTGAAGCCACAGGGGTGTGCCTCTGCGGCATTTCCTCCCATGACGATGATGAGATCGGCATTCTTGATGTCCACCCAGTGGTTGGTCATCGCACCGCGCCCAAATGTCGGGGCCAGACTGGTCACCGTGGGCGAGTGTCAGATGCGGGCCTGGGTTTCGAACGCAACGCAGCCGAGGGCGCGTAAGACCTTGTGGGTCAGATAGCCGGTCTCATTGCTCGCTGCCGACGACGCGAGAAATCCAAAGGTATTCCACCGATTGACGGTAATCCCTTTTTCGTTTTTCTCGATGAAGCTTGCGTCACGATCGGCCTTCATGTGCTTGGCAATGCGCTCGATTGCCTCCTCCCAGGAAATGCGTTTCCATTCCGCGCTTCCCGGCTCCCGTACCTGCGGATACTTGAGCCGATTCGGGCTTTTGACCATGTCGAGCAATCCAGCGCCTTTCGGGCAGAGCGTTCCCCGATTGACCGGATTGTCCGGATCGCCTTCGATGTGGATGATGTCGGGTTTGGCGTTTTTCGCCTTGTCACCCACGGTGTAGATCAACACCCCGCAGCTTACCGAGCAATAGGGGCACATGTTGCGCGTTTCCGTGGCACGCGCGAGCTTGAAGGCACGCACCTCTGCCAGCGCGGGTGCGGGCGAGAAGCCCATCAGGGCAATGCTCGACCCCCCCATGCCAGCGGCGCATACCTTGAAGAACTGACGCCGCGTAAGTTGCATGAATCGACCTCCTCTTCTTTTTTCACCCAGAAACACTCTGGTGAGGCCTTCTCAAGCAAAAGGCAAGCCACAAATCCTAACCACTTGTTTTTCAATGAATTCAAAAAATTTGAGCTGACAAACTGCGCATACGCTGAGACAATTTGACCCAAATATGAAAGAAAGACGAGACAACTTGTCCCACAGGAGACCTCAATGGGCACCATGATGGAGGAAAACGCCGAGCCGTTGGCTTGGCCACGCAGCTCGATCCTCGTCGTCGATGACGAAGCCGGAATGCGAAGCTTTCTGACGCGCTCGCTTTCTTCCCGCTGCGCACATATCGAGGCGGTGGAGAGTGTCGCCGCCGCAGAACGCCTGATGCGACGATTCCGTTTCGACCTGTTGATCCTCGACATCAAGCTGCCCGACAAAACGGGCGTCGAATGGCTTGGCGAACTGCGTGACAAGGGGTTCGTCGGTGACGTCATCTTGATCACGGCCTATGCGGATCTGGATACTGCGATCCATGCATTGCGCGCCGGGGCTTCCGATTTCCTCCTCAAGCCGTTTCGGCTGCCGCAGCTGATCAACGCCATTCAGCGCTGTCATGAGCGATCACGCCTCGCGCGTGAAAACTTCGTGCTGCGCCGCGAAGTCGGCGCACGAACCGAAGGGGTGGTGGAACTGATCGGTGAATCCCAAACCATGCGCGAAGTGCGCGCGCTGATTCAGCGCCTTGCCCCCTTGCCCAGCACAGTCTTGATCACCGGTGAATCTGGCACCGGCAAGGAGGTGGCGGCACGCGCCCTCCATCGCATGAGCCCACGCGGCCATGGTCCCCTCGCCGGCCCCTTCGTACCGCTGAACTGTGCTGCCATCAGCCCCGAGCTGATGGAAAGCGAACTGTTCGGCCATGTGCGGGGGGCCTTCACAGGCGCCACTCAGAATCGCGATGGGCTGTTCTACTATGCCAATGGCGGCACTCTTTTCCTCGATGAAATCGCGGAATTGCCTTTACCGTTGCAAGCAAAACTTCTGCGCGTTCTCGAGGAGCGCAAGATTCGTCCCGTAGGTTCAGAACAGGAAATTCCCGTCGATGTGCGCATCGTCGCTGCCACCAATCGGCGTCTGGCCGACGAGGTGGCAGTCAGCCGCTTTCGACAAGATCTTTATTACCGCCTACAAGTCGTCGAAATCCATATGCCCGCCCTCCGCGAGCATGCAGCTGATATACCTTTGTTGGTCGATCATTTCAATCACAAACTGGCACAAGAACTCGGCGTCCCGCCCATGTCGATCAGTCACGAGGTGTTACGGCAGATGATGGCGGATTACGACTGGCCAGGCAACGTGCGCGAACTGAGGAACTGGGTAGAGCGCTCGTTGATCCTCGGTGAGCCACGGCTCGATTTTTTGCCGCACGCTGAAAAAAGCCGCGGGCACGACGCGTCCCTCGAAGAAATCGAACGCCGTCACATCGTCGAAACCTTGAAAGCAGTGGGCGGAAACAAATCCGAGGCGGCACGCCGACTCGGCATCTCTCGTAAAACGCTGGAACGCCGCTGCGCCGCCTGGGGACTTTAGTGTTGGCGCCTCTGTCTAGATCCGTACGCGCCAAGCTATTGCTCCTGGCCTTGGCGCCGATGTTGATCCTTCTCCCAATCTTGATCGCCCTGCTCGTCGTCTGGGGTGGCGATGCCTATCATCGCCTGTTGATCTATAAAGTGCGCAGCGACCTCGCCGTCGCCAAAGGGTATTTCGAGCGCGTGATGGAGAGCGTCGGCCAGGGGGTTGCGACCCAAGCAGCCTCACAACGTTTTGCAAGCGCCTTGGCCAATCGTGATTCGCGCCAGGTCGACGCATTCTTACGGGCCGCGCGCGATGCGCTGCAAATCGACTTTCTGCATTTCATCGGCGAAGACGGCCGGATTCTGGCCACGAGCTCTGCCCAGCGAGCCGGTGTTCCCGCCGAGCCGCAAACGGTGATACGGCTTGCCCTCCAGGAAAAGCGCAATATCACCGCCCTGGCCGTCTATTCCGCCCAGGAGCTCGCCGCGATCGAGCCTGCTCTCGCCGCCCGCGCCTATATCCCTCTTTTGCCCACGGCGAATGCGATGCCCACAGAGCGCACCGAAGAAAACCGCGGCTTGGTCATCCTTTCCGCCGCTCTCGTCGAAGATTCGCGTGGTCGCTTCCTTGGTCTCTTGGTTGGCGGCAGGTTGCTCAACCGCGACCTCGCCTTCGTCGACACGCTCAATGAGATCATCTATCCCGAGGGGTCGTTGCCTTTTGGAGGGCATGGCACGGCCACCCTTTTTCTTGACGATGTCCGCATCGCCACGAATGTTCGATTGTTCGCAGACGAGCGTGCGATCGGTACGCGCGTTTCTCAGGCCGTGCGCGAAGCAGTGCTCGAACGTGGCGAAACATGGCTCGATCGGGCATTCGTCGTCAACAATTGGTATGTCTCGGCCTACTTTCCTCTCTTGGATGCCAATGGCAAGCGCATCGGAATGCTTTACGTCGGCTATCTCGAAGGACCGTTTGCTGCCATGAAGCGGTGGGCGCTTGGGGGCATCGCTGCACTCTTCGTGCTCGCCGCGCTGTTTGCCACGCTCCTTTCGATTCGTTGGGCGAGAAAGGTTTTCGCTCCGCTCGAGAGAATGGATGCCACCATGCAAGCAATCGAAAACGGCCAGGTCTCCGCGCGCGTTGGGGATATTGCCAGCCAAGACGAGATCGGGCGGCTCGCCCATCATTTCGATCGCCTGCTTGACCGCCTGCAGTCACAGCAAGACGAACTGAGACGCTGGGGAGAAGCGCTCGATGCCAAGGTCGCAGAACGCACCGCTGAACTGGAACGCGCTTATGCCGAGTTGCGGGCAACCCAGCGCCAGCTCGTCATGAGCGAAAAACTGGCAGCCATCGGCGAGCTCACGGCTGGGGTCGCTCATGAAATCAATAACCCGATTGCCGTGATTCAAGGCAACCTCGATCTGATTCGGGAAGTCCTCGCTTCACAGGCCGCGCCGATCTCGGGCGAGCTGAGGCTGATCGATGCGCAGATCGAACGCATCCGGCTAATCGTCACCAAGCTCTTACAGTTCGCGAGGCCTGCCGAATTCGCGGGCTACATTGAAGACGTCTCGCCATGCGAGCTATTTTCCGATTGTCTCGTCTTGGTCGGCCACCTGCTCAAGCGAGGCAATATCGTCGTCACGCAAAGGATCGAAACCACTCGGTGCGCCGCCATCAATCGCAATGAGTTGCAACAAGTATTGATCAACCTCTTGGTCAACGCCATCCAGGCTCTCGGTGATCGTGGAGGACACGTGACGCTCGTCGCTCGCGACTGGAACGATGGAGACGTTGCCCAAGGAATCGTCATCGACGTGGCCGATGATGGCCCCGGCATTCCGCCGCAACATCTCGACCGTATCTTCGATCCTTTCTTCAGCACGAAAGGAACGGGAGGAACCGGCTTGGGCCTTTCGGTAAGCTTCGGGCTCGTCGAGCGCTATGGCGGCAAGATCACGGTCGACAGCACAGTGGGCAAAGGCGCCGTGTTTCACGTCTGGTTGCCCAGCGAGGCGCCTTCCTGTTAGAGTGCTCAAACCATGCCGCTTTCCTGCGCCAGGCGATCGGCATGATAGGACGAACGCACGAGCGGCGCGCTCGCCACATTGACGAAGCCGAGCGCGCGCGCTGCTTCCGCATAGATTTCGAAGACGTCGGGCGCGACATAGCGCGCCACCGGCAAGTGATGAGCGGAAGGCGCGAGGTACTGGCCTATCGTGAGCATGTCGACGCCATGCGCGCGCAAATCGCGCATGACGTCCAGAATTTCCTCATCGCGTTCGCCCAAACCCACCATGAGGCCGGATTTGGTCGGCACTTGGGGGGCAAGGCGCTTGAATTCGGCAAGCAGCCTCAACGAATGGGCATAATCGGCGCCAGGCCGTACCTGCTTGTAGAGGCGCGGGACGGTCTCGAGGTTGTGGTTCATCACGTCGGGAGGGTCGGCAGCGAGGATCGCCAGCGCCACGTCGAGTCGGCCACGAAAATCCGGCGTCAGGATCTCGATTTTCGTCGCCGGTGCCATCTTCCGGATCGCGCGTATGCAGGCAGCGAATTGTGCGGCGCCGCCATCCTTGAGATCGTCGCGATCTACGCTGGTGATGACGACATAGCGGAGCCCAAGTTCAGCGACGGTGTGCGCCAGGCGCTCTGGCTCTGCAGCATCGGGCGGCGCGGGCCGTCCGTGGCCGACATCGCAAAAAGGACAACGGCGTGTGCAGAGGTCGCCCAGGATCATGAAGCTTGCGGTGCCGTGGCCGAAGCATTCGCCGATGTTGGGGCAGGTCGCCTCCTCGCAGACCGTATGCAGGCCCTGCGCGCGCAAAAGCCGCTTCATCTCGCCAAAGCGCCCTGCGGAATGCACGGCCTTGACGCGTAGCCAGGATGGTTTCGACAAAGGCGTCGCCACCGGCACGACTTTGATAGGGATCCTTGACGTTTTGGCTTCGCCTTTCTGTTTGACGGTCATAGCAGATCCTCGAGGCATCCGATCAGTCCTCTGGCGACATCCTCGAGGTTTGCATGGGGCGCAAGCGCGCACAGCTGGGTGACTTGCATGCCCTCGTAGCCACAGGGATTGATCGCAGCAAACGGAGAAAGATCCATGTCGACGTTGAGCGACAGGCCATGATAGCAGCAGCCGTTGCGCACCCTAAGCCCTAGGGCGGCAATCTTTTTGCCGCCGACATAGACGCCAGGAGCGCCGTGGATGCGCTCGCCAGCAACGCCATATGCCGCCAGGAGACGGATGGCCGCCTCTTCGAGCCGATGGACGAGGCCTTTGACGGTCAGGCCGCGACGACGGAGATCGAGCAAAACATAGGCAATGAGCTGGCCTGGACCATGATAGGTGATCTGGCCGCCGCGGTCCGTATGGACCAAAGGCACGCCAATGTCATAACGTCGATGCTCGGGTTTGCCCGCAAGCCCCAGCGTGAAGATGGGAGGGTGTTCGCAAAGCCAGATTTCGTCATGCGTCGCGCCATCCCGAGCCGCGGTAAACGCCCGCATCGCTTCCCATGCGGCCCGATAGTCGACAAGGCCAAGGTTTTTGACGCACAGAGGGGGACGGCCGTCGCGGGCGCTCACAGAACGACCTTCACCCAGGGATGCGCGACGAGCTCACGATAGAGCGCATCGAGCTGTGCGTGCGACTGCGCACGAATCGAGCAGGTAACCGAGAGATACCGTCCCCGTGCGGAAGCGCGCATCGTCACCGTCGCGGCATCGAAATCCGGCGCATATTTTTTCACGATGGCGACGATGGTTTGGGCAAAATCGTCACGTCGCTCCCCCAATACCTTGATGGGGAAATCACAGGGGAATGCGAGCAAGGTTTCGCGCTCAGCCACGGCGTGCGCTTTCCTTGAATGCCTGATACCAGCGATACATCGCGCGGTAATATGGCCCAGGCGCGCCCGCGCCGATTTGGCGGCCATCGAGCTCGACGACCGCCAACACCTCCTTGGTCGAAGAAGTAAGCCAGATTTCATCGGCGGCAAAAACTTCCTCGACGAAGATGTCGCGCACCACGACAGGAAGGCCATGGCGCTGCGCCAACTCGAGCACGACGTCGTATGTGATGCCCGAGAGCATCAGGTGATTTTTCTGAGGGGCGTGGAGCACGCCCTGCTTGACCACCAGGACGTTGGCGGCGGCGCCTTCGGTCAAGACGCCGTCGCGGAAAAGCACCGTCTCGGCGCAGCCGGCGTCGACGGCCATTTGCCGCAACAGACAATTCGCAAGCAGCGAGGTCGCTTTGATGTGACACCTGAGCCAACGATAGTCGGGAGCCGTGATCGCCGCGACGCCATTTTCCACCTGTTCTGGCGGCGGCGGGCTCAACGCTTCGGCGAGCGCGAAGACAGTCGGGCGCGCCTCTTTGGGAAACGCATGGTTGCGCACCGCCATCGGACCGCGCGTGATTTGCAGGTAGAGCGACTGATCTTCCCATTCGGCCTCGCCGACGAGGCGAGCGACGACGGCGCGCCAGCCCGCCTCATCCAAAGGCGAGGAGAGCCGAATGGCCGCAAGGCTCTTTTGGAGGCGCGCCAGATGCTCCTCGAGGCGAAAAGGGCGCCGTCCATAGACCGGAATCACTTCATAGACGCCATCGCCAAACAGGAAACCGCGATCCATGGGCGAGACGCGCGCCGCCGCAAGCGGCAGAAATTCTCCATTGAGATAACAAAGCGCCATCTTGAGTCCTCACTGTAGCCAAAGCTTGAGGGTATCCCATGCGCGCTTGAAGAAGCCGGCCACGGGCACGTCGGCGAGCGCGACCAGCGGAAATTCGCCGAGCGGCGCGCCATCCACGGCGAGCTTCAGCGTCGCGACGACCTCGCCCTTTTGCACCGGCGCCAGCAGAGGCTCGCGCGCGCTCACCGTCGCCGAGAGGCGTTCCGGATTATTGAGCGCCTCGCGCGGAATGGACAACACGAGATCGTCGAGAACGCCCACGCGCAGGCGGCTGTCCTTGCCCTTGAAAACAGAGAGCTCGGCGATCGTCTGGCCTTTCTCGTAGAGCCTGGCCGCGGCATAGGCGCGCAGGCCATAATGCAGCAGCCGCGTCGTCTCTTGCACGCGCGCCGCATCGGAGGCCGCGCCCAAGACGATGGCCGTCAGCCGCCTTGCGCCATCATAACGCGAAGCGATCAGACAGTAGCCCGCCGTTTCGGTGTGTCCCGTCTTTACCCCGTCGACGGCGGGATCCAGCCAGAGCAGGCGATTGCGATTCGGTTGTTTGATCTTGTTCCACGTGTATTCCTTCACCGCATAGCGTTTGTAATCCTCGGGGAAATCGCGGATCAGGGCCGTCGTGAGCTTGGCGAGATCGGCCGCCGTGGTGTAATGCGCAGGATCGGGCAGGCCCGTGGCGTTGGCGAAATTCGTCTGGGTCATGCCAAGGCGCCGTGCTTCGGCGTTCATCAGCGCAACGAAGGCCTCCTCGCTGCCTGCCACGGCTTCTGCGAGCGCGATCGTCGCATCGTTGCCAGACTGGATCACCATGCCCGAGATCAACTCATCGATGGTCACGCGCTGATCGGGCGCGATGAACATGCGCGAGCCGGGTGCGCGCCAGGCCTTTTCCGAAACCGGCGCCACCTGGTCCCGGCGAATGCGCCCCTCGCGCAAGGCAGCCGAGACGACGTAGGAGGTCATGATTTTCGTCAAGGAAGCAGGCTCGATGCGCATATCTTGAGCTTGCGCGGCCAAGACTTGTCCTGTCGCATGATCGATCAGCAGCCAGGCGCGTGCGGAAAGCTGAGGCGGCGGCTCCGCCGCAAACGCCGCGAGTGCGCACCACAACGAAATGAGCCAGGGCAGACGTCGAACGATCGATGTATTTTTCATAGGCTTGTCCCCATTTGTCCTTCAGCGCACGACGACGCTTTCGAGGGCGAAAGCGTTCTTCAGGGTTTCCGCCACGGCGCGCGCCTCACGGGCGTCGCGCCACGGCCCGAGCTGAAGTTTGTAGAGATTGGCGCTCGCACGTATCGACAATTTCTCTCCCATGTCTCCTAGGGCGAGAATCAATTTCGCACGCAGGGCCTCGGCATTTTCGCGGCTGCTGAAGGCGCCGAGCTGCAGCCAATGCGCGTCGCCCTCGATGCGGTCCTCGATCGTCGCAGGCGCGGTTTCAGGGGCGGCACCGGCGCGGCCATTCGTCGCCGCCGCCAAGGGGGGCGTCGGCGCCCCGGCGGGAAACACCCGTTCGACGATGACCTTGCCGCTGCCCTGCTCGAGCAAACCCAGTTTCCATGCCGCCACATAGGATAAATCGATCAAGCGCTCATGGAGGAAAGGGCCGCGATCATTGATGCGCACCACGATCGATCGACCGTTGGTGGGGTTGGTGACGCGTGCGTAAGAAGGGATCGGCAGCGTCGGATGCGCCGCGGTCATCGCGAACATGTCATAGCGCTCGCCGCTCGAGGTCGGCTGACCGTGGTAACGGCGGCCATACCAGCTGGCAATCCCTTCCGCACGGTAGGAGGCATCCGCCGCCAACGGTCGATATTCCCGGCCAAACACCGAGTAAGGGCGATTGGCGAAGCGATGCAGCGGCTCGACCCGCGGTATTGCGTCGGGAATGGTAGAGAGATCGAGCGTAGGGTCGAGGGGGCCATCGTCGAGATAATAGCCGCCTTTCCTGGGCAGGTTCACCGGCGCCGCAGGAGGCAAAGAGGCTACCGTGGCAGCAGCCGTTTCGAGGGCGCTCGTTTCGGCCGCCGGTCGGGGCGGTTGCACGCTACAGGCGAGAAGCAGGAAGGATGCGCCGAAGGCGAAGGGATGGCGCCATTTCCCTCCACAATCGGAAGAAGGGCTGCAAGGGTTCATTTCTGCACCAACATGCGATTTTTCTGAATCGACATCAGGATGCCGACGGCCAGGCAAAGCGTCACCAAGGCCGTACCGCCATAACTGATGAACGGCAAGGGCACGCCGACGACCGGCAGGATGCCGGAGACCATGCCCATATTGACGAAAGCATAGGTGAAGAGCACCAGCGTCAAGGAGCCCGCCAGCAAGCGCGAAAACAGATTCGCCGCACCGCTGGCGATCGCAAGTCCGCGCGCAATGAGCAGCGCAAACAGCACAAGTAAGACGAGATTGCCCAAGAGCCCGAATTCTTCCGACCAAACCGCGAAAATGAAATCCGTATGACGTTCAGGAATGAACTCGAGCTGGGCTTGCGTGCCCTCGCGCCAGCCCTTCCCCAGGACGCCGCCCGAACCGATGGCGATCGTCGATTGGATGATGTGGAAGCCTTTCCCGAGCGGATCCTTTTCCGGGTCGAGTAGGGTGAGGATGCGGTTTCTCTGGTAATCGTGCAGCCAATGCCAGGCAAACGGCGCGATAAAGGCTGCGGCCAGTAGGGAACCGATGATCACTTTCCAAGGCAATCCCGCGAAAAAGAGGACGAAAAAGCCCGCCGCGAAGACGAGGATCGCCGTGCCCAAATCCGGCTGCTTGGCGATCAGGGCGACGGGGACAGCGAGCAGCAAGGCCGCGATTAAAAATTGCTTGAACCCCAAGAGCGCCTCATGCTTCTGGAAATACCACGCGAGCATCATGGGCATGGCGATCTTCATCAATTCGGACGGCTGCACGCGCATGAAACCGAGATTGAGCCAACGTCGCGCCCCTTTCGAAACGTCGCCAAAGAGCGCCACCGCAACGAGCAGCAAGACGCCGACCAGATAGATCGGCAGGGCCCATTCCATGAGCCGCTGGGGAGGCAGTTGGGCGGCGATGCGCATCACCACGAGCGCAACCGCGATGTTCGAGAATTGTGCGACGAGCATGTGAGGCGCGGCGCTTGCCTGGGCGATCACGGAAAGGATCAGCAAGATCAGCGTGAGCGCAAACAAAGAGGCGTCGATCGGCGCGATCAGCCAATGGAAGAAGCGGCGGATCATGGACTGCTCTCCTCGGCGTCTTCGTCAGTCGGCGCAGCGCCTGAAGGCCACTTGCCCAAAAGATAGTAATCGAGCACTTGGCGGGCGATGGGTGCGGCAGCCTGCGCGCCAAAGCCGCCGTTTTCGACCAAGACGGCGAGCGCGATCTTGGGCTTTTCCACGGGCGCGAAAGCGATGTAGAGCGCATGATCGCGCAGATGCGCACTCATCGTCTCGGTCTTGTGTTCGGCGCCCTTGTAGGAAAACACCTGCGCAGTTCCGGTTTTCCCCGCCACCGTATAGGGCGCGCCGGCAAAGGCGCGGGCGCCCGTGCCTTCTTTGTTGACGCCCACCATCGCGCGCTTGATGACGTCGAGGTGCTCTTGCTTTATGGGGAGCTTCTTGATGGGGTTTGGCTCGATGTAGCGTCGCTCGCCCGTGCGCGTGTCGGTCACATAGCGCACCAAATGCGGCCTGAACATTACGCCGTCATTGGCCAGCGTGGCCGTGGCAAGCGCAAGCTGCATGGGCGTGTAGGCGTTATAGCCCTGGCCGATGGCGATGGAAACGGTTTCTCCGGCATACCATTTTTGCTGCTCCGGCTTTCTGAAGCGTTTCTTCTTCCACGCTTGCGAAGGCAGCACGCCCTCGACTTCTCCCTCGATATCGACCCCCGTCTTTGCGCCAAACCCGAACATAGACATGAAGCTCGCGATATTGTCGATGCCGAGATCATTGGCCAGGACGTAGTAGTAGGTGTCGCAAGAGACGACGATCGATTTATACATGTCGACGAGGCCATGCCCTCCCTTTTTGTCGTCCCGGAAGACATGGTTACCGAAAACGAAATAGCCGGGGTCCAGAATCGCTTGTTCGGGCCGGCGCTTGCCATAATGCAAGGCGGCGAGCGCCATGAAGGGCTTGAAGGTGGAGCCGGGCGGGTAGGCGCCTGTCAAGGCGCGATTGACGAGCGGCTTGTCAGGCGATTCGTTGAGCGCCTGCCAGTCGGCGGCGCCAATCCCGTCGACGAAGAGATTGGGGTCGAAGGTGGGCTTGGAAACGAGCGCGAGGATGCCGCCCGTGTCTGGCTCGATCGCCACCAAGGCGCCGCGCCGATCGCCAAAGGCGCGCTCTGCGATTTCCTGCAATTTAGCGTCCAAGGTCAGCGTCAGATTGTTGCCCGCAATCGGCGGCGTGCGGGACAGCACGCGCACGGCGCGCCCGCCGGCGTCTACCTCGACTTTTTCATAGCCGGCAACGCCATGCAGCTCGAATTCATAGGATTGTTCGAGGCCGGCCTTGCCGAAATGCTCAGCGCCGCGATAATTGGCGCTTTGGTTGGCTTCTTCGATGCGCGCGAGATCGCGCTCCGCGATGCGTCCGAGATAGCCCAAGGCATGGGAAGCGAGCTCCCCCTTCGGATATTGCCGGAACAGTCTGGCCTTGATCTCCACGCCCGGAAAGCGGTAGCGGCGTGCGATGAACTTCGCCACCTCCTCGTCGGAAAGCCGTGTTTTCAGGGGTAAGGATTCGAAGCGTTTGGCGTCCTCCATCAGCCGCCGAAAGCGGCGCCGATCTCTCGCTTCGATGGTGATGAATTCGGACAAGCGATCGATCGTACCTTCGAGGTCGTCGACTTGAGACGGCGTGATTTCGAGCGTATAGGCCGAATAATTGTGCGCGAGCACCTCGCCGTGGCGATCGAGGATCAGCCCACGCGTGGGCGGAATCGGCAAGAGCGAGATGCGATTGTCTTCCGCACGCGTGCGGAAGTGCTCGTATTGGAGCACTTGCAGCCAAAAAAAGCGTGCTGCCAAGATCAGGAAAGCCACGAGCACGAAGCCGCCGGCGACCATCAGCCGCCGACGAAAACGCTCGAGGCTTTCTTGGGTCGAGGAAAGCTCCATCAGATCGGTCTCGTCTCATCCCGCTCGATGGGGCGATACTGGGGCAACAGCAAGAGATAGCTGAGCGGGTGCCAAAGCAGCGCAGCCACTGCGCTGGAGAGGAAATAGGCAAGCCCCGGGAAATCGCCGCCTACGGCCAGACGTAGCAGGAGCTGCGCGGCTTGCGCCAGTAACAACAGCAAAAAGACATGCGCCGCCTGGCCCGGCAACGAGAACCAGAGCACCCGTCGCGACCAGCCATTGGCCAAAAAAGCGAGCACGACATAGGCCAAGGCATGTTGTCCGAGGATGCTACCTTCGGCGACATCCATCGCCAGTCCCATCAGGAAGCCAATACCCATGCCAACCTTGAAAGGTTGATGGATGCACCAGAAAGCGAGCACGAGCGCCGCCCAATCGGGAAGAAAGACCACCGGCCCCATCGGCAGCCAGGCGAAAAACAATGCAGCGAGCAAGGACGCAGCGATGAACCACGGCTTGACCGGCAGCAAGATGCGCTTCGAGGCGTGCGTGGGCTGTATCATCGGCGCATACTCCTGGCCTTGCGGGCTTTCGCGCTGGATCTTTCCGGTGCCGGTTCTGCGTTCGGCGGGGGCGTCGCAGCGAGCTTGCCCATCACCAAGACCGGCCCGTTTCTTTCGACGCCAGCCAGCGGCGCGCATTCGATGCGGGCGAAGGTCGATGAGGCTTCGCGATCGATTTTCGTCACCTCCGCCACGGGTAGGCCTGGCAAATAGACGCCGTCGAGCCCCGAGGTGACGAGGTGGTCGCCGACCTCGACGTCGGCGTTGATCGGCAGGAATTTGAGCTCCAACACGCCGCCGCCAGCGCCTGCCAAAACCGCGCGCAGGCCGTTACGCGCCAGCTCCACGGGCACCGCCATGTTCTTGTCGGTGATCAGCGTCGCTTCGCTCGTCAAAGGCAGCACGCGTGTGATCTGGCCCACCAATCCCGTTTCATCGATGACCGGCTGACCCTCGACGATGCCATGGGCCGCGCCCCGATCAAGAAGCACCTTGCGCGAAAAGGGGTCGCGCGTGGCGGAAAGGATCTGCGCCGCCTGGGTTGGCGCTTCAACGCGCTCCGCCATCGCCAAGAGCGCGCGCAGGCGTCGATTCTCGGCGGCAAGGTGCTCTTGGCGCAACAGCAAGTTCGCTTGCTCCAACTGGCGCGCGCGCAAGGTTTCGTTTTCTTCTTTCAGCTGCCGGATTTCGGCCAGATAGGCGCTCGCATCCTGCATTCCCTCGACGGGCAACAGCAAGGCGCGCTGGATGGGCCAAAAAATGGCCGCCACGGCCTGCCGCAGCGGGGAGAGCAAAGCAAAGCGCAGATCCGCCGCCACGAGCAAGAGCGACAGCGCCAGGTAGAGGGCCAAGCGCATCACGGGTGCCGGCCCGCGCTTGAAAAAGGGCGGCGGCGTATGACCAGCGACTACAGAGGCCACGGCATCGAGGGCGGACGAAAAACGCGACGGAAGCGCCTGAGCGCAAGGCTAACGCCGAGCAGCTCATTCACTGGCGAAAATACTGCCCAATTGATCCATCTTTTCGAGCGCCAAACCAGAGCCACGCACCACACAGGTCAGGGGGTCTTCCGCGACCACGACGGGCAGGCCCGTCTCCTCCATCAGCAGCCGGTCGAGATCGCGCAGAAGGGCTCCGCCGCCGGTCAGCACCATGCCCCGTTCCGCGATGTCGGCGCCCAATTCGGGCGGGGTCTGCTCGAGCGCGATCTTCACGGCGCTGACGATCTGATTGAGCGGATCCGCGAGCGCTTCCAGGATTTCGTTCGAGGAAATCGTGAAGCTGCGGGGAATGCCCTCGGCGAGATTGCGGCCTTTGACCTCCATTTCCTTCACCTCGGAGCCCGGGAAGGCCGAACCGATGGTCTTCTTGATCTGCTCGGCAGTGGTCTCGCCGATCAGCATGCCGTAATTGCGCCGGATGTAGTTGATGATCGCATCGTCGAACTTGTCACCGCCGACGCGCACCGAGCCCGCATAAACCATGCCGCCCAAAGAGATCACGCCGACTTCGGTGGTGCCGCCTCCGATGTCGACGACCATCGAACCCGTCGCCTCCGAGACGGGCAAGCCCGCACCGATCGCGGCGGCCATCGGCTCTTCGATCAGATACACTTGGGAGGCGCCCGCTCCGAGCGCGGACTCGCGAATCGCTCGCCGTTCTACCTGGGTCGAGCCACAGGGAACGCAGATGATGATGCGCGGGCTCGGGCTGAAGAGGCGCGAGTCATGCACCTTTTTGATGAACTGCTTGAGCATCTGCTCGGTGACCGTGAAGTCGGCGATCACGCCGTCTTTCATGGGCCGAATCGCCGTGATGTTGCCGGGCGTCTTGCCGAGCATTTGCTTGGCCTCGTGGCCGACGGCCTGGATCGTCTTCTTGGCGTTCGGCCCCCCCTCGGTGCGGATCGCCACCACCGACGGCTCATCGAGCACGATGCCCTTGCCGCGCACATAGATCAGCGTGTTCGCGGTGCCGAGATCGATCGCGAGATCGGTGGAAAAATACGAACGAAGAAAAGAAAACATCGTCAATCCTGTGGTAACGACTCAACAGATGGGCGGCGCTTGACGGGTCCGCTTGCGCCTTTCCGACTCAGCATATGATACCCTAACGGGCTTTCCACGTTTCGCCCGGACGTTTTCCGATCCATGAGTCTTACTCACTCAGAGGTTGTGCGCATCGCGCATCTGGCCCGCATCGCCATCACGCCCGCCGAGGCGGAGACGATGCGTCGCGAACTCGAACGCATCCTCGCCTTCGTCGGCGAGCTCGACAAGGCCGACACCACGGGCATCGAGCCGATGGCGCATGCGATCGACGTCGTGCAAAGGCTGCGCGCAGACGAAATCACCGAGTGCGATCGGCGCGACGAGTTTCTGGCGCTGGCGCCAGACACCGAAGCCGGCCTCTATCTCGTGCCCAAGGTGATCGAATGATCGCCGCCCCGCTTACGGAACTCTCCGCCGCGCTTGCCGAGAAGCGCATCTCGAGTGTCGAGCTTGTCACGCTTTACCTCGAGCGCATCGAAAAGCTCAACCCCTTGCTCAACGCCTTCATCACCATCGACCGCGAAAAAGCGCTCACCGCGGCTCAGGCGGCCGATGCGCAACGCGCGCGCGCAAAAGGCGAAGTAGTCTCCCCGCTTTTGGGCATTCCCTTTGCGCACAAGGACATTTTCTGCGCGAAGGGCTGGCGCACGACCTGCGCTTCCCGCATGTTGGCCAACTTCGTCGCGCCCTACGACGCGCATGTCGTCGAGAAAATGGCCGCCGCAGGCGTCGTGATGGTCGGCAAAACCAACATGGACGAATTCGCGATGGGCTCCTCGAACGAGACGTCCTATTTCGGGCCAGTCAAAAACCCTTGGAACCTCGATTGCGTGCCGGGCGGCTCTTCGGGCGGCTCGGCCGCGGCGGTGGCCGCACGCCTCGTTCCCGCCGCGAGCGGCACCGACACCGGCGGCTCCATCCGGCAACCGGCTGCCCTGTGCGGCATCACGGGTCTGAAGCCCACCTATGGCGTGGTTTCCCGTTTTGGCATGATCGCTTTCGCCTCGAGCCTCGACCAAGGGGGGCCGATGGCGCAATCGGCCGCCGATTGCGCGTTGCTGCTCAACGCGATGGCGGGTTTCGATGCGCGTGATTCGACTTCGCTCGACCGCCCCGCCGAGGATTATCGACGAGAGCTCGACAAGCCCTTGACCGGGCTGCGCATCGGCCTGCCCAAGGAATATTTCGGCGCTGGCCTCGATGCGCGTGTGTCAGCCACCATCACCGAAGCGCTCGCGGAATTCCGTCGCCTCGGCGCCGATCTCATCGACGTAAGCCTGCCCAATGCAGGGTTGTCGGTGCCTGCCTACTATGTGATCGCGCCTGCCGAAGCAAGCTCCAATCTCGCGCGCTATGACGGCGTGCGTTATGGCCATCGGGCGCGTGAATACCGCGACCTCATCGAAATGTATGAAAAGACGCGCGCCGAAGGTTTCGGCGCCGAAGTCAAACGGCGCATCCTGATCGGCACCTATGTGCTTTCCCATGGCTATTACGATGCCTATTACCTGAAGGCGCAAAAAGTCAGACGCCTCATCGCCGCCGATTTCTCCGCCGCGTTTGCGTGCTGCGACCTCATCATGGGCCCGACCACGCCCACGCCTGCCTTCCGTTTCGGCGAAAAGAGCGCCGACCCGGTCGCGATGTATCTTTCCGACATCTATACGATCGCGGCCAACCTCGCCGGCCTTCCCGGCATGTCGATTCCCTGTGGCTTTGTCGACGGTTTGCCCGTGGGATTGCAAATCATCGGACCGTGGTTCGCAGAAGCCCGCATGCTCAACGCCGCACATCAGTATCAACTCGTCACCGACTGGCACCGACGCATTCCTCCCTTGACGCCATGAAACTCGACGATTTACCCGGCATCGCCGAACTCAAGCAACGGCTGGAAGCCCATCCCCTCTATGCCGAGGTGCGCTCGCTCGCGGATTTGCGCTGCTTCATGGCGCACCATGTCTTTTCGGTTTGGGATTTCATGTCGCTCCTCAAATACCTGCAAAACGCCATTGCGCCGACGGCCGTCCCCTGGCTGCCCACCGGCGAGCGCGAAGCCACGCGTCTGCAGCGTTACATCAACGAGATCGTGCTCGGGGAGGAATGCGACGAGGGTCTGCCCGACGAGCAAGGCCAGCCGGTCTATGTCAGCCATTTCGATCTCTATCTCGGGGCGATGGAGGAGGTGGGCGCGGACACGAAACCGGTGCGCACGTTCCTTGCGACTCTGCGTGCGCATGGCTTGGCCGCAGCGCTCGAGCGCCCCGAAGTGCCCGCGCCGGCGCGTCGCTTCATGGCGCAGACTTTCCGCTTTCTCGACAGCCATGAGCCGCATCGCGTCGCAGCCGCCTTCTCGCTCGGTCGCGAACAAATCATTCCTGGCATGTTCCGGGCGATTCTGGCCGAATTCGGCATCGACAAAGCGCAGGCGCCCCTTTTTCATTATTACATCGAACGTCATATCCATCTCGACGACGAGGTGCATGGTCCGCTTTCGCTTGCGCTCATGCAGCACTTATGCGGCGAGAACGAAACGAAGCGCATAGAGGCCATCGAAGCGGGCCGGCTGGCCATCGAAGCGCGCATCGAGTTCTGGCATGGCGTGCGCGCCGCCTTGCCCTCACGACACCTGCACGAGGGGATGAGATGAGCTGGGAAGTGGTGATCGGGCTGGAAACGCACGTCCAGCTCAAAACGCAAGCGAAGATCTTCTCGGGCGCGGCGACTGCCTTCGGCGCGGAGCCAAACCGTCAGGCCTGCGCGATCGACATCGCCTTACCCGGCGTATTGCCCGTCTTGAATCGCGCTGCCGTGGTCTGCGCGATCAAATTCGGCCTGGCTGTCGGCGGCCACATCGCGCCGCGCTCGGTCTTCGCGCGCAAGAATTACTTCTATCCCGATCTGCCCAAAGGGTATCAGATCAGTCAATACGAAACGCCGGTGATCTCCGGCGGCAGGATCGTCTTCACCCTGGGCGAGCAGGAAAAAACCGTGCGGCTCATCCGCGCCCATCTCGAAGAAGACGCCGGCAAATCCCTGCACGAGGATTTCCACGGCAAAACCGGCATCGACCTCAACCGCGCCGGCACGCCGCTTCTGGAAGTGGTCTCGGAGCCCGACATGCGTTCCGCCAGCGAGGCCGTGGCTTTCGCCAAGGCCCTGCACGCACTCGTCGTATGGCTCGGCATCTGCGACGGCAACATGCAGGAAGGCAGTTTCCGCATCGACGCCAACGTCTCCGTGCGTCGGCCGGGAGAGCCCCTGGGTACGCGGCGCGAAATCAAGAATCTCAATTCGTTCCGCTTCTTGCAGCAGGCGATCGAGTATGAAGTCGGCTGGCAGATCGCGGAGCTCGAAGAAGGCCGGGCGATCGAACAGACGACAGTGCTCTTCGACCCCGCCTCCGGCGTCACCCGCGCGATGCGCAGCAAGGAAGAGGCGCACGACTACCGGTATTTCCCTGATCCCGATCTCTTGCCGCTGGAGATTTCCCCCGCCTGGATCGCGCAGATCGCTGCCGAGATGCCGGAACTCCCCGACGCCATGCGCACGCGCTTCATGCACGCCTATGGCTTGCCAGCCTATGACGCGGGCGTGCTCACGAGCAGCCTCGCGCTCGCGCGTTTCTTCGAACAAACGGTGGCCGCCGCCGGCGCTGCGAACGCCAAGGCCGTGGCCAACTGGATCATGGGCGAAGTGGCCGCGCGCCTCAATCGCGAGGAAAAAACGATCGAGGCCTGCCCGCTGACGCCCAACCAACTTGCAAGCCTCATTCGACGCATCGCCGATGGCACGCTCTCCTCGAAGCTCGCCAAGCAAGTGTTCGAGGCGCTCTGGATGGGCGAAGGCGAAAATGCCGATGCGATCATCGAGGCGCGGGGGTGGAAACAGGTATCCGACACGACGCTGATCGAACCCCTGCTGGAAGAGGCGATCGCCCGCAATCCCAAATCCGTCGAGGAATTCCGCGCCGGCAAAGAAAAGGCTCTCAATGCGCTCGTCGGCCAGGTCATGAAGGCAAGCGGCGGGCGCGCCAATCCACAGCAAGTGGCGGAGCTTTTGCGCAAGAAGCTCAGCGGGTAAAGCTAGGGCGGCTTTTGAGCTCGCGAAAGCGCGCTTTTTCCTCCTCGAAGCGCCGTTTGACCGCCTCGATCTCGTTTTCCGTGCGCGCGATGACGGCGCGCAAGGCGTCGATCTCGGCCTCGTAGTCGGCGAGCTGCTTGGCCATGGCCGGCGGTATGGGTTTCCCCGCCAACGCCCCCTTCTCTTCGTTTTGCTTTTGGTAAGCCACTTCGACGGCGGCAAGGCGTTCGCGCGCCTCATCCAGCGTGCGCTGATGCGCGGCCAGCCGCCGTTTCTGGAGGCGATCGATCTCCTCTACGCTTGCATAGCTCGCCAACAACGCATGATCGCGTCGCCGCTGCTCCTCCGCGCGCTGTGCTTCTTCCTTGCGTTTGGCTTCTTCGGCCAGACGGCGCTCGCGCTCTTCGGGCGGCGGAGGCGGCTCGAGTTCGCGCTTGATTCGGCCACCCTTCTCGTAGATGACGCGCGCCTTGTCGAGACAGACGAGGGGCGCGGGGTCGCCGCAAATGCGCTTGCCTTGGACGAAGCAGCACGTGACCTCGGCCTGCGCGCTCAGGGAAAGGCAGGCAAGCAGCGGCCAGACGAGCTTGGGGGGGATCTGCAAGCTTGAGCGCGCAAGGTGCATCCTTCCGCTTCGTCCCTCGCCGCCTGGTGCGGCGGGCGCACCGCTTTCTTCGCTCTGCCGTCTTGGGCAGGCTTTCTTCAGGATTGCCTTAGCCAGAACCGACTCCGTAGTCATGTCGATACCGCTCGACGGCGGTGCGCTGAGCGCGCAGCTCTGGCATGTCGGCCAGATAGTCGAGCAGATCGGTGAGGCGCGCGATCGCAAACACCGGCAGGCCATGTTCACGCTCGATTTCTTGGGTCGCCGACTCATGGCCGACGCCGCGCTCCTCGCGATCGAGCGCCACCGCCACGCCGCAAGGCGTGGCGCCTTGTGCGCGAATGATCTCGATGGCGGCGCGGATCGAGGTGCCCGCGGAAATCACGTCGTCGACGATCAGCACGCGGCCGCGCAAAGGCGCGCCGATCAAAAGTCCCCCTTCGCCGTGATCCTTCGCTTCCTTGCGATTGAAGGCGAAGGGCTTGTTCGCTCCGCGTTCCGCAAGCTTGATCGCGACCGCCACGACGAGCGGTATGCCTTTGTAGGCGGGGCCAAACAGCATATCGAAAGGCGCCCCTGCGGCGAGGATGCGCCGCGCATAAAAGTCGCCGAGGCGCGCGATGGCCGCGCCATCGTCGAAGAGGCCTGCATTGAAGAAATAAGGGCTCATGCGCCCGGCCTTCGTCTTGAATTCGCCAAAGCGCAAGACGTTCTTTTCGCGCGCGAACGCGAGGAATTCACGCGCCAAGTTAGAATCGACGGCGTTCATACCATCCCGATTCTATGCTCAAAATCGCCACCTTCAACGCAAACGGCATCCGTTCGGCGTTTGCCAAGGGCTTCGCCGACTGGCTGGCGAGCGCCTCGCTGGACATCCTCTGCGTGCAAGAGCTTAAGGCGCAAGAAAAGGATCTCCCTCGGCACGCAAGCCGTCTCGACGGCATGGAAGGGTATTTTCACTGCGCCGAAAAAAAGGGCTATAGCGGGGTTGCCCTCTATGCGCGGCGCGCGCCGACGACGATCCGCTCAGGAATCGGCATTCCCGAATTCGACGCCGAAGGGCGTTTTTTGCGCGCCGATTGGCCGCGCCTCGCGGTGATCTCGCTTTATGTGCCTTCTGGCTCTGCCTCGGAAGAACGACAGGCCGCCAAGTTCCGTTTCATGGATCAGTTCTACCCCGTGCTCGGGGCGCTCTGGCAGGAAGCCCAGCAGACGGGGCGCGAGATCCTGATCTGCGCCGACTGGAACATCGCCCCCACGGAGAAAGATCTCAAGAACTGGCGCTCGAACCAGAAAAACTCGGGCTTCTTGCCCGAAGAGCGGGCATGGATCCGCGCCGTCACCAGCGAGATCGGCTGGGTCGACGTCTTCCGGCGGTTGCATCCCGACGCAGAAGGCGAGGGATATACCTGGTGGTCCAATCGCGGCCAGGCCTGGGCCAAAAACGTCGGCTGGCGCATCGATTATCAGCTCGCCACCCCAGCCTTGGCAAGCAAGGCCAAAGCAGCCTATGTCTATAAGGAGAAGCGCTTTTCCGACCATGCGCCTCTGATCATCACCTATGATTGGACGCTTTCCTGATTTATGCGAGAATGAACGCGTCGAAAAACGACTTTCATCGAGGAGTCCGCCATGCCTGAAACCACCCCGCAAGATCTTGCGAGCAAGGAAAAGCTGATCAATGACTTCAAGGTCGTCGTCGCCGACGCCGAAGAGTTGCTGCGCGCAACCGCCGCACAGGCGGGCGAAAAAGCCAGCGAATTGCGTGCGAAGCTGGAGCGGCACCTTGCCGATGCGAAGGCACGGCTTGCCGACGCGGAAGCCGCCCTCGTCGACCAAGCAAGACGCATCGGCCGCGCTGCCGACGATTACGTCCATGAAAATCCTTGGGGCGCCGTCGGCATCGCCGCGGGCATCGGCTTTCTCGTCGGCCTCTTGATTGGCCGCCGCTGATCCAGCCACGCGCAGAAATCCAGCCAGGCCGCTGTGAGCTTTCGCGTGCATGCGGAAAGCAAAAGGCGGCAAGGTGCTCGGAAAACCCTGAAAAACCGTGGCGAGCGGCTTATGGGCAAGCCGCCGGGTGCTTAGCGACCGAGACATCACCAGAGGATAGGCGAGGGAGCGAGCACCGCGCCACGCAGCCATCCGGCGGCACAGCAGGTTATGCAGAGGTTTCCGAGGGGCACTGGCGGCGGGTGATCGGGCGAGATTTCGCATAAGACAGGAAACGCAGCAAGATGGCGTCTGCACGGCTTCTTTCGTCGCTGCGCGCATTCGTCGCCACGGGTGTCGCGATCCTCGCGACACGCCTGGCGCTGCTGCGCGTCGAGGCGGAAGAAGAAATCTGGCGACTCTCCAGCCTGCTTTTGTGGAGTGTCACGGCCCTGATCGCCAGTCTTTTCGGGCTTTTGTTCTTCGCCCTCCTGATCACCGTGCTGCTCTGGGAAAGCCAGCGCTTACTTGCACTGAGCGTCTTCACTGTGCTTTTCTGGTCGTTGGCCGCCCTCGCTTTCGCGCAGGCGCGTCGCCGCGCGCGACAGGAATCCCGCCTGTTCGCCGCAAGCCTTTCCGAGCTCAAACGGGACGCCGAGGCGCTGGCCGGGGATCACGCGCAGAACGGGGAAGATGCCCGTGCGAGAACGTGAGATCGAGCTTGCATTGCGACGCGAAAGGCTCTGCTGGACGGCTGCCGCCCAGCGCGAGGCGCTTTCCCGGCACCTCGAAGCCTTGCAGCCTCTCTTGAACGGCGCGGATCGGATCATCGCAGCCGCCGTCTGGGTCAAGCGCCGGCCAGAGCTCATCGTCGGCCTCCTCGCGTTGCTCGCCATGAGCAGCCGTAAAACGCGGGCGTTTCTCTGGCGTTGGGGCAAACGCGGCTTCTTCTTCTGGCAATTGCTACATAGCCAGCGGGCGCAATGGAGCGGGATCTGGCGCGAACGATGAGGACGGCCTTGAGCGTAAGATGGCTGCCGGCCAAATGGTTGGCCGTGCAGCGCCGCGAGCGCGATCGCATCCTCGCCGAGCTTTCCGAGATCAAGGGCTTGCTGCCTTTATTGATGCGGCAGCGCAACGGTGGCCGCTGGAGCGCGTCCGAGCGCGCGCAACTGCGGCGCACGCTGGCCGCACTCGCCTCTCTCTCACCCTACCTCGCGCTCCTGGCGCTGCCGGGGTCGGTGGTGCTGCTGCCGCTTTACGCCTGGTGGCTCGACCGCCGTCGCAAGCCGCGTTTCACAAGCCCAGACACAGATACTTGATCTCGAGGAATTCCTCGATGCCATACTTCGAGCCCTCGCGGCCGATGCCCGATTGCTTGACGCCGCCAAATGGCGCCATCTCGTTCGCGATGAGGCCGACATTGACGCCGATCATGCCGTATTCGAGTGCTTCCGCGACGCGGAAGACGCGAGCGAGATCGCGCGCGTAGAAATAGCCTGCCAGGCCATAGTCGGTGGCGTTGGCAAGACGCACGGCCTCTGCTTCGTCTTTGAATTTCAAAAGCGGCGCCACGGGCCCGAAGGTTTCTTCCCGGCAACAGAGCATCTCCGGCGTGACATCGGCAAGCACCGTCGGCTCATAAAAGGTGCCGCCCAGGGAATGGCGCTTGCCGCCCGCGAGCACCCGCGCGCCCTTGGCGACGGCGTCCGCCACATGCGCCTCGACCTTGGCGAGCGCTTGCTCATCGATCAACGGCCCTTGCTGGACGCCCGTCTGATCGCCTGGGCCCACCTTGAGGCTCGCCACTTTCGCGGCGAACGCCTGCGCAAACGCTTCATAGACGCCCTCCTGGATCAGCAGCCGATTGGCGCAAATACAGGTTTGGCCGCTGTTGCGGTATTTCGAAGTCATCGCGCCCTCGACCGCGGCATTGACGTCGGCATCGTCGAAGACGATGAAGGGCGCATTGCCGCCCAACTCGAGCGAAACCTTCTTCAGCGTCGGCGCGCATTGCGCCATCAAGCGCTTGCCCACCTCCGTCGACCCCGTGAATGACAGCTTGCGCACGCTCGGATGGCTCGTCAGTTCCTCGCCGACTGCGGGCACGTTCTGCGCCGAACTGGTCACGACATTGAACACACCCGCAGGGATGCCGGCGCGCTCGGCGAGATAGGCAAGCGCCAATGCCGACAGGGGCGTCTGTTCGGCTGGCTTCACCACCACCGTGCAGCCGGCCGCAAGCGCGGGCGCCACCTTGCGCGTGATCATCGCAGACGGAAAATTCCAAGGCGTGATGGCAGCGACGACGCCGATGGGCTGTTTGAGCACGATCAGCCGTTGTGTGGCCACAGGCGCGGGAATCACATCGCCATAGACGCGCTTGCCTTCTTCCGCAAACCATTCGACGAAATTGGCACCATAGAGTACTTCGCCCTTCGCCTCGGTAAGCGGCTTGCCTTGTTCTAGAGTGAGGATGCGTGCGAGATCGTCGGCATGGGCGACGATCGCCTCATACCAGCGGCGCAGGATGCGACTCCGTTCCTTGGCGGTCAGCGCCCGCCAGGCGGGCCAAGCGGCTTCGGCCGCGGCGATCGCGGCGCGCGCATCGTCCCGATTCATGTCGGGCACGCGCGCGATGACTTCCCGCGTGGCCGGATTGCGGATCTCCACGCGCGCGCCGCTTTGCGCGCCACACCAGCGGCCATTCAGATAGGCGTCTTCTTTGAGCAGGTTCGAATCATTCAATTGCATGGTCCACTTCCCCCTGTTCGAAGCCTGATGCGCAGTCTAACCGATTACCATCGCCGCCATGCGCATCGTCGTGGCGATCCTGGGTCTTCTTCTCGCCGGCTGCGGCGCGCTCGTCGTCACGCCGCCCGCGCCGGCTGCGCGCGAAAAAGCGCCTCGCGATCCGCGCGCCCATGAAGTCGTCCTCTATGCGCTCTCCCTCGTCGATATCGGCTACCGCTTCGGCGGCAAAAACCCATCGGCTGGTCTCGACTGCAGCGGTATGGTGAGTTATGTGTTCGAGCGCGCCGCCAACATGAAGCTCGTGGGATCGGCCGCCGAGATCGCGCGTAAGGGTCGCCCCATCGAGCGCGAGGGCCTCGAGCCGGGCGATTTGGTCTTTTTCGATACGCGCGGCGGCCCCCATACGCATGTCGGCATCTATGTGGGCGACAAACGTTTCGTGCATGCCCCTTCCGAGAACGGCCGCGTGCGCATCGATCGGCTCGATGACGGCTGGTTCGCCAGCCGCTTCACCGAAGCGCGTACTTACTTCGATTGAGTAGGCGCCGCCTTGAGCGAAACCCGCGCCACCGGGTAGCGGGTTCCACAGGGAAGACAAAAGGCCCTGGGCCTCTTGAGCGCTTCATTGCGCCAGACGGCAGCAAGCCAAAACAGCCAGCCCGTAGCGGCGCCCGCCAGCAGGCAAAAGACGAGCGCGAGGGCGAAGAAATGCGGGCCAAAGGCGAAGGGTAAAGCCGCGCAGGCGCCCGCCGCGGCTCCAAGCAGCGCAAAGCGCCATGCCTGCCACCAGCCGCGACGGCACGCATAATAGAGCAGAGGCAGGCCACCGCCGATGACGCCGAAAAATACCCAGCCCGGCCCCCAACCTCGCACGAAGGTATCTTCCCAGAAACCCGATGCGTGCAGCAGGAAAGCCAAGGCCAGCGCTAGCACGATCAAGACGAGCAGAACACGCCGCATCGAAACCCTCCTCGTCCACCCTCTCGCGGGGCGGTGGCATCATTGTGCCGTCGGCACGCGCGATGATCAAGCGCCTCCCCGCCTTCAGTAAGCAGGCACGGCAATCCACGGCGTCGGGCACGTCGCCACCGTCGGATAATAAGCGCGATAAGGCTCGCAATAATACCAATAACGGGTGGGCGGAGGCGGGGGTGGGCTCGCCACGAGCGGCGAGATCACGACCGGCGGCGGCTTCGGGGTGGAAAGCGAAATCACCACGCTCCCCAGCGCCAGGCCGGCCGCCGTACCCCAGGCCCATCGCTGCCAATGCCCAGGGGGGTGATGGAGATGATGCGGGGGACGTTCGCTGAACATCGGCGACGGTGGACGGTAAGTATCGCGGTGACGCCAATCGTGTGCAAAAGAGACAGACGAGGCTGTCAGCAGCGCAGCCATCAGGGCAAACGAGACGAAACGTCGCATGGTCATCCCCTCCATGCCTGCTTCAACGTTCGCCGCGGCCGTGCTGCCGACACGACTTTTGTAAGGATTTGTTACGGCGCAAGGCCATGGCGCGCGAACCACTCGAGCATGCGCCGCCAGCCATCTTCCGCCGCTTCTTTGCGATAGGTCGGGCGATAATCGGCATGGAAGGCATGGCCGGCATCGGCATAGACGTGGATCATCGAGCCATTGCCTGCTTTCTTGAGCGCATCTTGCATCGCCTCGACGTCTTCGAGCGGTATGCCCTGATCCTTGCCGCCATAAAGGCCCAAGACCGGCGCCTTGAGTTCAGGGGCGACATCGAGCGGCCAGCGCGGCGTGCGCGCATTGACTTCGCCATCGAGTCGGCCATACCAGGCCACCCCGGCTTTGACTTTCGGGTTGTGCGCACAGTAGAGCCAAACGATGCGGCCTCCCCAGCAAAAACCCGTGATGCCGAGCCTTTCGGGGTCGCCGCCGTTTTTTGCCGCCCAAGCCGCGGTCGCGTCGAGATCGGCGAACACCTCTGCGTCGGCAACCTTGCTGACGATGGCGCTCAGGATTTCCTGGACGTTTGACAACTGCTTCGGGTCGCCATGGCGCGCGAAGAGCTCTGGGGCGATGGCGAGATAGCCGCGTTTGGCCAGACGCCGGCAGATGTCGGCGATGTATTCATGCACGCCGAAGATCTCCGAGACCACGAGGATCGTCGGCAGGAATGTCTTCCCTTGCGGTTGAGCGCGATAGGCTGGCAGGCCATCGATCTTCACCTCGCCGGCCAAGAGCCCCTGTGCGTCGGTGTGGATCGTTTCCTGCGCCAAGGTCGGCCTCACCGCGACGGCAAAACCCGCCGCAAGGCCACCGAACACGAAGCCGCGCCGGGAAAACGTCGCCCCGGGCATGAGGCTTTCGAAATCTGGATGAGCTTTCTCATTCATGGTTTCCCCCTCCTCACAACAACACGATGTCATATTGCTCCTGGCTGTAGCTCGGTTCGGCTTTCAGCGAAATGGGGCGACGGATGAAGTCCGAGAGCATGGCCAGGGAGTTCGATTCCTCGTCTTCGAAAAGCTCGATGACGGCGGGCGCGGCGAGCACGCGCATCTCGCGCGCAGAAAACTGCCGCGCTTCGCGCAGGATTTCGCGCAAGATCTCGTAGGCCACGGTCTGCGCGGTTTTGACGACGCCGCGGCCATTGCACGTCGGGCAGGGCTCGCAGAGCGTCTGCGCCAACGATTCGCGCGTGCGCTTGCGCGTGAGCTCCACCAGGCCCAATTGGGTAAACCCATTGACGGTGATGCGCGTGTGGTCGCGCGCGAGCGCCCGCTCGAGCTCCCCGAGCACGGCAGCCTTGTGCTCGCTGGATTCCATGTCGATGAAATCGATGATGATGATGCCGCCGAGATTTCTGAGGCGGAGCTGGCGCGCGATGGTCTGCGCAGCCTCGAGGTTGGTCTTGAAAATGGTCTCGTCGAAGTTGCGCGCGCCGACATAGGCGCCGGTATTGACGTCGATCGTCGTCAGGGCTTCCGTCTGGTCGATGATCAAATAACCGCCCGACTTGAGATCGACGCGCCGCGCAAGCGCTTTTTGGATTTCGTCTTCCACGCCATAGAGATCGAAGAGCGGCCGCTCGCCCGCATAATGTTCGAGCAGGCCGGCGAGTTGAGGCATGTATTCGCGCGCGAAAGCCGACAATTTCTGGAAGTTTTCGCGCGAATCGACGACGATGCGCACGGTTTCCGGCCCCGCGAGATCCCGCAGCACGCGCTCGGCGAGCGTCAGATCATGGTGCAGCAAGGCGGGCGCGGCGGCTTTGGCGGCGCGCTGGCGGATTTCTTGCCAGAGCTTCTTGAGGTAGGCGATGTCGGCGGAAAGCGCCTCGTCGGATGCATTCTCGGCCACCGTGCGCACGATGAAGCCACCGCTCTCATCGGGAGAAAGGAGGCGCGCGACGCGCTCGCGCAAGGCCTCGCGTCCGGCTTCGTCCTCGATCTTCTGCGAGATGCCGATGTGTTTTTCTTGCGGCAGATAGACGAGCAGCCTGCCAGCTAACGAGATTTGCGTCGTCAGCCGTGCGCCCTTGCCGCCGATCGGGTCCTTGAGCACTTGCACCATCAGGGTTTCCCCTTCGCCGATCAATTTTTCGATCGGCGCGGCGCCGCCGTTCTTCCCAGTCCAGACGTCGGCGACATGGAGAAACGCGGTGCGGGCAAGCCCCGCGTCGATGAAAGCCGACTGCATGCCGGGCAACACGCGCACCACGCGCCCAAGGTAGATGTTGCCGACGATGCCGCGGCTGCCGGTGCGCTCGATGTGCAACTCTTGCACCACGCCTTGTTCGATCAGCGCCACGCGAGTTTCCTGCGGCGTGCAATTGATGAGGAATTCCTCGGCCATCTCGAAAGAAGCCCCCGTCACAGCGGATACCCGCATTCTCGCAATAAAAGCGCCGTTTCGCACAGGGGCAGCCCGACGATGCCCGAGGGGCTGCCCTCGATCGCCGCGACGAACATCGCCGCACGCCCCTGCAAACCATAGGCGCCTGCTTTGTCGAGCGGCTCGCCCGTCAGCACGTAGCGGCGGATCTCATCGCTCGCCAAAGGGCGAAAGCGCACCGTGCTTGCCGACACGCGCAGCAGGCACTGCTCGTCAGCCACCACCGCCACGGCGGTCAGCACACGATGCGGGCGCCCCGACAAGCGGCGCAAGATGGCGACCGCATCGCGCTCATCGCGCGGTTTGCCGATGATTTCGCCATCGAGGTCCAAGGTCGTATCCGCCGCCAAAACCAAACGGGGCGGCAAATGGCGCAGCCGCATGATGCGCGCGCCATGGAGCGCCTTCGCCCTGGCCACGCGTTCGACATAGGCCTGCGGCGCTTCTTGCGGCAAGGGCGTCTCGTCGCATTCGGGGTCCTTGCGCAGGCCGCTGCGAAAAGGCAACACGTCGAAGCGCACGCCGATCTGCGCCAGCAGCTCGCGGCGGCGCGGGCTTTGAGAGGCAAGATAGATGCGTGGCTCTTCTTTCATGGCCGATGATAGGGATGGCCCATCAACAAAGAATAGGCGCGATAAAGGGCTTCCGCGAGGATCACGCGCACCAGTCCATGCGGCAAGGTCAAAGGGGAAAGCGACCAGCGGGCCATCGCCGACGCCTTGAGCGGCGCAGCCAGCCCATCGGGACCGCCGATCAGAAAAGCGACGTCGTAGCCTTGGGCGCGCCAGTCCTGGAGCTTTTCCGCCAGCCGCTTCGTCGTCCAGTATTCCCCCTTTTCGTCGAGCGCGATGCGCTGGCATGTTGCCGGCACGGCCGCGTCGATGCGCTTGGCCTCGGCCGCCAACACCGCCGCCAGAGGCTTGCCAGGCAGACGTGGCTCAGGCTTGATCTCGATAAGCTCGAGCGGCATCTCGCGCGGCATGCGGCGTGCATATTCGCGGAAGCCTTCCACCACCCAGGACGGCTGTCGCGCGCCCACGGCGACGACCCAGAGCTTCATGCGCGCCTTGGCTGCCGCGCGCCAAGCGTGCGCCCCTTTTTCGCCTCCGCGGCGCCCGGCTCGGCCGTCTGCCGGCCTTTCCCGCGCGTCGTTGCGCTCTTGAGGCTGGGCTTTCTTTCCTCGCCCTGAGCGACAGCGCTTCTCGCCTGTTTGCCGCCCGTCTGCCACAAGGATTCGAGATCGTAATAGGCGCGCGCCTGCGGCGTCATCACATGCACGATGGCATCCCCGAGATCGACGAGCACCCACTCGCCGACTTCCTCGCCTTCGACGCCGAGCACCGCCCCGCCTGCTTCCTGGATTCTCTCGACGACGCGATGGGCGAGCGCGCGCACATGCCGAGTCGAATCGCCGCTGGCGACGATCACGCGCCCGAAGAGATCGGAAAGCTTGCGGGTGTTCAGCACGACGATGTCCTTGCCCTTGACGTCTTCAAGGGCTTCGACGATCAAGCGTTGCAACGTTCGGATATGCATAGGGGTCAGGGATCGGCGAGGTATAGGCGATGGGCGCGGATATAGGCGAGCACCGGCGCGGGAATCAACGCCAGGAGTTCGGCATCATGAGCGCCAGCGGCGATTTTCTCGCGCACTTCGGTCGCCGATACCGTGCCCGCGGAAAGCGGAAAAACATGGATGCCGCCGGCGGGGGTGCAAAACCGTGGCTCCTGATGCGCGCGCGCCGCAAGCAGGTCGCAAAGCGGCGGGCCCAGCCCCTCGAGCGAAAAGCCCGGGCGCGTGGCCACCGCGAGATGCGCAAGCGTAAAGAGCTCGCGCCAGCGGTGCCAGGCAGGCAAGCCCAGAAAGGCGTCAGCCCCCAACAGCAGCACCAGGGGGCGCTCGCGTCCCACCTGCTCGCGCAGCCGCACCAGCGTGGGCACCGTGAAGCTTGGCTCCATGCGGCGCGCTTCGGTTTCGTCGAGGCGGAAGCCCTTTTCTTGCGCGATCGCCGCCGCCACCATCGCCAGCCGATGCTCGGCGGCTGCCTTCGGCAGACCGCGATGGGGCGGCAGCCCCGCGGGTATCCAGAGCACTTCGGGGATGCCAAGGCGATCCCGCGCCGCTCGCGCAAGCGCCAGATGGGCATGATGCACGGGGTCGAACGTGCCGCCCAGGACGGCAAGCGGAGCGTCAGCGCACGACATCGTCGCCTACCTGGAAAATGTCGCGGTAGCTCACATAGACCGCGGCCGAGAGCACGGGAGCGATAAAGAATACGAGCAAAAGCCGCAGGGCGATGAAGACGGCATTGAGGGCGACGCCAAAGGCCTGGCCAACGAAGATCAGAATCAGGGCGGGCAACACCCCCGCGAGGATCAATGCGCTGAGGCTGAACACCGCCATGGCCGCCCAGTTGCGTAAGGAAGCAACCGTGCTGAAGAACAGGCTCTTGACCGGCGCCACCTGCGCCCAGCCCGTCAAAAACGGCGCGAACCAGAACGCGAGGATCAGGGGGGTCGCCGTCAGCAACAAGCGCGCCAAGGGCCAAAGCGAGGGCGGCGTTTCGTCGCCAGGCTCGAGGATGTTCACAAAGGGGTCTTCGCCGCCGGCGAGCAAGACATTGACGAGCAACAGGAGCACGGCGCCTGCAAGCTGCAAGCCGCCCAAGCGCAGCATCGCCGGCCCATTGCCCGCGAGGCCGTGGACAAGGGTCGCGCGCGAAAGCGCCGCGCGTGCATCGACGAGCCGGCAGACATTGCCCACGATGAGGGTTGCGGCCGGCAGCATGAGGGGCAAAAGCACCGGCCCGATCACGGGCAGCAGCGCCACCACCTGCACGACGAGCAAATAAATGACAGTCGCGGCGGCGATTAACGGCGGATTGGCGCGAAACAACCGCAAGCCGGCCAAGAGCCAAAAGATTCCGCGGGCGGCTGGCAGCTTGCGGGCAATCATGATCGCGCGGTTGGTGGCCTTGCGCTCAGAACTGGTGGATCACCCACATCGGCACGGAAAGCCGCGGCCCGCCATCGGGCGCCTCCTCGCGCACGAAAACGCCATCGCCCTTGAGATCGACCAAGTAATAGGGCACGCCATGTGCAGGCGTCACCTTGATCATGTAGAGCTTGCCATGGAGGCGGTATTCCTCGATCTTATCCTCGCCGCGTTTCTTGATCGTCACCTGCGGCGCATCCGGCGCATCGAAAAATCCCGGTGGTGGCGGCGGTGGTTCCGGCAAAGGCTCAAGCGCCGGCGGCCGCGTCTGTGCCGCGGCAGGGAAAGCAGCCCAGACACCTAACGCGATGGCGATCAACTGGCATGAAAGGCGCATCAAGGAGAATCCTTTGGTTTCGCAAACGCCGCGCCCACGTTTCGCCATTTGGCGGCGCGTCGCGGTCTGCTACCAATTTTAGCTACAAATTAAGGATCAGCTCATGCTCCGAAGGCAGGCGCGCGAGTCCTCCCGTCTCGAAATGATGCACGATCGCCGCGACGACGTCTTCGGGCTCATCGAGCACCTGCATCAGGTCCATGTCCTTCGCATCGATCATCCCCTGCGCCACGAGCCGCTCCTTGAACCAAGCGATGAGCCCAGCCCAGAAATCCGAGCCGACCAGAATCAGGGGCATCCTGGGCGTCTTGCCCGTCTGAATCAAGGTCAGCGCCTCGACGAGCTCATCCAGCGTGCCAAAGCCGCCCGGCATCACCACATAGGCGGAGGCGAAGCGCACGAACATGTATTTGCGCGCGAAGAAATGACGAAAGGTTTGCGAAATGTCCTGATAGAGATTCGCGCGCTGCTCCATCGGCAACTGGATGTTGAGGCCGATCGACAAGCCCTTGCCGTCGTAGGCGCCCTTGTTCGCCGCTTCCATGACGCCCGGCCCGCCGCCGGAGATCACGGAAAAGCCGGCATCCGAAAGCATGCGCGCGATCTTTTCGGTGAGGCGATAGACCTCGGAATCGGGCGATACCCGGGCGCTGCCGAAGATCGAGACGGCCGGTCGCACGTGCGCAAGCCGTTCGGTCGCCTCGACGAACTCTGACATAATGCCGAATACGCGCCAGGCCTCGCGCGCGAGCGGCTGGGCGTCGGTCCGGCGCGCATCGTATTCCGGCGGCAACTTTTCTTTCGCACCCACGTCGTCATGCTCCTTCTCGTCGATGGTTCCTCCTATTTATACCGCGCTTTCCACGCCTTGCCTGCGCTCAAGAATTCGCAGGGCTTTCCGACCGGCGCGATCTATGGCGTGCTCAACATGTTGCGGCGTCTGGTCGCCGATTTTCCCGACGCCAACAAGCGCGCCGTCGTCTTCGACGCCAAAGGAAAGACTTTCCGCGAGGCGATCTATCCCGCTTACAAGGCCCATCGCCCGCCCATGCCCGACGATCTCGCGCGGCAAATCCCCAAACTTCACGAGTGCATCCAGGCGCTGGGATGGCCGCTCATCGTCATCGAAGGCGTAGAGGCCGACGACGTCATCGGCACCCTCGCGACGCGGGCCACCGAGGCGCGCGAGCCTTGCGTCATCTCCACCGGCGACAAGGATCTCGCCCAACTCGTCGGCGATTTCGTGACGCTCATCAACACGATGAGCAATGAAAGATTCGACCGTGCCGCCGTGATCGAAAAATTCGGCGTGCCGCCCGAAGCCATCGTCGACTACCTCGCGCTCGTCGGCGATGCCGTCGACAACGTGCCCGGCGTGCCCAAGGTCGGCCCCAAGACCGCGGCCCGGTGGCTCCAGCAATATGGCTCGCTCGAAGCCCTGATCGCCCATGCGCAGGAAATCGGCGGCGCGTTGGGCGAAAACTTACGCAAAAGCCTCGACTTCTTGCCCGTGGCCAAACAGCTCGTCACCATCCGGCGCGATCTGCCGCTTCCCGCGCTCGACCTCGTACCCCGTTCTGTCGATCTTCCACGCCTGCGAGCGCTCTTTGCCGAACTCAACTTCACAAGCTTCCTGCGCGAACTCAACGGCTCGCCGCCCGCTGCCGAGGCGCCCCAGGCTTTGCCGAAAGACGCGGGCGGAAAAGCCGACCCTCGGCCAAGCCAGGCGTCCTCAGACGTCTTCCGCAAGGCCCAAGACGCTGGCATCGACCCACGCCGCTATGAGACGATTCTCGATTGGCAAAGCTTCGAGCGCTGGCTTTCCCGCCTCATGGCCGCCGAAATCGTCGCCCTCGACACCGAAACGACGAGCCCCGACCCCTTCGACGCGCGGCTCGTCGGCATCTCCTTCGCGATTGCGCCAAACGAGGCGGCCTACCTGCCCCTCGCCCATGATCATGCGGACGCGCCGCCGCAACTGCCTCGCGCCGAAGTCCTCGAAAGGCTCAAACCCTGGCTCGAATCGACGACCCACAAAAAACTCGGCCATCATCTCAAATTCGATCGTCATGTCTTCGCCAACCATGGGCTGCGGCTAGCAGGGGTGGCCGAGGACACCTTGCTCGCCTCCTACGTGTTGGCCTCGCACGAGCGGCACGAGTTGGGGGCGCTGGCTGCGCGCGAGCTGGGCCTTTCCGCCCCGTCCTATGACGATGTCACGGGCGTGGGCGCCAAGCGCATCCCCTTCGCACAGGTGCCGCTTGCGCGCGCCGCCGCCTATGCGGCGCTCGAGGCCGACGTCGCATGGCGCGTGCAACAAAAGCTCGCCGCTCGGCTACGCGCCGAGCCAAAGCTCGCGGCGCTTTATCGCGACCTCGAATTGCCGCTCGCGGAAATCCTCTTCCGCATGGAGCGCCAGGGCGTGCTCATCGATCGGGCGCGGCTTTCCGCCTTGAGCGAAACGCTCGGCCAGCGCCTTGCCGCCCTCGAAAAAGACGCTCACCGGCTCGCCGGCGGCCCCTTCAATCTTTCCTCCCCCAAGCAGCTGACGGAAATCCTCTTTACGCGCATGCGCCTGCCGGTGCTCAAAAAAACGCCCTCCGGCGCGCCCTCGACCGACGAGGAAGTCCTTTCCAAACTCGCCGAGGATCACCCGCTCGCCAAGTGCCTCCTCGAGCACCGGCAGCTCTCCAAGCTCAAGAGCACCTATGCCGATGCGCTCGTGAAGAAGATCGACCCTGCCACTGGCCGCGTGCATACCACCTTTACGCAAGCCAACGCCGTCACCGGGCGGCTTGCCTCGCAAGACCCGAACCTCCAGAACATCCCCGTGCGCACGCCCGAAGGCCGGCTCATCCGCTCCGCCTTCATCGCGCCCCCGGGCCATCGCCTCGTCTCGGCCGACTACTCGCAAATCGAGCTGCGCATCATGGCGCACCTCTCCGGCGATTTTGGGTTGCTTTCCGCCTTCGCCCGCGGCGAAGACATCCACCGCGCCACCGCCGCCGAAGTCTTCGGCGTCACCCCGCTCGAAGTCACCGCCGAACAACGCCGCGCCGCCAAAGCCATCAACTTCGGCCTCATCTACGGCATGAGCGCCTTCGGGCTTGCCCGCCAGCTCGGCATCGAGCGCAGCCTCGCCCAGGCCTACATCGACCGCTACTTCGCCCGCTATCCTGGGGTTGCGCAGTATATGGAGCGCACGCGTGAAAGCGCCCGACGCCAAGGTTTCGTCGAAACCGTCTTCGGCCGCCGCCTGTGGCTCCCAGACATCAACGCCTCCCACGCCGGCCGACGCCAGGCCGCCGAGCGCGCCGCCATCAACGCCCCCATGCAGGGCAGCGCCGCCGACATCATCAAACGCGCGATGATCGCCGTGCAAGACTGGCTCGATCGCGAGCGCCTGCGCGCGCAGATGATCCTGCAAGTCCATGACGAACTCGTGCTCGAAGTCCCGGCAGACGAACTTTCTGCCATAGAAGACACCCTGCCCCGCCTGATGAGCGGCGCAGCGCAACTGAGCGTGCCGCTCGTCGTCGAACTAGGCCATGGCCACAATTGGGAAGAAGCCCACTAGCGGAAACTTTCGCGCCGCTTTTTTCGCCGCGAGAAAACAGAATGGATAAACGCCGCGCAGAAAGAAAGCCGCCCCTTCCTGCTCAAAGCCGATCTCGCCGTGAAACGGGCAGCGCCTTCCCACGACCCCATGCCCTCCCGAGGGGAATGCGGAAGAACCCCCCGCGTGCGGGCATAACGCAAGACAGCC
>JAOADW010000060.1 GCA_026417115.1 Rhodocyclaceae bacterium
GTCTTCTTCGCCGCTGGCTTCGCCGCCGCTTTCGCCGTCGTCTTCTTCGCCGCCGGCTTCGCCGCCGCTTTCGCCGTCGTCTTCTTCGCCGCCGGCTTCGCCGCCGCTTTCGCCGTCGTCTTCTTCGCCGCCGGCTTCGCCGCCGCTTTCGCCGTCGTCTTCTTCGCCGCTGATGGAGTCGCCGTCGCTTTCTTGGCCGTCGACTTCTTAGCTTTTGCTTCCTCAGCCATGATAGACCTCCTTGGCAAGTTTAAAAATGAGGCTGTGCTTGACTACCGCGCCATCCATTATTCAACAATGCTGAACTCGGAAAGCCATGAATTTATCTATTTTCATGGTCTATCCTTTGGTTTTGTCTCCGTAAATTATCCCCGTCCACCATGATAAGGGCAACACAAATGGCATGGCGACGCACTCTATGCTCTGGAAGGCGCGCAAATACTGCGGCGAGCAAGAAGCGCTATTTTTTTGTCAATGGTATGCCGGAGGCTTCACTACGCGCGATCAAAATGCGTCGCCACTCGAAAAATGGCCCCGGATCAGTCTTTCTTCCTGGGGCGATGTCATGGTGGCCAACGATCTCACGGATCGGATAAGCCTCTTGCAACAGGCGCAATAGCCCTGCGAGCACGTGGTATTGGCAGTCGGTAAATGTGTGCCTCTCGTCTCCCTCGAGTTCGATGCCGAGGGAAAAGTCGTTGCAGCGCTGGCGCCCTCGCCAGCATGAGACGCCCGCATGCCAGGCGCGGTCCATGCAAGAAACGAATTGCACGACTTCGCCGTTGCGTCGCACCAAGAAATGAGCGGATACTCTGAGTCCGATCAGTGTTTGAAAATAAGGATGCGTCGCACAATCCAGGCGGCCACAGAAAAAGTCGATGATCTCGGGCCCCCCGAAAGTACCAGGGGGTAGGCTAATCGCATGTATGACGACCAGTTCGATTTGGGCGCCATCCGGCCGGCGATCGTGGTGCGGACTTGGCGCTTTCGTCACATGCGTCAGCCACCCTTGCTCATCCAGCCGCAGCGCAGATGATAGAGTCATTGCATTCACGCGTTATTCTCGTCGATACCCAATCGCTCCATGCGATAGCGCAATGAACGGAATGTCACGCCAAGCAACCGCGCCGCCTGGGTTCGATTGAAGCGCGTATGCCGAAGCGCCTCCAAGATCGCCCTGCGCTCTTGCTCGTCAAGAAAATCTTGCAGCGGCCGGCCAATCGTGAAGGCGAAGGCAGCGTTCTCGGCGTCATGTGCAGACCATGAATCCTCTTTCTGCATCTCGAGGTCTTCTGCATCGATCACTTTCTTGTCGCCATTGAGCGCCACCGCCCGCTCGAGGATGTTCTCCAATTCGCGCACGTTGCCAGGAAATGGATAGGCCGACAACAATTCGATGGCTTTCGTCGAAAGAGACGGTGGCTCGCTCTGATCGCGTGCAATTCTGCGCAAAATTTCGCGCGCGATGAGTGGGATGTCTTCTCGGCATTCCCTGAGCGCGGGCATCCTCAACTCGATGACGCTCAGACGAAAATAGAGGTCATGGCGGAAGCGTCCTGCCTCGATGAGCTTACGCAAGTTTTGGTGGGTCGCGCTGATGATGCGCACGTTGATGGGCTCTTCCACCGTCGCCCCGACGCGCCGCACCCGTTTTTCTTGGATCGCGCGCAGCAGCTTGACCTGCATGCTCAAGGGAAGGTCACCCACCTCATCGAGAAACAAAGTGCCTTCATGCGCGGCGTGAAAGAATCCGTCTCGGTCAGTTTCCGCGCCGGTAAAAGCGCCCTTCCGATAGCCAAAAAACTCGCTTTCCATCAAGTTTTCGGGAATGGCGCCACAATTGACGGCGACAAAAGGCTTCTCACGTCGTGCGCTGCCATAGTGGATCAAACGGGCAGCCAGCTCCTTGCCTGTCCCAGACTCCCCCGTAATATGCACGGCCGCATCGCTGCGTGCGAGTTTCTCGATCATGGCGCGCACCTCACGCATGGGCGCCGATTCGCCGAGCAGCATACGCCCGTCGCTTGCGCTTTCGGATTGTCTGCTGGGCAAGCGCAACGCCGTCTTGACCAAGGCCCTGAGCTGCTCCAATGAGACAGGTTTGGCGAGATAATCGAAAGCTCCGGCTTTCAATGCCGCCACGGCGTTTTCTAAGCTGCCATATGCCGTGATCACGGCAATCGGCGTGGTCGGATGATGCTCGCCGATCCATTTGACGAGATCAAGCCCCGTGCCATCCGGCAGGCGCATGTCGGTCAGACATAAATCATAAGACTGCTGCGTCAAAAGCCGTTTCGCCTCCGCACAATCGTTGGCTGCATCACAATGGATGCCCATGCGTGCGAGGCTCATGTCGAGCAACGCGCGAATATCCTCTTCGTCATCGACGATCAACACGCGTGGTATTTTTTTGCTCATCGCCATGTTGCGGGCCCGAGATTCCAGCCTTGGGACAGTGATTCCAGCATATCAAGCAAAAATGCGCTCCCGGCGCATTTTCCAAAAGCGTCAAGCGCGCGCCATTGGCCTCGCAGAGCTCCCTGGCGATGTAAAGGCCAAGTCCCATTCCGGTTCGACGTGTCGTAAAGAAAGGTTCGAAGATTTTTCCGCGCCCTTCTTCATCGATCCCCGGCCCATCATCGACGACATGTAAGGCGATGCGTCCAGGATTTCGGCCAGGTTCGCTGAAAATGCGGATCGCATGCGGCGAGTCGCTTGCGAATTGCATTGCATTATCGAGCAAATTGAGCAACACACGATAAAGATGGCTACGATCGAAACAGACCGTTGCCTCATGGGGCACCTCGAGCGCCAGCCGCTGTCGATTCAGCCCCTTGGACATTGCGAGGTCCTCGGCCACTTGCTCGAGCAGTGGGCGCAGCTGGACTTCTTCCGCGTTTGCCTGATCGCGCATGCCCAATGCCTGAATCTCGGCAACCAGGTGATCCAAACGCAGAACATTATCGCCGATGATGCGCACCAGGCGCTTGAAGTTATCTCCGGGCGCCTCGTCTCTCAGCAACTCGGCGGCATGGCTTATGGCCGCCAGAGGGTTGCGGATCTCGTGGGCAAGATTCGCGGTCAGCCGTCCAAGAGCAGCAAGCTTCGCCTGCTGCGCCAATTGTTGCCGTCGCCCTGCGTCTTCCAGGAAGAAGAGCGATGCCTCTCCTTCCCCTGCGGGAAGAAAGCGTGCGCGCAACGTCCTCCCCGTCCGTGGCGCGAGAATCATCGTCTCATACTCGAGCCCTTGCTGGCAGCGCTCATGGAAGATTTGCGCCAAGGCAGGTGCGCAATGCTCCAACGCACTGCCGATATAAAGCGTATCCTGGATGCCGAGTAGGCGCACAGCTTGAGGATTCGCCATCCGCACGCGCGCTTGACCATCGACCACCATCACGCCATCTTGCATATCCCGGATCACACGCTCATTGATGCGCACAAAATCAGCCAGCTCGACGCCACGTCGCCGCGCGAGTTCATTACTCGCCGCAAGTCGACGCGCCATCAGGCGGGTCATGAGGGCGACGCCAAAAAAGCTCAGGGAGGTGAGACCGACGACCAAGAAATCAGCGGCATCGCCTTGGCGCCATGCGACCCGCAGGGCATGCTCGGCGAGAAGCCCAAGTGTCGCCAGCGCCGCAAAGAAAGGCGCCTGCCGCCCCTGCCCCACCACGCTTGCACCCGCGATGGCGACCAACAGAAGCATCGCCACGCCACTGCGTATCCCTCCACTCGTATGCTGGATCGAGATAAGAAAAACGATATCGACGAGTGCCTGAAGCGAGACCTGACTCGCCAGCGAGAAACGGGGTTTACGACAGACCCCGCCCAAGAGGAGGAATCCCGCAACGAGATACGCCCCGCACAACGCCCCATAGGCGGCCGGCGCCTGCTCGCCAAAAACGAGCAGGCGAGCCGGAAGAAAGGCAGCCACGAGAAAAAGCGCCGCAATGGCAAGCCGGTAATAGGAAAAATATTTGAGCGAGCGCCAGGCCATTTCATCCTGGCCCAAAGCATCGAGACCGTTCTGCGCAGTCTCCTCAGGGGCGGGGCGCTTGTCCGGCCGCATAATGCTCACGGCAGCAAAAGTAGCGACCATCCGGCGCTCTCAGGGCCTCGCTTTCTGGCACACGCAGCGCACACTGCGCGCAGCTCACCATGTTTTCCGGTTGTCGATCTGCGTCGGAAAGCTTCGCTTTACGCGCGCGATCTGACCGCTTCCCCTTGAAATAAAGGTAAGCGATGAGAACGGCAAGGATGAAAAGAATGACCTTCAGCACGAACGATGCGCATGCTGCACGGAATCGTGAATTGGTCGGGGTGAGAGGATTCGAACCTCCGACTCCTGCGTCCCGAATGGGTTTTGGAATCCATCAACCATGCGGTTTTCCAGGCGATGTGATACCATTTTGGGACAAATTTGGGACAGTTGACCAATCCATAGGGTTATTCTCCAGGGGGTGCAAGACGGCGACCATTGTAGCGCGTGGTGGCAAATGGTAAGCACGGGTGCGTCGGGATGGTGAGCAAGACGTTCGCACGGCGGGCGGATGCCGAAGCCTGGGCGCGGCAACAGGAAGCCGAGATGGATCGCGGCGCATGGCGGGATCGGACGAGCGCCGATGCAACGACGCTTCATGCCTTGCTTGAGCGCTATCTCAAGGATGTCGTGCCGGAAAAGCGCGGCGCGGAAACGGAGAGGTTGCGTATCAAGACCCTGATGCGCGACCCCATCGCCCTATACAAGTTATCCGCTCTAAACCCGCTCGTGCTGGCCGATTGGCGGGATCGGCGGCTTGCGGCGGGATGTAAGGGGGCGACGGTCAATCGGGAGCTCAACATCGTCTCCGCCGTGATCAACTGGGCGCGCCGCGAGCTCATGTTCGCCATCGAGAACCCTGTGGCGTGCATTCGCCGCCCAGCGCCTTCCAAGCCGCGGGAACGGCGGCTCGAGCCGGACGAGGAAGCGCGGCTTCTGGCAGCGCTAGAGGATCACGATGGCGCAAGCGAGCGGGAAGACGGCAAGCGCTACCGGCAAGGGACGCGCAATCCCTGGATCAAGCCGCTCGTATTGTTCGCCCTAGAGACTGCCATGCGCCGCGGCGAGCTACTCTCGCTTCGATGGGAGCATGTCGATCTGCGCCGGCGCACGGCGCATCTGCCGGAGACGAAAAACGGCGAAGCGCGCACGGTGCCGCTGTCCAGTCGCGCCGTGGCCGTGTTGGAGAGCCTGCCGCGTTCGCTCGATGGGCGGGTGTTTCCGGTCACGGCGAATGCCCTCAAGCTCGCATGGGTAAGAGCGACGAAGCGTGCAGGACTCGAAGACCTGCATTTTCACGATCTGCGGCATGAGGCAACATCGCGCCTCGCCGAAAAGCTCCCCAATGTCGTCGAGCTTTCGGCGGTCACCGGCCACAAGGACCTGCGCATGCTCAAGCGCTACTATCACCCGCGCGCGGAAGACCTCGCCCGAAAGCTCGGATAGCAATAAAAAGCCTCTAAATCGCCCCAGGATCGATTTTTT
>JAOADW010000057.1 GCA_026417115.1 Rhodocyclaceae bacterium
ATCGGCAACGCCATAAATCGTCACATTCGACTGCGCGAACGCGGCGCCGGCGAAGAGGCCGCCGATGGCCACAGCAATCAGTTTCTTTTGCATCAGTTTCTCCTTACCAGAAGGTTGCTTGAACGAAACCCAAGAAGGCCACGTGGTTTCCTCCCTGGGTTGCCTTGCGCTCCAACCGCTTGGAGCTAGCGGTATTCTGCCAAGCCTGCGCGCGCCGTGGGAAGGAAAGGCGTGTCGGGGCGGCCTGGTGGCCACGAGTTGTTGCTTTTTTGCAACATGGTGAGCATTGCGCTCCGCTTGCGGCTGCAGCGGCTCGCGGTGGTCATGCTTTTTTGGCGCTAAGCCGTCTTGCGCCCTGCTCGTTGCCGGCGTTGGCGACATCTCGCGGCGGGGAATCGCCCTTTGCGCATGCGCACGCCGGGATGCGCAGGCATTATGCCTTCGGGCGGCTCGATTCTTCGGCAGGCAAGCCTCTTTGTCTTTGGCCTTCTGCGCGTTCGCAGGGGTCTGGCGCGTTGGCCTGGCGGTGCAGGCGTTGAGCGCGCGAATTTTTAGTTGCCGGCGGTGATGACTTCCGCCCCTGGCGGGGGCGTGAAGCGGAATAGTTCGGCCGAAAGGCGCGCAGCCGGGCGCAATTCGGTCAAGAGCACCGTCGTCGTCTGGCCAAAGCGGTCGCGCACTTCGATGCGCCGCGGCAGGTTGTCGGCAAGCGCCACACGCACCCATTCGAAGCCCGCCTCAGGGCTCTTGGGCCGCGCTTCGACGAGGTCCAGGCCAGCCTCGCTGCCGGCTTCGGCGAGCGCGAAGTGTTTATCCAGCGCCTCTTGCGTGAGCAAGGCCGCCGGGGTGGTGCCCAGGCGGGCGTGGCTTGGGCTGATCACGAGCTGAGAGAGCTCGGCATCCCAGCTCAGGAAGCGTTCGCCGTCGACGAGGATGAGCAAGCGAAAAGGCTTTTCGTAATCGAGACGCAGCCGCCCTGGGCGCGCCAATGCGAAACGGCCGCTTGCGTTCTTGGCTTTCTTTCCTTCCTTGCCGACCGTGCTTTGCACGAAGGCGCCTTCGAGCGCGCGCGTTTCGCGCCAGAAATGTTGGAGCTGCGCAAGCCCTCCCGCGTGGGCGGCGCCTGCACAGACAAGGCATAAGATCAGGAAAGCTTGCCGCATGCCGCTCATTCTACGGCTGCGCCGGCGACGAGCAGCTCCCGCTGGCCGGCGGCGTTCATCGGCGAAACGAGTCCTGCGCGCTCCATCGCTTCGATCAGGCGCGCGGCACGGTTGTAGCCGATGCGCAAGTGCCGTTGCACGAGCGAGATCGAGGGCTTGCGCGTCTTGAGCACGATCTCGACGGCTTGGTCATAGAGCGGGTCGGCTTCGGCGTCTAGCGGCGCGCCTTCCGCGCCGGCTTCGGCCTCGCTCGGCGGTGCGGCGAGCACCTCGAGCACGAATTCGGGTCGCCCGGTTTTGCGCAAATAGTCGACGACGCGGTGCACCTCTTCATCGGCGACGAAGGCGCCATGCACGCGCTGCGGCAGGCCCGCGCCCGGGGCGAGATAGAGCATGTCGCCCTGGCCGAGCAGCGCTTCCGCGCCCATCTGGTCGAGGATCGTGCGCGAATCGACCTTCGAGGACACCTGGAAGGCGATGCGCGTGGGGATGTTGGCCTTGATGAGGCCAGTAATGACATCGACGCTGGGCCTTTGCGTGGCCAAGATCAGGTGGATGCCGGCGGCGCGCGCTTTTTGCGCAAGCCGCGCGATGAGCTCCTCGACTTTCTTGCCCACGACCATCATGAGATCGGCAAGTTCGTCGATGATGACGACGATGTGAGGCAGCGGGGAAAGCCGCGGCGCAGCCTCTCCCTCGCCGGCTGCCGGCGCCAAGGGGTCGGCGATGGGCGCGCCGGCCTTTTCCGCTTCCTTGATCTTGTGGTTGCAGCCGGCGAGGTTGCGCACGCCCAAGGCGCTCATCAGCTGATAGCGCCGATCCATTTCCGCCACGCACCAGGCAAGCGCGTTCGCGGCCTTGGTCATGTCGGTGACCACGGGCGCGAGCAGGTGCGGAATGCCTTCATAGACCGAAAGCTCGAGCATCTTCGGATCGACGAGGATCAACCGCACGTCTTTGGGCGTCGATTTATAGACGAGCGAAAGGATCATCGCATTGATCGCAACGGATTTCCCCGAACCCGTGGTGCCGGCGACCAACACATGCGGCATCTTGGCGAGGTCGACGACGACGGGTTGCCCCGCGATGTCCTTGCCGAGCGCGAGCGCAAGGTGGGAATGCGTCTCTTGATAGGCGCGCGCGCCGATGATTTCGGAAAGCCGCACGGTTTGCCGGCGCGCATTGGGCAATTCCAGCGCCATGCAGCTCTTGCCCGGCACGGTTTCCACGACACGCAGGGAAACGAGGGAGAGCGCGCGCGCGAGGTCTTTTGCGAGATTGACGATCGTCGCGCCCTTGACGCCAGTGGCCGGCTCGATTTCGTAGCGCGTCACCACCGGTCCCGGATGCGCCGAAACGACCTGCACTTCGACGCCGAAATCGGCGAGCTTGCGCTCGATCAGGCGAGATGTGAATTCGAGCGTCTCGGGCGCCGGCAAGGCGGCGTCTTCATGAGAGGCGGGGTCGAGCAAATGCAGCGGCGGCAGCGCCGCATCGGGCGTATCGTAAAAAAGCGGCGCCTGGCGCTCCTTCTCGATGCGTTCTTCGGCCTTTTTCGACAGCGGCACTTCGATGAGCGCCGGCTCGATCTTCACAGGCGGCGGTGGATGGGCTTCGATCTTCTTGCGCGCTTCGTCCACCTTGGCCTCGCGCATTTGCGCGAGCTTCTTGCCGTAACGCCGATCGCGCCAGGCTTCCCAGCCAGAGAGGAGGCTTTGCCAAGCGAATTCGAGGAAGGCGCCCAACCTTTCGGCGAGGTGTATCCAGGACAGGCCGAGCGCAAGGCTCATGCCGATCATGAGGACGGCGAGCAGAATCACGGTGCCGCCGGTAAAGCCCAGCCAGGCGAGGGTCAGGCGCGCGACCTCGTAGCCGACGATGCCGCCGGCCGACATCGGCAAGCGCGCCGGCATGGCCCAGAAACGCAAGGCTTCGAGGCCGCTGCTGGCGCCAAGGCAAAGCAGCACGCCAATGATGACGACATAGAAAGGGCGGCGGTCGTTCGACCACAGGGCAGCAAGACGCGGGTAGCCGCTCACGACGGCAAAAAAGGCCAGGGCGACGCACCACCAGGCCGAAAGGCCGTACAGGGAAAGCAAGAGATCCGCAAGCCACGCGCCCAGGCGCCCGCCGGGATTGGCGATCGTTTCGCCATCGGCGCTGCGCGACCAGCCGGGATCGCGGAGATCATGCCCCCAGAGGATCAGCGCGAGATAAACGCCGAGGGCGGCTAGCAGCAGCCAGCCGATTTCGCGCATCGACGCGGCCAGGCGCTCGGGCGCGAGCGCCCGCCCCGGCGCGGAGGCCTCGCGGGTGAAGGACAGGCTTTCGCTGGGTTCCAGCATCGAACGGCGATTCATCATCGGCTTGCGGATTTTCGCAGCTGACGATTCTCTAGGCTTCCTCGCGGCCCAGTCTTTGGAAGCGAAGCCGAAAGCCCCCTTTGTTTCGCGCATTTTCTCGGGCGGAACGCGCCGAAGCTCCCGACAGCCAGCGACGCACAGGGCGCGGCGCCACTGGTCGGGCTGGGCAGGGCTCGCCCCCTCCCGCCGAAACTCGCGCCACAGGTAGCAGCGCTTTTGCTTCCGGCGGCCTATCCTGTCAGCGGCCGCAAGCTCGACACAGGGCCTGGTATTTCACCCGCGCGACGCCTATACTTTTCCATCTTCGCACCCGAGCCGATTCTCTTTTGCCCATGAGCACGAAACACGCTAAGCTATTGATTCTGGGTTCCGGCCCCGCCGGCTACACCGCCGCGGTCTATGCCGCGCGCGCCAATCTGAAGCCGGTCTTGATCACCGGTTTGAGCCAGGGCGGGCAGCTGATGACCACCACCGAGGTCGACAACTGGCCTGCCGATGCCGAGGGCGTGCTGGGGCCGGATCTGATGGCGCGCTTCGAACGCCACGCAGCCCGCTTCGGCACCGAGATCATCTTCGACCACATCCATACCGCAAAGCTTACGGAAAAGCCCTTCCGGCTGATCGGCGATGCGGGCGAATACACCTGCGATGCCTTGATCATCGCCACCGGCGCTTCCGCACAATATCTCGGTCTGCCTTCCGAACAGAAATTCATGGGCAAGGGCGTTTCTGCCTGCGCCACCTGCGACGGCTTCTTCTACCGCGATCAACCGGTCGCGGTGATCGGCGGCGGCAATACCGCGGTCGAAGAGGCGCTTTATCTCGCCAACATCGCCAGCCACGTGACACTCGTGCATCGGCGCGACAAGTTCCGCGCCGAGAAGATCATGCAGGACAAACTCTTCGAAAAGGTCGCCGCCGGCAAAATAAGCCTCAAGCTCGATTGCGTGCTCGACGAGGTGCTCGGCGATGCCAGCGGCGTCACCGGCATGCGCATCCGCAACGTCAAAAGCGGCGCGACCGAAGAGATCCCCGTGCTGGGCATCTTCATCGCCATCGGCCACAAGCCCAACACCGAGATCTTTGCCGGCCAACTCGAACTGGAAAACGGCTACATCGTGACCCAGGGGGGCCGCCACGGCAATGCCACGGCGACCTCGATTCCCGGGGTGTTCGCAGCCGGCGACGTCCAGGACATGATCTATAAGCAAGCGGTCACTTCCGCGGCCTCTGGCTGTATGGCCGCGCTCGATGCCGAAAAATACCTCGACAGCCTGGGTCTTGCGTGACGATATGGGCAACGGCGCATCCCCTCCCAACCCTTCGATGCCACGCAGCAGACAACGGGCATGCGCAAGCCCCCTCGATGCGGAAGCGATCCGCCTTTTTCGCTCCGCCGTGGCCGACGCCATTCCCCTCGCGCACGACCGTGTCCATCACGAGCCTCCCGCGCCCAAGCCGCTCCCCTTGAGCCGCTGGCGCGACGAACGCGCGGCGCTGCGCGAAACCCTGACGCCCGAACCGCTGCGACTCGCGCTCGAAGGCGGCGACGAGGCGGCTTATCTCGCCGCGGGACATACGCCGAAAATCTTGCGCGATCTGCGGCGCGGGCGTTGGACGGTGGAAGACCAAATCGACCTCCATGGCTTGCGACGAGAGGAAGCGCTCGCTTTGCTCGCCGATTTCTTGCAAAGCTGCCGGCAGGCGCGCCGCCGCTGCGTGCGCGTGATCCACGGCAAAGGGTTGGGGTCGCCAGGCCGGCAGCCCGTGCTCAAAGGCCTCGCCTTGTCGTGGCTTTCCCGCCGCAAGGAAGTCATCGCGTTTTGCCAGGCGCCTGCCAATCTCGGCGGCGCAGGCGCCGTCTTGGTGCTGCTCGCGGCCTAGCCGAGAAGCGCTTGCTCCGGGGAGGCATGCTCCCATGGCGAGGAAGCGCCCATCGATTCTCCTGCCCCATCAGTCGCCTGAAATCCAGGGCCATGCGTGCGCGCACTCCCTGGGTCGTGTCCGCGCCCCGCTCGTTCCCCTCGGCAGGGGCAGATCGCAGCTCGCTCCGGCCCTGAGAGAGGCCGCGCTCGCGCCGCCATCCCCCTCGGATCGAGGGCGCAATACAGCTTCCTCGCTGGACACTCCGCACGAGTGGGGTGGTATACTGGTTGCATGGGCGCGCCTCAGATTCTCGACATTTACGAGCGGCTTACTTCGGCCCATGACGACCGCGCGCGGGCGCGCATCATCGCCGAGGGTTTCGCCCAGCTCGAAGAGCGTTATCCGCAGCTTGCGGACCTCGCCACGCGTACCCATCTTTCCGAAACCGAGCTACGCCTGCAGAAGGAAATCGAACAGGTGCGCCTCGAGCTCACCAAGGAAATCGAGACCGTGCGCCTCGAGCTTTCCAAGGAAATCGAGACCGTGCGCCTCGAGCTCAAGGAAACCGAGCTCAAGCTCACGAAGGAAATCGGGCACGTGCGCGCCGAGCTCAAGGAAACCGAGCTCAAGCTCACGAAGGAAATCGAGCACGTGCGCGCCGAACTCATGCGGGAGATCGAACTCGTGCGCGCGGGCATCGAGCGCACGCGCGCCAATATCTTGCAGTGGCAGTTCATCTTTTGGGCAAGTCAGCTGGGCACAATCCTGCTGCTTGCCTGGCGCATGCTGCCGAAAGGGTGAGGCCGACGCTGTGGGCAACGGCCTGCGGCGAGCCGCGCATGTCTTCGTACAAGACGGAAAGCCTCCTCTCTTGCCAACGGCGGGGCGTGCTCGTCGGGGGCGTATCTTGCTGGACAAGGCGTAACGCCAAGGCCTTCACGCAAGGCGCGCCGGCGTGTCGCGCCCACGGCAAAGCCGCCCCCCTGCCGCCCATGAAAAAGGCCGCACACGCGGCCTTTTTGCTTCATCGACGCCCGGCGCGCCTTGGCCACTCGCCTTGCGCGCGAGTTTTACACGCTCGCGCGCCGCAGCTTCGCCTGGCGTGCGCATCCAGGGTTCGCCTTCCGCCTTTGTCGGAAGGCGAACAAAGGGCTCATTTGATGATTTGCGCAAGCTCCCCTTTCTTGTAACGGTCGGCCATCTTCTCGAGCGGAATGGCCTTGATCTTGCTGGCCATGCCGGCGCAGCCGAAGGCTTCATACCGCGCTTTGCAAATCTCCTTCATCGCTTTTCGCGCTTCCGCGAGATATTTACGGGGATCGAAGTTCTTGCGGTCGGTGTTCAGATAGCGCCGGATCGCGCCCGTCGAGGCCATGCGCAGGTCGGTGTCGATATTGACTTTGCGCACGCCATGCTTGATGCCCTCGACGATCTCCTCGACCGGCACGCCATAGGTCTGCCCCATTTCGCCGCCGTTTTCGTTGATGATCTTGAGCCAATCCTGCGGCACGCTCGAGGAGCCATGCATCACGAGATGGGTATTGGGGATCTTGGCGTGGATTTCTTTGATGCGATCGATACGCAACACGGCTCCCGTCGGCGGGCGCGTAAACTTGTAGGCGCCATGCGAAGTGCCGATGGCGATCGCGAGGGCATCCACGCCCGTGAGCTTGACGAATTCGGCCGCCTGATCGGGATCGGTCAGCAATTGATCCATCGAGAGCTTGCCCTCGGCGCCATGGCCGTCCTCTTTTTCGCCATGACCGGTTTCCAGCGACCCGAGGCAGCCGAGCTCGCCTTCCACCGAAACGCCCACCGCATGCGCGATCTCCACCACCTTGCGCGTGACCTCGACGTTGTATTCGAAGGTCGAAGGCGTCTTGGCGTCTTCCCTCAGCGAGCCGTCCATCATCACGCTGGAAAAGCCGGAACGGATCGCTTGCACGCAGATCGCAGGGCTCGCGCCATGATCCTGGTGCATGACGATGGGAATGTCGGGGTGGGTTTCGATCGCCGCCTCGATGAGCTTGCGCAGATACGCCTCGCCCGCATATTTGCGCGCGCCAGCAGAACCCTGCATGATCACCGGGCTATTGGTTTCTTCGGCGGCCTCCATGATGGCCTGGATCTGCTCGAGGTTGTTGACGTTGAACGCCGGCAGGCCATAGCCATATTCGGCGGCGTGATCGAGCAATTGACGCATCGAGACGAGTGGCATAGGTCGAATCTCCTCTAGGATGGGTTGGTCATGCGGATCGATGTTCGCCGACGCGAACGATCTTGAGCGTATTGGTGCCGCCGGCTTGTCCGATCGGTTCGCCAAAGGTTAGCACGATCAGATCGCCGACTTCCACGGCGCCGGAACGAATCAGTTCCTCTTCCGCCTCGAAGAGCATCTCGTCGCGATCCTTGCCGAGATAGCGCGTCATCAAGGGATAGACGCCGCGAAAGATGCTCACCTTGTAGCGCGTGCGCACGTCAGGCGTGAGCGCATAGATCGGTACGCCGCATTCGAGGCGGGAAATCCACAACGCGGTGGAGCCCGATTGGGTCAGGCAAGCAATCGCCTTGACCTTCAAATGGTGGGCGGTGAAGAGCGCGGCCATCGCGATCGATTGGTCGATGCGCGTGAAGACGCGGTCGAGGAAATGGCGATCGAGCGCGGCAGGGTCGCGCGATTTTTCCGCCTCGACGCAGATGCGCGACATCGCCTCGACGGTTTCGACGGGAAACTTGCCGGCCGCGGTCTCCGCGGAGAGCATCACCGCATCGGTGCCGTCGAGCACGGCGTTGGCGACGTCGGAAACCTCGGCGCGCGTGGGCACCGGCGAATGGATCATCGATTCCATCATCTGCGTGGCGGTGATGGCGAATTTGTTCGCCTCGCGCGCCATGCGGATGATGCGTTTCTGCAAAGCAGGCACCGCCGCGTCGCCAACCTCGACGGCGAGATCGCCGCGCGCGATCATGACGCCATCGCAGGCGGTGAGGATGTCGTCGAGATTCTCGATCGCTTCGCGGCGCTCGATCTTGGCGATCACGAGCGCATGCGAGCCCGCCTTGTGCAGCAGCTTGCGCGCCAGGCGTATGTCGCTGCCCGACTTGGGGAAGGATACCGCGACATAGTCTACTTCGAGCTCGGCGGCGATGCGGATGTCGTCGATGTCTTTGGCCGTGAGCGCCGGCGCGGAAAGCCCCCCGCCCTGCTTGTTGATGCCCTTGTTGTTGGAGAGCTCCCCGCCCTGACGCACGATGCAATGGATTTCGTCTTCCTCGACGGCATCGACGTCCATCACGATGCGCCCATCGTCGAGCAGCAGCACATCGCCGGGGGCGACGTCCTCGATGAGCTCGGGATAATCGAGGCCCACGCGCGTGGAGTCGCCCAGTTCGGACTTCAGATCGAGCGTGAAGCGCTGGCCGTTCTTGAGCAAGACCTTGCTACCGGCAAATTTGCCGATGCGGATTTTGGGCCCTTGCAGGTCCGCCATCACGCCGACCGTGCGGCCGAACTTGCGCATCCCTTCGCGCAGGGTTTCCAAGCGCTGGCGGTGATCCTCGGCCGTGCCATGAGAAAAATTGAGGCGCACGACGTCGATGCCGGCGGCGATCAGCCGTTCGATCGTGTCGGCGTCGGAAGACGCGGGGCCGAGGGTTGCGACGATTTTCGTCGTGCGTAGCATAGAGAATGCGGAAAAGGAAGTCAGGAAACCTTTTCCGTCAGGAAAGGGCTCGGGTGAAGAAGCGTCCCGTCTGCCTCACCCGAGCCCTTTCCCCGCCAGGGGAAAGGGCTAAAAAACGCCGCCGCAGCAGAGCACGGCAAGCCGCTGCGTCAGCCCTGCGCGCGCTTTTCCAGGATCTCGACGGCGGGCAAGACCTTGCCTTCGAGATATTCGAGGAAGGCGCCGCCGGCCGTGGAGATATAAGAGACTTTGTCGTAGATGCCGTATTTCTGGATCGCCGCGATCGTGTCGCCGCCGCCGGCGAGCGTGAAAGCCCGGGTGGCCGCGATCGCCTCGGCGATCTTTTGCGTGCCTTTGCCGAATTGATCGAACTCGAAAACACCGACCGGGCCATTCCAGACGACGGTGCCCGCGGCCAGGATGATGTCGGCGATCTGCTGCGCGCTGCGGGGCCCAATGTCGAAGATCATGTCGTCTTCGAGCACGGCGTCCACGTCCTTGAGCACGGCAGGCTCCTGGGCGTCGAATTGCTTGCCGACGACGACATCGACGGCGATTGGGATCGACGCGCCGCGTTTCTGCATCTTCTCCATCAGGGCCTTGGCCGTGGGCACGAGATCGTCTTCGCAGAGCGACTTGCCCACGGGTTTGCCCGCGGCCTTGAGGAAGGTATTGGCGATGCCGCCACCGACGACCAATTGATCCACCTTCTCGGAGAGCGCTTCGAGCACCGTGAGCTTGGTCGAGACCTTGGAGCCGCCGACGATCGCGACCATCGGCCGCGCAGGATTGGCAAGCGCCTTGTCCAAAGCCTCGAGCTCTTCGGCGACCAGGATGCCCGCGCAGGCAATGGGCGCAAACTGCGCAACACCATAGGTCGAAGCCTCAGCGCGATGGGCGGTGCCGAAGGCGTCCATCACGAAGACGTCGCACAACGCGGCATATTTCTTCGCCAAGGTTTCGTCGTTCTTCTTTTCCCCCTTGTTGATGCGGCAGTTTTCGAGCAACACCACCTCGCCGGGCGCAACGTCGAAGCCGCCATCGACCCAGTTCTGGATCAGACGCACGGGCCGACCGAGCTTCGCGCTCATCACCTCGGCCACGGGCGCGAGCGAATCTTCGGGCTTGAACTCGCCTTCGGTGGGGCGCCCCAGATGCGAGGTGACCATCACGCGCGCTCCTTGCTTGAGCGCATGCTCGATCGTGGGCAATGAGGCCGTGATGCGCGCATCGGAGGTCACCTTGCCGTCCTTGACCGGTACATTGAGGTCGGCGCGAATGAAGACACGCTTGCCGGCGAGGTCAAGGTCGGTCATGCGGATGAATTTCGCCATGTCGCTCTCCTCAGGATTCTCGAAGTTGACCACGGAAGCGCTGCAGCATTCTGACGCCGCAACGCTTGGATCGTCAGCCTCGCTTACTTGCCGGCCACGTGCTTCACGAAGCGCAGCATGTTGCAGGTATAGCCGTATTCGTTGTCATACCAGGCGACGACCTTGACGAAGGTCGGATCGAGCTGGATACCCGCCTCGGCGTCAAAGACGGACGGCATCGGACAGCCACGGAAATCGGTGGACACCACTTTTTCGTCGGTATAGCCGAGGATGCCTTTGAGCGCGCCTTCGGAAGCCGCCTTCATCGCCCGGCAGATCTCTTCGTAGGTGGTTTCCTTCAAGAGCTCCGCCGTCAAATCGACGACCGAGACATCGGAGGTGGGCACGCGGAAAGCCATGCCCGTGAGCTTCTTGTTGAGCTCGGGAATCACCTTGCCGACGGCTTTGGCTGCGCCCGTCGAAGACGGGATGATGTTTTCGAGGATGCCGCGGCCGCCGCGCCAATCCTTGGCGGAGGGGCCATCGACGGTCTTCTGCGTGGCCGTGGCCGCATGCACCGTGCTCATCAGACCGCGCTTGATGCCGAAGGCGTCATGCAGCACCTTGGCGATGGGCGCCAAGCAGTTGGTCGTGCAGGAGGCAGCCGAAACGATGGTTTCGCCTGCGTATTTGTCATGATTGACGCCATAGACGAACATCGGCGTATCGTCTTTCGACGGCGCCGACTGCACCACCTTCTTGGCGCCTGCGTCGAGGTGCTTCTGGCAGGTTTCCTTGGTCAGGAAAAGCCCCGTTGATTCGACGACGATCTCGGCGCCGACGTCTCCCCACTTGAGATTGGCGGGGTCTTTCTCGGCGGTCAGGCGAATCTTCTTGCCATTGACGACGAGGTTATTGCCTTCGACGCCGATTTCTCCGTTGAAACGGCCATGCACGGAATCATACTTGAGCATGTAGGCGAGATAGCCAGGCTCTAAGAGGTCGTTGATGCCGACGATCTCGATGTCGGCGAATTCGGCCTCCTTGGCCACAGCGCGGAACACCATGCGGCCGATGCGGCCGAACCCGTTGATGCCGATCTTGATGGTCATGTGCGTTTCTCCCGAGACTTTAGATGAATTTTTCCACGGCCTGCACGACGTTGGCCACCGTGAAGCCGAACTCCTTGAACAACACCGCGGCGGGCGCCGATTCGCCGAAGCGGTCGATGCCGATCACCGTGCCTTCGCCCCGCACGTATTTCCACCAGCCGTCCGTAACGCCCGCCTCGATGGCGATCTTGGGCAGACCCGCCGGCAGGACGGAATCCTTGTAGGCCTGATCTTGACGGTCGAAGACGTTGGTCGAGGGCATGGAGACGACATTGACGTGGATCTCTTGCTGCGCCAGCGCCTCCTGCGCCTTGAGCGCGAGCTCCACCTCGGAACCGGTAGCGATCAACACCGCCTGCGCCGGCCCCTTGGCGGGTGAGAGAATATAACCGCCTTTTTCGATCAATGCGATGGTCGCGGCATCGCGCTGGATGAACGGCAGGTTCTGGCGCGACAGACACAAGCAGGTCGGCCCATCGCGGCGCTCGACGGCCTTGATCCAGGCCACCATGGTTTCCACCGTGTCGCAAGGCCGCCAAACGACCATGTTCGGGATCACGCGCAGGGTGGCGATCTGTTCGATCGGCTGATGCGTCGGCCCATCTTCGCCCAGGCCGATCGAATCGTGCGTGAGCACGTAGATCACGCGCTGCTTCATCAGCGCCGACATGCGGATGGCGTTGCGCGCATATTCGGAAAACATGAGAAAAGTGCCGCCGAAGGGCAAGATGCCGCCATGCAAGGCCATGCCGTTCATGATGTGCGCCATGCCGAACTCGCGCACGCCATACGAGATGTAGTTGCCTGGCTCTTTCTGGAACACGGGCTTGCATCCCGTCCAGTTGGTCAGGTTCGAGCCGGTGAGATCGGCGGAGCCGCCGACGAATTCGGGCAGATGCGGCGCGAGCAGATTGATCGCGATCTGGCTCGCCTTGCGCGTGGCCACCGATTCGGCCTTGGCGGCGACGGTATCGATCGCTTTCTTGGCGATCTCGGGCCAGTTGGCAGGCAATTCGCCCGCCATGCGGCGCTTGAATTCGGCGGCAAGCTCGGGATATTCCTTGGCGTAGCGTTCGAAGCGCCGATTCCAGTCGGCCTCCCAGGCGGCACCCTTCTTGCGCGCATCCCAGGCCTCATAGACTTCCTGCGGAATCTCGAAGGGGGGGAAGACCCAGCCGATGTGCGGACGCACGGCGGCGACTTCCGCTTCGCCCAGCGGCGCCCCATGCACGTCATGAGTGCCCGCCTTGTTCGGAGAGCCCGCGCCGATGATGGTCTTGCACTGGATGAAGGTTGGCTTGTCGGCGATGGCCTTGGCTTCTTCGATCGCCTTGTGGATCGCCTCCGGATCATGGCCATTGACGTTGCGAATCACATGCCAGCCATAGGCCTCAAAGCGCTTGCAGACGTCTTCGGTGAACCACCCTTCGACATGGCCGTCGATCGAAATGCCATTGTCGTCCCAGAACGCGGTGAGCTTGGAAAGGCCCCAGGTGCCGGCGAGCGAGCAGGCTTCGTGCGAAAGGCCCTCCATCAGGCAGCCATCGCCGAGGAAAACCCAGGTGCGATGATTGACGATTTCATGGCCGGGGCGGTTGAACTCCGCGGCAAGCAGCTTCTCTGCCATTGCCATGCCAACGGCATTGGTGATGCCCTGGCCGAGCGGCCCGGTCGTGGTCTCGACGCCTGGCGTGTAGCCGTATTCCGGATGCCCGGGCGTCTTGCTGTGCAGCTGCCGGAACTGCTTGATGTCTTCGATCGTGAGGTCGTATCCCGTCAAGTGCAACAGCGCATAAAGGAGCATCGAGCCATGGCCGTTCGAAAGCACGAACCGATCACGGTCGGGCCACTTGGGATTGGCAGGGTTGTGCTTGAGATGATGGTTCCAGAGCACCTCGGCGATCTCGGCCATGCCCATTGGCGCGCCCGGATGGCCGGATTTGGCCTTTTCGACGGCGTCCATCGCCAGCGCGCGGATCGCGCTGGTGAGATTGTTGAACACAGGGGGTTCGAAGTCGCTGAACGTAGTCATCATGAGCTCCTTGCCGGCGGCGCGCTCTCTTGGCGCGCCGGCTCCGTGTCAATGCGTAGGGTGGGAATGCGAAGTTTAGCGGCTGGGATCGTCACAAGGCCATCGCGCGTTTCTTGTTCTCCATCAAACGCAGGATCATGGGCGTGAAGATGAGCTGCATCGCGAGCTCCATCTTGCCGCCCGGCACGACGATCACGTTTGGCCGCGACATGAACGAGTCATGGATCATCGACAAGAGATAGGGGAAGTCGATGCCCTTGGGATTGGCGAAGCGGATCACGACGAAGCTTTCGTCCGGCGTCGGGATGTCTTGCGCAATGAAGGGGTTGGAAGTATCGACGGTGGGCACGCGCTGGAAATTCACGTGCGTGCGCGAAAACTGCGGGCAAATGTAATTGACATAATCGGGCATGCGCCGCAAGATGGTGTCGACGACGGCCTCGGTGGAATAGCCGCGCGCCGATTTGTCGCGAATGAGCTTTTGGATCCATTCGAGATTGATGATGGGCACGACGCCGACCAGGAGATCGGCATATTGGGCGACATTGACCTTGTCGGTGACCACGGCGCCGTGCAGCCCCTCGTAAAAGAGCAGATCGGAAGGCGGCAAGTCCTCCCAGGGCGTGAAGGTGCCCGGCTCCTGCCCCCAGGGCGCGGCTTCTTCGTGATTGTGTAGGTAGTAACGCCGCTTCCCCGTGCCCGTTTCGCCATATTGCTTGAACAGCGCCTCGAGCTCTTCGAGCAGGTTGGCCTCGGGACCGAAATGGCTGAAGTGGTTGTTGCCTTGCTTGGCGGCTTCCTCCATCGCCTTTTTCATAGCCTTGCGATCATAGCGATGGAAGGAATCGCCCTCGATGATCGCCGCCGTGATCTTCTCGCGCCGAAAGATGTGCTGGAAGGACTTGGTGACCGTCGAGGTGCCCGCGCCGGACGAGCCGGTGATGGCGATGATGGGATGTTTGACCGACATGAAGGCCTCCGAACTATGAAGAATTCAGCGGAACAGGGAGCGCGACGAGAAAAGCGGCAAATCGTGCGTCTCGAGATCCTTGCCCTCGACATAGTCGCGATGGTAGCGTTCGATGCGCTCGATCTCGTCTTTCGAGCCGAAGATGAACGGCACGCGCTGATGGAGCTCGCTCGGCGTGATCTCGAGGATGCGGTTGCGGCCGGTGGTGGCGGCGCCGCCTGCCTGCTCGACGATGTAGGCGATCGGCGCGGCCTCATAGAGGAGCCCCAGGCGCCCCCCTTGTTCGCGCGTGCGTTCGTCATAGGGATAGAGAAAGACCCCGCCGCGCGTGAGGATGCGGTTGGCTTCCGCCACCAGAGAAGCCACCCAGCGCATGCCGAAATCCTTGCCCCGCGGCCCATCCTTGCCTTGCATGCATTCATGCACATAGCGCCGCACCGGCGGCTCCCAGTATTTTTCGTTCGAGGCGTTGATCGCGAAGGTCGAGGCTTCCTGGGGAATGCGGATGTCGGGATGCGTGAGCACGTATTCGCCGACTTCGCGATCGAGCGTGAATCCATTGACCCCTTTGCCCAGGGTGAGCAGCAGGCGCGTCGAGGCGCCATAGAGGATCAAGCCGGCGGCGACGATGGCCTTGCCTGGCTGCAGAAAATCCTCCGGCTTGGCCTTGCGCTTGGGATCGGGCGAGCGCAGGACGGAGAAGATCGTGCCGGTCAAGAAATTGATGTCGAGATTGCCCGAGCCATTGAGCGGATCGAAAGTGAGCAGATACTTTCCGCGAGGCTCGCGCGTCAGCGTGATCCCTTCGTTGTCTTCGGACGCCATGGCGGCCAGATGGCCCATGTCCATGCCAGCCTCGAGCAGGATCTCGTTGGCGAGCGCCGCCAGCTTTTCGTTCAATGCCTTGCCCGTGGCGATCAACGCGCCTTTGCCAACCGCGTTCGCGATCGATTTGCTGGCCGTCACGACATCGGCGATGAGCCCGGTGAAATCGCCGGTAGCGCCGGGCGTAGCCCGCTCTTCCTGGTTCAGGAACTGGTTGAATGTCATGCGGCCAATCGTCATGGCGTTCCTCCTGCCTGGTGTTTTTTGTCTATCATCCCCCTCCGAGAAAAATCCCCGCCCCTCGTCAAGGGGCGGGGATAAACTGGCATAACGCCAGAGGGAGTGGAGAAACCATCCGCCTGCCTTCGCTCGAAGACGAGCGGATACGCGAACTGTAAACGGCGTGATGCATAAGCGCCAGTCACTTTTTTTTATAGTGTAAATAAGAATAATATTATTGCTTTGCACCATGCCGGCCGAAAGCCCCCCATGCGCAGCGATGACAAATTGCCCTCTATGAAAGTCGATAATCCGCTCAAGCACGTGACGCTCAGGCAGTTGCGCGTGTTCGAGTCGGTCGCCCGCCATCGCTCTTTCTCACGCGCTGCGGAAGAGCTCCATCTGACTCAGCCTGCCGTCTCGATGCAGGTCAAGCAGCTCGAAGAGCTCGCCGGCCTGCCGCTGACCGAAATGATCGGCAAGAAGGTGTTTCTCACGGTGGCGGGCGAGGAAATCGCGCGCCATGCGCGGCGCATCGCGCAGCAGATCCGCGAGGCCGCGGAGGCCCTCGACGCGATTCGTGGCGTGCGCGGCGGCCGCCTCGCAGTCGGCGCCGTGTCGACGGCCAAATATTTCACGCCGCGGCTGCTCGTGGAGTTTCGCGCCAACGCACCAGGCATCGAGATCGATCTACGCATTTACAACCGTGAAACCGTAGTGCGCCTGCTCGCCGAAAACGAGATCGATCTCGCCATCATGGGTCAGCCGCCGCAGGAATTCCCCACGCTGGCCGAGGGCTTCGCCGATCATCCGCTGGTTTTCGTCGCAAGCCCCGAGCATCCGCTGGCGTGTATGCACGGAGAGATTCCTCCCGAGCGTCTGACCGCAGAAGAATTCGTCATCCGCGAGCCGGGATCAGGCACGCGCGCTGCCCTCGAGCGCTTTTTCGCCGAGGCGGGCCTACCGCTGCCGCCAGCGATGGAGCTCTTCGGCAACGAGGCCGTCAAGCAAGCGGTGATGGCTGGCTTGGGCATTTCCTTCATCTCTGCGCATGCGGTCAGCCTCGAATGTCATGTGGGTCGGCTCGCGCGACTTGCGGTCAAAGGCACGCCCGTGCTGCGCCGTTGGTATGTCGTGCAACGCGCCGACAAAACGCTCTTGCCGGTAGCGGCCGCCTTCCGCGCCTTTTTGCTGGACAAGGCGCCAGCCTTCCTTGCCCAACTCTGAAGCGCCCCGCAGGCGCCGCTTTAGCTCATCGGCGATCGCGGCGAGGATGCGTGCGCCGCCAGGCATTCCTGGCCGTCGCGGCAATGCGCGAAGGCTTGCGGTCGAGGATGGGAAAGTCGGCCAGACGCATATACATCAGCGGCGTATGTAATCGATCTTCAGGCGATCCGCGGCATGCGGCCGAAAGATGCGATCGGCATAATCGAGATGGCGCGCATCCCGCATATAGGCAGCTTCCGCGGCGGGGCTTGCGAGCCGGATGAACCATGCGCGCCGATAACGCGCGTTCTCGTGCAGCGCCTCGCCGATGTCGACTTCCCGCACCCCCGGCACCGCAAGGAGGGCGCGACGGCCCTCTTCTTCGAACTCCGCTTCGCGACCGCTTGCTGTCTCCGACCAATTGAAGAGGATCAGATGCTCGAGCTCTCGCCAGGGCCGACACGCTTCGCGCACCGCCTGCGCACGTCCAGCGGCGCCGAAGACGCGCGAGGTGCGTTCGACCTCCTTCCGAATCGCGGCGCGGGCGGCATCCAGGGCCGAGGTCCAGGGGCGCCCCGCGACGAGCTCGCCTTGCGCCGCTTGCGCGGCGGCGTCGGCAAGCGCCGTGTAATAGTTGATCTTGGCCACGCCTCTTTCGATCAGCGCATGGAACTGGGTATCGAGTAGCCCCGTACCGCCGTGGATTACGAGGGGCAAGGACACCGCCTCGGCAATGGCGGCAAGGCGTTCGAGATCGAGCCGCGGCGCCCCGCGCAGGCGCCCATGCACGGTGCCGACCGAGACGGCGAGAAAATCGACGCCGGTCGCGGCAACGAAATCCTTGGCTTCTTCGGGCGAGGTGAGCCTGAGCGCGCCGGCATGTCGCTGCGCGTCTTCACCTTCGACGCCGGGCACGTAGCCGAGCTCCCCCTCGACGGGGATGTCGAGCGCATGCGCCATGTCGACCACCGCGCGCGTCGTCGCCACGTTTTCCGCGTCAGGCAGGTGCGAGGCGTCGACCATCACGCCATTCGCACCCCAACGGATCGCCGCCACCGCCGCCTCGAGGCTGGCGCCATGATCGAGAAAAATCGCCACGGGCACGGCAGCGCGGCGCGCGGCATCCCGCGCGGCGGCAAAGAGCAACGCGGGATCGTAATGCGCGTAATGTGATTCGGCGAAGCTGATGATCACGGGCGCTTGCGCGGCTTCGGCGCCGGCGAGGATGGCGTCGATGAAATGCGCATCGACGGCGTCATAGGCGCCGACGGCGTAGCGGTGTGCGCGCGCATGGCGCAAAAGATCGTCGAGTCGAACGAGCGGCATGCCTCCCCCTCTAAGTCGTCGCTTGGGCGTGCCAGCGGCGCAGCGCTTCGACCGTGACACCAGAAAGATCGGGCAACACGGCCACCGCCCCAGAAAAATCCTCGCCCGTCGTCCAGCTGCTTTCGCTCACCAGCACGGGCACGCCGGCTGCGCGCGCGGCGAGCACGCCGTTTTTCGAATCCTCAATGGCCAGGCAGGCCGCGGCGGGTAAGCCAAGCCGCTCCAACACCCAGAGATAGATGTCGGGAGCCGGCTTCTTGGCTGCGGCCTCCTCGCCACACCCCATCACTTCGAACGTGTCGGCAGGCACCTCGGCCAGGGTCTTCGCAAGCAGCACCTCGACGTTGGCGCGCGAGGTCGTGGTGGCGATCGCCACACGCACGCCCTCGCGGCGCAAGGCCGCAAGCAAGGCGGCAACGCCAGGGCGAGCCTGCACGCGGCCTGCTTCGACCATCTCCGCATAGAGGGCGGTCTTGCGTCGATGCAGGCGCGCAATCGTCTCCTCCGCCTCCGCGCGGGCCATCCATGCGGGATCCTCGTTGCGCGCATAATGCGCGATGCGCTCCTTGCCGCCGGTCACCGCGAGCAGCTCGCGATAGAGGGCAGCGTCCCACCGCCACGACAAGCCGAATTCGGCGAACGCCTGATTGAACGCCTGGCGATGCGCTTCCTCGGTATCGGCAAGCGTGCCATCGACGTCGAAGATGACGGCTTCGAGTCGCCGCGCTTCAGACGAGCGGATCATGGGTCTGCGCATTCTCGTTGATCATCGCCACCGCACGCTCGGCAGCGCGAAAAGCTTCTTCCATCTCCGCTTCCGAGCCCATCATCGTCAGGCGGCCGAAATTTCCGTAAGGTTTGACGTCGACGAGCGTCACGTGAGCAGCCTTTTCCGCCTCGTTCGCAATATGCACGATATAGCCCGCCGGCTCGGTCTCCATGATGAACATGCTCTTGCCTGGCAAGATCATCGATCCTTTGCGCAGCTGCCGATTGATCAGCGTGGCGTGATCAGGCGTTACCCCGCGGATGATTTCATGCCAGGTGATGCGGCAGGAATGACGCCGCTCTTCCCGACTGTTCAAGGCATGGAGGATCGCTTGGCCCGCAGCGATCACTTCGCTCTGGTTGCGGTAATGAATCTCCATCGATCCAAACGAGCGCTCGACCACTTGTTCGCCCAGATGCACATTCGTCGCCTTGAGCGCAAGGTCGGTCAAACGATGCACCGCCATGCCAGGCGCCACTTCGATCCATAAGCATGCATCACCCGGCACCGGCAGAAAGCCCTGTGAGGAGGTCGCCAAATAAGAGGCTAGCTGCGGTTGCAGCGAGTCGATGAAGACGTATGTGCGCAATTGGATTTGCATGAGGAGTCAGTTGCGCAGATTGACAGGCATCGTATACATCAAGAGGCCGTAATCCGCATCGTATTTTTCTTGCAATACCGCGACGATGCGCTCCAGTAGGGAAGAATCGCCAATGACTTCGATGCGCACGTTGCTGCCGACCGTCCACCGCCCAGTGCGCATGCCATGGGTGCCAAGCCCACGCGCATCGCAGGCGGTGAAGCCCTTCGCTCCAAGGGCAACGATCTCTTCGACGATGGTGTCTTCGATGACGCTTTCGGTGATGATCACCAACAATGATTTTTCCGCCATGATTTTCAGCCGCCAGCATAGATGCGCTCGGCCATCCACCAATAAAGCGGAATGCCGAGGAAAATGTTGAAAGGAAAGGTGACGCCTAAGGATGCGCCGATCGACAGCGCCGGATTGGCCTCTGGCACGGCGATGCGCATCGCCGTCGGCGCGGCGATGTAGGAGGCGCTAGCATAAAGTGTGGCCAGCAACACGGCGCCTCCCTCGGACAAATCGAGCATGCGCGCCAAAAAAACGCCCAGCAGCGCGGAGAGGATCGGCACAACGACGGCAAAGCCGACGAGAAAAGCGCCATAGCGTCGCAGATCGGCGATACGCGAGGCAGCGACGAGCCCCATCTCCAGCAGGAAAAAGGCGAGCACGCCTTTGAAGAGATCGAAGAAGAATTTGTCTAGCGGCGCAATGCTCTGCGGACCTGCGATATAGCCGATCACCAGACCGCCGATCAAAAGCAGGATGCTTTTGCCAAAGAACACCTCGCGTAAGAGGCGGTCCCAGCGCGTCTGTTCCGACGTGCCAAAACGCGCCAAAAGAACGCCAAGGATGAGGGCGGGAAACTCGAGCAAGACGAGATAGACGATCATGTGTCCTTCATAAGCCATGGCGTGCTGCTCGAGAAAAGTCGCCGCCACCGAAAAGGTGACGACGCTGACGGAGCCATAATGCGCCGCGATTGAGGCGGCGTCAGCGCGGCTCATGCGCCCGAGATAACGCAGCGCGGGGAATGCGGCGAGCGGAATCAGCGCGCCTGCCGCGACGACGAACAAGCTCGTCAAAAGCAGCGTCGCCATGGGGTACTCGGCTAATTTCACGCCGCCTTTGAGCCCTATCGCCAACAGCAAATATATCGATAGCGCCTCGTATATGGCGCTAGGGATTTTGAGATCGGAACGCGCCAAGCCGGCGATCACACCGAGCAGGAAAAACAACACGACTGGCTCGAAGCTCATCGGCGTTCATCCGTATTTGTTCAGCAATATCGGCAATGCCTGGTCCTTGGAAGGGAAAAAACGCTCGACGGGCAACACTTCGTAGATGTCGGCTTTATCGAGCACTTCCATGACTTGTTTCTTCAGGCCGCTGATATATAAACGGATGCCCATCTGCTCGAGCCGCTTCGCCACCTCGCGCAGCTTTTCCTCGCCGGAGACGTCGATTTCGTTGATGCTGCTGCCGATGAGCAAAATCGCTTTGACTTCCGGAAAACGCTGCAACACTTCCAGCATCATGTCTTCAAAATGAGCGACGTTGATGAACGTCAGCTCGCCGTCGAAGCGCACTGGCACCAGGCGTTGGCTGATTGGCTTGAGCTTGTGCGTATCGAGGCCGCCAAGCACGCCATCCGGATGCTGGCCGAGGATTTCGCCGCGTGGCCGCATACGTCGATACAGAAAAAGAACGATGGCGATGGCAGCACCCGTCAAAATGCCGAGGTCGAGATGCGGCGCAAACGCGAGCGTCGCAACGAAGGTAGCGGTGGCTGCAAGGCCATCGTGCTTATGCGTTTGCCATGCGTGGCGTATGGCGCCGAAATTGATGAGGCTTGCCACCGCCATCATGATCACGGCAGCGAGAACGGCTTGCGGCAGATGGTAAAGCGGGCGGGTCAGAAAGAGCAGAGTCAAGAGCACGAGGATGCCCGAAATTACCGAAGCCATGCCGGTGACGGCGCCAGCGTTGAGATTGACGGCCGAGCGCGAAAACGAGCCGCTTACGGGAAACGCTTGGGAAAAAGCGGCCGTGATGTTGGCAAGCCCCTGCCCGATCAATTCCTGGTCGGGATCGATGCGTGAGCGCGTCTTCGCTGCCATGGCCTTGGCGATCGATATCGCTTCCATGAATGCGACGAGAGCGATGACGACCGCGATCGACAACAGATTGGTCAAGTCGCTCCACGACAGCTCTGGCCATTTGAAATCAGGCAGGCCAGAGGGAATCGCGCCCACCACCTCGCCGCCCCCTGAAAGATGGATCACGCCGTCCTTGCCGATGCGGAGCACGCGCCAAATCGCGCCATCCTCCTCGCTTCTAGACGGCGCCTGCTCGCGTGGATAAAACACGGGCCTACCGCTTTCGGCGTCGATGCCGCGCACGAAACGGTATTTGCGCAGGCTCTTCATGCGCAATTTGTTTTCGTTTTCAAGATTGTCGATGGCGATCTTGATCAACTCCACTTGGTGTTCGAGGTCGGCTGCGCCGACGGCGTTTTTTTCCTTCTGCAGTGCGCGCAACTCGGCGCTGCGCTGCGCGAGAGTCTCCTTGAGGTTTGTGATGTTTTCGGCGGCGCTGAGATAGCCGACGACCAAAGACTGGGCAAGGGGATCAGAGATTTCGTCTTGTCTGACTTTGGCGATCTTCTCGAAACCAATCGCCGAGCTGATCGCCGTGGTAATCACAACCGCAATCAATACTTGCGGCGACTTAGGGAAAAAGCGCTTGAGCAGGAACATGAGCGCGAGTGCGCCGCACCCCATCGCCAGTGTCGGCAGATGCGTATCGCCGATTTGCAGCAAAACGCCATAAATGTCAGTAAGGAAGCTCTCCGAACGCCCCATGGGCACGCCGAGCAATTTGTTCAACTGCGAGAGGCCGATGATGATCGCCGCAGCGTTCGTAAAACCTATGATGACGGGATGGGAGAGCAAATTGACGACAGCCCCCAGCCTGAAGATGCCCAAGCACAGCTGCACGACGCCGACCAAAAGCGCCAGCTGCACCGCCAGCGCGAGATAGTGTTCCTGGCTCGTCGCCAAGGGGGCAAGCGCAGAGGCGGTCAGCAAGGCGACGACGGCCACGGGGCCGGTAGCGAGCTGTCGCGAGGAGCCCCAGAGGGCGCCGACGATGACCGGCAGGAAGGCCGCATAAAGGCCATAATAGGCGGGAAGCCCTGCGAGCTGGGCATAGGCCATCGACTGCGGCACCAACACCAACGCCACGGTCACGCCGGCGATGAGATCGGCGCGCAGTTGGCTTGCCGAAAACGGTAGCCACGCAAGAAACGGAAAGATTTTTTTGATCGCTATGGCTTGCAAGGGTCGTTCTCCTCTCACCCTAGTCGTCGTCGTCGAGTTCCGGATTCCAGCCCAGTGCGCGCGCGCGCGCCATGGCCTTGGCGTAGATTTCGGCATGGCGCGCCTTGAGCTCATCGGGAAGTCGGCTGGGCAAATTGCCCCATTGGTCCCAGCGAGCCTCCACCTGGTGGGCTAACGACAACATGCGCTGCAGATCCCAGCCCGCACAATCCTCGTCCTCGGCGATGAGGCCGAACACTCGCGCATCGAGCACGATGCGGCCCAGTTGGGTGAGGCCGTGCGCATCGCGCTCATAACCGACATAAACGCCGCTCTTCGTCATTCCTTCCACTTCCGCAAATAGGCCTCGACGAGGTCGACGACGGCGCTCGATTTGATCACGAGCCCCAAATCGATCATTTCTGAGCCGATTGTCGTCGCGCCCAGATTGGCTGGCACGGGCATGGAGGCAAGGCGGTTCGCCTCCTCACGGAAAAAGACCGCGGCGACGACGCCGGCAAAGAAAAACTTGTGCGCACCAAAAGTCTTGCGCAGACCTTCCGGCGAGACGACGAACACGGGGCTGCCGCTTGAGCCGGGATAGACGGCAGCGTCGATGAGGAATTCCGCTCGGCCTTCGAAATCGAGCGCCATCGGCGTCGCCGTGGTGCCCCGACGCATAATCGGCATGAGATTGACTTGGTCCCATACGCCGCTCGGGTAGCCGATGAAGAGCACTTCCTCGAGCGCGTCAAACGCGCCCAGCTGGCGCGCATCGGGAACGAGACGAGTATCGATGGCATGGTAATAGAGCTCGACGCCGCGCTCGCGCGCCGCTTCCTCTAATGGGCGCAGCGGCACGACGGCAAGATCTACCGTCGGATCGGGATGCAAGAACCATGCTTGTGGGAACTCCTCGATATTGAGCTGAAAGCGCCGTCCAATGGCGGGCTGACCGTTTTTCTTTTGCGTGAATACGAGTCCTCCCTGACGCACGCCCTCGACGAGGTGACGGTTGGTGACGACGAAGAGGAAATTCCCGCGAGGATGGGCATGGTTGATGACAAAAGCAGTGCCGGAGCCTTCGCTGCCGTCGTCGAGCACCGTGTCGACGCGCACCGTATTGAAAAGCAGTCGTTTCGCAAGCGAGTCGATCTGCATCATCGCGTCAGCCCCATGTAAAGCATTGGCAATTTCTCCGGCAAACGCTCGACGTGATCGAGAACCGTGTAGTTCTTTGGCCCGAAGATGCGCGAGACATATTGGTCGGCATGCGGGTCGAGCGAGAGCGCATAGACGACGATGCCATTCCGCGCCAATTCCTCGACGGCGCGCTTGGCGTCGTAGCGCAAGTACTGGGGATCGCGCACGTCATTGTCGGCAGGCTCCCCATCCGTTATGACAAACAGAATCTTCTTGCTTTTCGGCTGTTGCTTGAGAATGCTCGCCGCGTGCCGCATCGCGGCGCCCATGCGCGTGGAGTAAGATCCCTGCATCGCGGCGAGCCGGGCCTTGACGAGATCGTTGTATGGCTCGTTGAAATCCTTGAAACGATAGTAACGCACGTCGTGCCGGCTATCCGAGCAGAAGCCGTGAAGCGCGAACGGGTCGCCGATGCGGCTGAGAGCGTCCGCAAGCAGCACAGTCGCAGCGCGGGTCAAATCCATGACGGTATAGTCGCGGCCGCGCACTTTGTCGTTGGCCGACTCGGACATGTCAAGCAAGACCATGACCGCCAAGTCGCGCACGATGCGCTTGTGGCGCATCATGACGCGGGTGTCGGGCTGGATTCCCATGCGCATGTCGATCATCGCGCGCACGGCGGCGTTGAGATCCAGATCGTCTCCGTCCTCGACACGGCGCACGCGCTGCATTCCCTGCGGCGTCATGGATTCGATGAGAAATTTCAACCGCGAAATGATCGGTTTGTTGTCCTCGACGATCTTCTCGATGACAGCGAGGTCTCCAAGCTTTGGTCGCCGTTCCAGAACCGTCACCCAACTTGGACGCTCGAGCTGAATTTGATAGTCCCATTCATGATAGTGCACGGGATCGGCGATGGGCTCGCGTCCTTCGAGGGAATTGATCGTCACCCCTTCTTGATCGAGCCAGAATTCCGTCGGCAACACCCAGATCTCTTGCGCGTCGTCCCCAGCAAGCTCGCAGTCCACCTCATTGACCATCTCCATGAGGCTGACCTTTTTGCGCACCTGTTTCGGCCCCCAAGTCGCTTCCAAGGCCTTGCTTTCGTCATATTCCTCGGATTCCCACACGACCCGGTTGTCGTCGCGATATATCGCACGCAAGCCGTCCTGAAAACGGTTGTATTCCGGCAGTGCCATCTTGCCCAACTCATGGGATAGGTCGATGCCGATATTCCAACTCGTCTGGTTTGTACTCAGGTCCTGAGCGGCGCGGAAGAGCGCAACGCCACGCTGCACCCAAGGATGCGGATCGCGGCTCTCTTCCTCCAAAAGCGCGCGCGCCAGCCGATGCAAAAGATCGCCAACGCGCTTCGGTTCGCCATAGTCCGCTGGCGGATGGAGCGCGAGCCATGCCGCACGCATGTTTGGGAACTGTCGGCAGGCCAGCTCCTCCACGCGCGCATCCTCGATGACTTCGATCACCGCCATCTGCAAAGGGTTGAGCATTTGCATCGACAGCGGTTCGCGCGCAAAGACGAGATGCGCCGCGCAATGGTTGGCTGCGGCGCGATAGATTTCCAGCCCGCTGACGACTGCCTCCGGCGGCGTTTCTTCGCCCATGGGCTTATAGTCGTCATAGGCATCGGCGATGTGAATCACATAGCGCTCGATGTATGGCCTCAAGCCTTCGCGGTTTTCGTAGTCGCCGGCCGTCGGGCGCATGAAGAAATCGCGTCCCCACATCGCGCGTAAATAGATATTCAGGCGGCGCTGCACATCGACGAAGAGAGTGCCTTTGCGCTCCTGCTGCAGCACGGCCAAGGCGTCGGGACTTTGCAGCGAAAAATAACGTTGCTGCCCTTCGAAATCAGACTTGTAGGCTTGTGCGCCCCACTGCACCCAACGCCGTAGTCCGCCAAGCGTCAATTGCGTCAGCAACCGGTCAAGATTTTCGAGCATCGGCCGCAGGCCACGCGGCGCCTGCGCCAGAACGATCGACAAGACGTTGAGATAATTTCGGAAAAGGTCTGCGTCTCCAAGGCGCTCGGCCGCCAAAGGCGCAGTGCCCGCGATCAACGCCAACACTTGTCCCGACGTCTTCGACGCCATGCCAAGTAGAAAATTGACGAGATCGGGCAGCACGTCTTCCCCTATCGCACGCGCCACCTCCGGCATGGCTTGGATGTAGGTCACGACGAGCTCTTCGCCGCGGCCAAGCTCATGGAGCGCTAAAGCCCCCTTCAGATAATTGTCCAGGCCGCGCGCGGAAAAAGCGCGCGCCGCCTCGTTCCAGGCGCCACGCAGCACCTCCTGGGCGTTGCTTGGCAGCTCCTCGTAGAGCTCCTGATACTCCTCGAGACGAATGGCCATGGTCGAATGTCCGCGGACAGGAAGGTTTTGACGCTTGCCGCCGGAATCAGAAATAAGTGGTGACTGCGGAATCGAGTGCGTCGCGCATGTCCGGATCATCGGTAATCGGGCGCACCAAGGCCATGCGGCAGGCGGCGCGCGGCGCGATTCCCTTCGCAATCAGCGATCCGGCATAGATCAACATGCGCGTCGACAGTCCTTCATCCAGACCGTGCCCCTTGAGGTTACGCGCGCGCTCGCCAATATGGACAAGCTTGCTGGCAGTCTCCAGATCGACGCCCGATTCGTGCGCGACGATCTCCGCTTCCACCTCATGCGACGGATAGCTGAAATCAAGCGCGCCAAAGCGTTGCTTCGTCGACTGTTTGAGATCTTTCATCAAGGATTGGTAGCCCGGGTTGTAGGAGATGACGAGCTGAAAGTCGGGGTGTGCCTCGATGAGCTCGCCTTTCTTCTCTAGCGGCAGTACGCGACGCGCATCGGTAAGCGGATGAATCACGACGGTCGTGTCTTGCCGCGCTTCGACCACCTCGTCTAGATAGCAGATGGCGCCATAACGGGCGGCCATCGCGAGAGGTCCGTCTTGCCAGCGCGTGCCCTGTACGTCGAGCAGGAAGCGACCCACCAAATCGGAGGCCGTCATGTCTTCGTTACACGCCACGGTGATCAACGGCTTGCCAAGCCTCCACGCCATGTATTCCACGAAACGCGTCTTGCCGCAACCCGTGGGGCCCTTCAGCATCATCGGCATGCGCACCGAATAGGCTGCCTCGTAGAGCTCGACTTCGTCGGCCACCGGGCGGTAATAGGGCTCTTTCTTCACGCGAAACGCCGCGAGCGGATCGGCGCTGTCGACCTCGGGCTGTCGTATGGCTGCGCTGACGCGCGTCTGCGCTTGCGCTCGCGCAAGCGCCTCCATGCGCGGGGAATAGGTGCGGATGAAGTCGGATCGCATGTTCTTTCGCTCCTTTCCGTGCAGAAATGCGCCATCAATCAGGCCAAACTCGGCTGGGAAACAGTGCGTTGCCCGAAGCAGGCGGATCATCGTCGCTGGGCAGTCTCTGCGGCTGCTCCGTCGTCTTCTTCGGGGCTTTTTCAGCTGGCGTCTGCGCGGCATGCGCAGATTTATCGGGCGTGTGCGCCTTGACCTGTCGTACGCTGGCAGCAAGCTTGTTTTTCACAGTCTTCATGGAGCGATCTCCTTGATGATGGCTTCGATTTCCTCGATGGCAGCGGCGGCGCGGCTGCCCATTTGATAGACGCTCAACCCTTCGAGCGCGGCGCTGCGATAGATTGCTCGCCGACGCATCGTTGCTTGCAAGGCCGGCAACTCAAACTCGGCCAATGCATCGCGCATCGCAGAGGACAGCGCGTTCTTCGGTTCCAACTGATTCAACACGAGATAGGCGGCAAGCCCTGGATTCTCTTCACGGGCTGCCTCAATCTCTCGTGGCAAGCGCAAGCTCGCCCACAGATCGACTGGCGAGGGCAGCACAGGGATCAATGCGACGTCGGCCACGCGCAGCGCTTTGAGGGCGGCATGGCTGTCGAGCGCAGGAGGACAATCGAGCACGAGATAGCGGAACGCTTTGTAGGTGCGCCGCAGGGTCTCGCCATCCCAACGCCCTTGCATTTGCTTAACCGCTGCCGGGAAGGGCTGCCCCCCTTGGCCCGCCCAATGCAGCGCCGACGCTTGCGGATCGAGATCGACGACGACGGTCTCCCCCCGTCGCGCCAGCCCTGCCGCCAGATGCATCGCCAGCGTGGTCTTGCCGGTACCGCCCTTTTGGTTGACGATGGCGATGATGCGCACCGCTCACTCCCGTCGTGCAAGCGCCAGCGCATTGATAGCATTTGCATATTCGCAGTCAGCGCTCGTCAATTCGCCAGCAATCGCCTCGAGCGTGACATTGACATATGTGACGCCGAAATTGATGTTTTGTGGATGCCGTCCATACGATTCGGCGAGCGTCGCGAGGGCGTCGAGAAACGCGCGGGTCTCGCTGTAGCGAGCGAATTCGAAACGGCGGAACAACGTCGGTGGCTTTTCGCGCGCTTCCCATCCAGGCGGCAACTCAATCCTCGGCGACATCGCGCGTCTCCTGCAATTGCTGTGCGAGCTGGCGCGCATGCTTCGTTTCTGCGCTGAGCAACTCCGAAAACAATCGCATCATCCTTTCATTTCGTTGTCTTTGAGCATGCGCCAGCGCTCCCTCATAGAGAAGAACGGCTTCTTTTTCGAGCATGAGATCGGCCGCCAGCAGCTCCGGTATGCTGCGCCCGAGCCTTGCCGGCGGAATGGCGGCAGCGTTGGGAGCAGCGCCCAGACGGATGAGCTCCTCCATGAGCCTTGCAGCATGTTCGAGTTCTTCCTCCGCTTCTCGCCGAAATGCCGCTGCACGCTCACCTTCGCCCCACAGCTGTGCGAGCACGCTTTGCGCCAGATACTGCTGCAGCGCGCGCATCTCATGGGTCAAGGCGCGCTGCAACCAGCCCAGCGTGCGTGGATCGAACGCCAATGACATGGCCGGGCATCAGCTGCGCGTCGAGGTAATCTCTGCGTCGCGGCCGCCTCCGCCTGCTTCGGGACGAGTCGGCAGGATGCTTTCGACTTCCGAATGCACGCGCGCAATGATGTGCGCCGCCACGAGACCGTCGCCAACTCGCTCGCAGGCGTCCGCACCCGCTCGCACCGCCGCATTCACCGCCCCCGTCTCACCACGCACCATCCCCGTCACATACCCGCCGCCAACGAACTGGCGCCCGATCAGACGCACTTCCGCCGCTTTCGTCATCGCGTCCGCCGCCTCAATCGCCGGCACCAGTCCGCGCGTCTCGATCATGCCGAGCGCGATTCCCGTTGCATTTGCCATGTTCGTGCTCCCTCTCCATCCAAGTCAGGCGCTCGGCGCCGTCGGCAGGATGCTTTCGACTTCCGAATGCACGCGCGCAATGATGTGCGCCGCCACGAGACCGTCGCCAACTCGCTCGCAGGCGTCCGCACCCGCTCG
>JAOADW010000012.1 GCA_026417115.1 Rhodocyclaceae bacterium
GGCCGGCACCAAGCCCATGCACCTCATGCAGGGATTCTATAATGAGATCGAAGCCGTCGTCGGGATGCGGTGACAGTGTTTGCCGGCAGAAGCCGCCTCGATCTGACCGCAGGCGCCGTTCCCTCCACGCGTGGGGCAGAAAAGGGATTTAGCGCAGGAACGCTCTGGAAAGGAGAAAGGCGATGAGCGTCGCACGAACTCGCGAACCCGCGGTCGCAGGTTTGTTCTACCCGGAAGACGCCAAGAGCTTGGCGGGCGAGGTAGAAGCTTTGTTGCACGAGGCAAGGAGGAAAGCCGGAAGACCACGACCGAAGGCATTGATCGTTCCCCATGCAGGTTACCTTTATTCTGGGCCGATCGCGGCAAGCGCCTATGCGTTATTGTCCGAACACCGAGAGGGCTTCCGCCGCGTCGTGCTCGCCGGTCCATGCCATCGGGTTGCGGTACGCGGCATCGCCATCCCCAGCGTCTCGCATTTTGCCACCCCTCTGGGAGTGATTCCGATCGATCGCGCCGCCCTCGCGAAGATCGAGGGTTTGCCTCAAATCGTCATTTCGGACGCCGCGCATCGCGACGAGCATGCATTGGAAGTGCAGCTTCCATTTCTGCAACGCGTGCTCGATGACTTTTCGCTGGCGCCGCTGGCCGTTGGCTTCGCCAGCCCCCAAGAGGTCGCCGAAGTGTTCGATTGCCTATGGGGAGGAGAAGAGACGCTGATCGTCGTCAGCTCCGACCTCTCGCATTATCACCCTTACGAAGAGGCGCGCCGCCGGGATACGGCAACCGTGCGCGAGATCGAGCGGCTCGGATTGCTTTCAGACCATGAACAGGCCTGCGGCGCCACGCCGATCAATGGATTGATCACCGTCGCGCGCGCAAAGGGGCTCGTGCCCGAATTGCTCGACCTGCGCAACTCCGGAGATACGAGCGGCGATCGCCTGCAGGTCGTCGGCTATGCGAGTTTCGCGTTTTTCGAGGCAAAAGACGCCCTCATCCATCATGCCTGAGCTCGATCCCAACTTGGGGAAGGCCCTACTCGTGCGCGCCCGCAACGCGATTGGCGCACGATTCGGCTTTCCGCCGGTTGCCGAGCCAGAGCACCCGGCGCTTTCCAAGCCGGGTGCTACCTTTGTGACGCTCACCAAAAACGGCGAATTGCGTGGCTGCATCGGCTCGCTCGAAGCCTGGCGCGCGCTCGATGAGGACATACGCGCCAATGCCGTAGCCGCAGCCTTCGAGGACCCGCGTTTCCCGCCACTGGCCCCGGATGAATTCCCAGTCGTCCGGGTGGAGGTTTCGCTCCTCTCCCCTGCCTCGCCAATCGCTTTCCGCGACGAGCCCGATGCAATCCGACAACTGCGCCCCGGCATCGATGGGGTGATTTTCGTCTGTCGCGGCCGACGGGCGACTTTTCTCCCTCAGGTATGGGAAAGTTTGCCTGTCCCCGAAACGTTCCTCGCTCACCTGAAACAAAAGGCGGGCTTTTCGCCCACATTCTGGTCCCCTGAGGTCAGACTTTATCGCTACGAGGTGCAGAAATGGAAAGAAAGGGAGAGGAGCTGACGGGAGTCCCCGCACGTTGGTGGCGCAAACTTCCCGACGGGCGCATTCAATGCGAACTATGCCCACGCGATTGCAGGCTCCACGAGGGTCAGCGTGCAGCATGTTTCGTGCGCGCCAACAAGGACGGCCAAATGATTTTGACGACCTATGGCCGCAGTAGCGGCTTTTGCATCGACCCCATCGAAAAAAAGCCCTTGCACCATTTTTACCCTGGCTCTTCGGTGCTTTCGTTTGGCACCGCGGGGTGCAATCTCGCCTGTAAGTTTTGTCAAAACTGGGATATCTCGAAATCACGCGAGATGGACACGCTGATGGATCAAGCAAGTCCCGCATCGATCGCGCAAGCAGCCAAGCGCTACGGCGCAAGGAGCGTCGCCTACACCTACAACGACCCCGTGATCTTCGCCGAATATGCGATGGACACAGCCGACGCCTGCCATGCGCTGGGGATCTTTTCCGTCGCCGTGACCGCGGGTTACATGCACCTTGCGCCCGCGCGTGAGTTTTACGCCAAGATGGACGCCGCCAACATCGACCTCAAAGCATTCACTGAAGACTTTTATTTCAAGCTCTGTGGCGGGCATCTAAAGCCGGTACTCGATCTGATCTCGATGGTGCATCATGAGACCTCCTGCTGGATCGAATTGACGACGTTGCTGATTCCTGGTTACAACGATTCGGATGACGAGATCAAGGCGCTCGCGGAATGGTGCTATCGAGAACTGGGCCCCGACGTGCCTTTGCACTTTTCCGCGTTCCATCCGGACTTCAAGTTACTCGACGTTCCCTCTACGCCGCCGTCTACGCTGCGCCGCGCGCGTCACATCGCCATGGAAGTCGGTCTACGCTACGTTTATACGGGCAACGTGCATGATCGCAGTGGCGATGCGACCTATTGCCCGCACTGCGGTCGCGCGGTGATCGAGCGTGATTGGTATGAGATTCTTGCATACTCGCTCGACGAACAAGGCCGCTGCCAGTACTGTGGCACGGCCATCGCCGGACGTTTCGGCCATTTCGGCCGGCCCTTCGGCGCGCGGCGCATCCCAGTCGTATTGCACGAGGCCTGATTCTTTACGCTCGGCGCCAAGTGGTCCCGGTAGGAGTGTCTTCGAGCACGATGCCGGCCGCTTTCAGTTCCTCGCGAATGCGATCCGCTTCCGCCCAATTTTTGGCTTTCTTGGCCTGCGTCCGCGCAGCGATTCTAGCCATGATGTCGGCTTCGCTGAGGCTTGCGCCCGCCTGTAAAAACTGCCGGGAATCGCGCTGCAACAACCCCAGGATCCCCCCCAACCCTTGGAGCTCGGCCGCGAGCTGCGGATCTTTGCTGCGGTTGAGCGCGTTGGCGAGATCGAACAACACCGCAATCGCCTCGGGAGTGTTGAAATCGTCGTCCATGGCTTCTTTGAAGCGGCGCGCATGCGCTTCGTCCCAATCGATCGCAGGCGTCGCCTCAAACCCCTTGAGCGCCGTATAAAGACGGGCAAGCGCCGCTTTCGCGTCTTCGAGATGGGCGTCGGAATAGTTGAGCGGACTGCGATAGTGGGCGCGCAAGATAAAGAAGCGCACCACCTCGGCATCGTATCGCTTCAACACATCGCGGATGGTGAAAAAGTTGCCCAGTGATTTCGACATCTTCTCATCGTCGACGCGCACGAAGCCGTTATGCATCCAGTAATTGACGAAAGGTTTGTTTGACGCCCCTTCGCTTTGCGCAATCTCATTTTCGTGATGGGGGAATTGGAGATCCTGTCCCCCACCATGGATGTCGAAATGTTCCCCCAGCAGCGCCTGGCTCATCGCCGAGCATTCGATGTGCCACCCAGGACGCCCTGGCCCCCAAGGCGAATCCCATTTGACCTCATCGGGTTCCTCTGCTTTCGCGTGCTTCCACAAGACGAAATCGAGCGGATCTTGTTTCCCTTCGGCAATCTCGACGCGGCTTCCGGCGCGAAGATCTTCCAAGGATTTACCCGAAAGCCGCCCGTAGCGGGGGAATTTGCGCACCGCATAGCAGACGTCGTGGTTCGCAGCCACGTAAGCGTAGCCGTTCTTCTCAAGCCTTGCGATGAGTTCCTGCATCTTGTCGACGTAGGCGGTCGCGCGCGGTTCGTGATCCGGCGGCAAGACGCCCAAAGCCGCAGCGTCCTCATGCATCGCCGCAATGAAACGATCCGTAAGCTTTTTGATCGACTCGCCGTTTTCTTGTGCCCGCTTGATGATCTTGTCATCGATATCGGTGATGTTGCGCACGTAGGTCACGCGATAGCCGGAAGCTTCGAGCCAGCGCTTCACCATGTCGAACACCACCATCACACGCCCATGCCCGAGGTGGCAATAGTCATAGACGGTCATGCCACAGACATACATGCGAACGCGCCCCGGCTCGATCGGCGTGAAGACTTCGAGTGAGCGGGTGAGAGAGTTGTAAATCTTGAGCATGCTTCGTTTCCCGAGTAAGAGGACAGAATTATCCACGAGACGGCGAAAAATGCTGAAATGAACGACCGTCAAGCGTTTTTTTCCGCATGCACGACGCCCAGGGGGCCTGGGCCTTCTTTGCTAGAATCGACGGCCAAATCGATTTTTCCGTCCCTTCGGCCGTGAATCGTGCATTCTTTGCTCTGAGCTATTCCTCCCGGCGGCTCGCTGGGCTCGTGGCGTGTGTGGCCGCCACATGTCTTACGCCCGTCTATGCCTCGATCGAAGACGCCCAGCAAATGATCCGAGCGGGACAGCACGCGAAGGCGCTCGAACTCGTCGAGCGCCATCTGAAAAACCACCCCAAGGATGTCCAAGCGCGCTTCCTCAAAGGCGTTGCGTTGATGGGATTGAACCGCGCAGCGGAAGCCGAGGCAGTCTTCAAGAAAATCACCGAGGAACAGCCCAACCTGCCCGAACCCTACAACAATCTGGCCGTCATTTACGCGCAACAGAAACAATATGACAAGGCGCGCGAGGCGCTCGAAGCAGCGATCCGCACCCATCCCGCCTATGCCACTGCACACGAAAATCTCGGAGACATCTATGCGCGGCTTGCCAGTCAGGCCTATGGCAAGGCCTTGCAGCTCGATGCCGCAAACACGGTGGCGCAGGCGAAGCTTGCGATGATCAATGAACTGATCGGCGCCTCGGCCGCCAAGGCAGCCACGCCGCCTGCCGCCAGCACGAAGTCCGCGCCTGAAAAAGCTGTGCCCACAAGACCTGAAGCTGGGGGGACGACGACCCTGGCGCCTTCCTCGCCCACAGGGGCGCCGAAACCCCCACAGGAGGCGAAGGCGCAAGAAACATCGCCGCCAAGCAAACCCACCACGCCGGCATCGCCTGCCCCCGAGGAAGAAATCGCCGCATTCGTCGATGGCTGGCTTTCGGCGTGGTCCCGTAAGGACGTCAAGGCCTATCTCGCCCATTATGCCGCCGATTTCACGCCCCCCAAGGGCCAGTCTCGCAGCGAATGGGAAAACGAACGCAAGCAGCGGCTGACTAAGCCAGGCCCGATCCAAGTGCGCCGCGAGTCGCTTACGATCAAACCAGACAATCATGGTTCGGTCTCGGTGCGTTTCCGGCAACATTACCAGTCGGCGAACTTCAAGGCCTCCTCGTCGAAAACGTTGCTGCTCGCCAAGCGCAATGGTGCTTGGCAGATCCTCAAAGAAACTGCAGAATGAAAACCCTTGCTCGGGCGGCATTGTTATGGCTCGGCTTCGTGTTGGGGCAAGCCCTCGCAGCGGACAAATCGCTACCGCGCTATACCGACGCTGGTCCTGAGCCGTTGCTGGCGCGCGTTTTCGAATACATCGAAAAGAGCCATTGGGAAGCCGCTCTGCAAGAAACGGAGAAGTTGCTTGCCGCCTATCCGAATTTCCGCCTCGCGCATTTGATCAAGGGGGACCTCCTGTTGGCCCGCACACGCCCGCTTTCCCGTTTTGGCGAAGGTGGCGAAGCGGCAGATGCGGCAAAAGTCAACGACTTGCGTGAAGAGGCCATCGCGCGCTTGCGCGCCTATCGAGAAAAGCCGCGCCAGGACGCCGTGCCCCGGTATCTCCTGCAGCTCTCGGCCAATCAACAATATGCGATCGTGATCGACACCGAGCGCTCCCGGCTCTACCTCTACCGTAACGACCAGGGCACGCCGCGTTTCGTCGCGGACTATTACGTATCCCATGGCAAACTAGGAACGGAAAAGATGCGTGAAGGGGACAAAAAGACCCCGATTGGCGTCTATCGTGTCATCGCCTCGATTCCGCGCCAGAAGCTATCGGATTTCTATGGCAGCGGCGCTTTCCCGCTCGATTACCCCAATGCCTGGGACAAAAAGAAGGGGCGCAACGGCCACGGGATCTGGCTGCATGGCACGCCCGCAGACACCTTTGCACGACCGCCGAAAGCCTCCGATGGCTGTGTGGTGCTGGCTAACCCCGATCTCGAGGAGCTCGCCCGCCACCTCCAAATCGGTGCCACACCGGTGATCATCAGCAATCGCGTCGAATGGCTCTCTCTCGACGACTGGCGCAATGAACGCCAGGCGCTGCTTGCGATGATCGAAGAATGGCGGAAAGACTGGGAGAGTCTCGATCTTGACCGCTATGCGCGCCACTACGCGCGGGAGTTCTCAAGTGGAACGATGGATCGGTCGGCATGGCTTGCCCATAAAAGCCGGGTCAATGCCAGCAAGCAATGGATCAAGATCGGCATCGACAACATCAGCATGTTCCGCAACCCTGGCAAAGAGGAATACGTCGTTGTAACCTTCGAGCAAGACTACCGCAGCAGCAATCTTTCTCAGCGTACGCAAAAGCGGCAATACTGGATCAAGGAAGAAGGCCGCTGGAAGATCCTGCAGGAAGAGACCCTCTGACCCCTGATCCCATGAAAACGCTCATAGCCCTCCTCCTCTCGCTCGCGTCGGCATTCGCCTTCTGCGCCAACCCGCGCGTCGAGCTCGTGACGACGGTGGGGGTGATCGTGCTCGAATTGGATGAGGCACGTGCCCCCAAAACCGTGACCAACTTTCTCTCCTATGTGCGCGAGGGTTTTTACGACGGCACGATCTTCCATCGCGTCATCGACGACTTCATGATCCAAGGCGGAGGACTAACCCCAGAGCTCAAGGAAAAACCGACGCGCGCGCCGATCGAAAACGAAGCCAACAATGGGCTCAAGAATGTGGCGGGGGCCATCGCCATGGCCAGAACCCGAGATCCCCATTCGGCGAGCGCTCAGTTTTTCATCAATCTGAAGGATAACCCCTTCCTCGATCACCCTGGCCGGGACGGCTGGGGTTATGCGGTGTTTGGCCGCGTCGTCAAAGGCTTTGACGTCGTGCAGAAGATCGGCAAGCTTCCTACGACGAGCAGAGGTCCGCACCAAAACGTCCCTGTGACGCCCGTCATCATCGAGAAAGCGCGCATCCTATCCCCCACGGAGAAAACGCCATGATCAAACTCACGACCAATTACGGCGTCATCACGATCGAACTCGATCATGCGAAAGCGCCAAAGACGGCGGCTAATTTCGAACAGTATGTGCGCGAGGGTTTCTATGACGGCACGCTGTTTCACCGAGTCATCGACGGGTTCATGATCCAAGGGGGCGGATTCGTGCGCGGCATGAAGCAGAAGCCGACGCGCGCGCCGATCGAGAACGAAGCCAATAATGGCTTATCCAACCAGCGTGGCACGATCGCCATGGCGCGCACAAGCGATCCTCACTCGGCGACGGCGCAATTTTTCATCAACGTCGCCGACAATGATTTTCTCGATTTTCGTGCGCCAACCGGCAATGGCTGGGGATATTGCGTTTTCGGGCGCATCGTCGAGGGCATGGACGTCGTCGATGCAATCAAAAGCGTGCCTACGGGAAGCCGCGGCTTTCATCAGGATGTGCCACTCGAAGACGTCGTGATCGAAAAAGCGGAGATCGTCTGAGTCTGTTCGCCGATGCCCATGGCAAAGACCGGCGCCAGGCCCACGCTTTTCGTTTCCGACATTCATCTGAGCGCCCACGATGCTGAGCTTACCGAACTGTTTTTGTCTTTCTTGGCTGGCCCGGCCCGCAGCGCCGCTTCCCTGATCATCCTTGGCGACCTCTTCGATGCTTGGGCTGGAGACGATGATCTCGCCGCTCCCTTCAACGCCGGCATCGCTCGCGCCTTGCGTGCGCTTGCGGAGAGCGGTACGGACGTCGCGCTCATGCATGGCAACCGGGATTTTCTGATCGGCGATGATTTCGCTCGCGCTGCAGGAGTCACTCTGCTGCCAGATCCAAGCGTGCGAGAAATCGCCGGCCAGCGCGTCCTGCTCTCCCATGGCGATGGCTTTTGCACAAACGATCTCGACTACCAACGCTTCCGCGCCGAGATCCGGAAGCCATCCTGGAAAGAAGCCTTTCTTCACAAGCCATTGAGCGAACGCAAACAGATGATTGCGAAGCTACGCGCCCAGAGCGAATACGAAAAGAAAAAAAAGCGCGCAGCCACGATGGACGTCTCTTTAGCCTCCGTGTGTGAGGCCTGCTGCACCTATCGCGCGACGATCTTGGTGCATGGCCATATCCACCGTGCAGGCCGCTTTCACCACGTCTGCCATGAAAGCGAGTGCACGCGCTGGGTATTGGGCGCATGGAGCTCTAGCCAAGGCAGCGTCCTGGCCGCCGACGATCAAGGATGGCGGTGGCTTTCGACTTCTCCTTAGACTCGCCCTACCCGAGCCGGCGCCAAACGCCAACAGCATACGGAGGCCAAGCAGTTCTTCCCTTTTGTTGCAGGCGAGGAAGAATCAGAGGGAATTCCCTAGATGCCAGGGGGTTCGAGGACAAGCGGACATCCCCGCACGCGGATGCCCGAAGACGCGTCAGATAAGGACGCGAGAGCCAGGGTAAGATGATGATCGTATGATCGTCGTAATGATCGAGACGACCGATTTCGCGCCCTTTCAACCCTCCTTCATGGGTCAACGCTCCGACGATCGCCCGTGCGGTGGCGCCATCTCGCCTGCCGAGCGGCAAACGATAAGGCATGCCGTCCGGGCGTTCCCTTAGCGGTTCTTGAGCACTTTGCGCTCCACGGCGAAGACGGCCGCCTCGACACGAGAAGTCAGGTTGAGCTTCGCCAGGATATGGCGCACGTGGAGTTTCACAGTGTCATGGCTGATGTCGAGCGCGCGCGCGATGGCCTTGTTCGATAGTCCCTTCGCGAGATATTCCAAGATTTCGCGTTCGCGCGCCGTCAGCTGGGAAAGCGCATCGTCTTTCGTCGTCGGCCCTCCGCTTTGCAAGAGGTTGACGAGCTTCAGGGTCATCGCGGGCGCCACGACGGTCTCTCCTCGGACTGCGCGCTGCACCGCATCGACCACGTCATCGGGTTCCATATCCTTGAGCAAATAGCCTTGCGCGCCAGCGTTCAGAGCGCTGGCGAGATCCTCCTCCGCATCGCTGACGGTGAGCACGAGCACGGGGCCTTGCCAGCCTTTGGCGCGTAGCGCGCGGATGAAAGCAAGCCCCCCATGGGGCGGCATGTTGAGGTCGGTGATCACCACATCGGGCATGCTCGTCATCACGAGCTGCATGCCCTCTTCGCCGTTGCCCGCGATCCCAGCGACCTTGATCGCGCCGCGTTGTTCGAGCAATTCCGCGAGTCCCTTGCGAAACAGGGTGTGATCATCGATGAGCGCAACGCGAATAGGTCTCTCGTTCATGACAAATGTTTCTTTCGCCCTTCATCGGGGCCAATCGCGGGCAAGGTCAGCCGCACCCGAAAGCCGCCTGCAGGTAAATTGGCCACTTCGACACGTCCTCCAATGAGACGGGCGCGCTCACGCATGATCGACAAGCCGAAATGATCTTTGAGATGGGGATGCTCTTCGAAGCCGCCCGTGCGGTTGGCGATCGCGAAATAGCCGGGCCCCCCCCGGCCATTGTCATCGACGGTGACGACATAATAATCGCCCGCGCCTTCGAGCGTGATCGTGGCCTGGGTCGCGCCAGAATGCCGTGCGACGTTGGCGAGCGCCTCTTGCACGATGAAAAAGACCTGCGCCTCTTGTTCGATCGACAGGCGCAAATCGACCAGGCGATTATCGAACTCGAGCGCAATGCCGGTGCGGTCCCGAAAGTTCTTGACCAGATTTTCCAGCGCATGGACTAAGCCCAGCGGATCCATCCGGCTGCGAAACTGGGAAAGCAGTTCGCGCAGTTGGGAATACGCTTCGTCGAGCGCCTGGGAAAGGTCGCCAGCCAGCTTGAGAGCGACCTCCTGATCCTGATCGCGCAACGCATCCTGCAAGAGCGCCATGCGCATCTTCATATAGGCCAGCGTTTGCGCCAGCGAATCATGGACCTCGGCGGCCATGAGCTGACGTTCGTTGGTCAGCGTGATGCGCAGATTCTCACGCTTGAGTTTGGCGTTTTCCAGCGCCATCCCGAGATGATCGCCAATGGTGCGGAAAAGCAGCACGACCTCTTCGGGCAATTCGAATTCCTGGGAGAGAAAAAGGTTGTAAGCCCCTTGCAAGCGGCCTCCGTGTTGCAAGGGGACGACCACCATGGCGCGGCAATCTCGCAAGAAAAAAGGATGGTGCGTGCGCTGCGCGCACACCGAAAGATCGATTTCGAAATGCGAGCGGTTATCGGCGATCGCGCTCCCGCATTGGCCACAATCGATCGGCACGACACGCTCGCGTTCCACGACCTCCGGCGGCAAGCCCCGCGCCGCCACCAGCCGCAAGTGCTTGCCGTCGGCCGTCACCACGCGCACGGCGCCTGCATCCGCTTTCGCAAGCTTGAGCATCGTCCCAAGAAAACGACCGAGCAGCTCCTCGACGTCGTCTTCGTCGGCAAGGCTTGCCGAGACGGCGGAGAGCACTTCGAGCGATAAGAGACGAGAACGCTCGTCGGCACCCTCCCAGAGCACCTGCGGATGATCAGCGAGCGTTGCATCCACGCGTCGTCTCCCCTAGAGGCCTAGTCTCGTCATCTCTGCAGAATTTGCGATTCTACCGCTTAGGCGGCGCTCAATCGGCTAACCGCCAGGCTCCCGTAAGCGTTTTCTCCGCCCAGAGCAAGGCTGCGATCGTCTTGCCATCGGTGATTTCTCCGTCACGCACAGCCAACAAAGCATCCGCAAGGCTCAATTCGACGATTTCCAGGATTTCGCCGTGGTCGAGTGCTGCGCCGATATAGCTGAGTCCTTGCGCCCAAAAGATCTCGATGTGCTCGTCGGCATAGCCGATCGCCGGGTGCAAGACGCCAAGATGACGCCAAAAATTCGCTCGATACCCCGTTTCCTCCTGCAATTCTCGACGGGCAGTGTCGAGCGGATGTTCCCCCTGATCGATTTTCCCTGCAGGCAATTCCAGAAAAACCGCTCGCAGAGGATGGCGATATTGGCGCTCGAATAGCAACTTTCCATTGTCGAGCACGGCGATGATGACGACAGCCCCTGGGTGGCGAATGTATTCGCGTACCCCGAGAGCGCCATCGGGCAAACGCACGCGATCCCGATAGACCTTGAGCAAGCGGCCATCGAACACTTGCTCCGTTTCAAGCGTTTCTTCGATCAGGTGGTCATCCATATCGCCCCCGCTTGAACTTCAGGGAATGATCACAATCTTATCTAATCATAAAAAAACATGTTCCATCAACCCAACAGGAGATTCTGTCATGTCTTTCATCCCTGGATTCGATGCCGATGGCGTTGTCACGATCAACCGTGTAATTCTGAAACCAGGTTTTTCCGTCGAGGACCTCGAAGAGCGCGTCGCTCTCCTTTGTGAGAACGTCAAGACCTATCATTCCGAAACGGGCTTCATCGGCGGCATGGTGGTGATGAACAGTGGCCAAGTTTCCAATGAAGGGTCGACCATTGGCCAAGCGGTCGAAAGTCCGCTCAAGGATCGTGAAGCGCTGATCATCACCTTTTGGCGCTCTTTCGAAGATCACGAGGCTTCCCACCGCTCGGAGACCTTCCAGCCGTTGTTCAAACGAGTCTTGGAATTGTGCGAGAACGGCAACGAAGAAATCGCCTACCGGCTGTTGTGGGCAGGCAAGGCTTACTCGCCAGAAGAGGCGCGCGCTGCGCGGGAGGCCAAGGAGCGCTATCGGAAAGCCGCCTGAAAATACACAAGATCCCGGGCCGCATGCGATGCGGCCCTCGCCAGCGCCTTTGCGCTAGAGTCGCTCCCAAATCGTCGTGATGCCTTGGCCGCCGCCGATGCACATCGTTGCCAGTCCATAGCGGGCGCCGAGGCGGTGTAATTCGTGCAGCAATTTGGTCACGAGGATGGCGCCGGTCGCCCCGACGGGGTGACCCAACGCAATGGCGCCGCCGTTGGGATTGGTTTTGGCGGGGTCGAAACCGAGGATGCGAGCAACGGTGAGCGCCTGTACCGCGAATGCTTCATTCGATTCGATCACGTCGATCTGATCGAGGCTAAGCCCTGCTTTTTTCAACGCCACTTGGGTCGAGGGAATCGGTCCTTCCCCCATCACCTCATTGGGCACGCCCGCAATGGCGTAAGCGACCAAGCGCGCGATGGGCTTGTAGCCTTTGGCCGCAGCCTTCGCCGCATCCGCGAGGACGAGGAATGCCGCCGCGTCATTGATGCCAGAAGCATTACCGGCAGTGACCGTGCCGTCTTTCTTGAAAGCCGGCTTGAGCTTGGCGAGGGTTTCTAGTGTCGTGCCTGGCTTAGGATGCTCGTCGGTGTCGAAGACGACTTCCCCTTTCTTGGTTTTCAATGCGATGGGAACAATCTGCGAGCGGAAACGCCCTTCTTGGATCGCCCGCGCAGCGCGAGCCTGGGACTCCACGGCATACGCATCTTGTTCTTCCCGGCTGATGCGATGCTTGGCGGCCAGATTTTCCGCCGTGATGCCCATGTGGCCGACGCCAAAAGGATCCGTGAGCACCGCGACCATCGCATCGATGGCTTGCGTATCGCCCATACGGGCGCCAGATCGTAGCGCCGGCAACAGGTATGCGCCACGCGACATCACTTCCACGCCGCCGCCGAGCGCGAAATCGGCATCGCCCAATTGAATCGCCTGCGCGGCATTCACGATGGCTTGCTGCCCAGAGCCGCAGAGCCGGTTAACGGCAAAAGCCACTGAATCCATGGACATACCGCCTTGGATCGTCGCCACCCGCGGGACATAGGCATAACGCGCCTCTGTCGGAATGCAGTTGCCGACCGCTGCAAACGTCACTTCCTTGGCATCGACGCCGGCCCTCTCGATCGCCGCTTTGACGATCAATCCCCCGAGATCCGCAGGCTCCATGCCAGCAAGCGACCCACCAAACGCCCCGATCGCCGAACGCACGGCGGACAGGACCACGACTTCTCGAATTGCCATTGCATCCACTCCTTGCTTTTGTCGATTCGTACCCCTCGATGAGACGCCCGCGCTAGCCAAGCCATGCTGCCAGCGTCATCAACGCCAGCACCGATAGTATCACGACGACCGTTCTCCAAACCAAGCCGATTGCGCTCGCGAGGTGATCCACATCGGCATTGTCGGCAAGTCCAAGCTCAGGGCGAGCCTCGATTTCTCCTCCCACCGCGATGGGCTGGCCGAGCTTGACGCCCAGCGCCCCAGCCCCCGCGGCCAGGAGAATGCCCGTCGTGGCGTTGGGCCATTGCGCCGCCTGGGTGCGCCAACAATAAATCGCATCCTCGAAATCGCCGACGATCGCAAAAGTCATGGCCGTCAGACGCACGGGAAGCCAGTCCAAATAAAAAAGGGCTTTCTCGGCAAAGTGGAAGAAATGCCCGCGCTCATCGCCGTGCTTCCACGCCTCGACGAAAACAGCCGCCAGGCGATAGAGCAATGCGCCCCCTGGGCCAAGGATCAAAAACCAAAACAAAGGGGCGAAGACGAATCGATAAGCAGCCGACAATCCTTCCTCGATGGTAAGACGCGCCAGTTCTGCCCGCCCATGCCCAGAGGCGGAGCGGCCGCGCCACTGCCCGAGGGTTGCACGTGCACGCTCCAGCTCACCCATACGCAAGGCAAGATGGATGTCGGTAAACGCATGGCTGAACTGGCGGAATCCCATGATGCCATAAAGCACGATCACCGTGAAAACGAAACCGAGCAATGGCGATAGCTGCGCCAAGCTCCACTGCATGACCGCAATGAGCAGCGCGGGAGCGGCAACCCCCAAGCCCCACGCCCATAGCGCATGGCGAAACTGGCCGCCATTGCAGTGGCGTTCGAGCCACTCGGCCCATGACGCAGCCATACCCAGCAAGCGTTCGGCAGGCGCCGCCTTCAATTGTTCGAGCAGGAAAACCGTGAATACGGCCAACAGAGCCATGATCGATCCGCCTAAGGCATCCCGGCGATAAACGCGCGCATCCTGCGGAATGTATCATGTCGCGGCCTTTCTTGCATGCCGCACCCAGAGGGGGGATGCGCAGTCGGAAAGAGGAACGGATCTTCCACCCCTACCGCCGCCGGCCAGCCTCTTCTTTGAAGCAGTGGCGTTTGCATCCTGGCGCGGTGAGCGTCATTTGCGTTGTATCAGCCACCGCGCTCTTCATCCAGCAGGAAGCGGCGCAATTCGCGCACCATGCCCGCAGTGGCGCCCCAGATACAATAGTCCTGCCAGACAAGCGTCCAATAGCGCCTGATCATGCCACGATGATACGCTCGCCGTTGCCGATAGTTGCTTTCGTCCAATAAGAAAGACAGCGGCGTTTCGAAGACCTCGGCCACTTCGTTGTCGTCCGGCGCAAGCATGAAAGTCGGTGCGACGAGGCCCACCACCGGCGTGACTGCATAGCCCGTTGACGTCAAATAAAGCGGCAATGTGGTGAGTACCTCAACCTCCTCGGGCCGTATCCCAACTTCCTCGCGAGCCTCGCGCAACGCCGTAGCGACCGGCGAGTCGTCCTCTGGTTCGCAGCGCCCGCCGGGAAAGCTCACTTGTCCCGCGTGGTCGCGCAAATGCGGCGCTCGCAGCGTAAATAGCATCGTCAAGCCGTCAGGGCGTTCGACGATCGGCATCAAGACGGCCGCTGGCGTAGGCTGCGCGGGCCCCTCGCTGACGCATATTCCTCCCGCACTCGCCCGCTGACGGCAACGGGCGCGCAGCCAATGGGCATCGAAGGCGATCATCGCCGCCTCATGCCGGTCGGCGGGCAACGCCCCCTCGGCAAGAAAAGGAGCCATTGGCAGGAACGCGACATACCAGGAGCCCATGCAAGAAGGCCTTCCGCTTTCTCGACGGCAAGAAAACCCCATGTTCCCAGCAACCCCCTCGCCGACGAGGGGCGTCGCACAGACCGCCAAGCATTTCGGGCCCCTGAGGGCTGGGTAGGCATGTCACCGGAAGTCAAAAACGCCGGATCAGCGTCATCGTATCGCCATCGCGACGGATTTCGAAGCGATTGAGCGCGCTCATCCCGAGCAGAGACACGGGCAAGTCCCCTTCATGGATCACGGCTTCGACGTCATAGAGCGTGACGCCACCCAGGGTCAAACGCGCCAAGCGCACCTTGCGCACGGCAACAGGTCCATTCGCAGTCAGCGAGACACCAGCTTCTCCTTTGTCGGGATCGATCCCCGCGCGCTGGGCGTCGCGCATTCCCAAGGCGACCATCGTCGCTCCCGTATCGACGAGAAAGCGTAAGGAGACGCCATTGACGGCGCCATGGACATGAAAGTGACCGCGAGCATCGGCCGTCAGCGTCAGCGCCTCTTTGCTCGCTGCCGGCATCGTGGCGACCCGTTCCCCCAAGCGAAGGCGCCGCTCTTTGCCCTCGATGGCGACGATCGCGGCGCCGTTTTCGACGCCGAGCAATTGCACGCCGCCTTTCTTTTCTCCTTTGGACAGGGAAACGCGCTGGCCATCGATGACGAGAATCGCCCTCTCGCCGCCCGCGAGTCCAGCCAAGGCCACATCGGCACCCCAGGCAGGCATGCCCATCGCGAGAAGAGAGGACATACAATAGGCCCGTCTTTTCACGTTTCCTGTCTTCATGAAGCCCGTCGCCATTTTCCGCCACAGCCTGCTCGAAGGTCCAGGATATTTTGCCACTTTCCTCGACCGTCAAGGCATTCCTTGGCGTCTCGTGCGCCTCGATGCGCATGAGGCGCCCCCCGAGGACGCCAAGGCCTTCTCCGGGCTCTGCTTCATGGGTGGGCCGATGAGCGTCAATGACGATTTGCCCTGGATCGCGCCCGTCCTTGCCCTGATCCGCCAAGCCGTCCAAGACGGCATTCCCGTCATCGGCCACTGCCTGGGCGGCCAATTGATGGCCAAGGCGCTGGGCGGCCAAGTGACGAAAAACCCGGTCAAGGAAATCGGCTGGGGGGAAGTCTGGTCATGTGGCCCCGCGGCAAGCGCTTGGCTTGGCCCATGCGATCGCTTCCCAGCGTTCCATTGGCATGGAGAGACGTTTTCCTTGCCGCCAAACGCCAGCCATATCCTGGCAAGCGCCCACTGCAAGCACCAAGGATTCGCCCTGGGACCACACCTCGCGCTGCAATGCCATGTCGAAATGACGGCACAGATGATCGAGGACTGGTGTGCCGCCTGGCATGAAGAAGGTGTGCTTCCCGGCCCCTCGGTGCAGACGCCGGAACAAATCTTCGCAGCCATGGAGACGAACCTGCCCTTGATGCGCAAGGCCGCCGATCGGCTTTATACCTGCTGGTTGAAGGGCGTCGTCGGCGCCTGACGCGGCCGTCAGCGCCGATGCCGATGGCAGCCCCTAGGCCGCATGCGCGCCGCGGCTTCGCTCAATCCCGATAGTTTCCGAACTTCAATGGGTAATCGCCGATGGTGGCGCGTACGAGGGCGATTGCCTCCTGGAGCGTGTCTTTTTTTGCGCCGGAGACGCGGACGGCATCTCCTTGGATTGCCGCCTGCACTTTGAGCTTGCTGTCCTTGAGCAGCTTGACGATCTTTTTGCCGAGCTCCTGATCGATGCCGCTCTTGATCGAAAGCGTCTGTTTCACTTTGTTGCCAGAGACTGTCTCGATGCGCCCGGGCACGAGCCGTTTCGTGCTCTCGCGCTCCTTTTTCTCCATCTCCGGAAACAGAATGTCCTTCACCTGGCCTAATTGGAATTCGGAATCGCCATAAAGCGTCAGCACCTTGTTCTTCTCATCGAGCTCGACGCGCGCCGAAGTGCCTTTGAAATCGTAACGGTTGCCGATGTGTCGCCCCGCGACATTGACCGCGTTTATGAGCGCCACCCAATCGACGTCGGAAGTGATATCGAACGAAGGCATGGCTTAGCCAAAATGACAGACATAATGATAGGGCTCCCCGCTGACCTCGATCTCAAACGAGGAATTGGCGGGCACCGAAAACGACTCCCCCACGCCGCAGGATTTCCATTCTCCGCCGGCTATGCGGTAACGACAGGCGCCTGCGACCGTCTCCATGACTTCCGCAGAGGCAGTATTGAAGGCGAGCCGCGAAGGAAGAATCACCCCCACGCTTTTCTTCGCGCCATCCGCGCAAACGACGGTATGGCTGATGCATTTGCCATCGAAATAGACATTCGCCTTCTTGGCCACCGAGACATTGTCGAGATATGCCATGGATCAAATTCCCCAGAGTTTTTGGATGATGTTCTTGGCGACGAAGCCGAGCATGCCAAACGCAAGCACGAAAAACAGCGTGAAGGTTCCCAGTTTGCCGGCCTTCGAACGCCAAGCAAGCTCGCCGATGATGAACAGCATATAGAGCATGAAGGCGCCTAGCCCAAAGGTTACGCCGAATTCGGCGAGCTCGGCTTCCGTGAATCCGAAGAGAGTGCCCTCCATGCCTTTACCCCTGTCGTGCGTCCTAACAGCTATGCCCCCTGCCGACGCCCTGGCTGTCATTTGCCGCCGCGGCGGCGACCCCGCTTCGCCTGCGCCAAGGCCGCAATCCGCATGCGCAGTGCATGCAATTTGATGAACCCTCCCGCATCTTTTTGATCGTAGGCGCCCGCGTCATCTTCAAAAGTCGCAATGGTCGGGTCGAACAGCGAATCGGTCTGCGAATCTCGCGCCACGACGGTCGCCGAGCCTTTGTAAAGCTTCATGCGCACCCAGCCATTGACACGCGCTTGCGTATGATCGATGAGCGCCTGTAACGCCTGCCGCTCTGGACTCCACCAATAACCGTTGTAGATCAGGCTCGCATAGCGAGGCATCAGCTCATCCTTCAGATGCGCGACCTCGCGATCGAGCGTGATCGATTCGACGGCGCGATGCGCGCGCAAAAGAATCGTGCCGCCTGGCGTTTCGTAGCAGCCGCGCGACTTCATGCCCACGTAGCGATTTTCGACGAGATCCAGACGGCCAATGCCATGCTTGCCGCCCATTTGGTTGAGGGTTGCGAGCAACTCATGAGGCTTCATCTTCTTGCCATTGATGGTGCAAAGATCCCCGCGCGCGAATTCTAGCTCGACGTATTCCGGCTTGTTCGGCGCTTTCTCAGGAGACACCGTCCAGCGCCACATCGATTCCTCCGCCTCCGCCGCCGGATCTTCGAGATGTCTGCCCTCATAGGAGATGTGCAGTAGATTGGCATCCATCGAATAAGGCGAGCCACCGCGCTTGTGCTTCATTTCGATAGGGATGCCATGGGCTTCGGCATAAGCCAGCAATTTTTCTCGCGAAGTCAAGTCCCATTCGCGCCAGGGCGCAATGATCTTGACGTTCGGCATCAGCGCATAGGCGCCGAGCTCGAAGCGCACCTGATCATTGCCCTTGCCGGTGGCGCCATGGGCGATCGCATCGGCGCCCGTCATCTTGGCGATTTCCACGAGCCGCTTGGCGATCAGAGGGCGAGCGATCGAAGTTCCCAGCAAATATTCTCCCTCATAGACGGCGTTCGCCCGGAACATCGGAAACACGAAGTCGCGCACGAATTCTTCGCGCAAATCGTCGATGAAGATGTTCTCGGGCTTGATACCGAGCATCAGCGCTTTCTGTCGCGCGGGCTCCAGCTCCTCGCCTTGGCCGAGATCGGCGGTAAATGTCACGACCTCGCAGCCATAAGCCTCTTGCAGCCATTTCAAGATCACCGACGTATCGAGCCCGCCCGAATAAGCCAGCACGACCTTTCTGATGCGCGCCTTCTTGTGTGCCATGATTTCAGTCCTTCACCCGTCCCAAGACCAAATATTCCAACAATGCTTTCTGCGTATGCAGACGATTTTCTGCTTCGTCCCACACGACGCTCTGCGGCCCATCGATGACTTCGGCCGTCACTTCTTCTCCCCGATGCGCCGGCAGGCAATGCATGAATAAGGCGTCTGGCTTGGCGACTCTCATCATCTCCTGATCGACTTGCCAGTCCTTGAAGGCCTGCAACCGCGCCTCGTTTTCCGCCTCGAAACCCATCGAAGTCCACACATCGGTGGTCACCAGATCTGCGCCGCGCGCCGCCTCCATCGGATCGGTAAACAATTCGAAATGGCCCGTGCCAGTGAGCCCCGCCTCACTGGCCGAGACTTCATAGCCAGGCGGAGAGGAAACGCGCACGCGGAAATCGAGCACCTCCGCTGCCTGTAGCCAGGTTTTGCACATGTTGTTGGAATCGCCGATCCAGGCCACGGTCTTGCCTTGGATCGGACCGCGATGCTCGATGAAAGTAAAGATGTCCGCCAGCACCTGACAAGGGTGGTATTCATTGGTCAGGCCATTGATCACGGGCACGCGCGAATGGGCCGCGAAGCGCTCGAGGATGGTTTGCTCATATGTGCGGATCATGACGATGTCACACATACGCGAGATCACCTCGGCGGCGTCCTCGACCGGCTCGCCGCGCCCCAATTGCGAATCGCGCGTATTGAGGTAGATTGCGGCGCCGCCGAGCTGATGCATGCCAGCCTCGAAGCTCAGGCGCGTGCGCGTGCTCGCCTTCTCGAAAATCATCACGAGCGTGCGATCGACGAGCGGCCAATATTGGCGATAAGCCTTGAATTCCTTCTTGATCCAAGCGGCTCGCGCAAATAGATAGTCGAACTCCTCGCGGCTGAAATCTTTGAATTGGAGGAAGTGTTTGATTGCGCCCATCGCCGCGTCATCCTCTCAGGAAGCGGATGATGGTCGGAACCAGGCGCGCAACGAGCTCATCGCATTCCGCTTCTCCGATCACCAAAGGCGGCAAAAGACGAACGACCCGTTCCGCAGTGACGTTGATCAAGATGCCCGCTTCCAGCCCTTTGCCAACGAGCTCGGCGCAGGGGCGATCGAGCTCGATGCCGATCATCAGCCCCTGCCCTCTCACCTCGCGCACGCCCGCCACCCCCGAGAGTCCCTCTCGTAAGGCCATGCATAGGCGCTCTCCCATGCGTTCCGCATGCGCCAGCAAGCCTTCCTCTTCCAGGACCGACAAGGTCGTCTCCGCAGCGACGCAGGCCAATGGGTTGCCGCCGAATGTAGAGCCATGGTTGCCGGGTTTGAACAATCCCGCGGCCGGTCCTGATGCGAGACAGGCGCCGATGGGAACACCGGAGCCGAGCCCCTTCGCCAACGCCATCACGTCCGGCTTGATGCCGGCGTGCTGATGAGCAAACCATCGGCCCGTGCGGCCGACGCCGCACTGCACTTCGTCGACCATCATCAGCCAGCCGCACCGGTCGCACAGCATGCGCACGCCTTGCATGAAGGCGGCGGAAGCGACGTGGATGCCGCCTTCGCCCTGCACGGGTTCGAAGAGCACGGCGACGACGTTGCGATTGTGTTCGGCGACTTGCTCGATGGCTGCCAGATCTCCGAAGGGAACCCGCACGAAACCTGCAACGAGCGGCTCAAAGCCCGCTTGCACCTTGCGATTGCCGGTCGCCGAGAGCGTGGCCAGGGTGCGGCCGTGAAAGGCCTGCTCCATGACGACGATGGCCGGCTGGTCGATACCCTTTTGGTGGCCATAGAAACGCGCGAGCTTGATCGCCGCCTCCACGGCTTCGCAGCCAGAATTGCAGAAAAACATCTCGTCCATGCCGCTCAGTCGAGCAAGTCGATCAGAAAGCCGCTCCTGTTCCAAAATGCGATAGACATTCGACACATGGATCAGGCGGGCAATCTGGGCAGACAGCGCCGCCACGAGACGGGGATGGTTATGGCCGAGGGTATTGACGGCGACACCCGCCAGCGCATCGAGATATCTTTTGCCCTCGGCATCAAAAAGCCAGCAGCCCTGGCCATGGGTAAAAGCCACGGGCTGCCGCGCATAGGTATTCATCAGGTGGGTCATGCTCGCCTCGACAAAACGATACGGCGGCCAATTCAGGCCGCCGCGGCGTAAAAGGAAATCATAGGGGAAAAACGCGTCGCTGTGTAGAGTGCCGCAGCAGGAAGACCGCCCAAAGCATAAGGCGATTATTTGCTAAAATTAGCAGCGCTAATCGGAATCCTACTCGCGCTGGTCACATGTCCTCCCCAACCCGCAGCATCGAAAGCTTCGTCATTATCGGCGTTACGCGGGAAGGGCGGAAGTTCCGGCCCAGCGACTGGGCGGAGCGGCTTTGTGGGATCATGTCTGCGTTCGGGGCCGAGCGCCGCATGGCCTATTCGCCCTATGTCCAACCTGGCCTCTACGAAGGGGAAAAATGCGTCTTCGTGGATCGCCGCATCTACGACATCGAGCCCCTCGCCTATACGTTCCTCGTGAATTTCGCCCGCGACAACGAGCTCCTCGTCAAACCCTGGACGGCAAAATGAAAAAGCCGGCAACGCTGCCGGCTTACCCATTTTGGGGGAAAACTTACGCGGAAAGCGCTTTGATCTGCGCCGACAAGCGCCGCTTGTAGCGCGCCGCCGTATTTTTGTGAATGATGTCTTTGTCGGCGATCGAGTCGATGACGCGCTGCGACTCCTGGAAAACAGCCTGCGCAGCCGCTTTGTCGCCTGCGGCGATGGCTTTGCGCACTTTTTTGATGGCAGTGCGCAGACGCGAACGCAGACTCATGTTGTGGGCACGGCGCTTGAGCGCCTGACGCGCACGCTTCCTGGCTTGGGCAGTGTTGGCCATGATAGGACATCCAAGAAATTTCAAAGCAAAGCATTATAGAGAAGGGGAGCCGCCCTTGGCAAGACGCTTGTATGATAGCCATTGACGTCCGCACGACCGGCTTTCACACATGAATTTGCTTTCCACCTTCGCCACCGTCAGCGGCATGACCTTCCTTTCGCGCGTTTTGGGCTTCGTGCGCGATTTCGTCATCGCGCGCACGTTTGGCGCAGGCGTCTATACCGATGCGTTCTTCGTCGCTTTTCGCCTGCCTAACCTCCTTCGCCGATTGTTCGCCGAGGGCGCCTTCTCACAAGCTTTCGTGCCCATGCTTGCTGAGTATCGCAATCAGCATGGCGAGGCAGCCGCCAAGCAGCTCGCCGATCGCGTCGCTAGCCTGCTTTTCGTCATCGTCGCGCTCGTCGCGGCGCTTGGCGTGATCGGCGCACCGCTTTTGATCCTCATCTCTGCGCCCGGGTTCGGCGCGCATACGGAAAAATTCGAGCTCACCGTGACGCTCACGCGCATCACGTTTCCTTACATTTTGTTCATGGCCCTCGTCGCCTTGGCGGCAGGCATTCTGAATACGTGGAACCGCTTCGCCCTCCCCGCCGCCACGCCCGTTCTGCTCAACCTCTCCTTCATCGGCATGGCGCTCTTGGCCGCCCCTTATTTCGATCCTCCTGTGTTGGCGCTTGCCTGGGCGGTTTTCCTCGGCGGCCTCCTGCAATTGCTCGTGCAGCTGCCGGCCCTGAAAAAAATCGGCATGCTACCGCAATGGGATTGGGCGCCACGAGATCCGGGCGTGAGGCGCATCCTCACCCTCATGGCGCCCGCGGTCCTGGGCGTATCCGTTGCTCAGGTCTCGCTCTTGATCAACACCATCTTTGCCTCGTTTCTGCCCGCCGGCTCGGTTTCTTGGCTTTATTACGCCGACCGTCTGATGGAATTTCCTGCTGGGCTTCTAGGCGCAGCCCTGGGCACGATCCTGTTGCCAAGCCTGTCGAAAGCCCATGCCCAAGCCGATCCGGAGGAATTTTCCGCCTTGCTCGATTGGGGGCTCCGGCTTTCCCTTTTGCTTACGCTGCCTGCCGCCGCAGCCTTGGCCATCCTGGCTGTGCCGCTTTTATCGACGCTCTTCATGCACGGCGCTTTCGGCAGCGACGATGTACACGCGACGAGCGCGGCGCTGATCGCCTATAGCATCGGCCTCGTGGGCCTGATTCTCGTCAAAGTGCTGGCGCCCGCCTTTTATTCGCGCCAAAACATCAAAACACCCGTCAAGATTGCACTGCTCACGCTTGCCGCCACGCAAGCGATGAATCTCGCCTTCATCATTCCCTTCAAACACGCTGGCCTCGCGCTATCGATCGGCCTCGCTTCCTGTCTGAACGCCGCCCTGCTCTATCGAGGCTTACGACGAGGCGGCCACTATCGGCCTTCGCCAGGTTGGGGTCTTTTTCTCCTCAAGGTCTTTTGCGCTACCAGCATGCTCGCGCTGACCCTGGCCTTTGCCCAGGGTGCGCCCGACTTCTGGCTCGCCGCCCCCGCTCAGCAGCGCTTGCTGGCGCTCTTGGGCCTCGTCGTTGCGGGGGGAGGTGTCTATTTCGCTGCGCTGGCTCTGCTGGGATTCCGCCTGCGCGATTTTCGTCGGCGCGTGAGCACGCGTTGATGCCCTGCAAAAAAACGGCCCCTTACGGGGCCGCGCGTCGCAAGCAAATTACCCTGTCATACGATCAAAGGCACGATCAGCAGTGCGACGATGTTGATGATCTTGATCAAGGGGTTAACCGCCGGGCCGGCGGTGTCTTTGTAAGGATCGCCCACCGTATCGCCCGTGACGGCCGCCTTGTGAGCATCCGATCCCTTGCCGCCAAAATTGCCTTCTTCGATGTATTTCTTGGCATTGTCCCAGGCGCCTCCGCCCGTGGTCATCGAGATCGCGACGAAGAGGCCGGTGACGATGGTGCCCATGAGCACGCCGCCCAAAGCCCGCACGCCCGCCCCTGGCCCCATCAGGAAATTGAGAGCGATGGCGGTCACGATCGGGATGAGCACCGGCAACAGCGAGGGGATCATCATTTCCTTGATCGCCGCGCGCGTGAGCATGTCTACACAAGTGCCATACTCGGGCTTCGCCGTGCCTTCCATGATGCCTTTGATTTCCCGGAACTGGCGACGCACTTCGACGACGATGGCGCCGGCCGCCCGACCCACCGCTTCCATCGCCATGGCGCCGAAGAGATAAGGCACCATGCCGCCGACGAAGAGACCGATGATCACGGCCGGATCGGAAAGATCGAACCTGAACACGGCCCCCGCCTTGGCCGCTTCCAAGCCATGCGTGTAGTCGGCGAAAAGCACGAGCGCCGCAAGGCCGGCAGAGCCGATCGCATACCCCTTGGTGACCGCTTTCGTGGTATTGCCGACGGCATCGAGCGGGTCAGTCACGTCACGCACTTCTTTGGGCAGCTCGGCCATCTCCGCAATGCCACCGGCATTATCGGTGATGGGGCCATAGGCGTCCAGCGCGACGATGATGCCGGCCATCGAGAGCATCGCGGTCGCAGCGATGGCAAGGCCATAGAGCCCGCCGAGCGTATAGGCCGACCAAATCGAGGCGCAAACGGCGAGCACTGGCCAGGCCGTCGCCTTCATCGACACGCCCAGGCCAGCGATGATGTTGGTGCCATGGCCGGTCGTCGATGCTTGCGCGATATGGCGTACCGGCGCGAATTGCGTGCCGGTGTAATACTCGGTGATATAGACCATCAGGCCGGTGAGGATCAGGCCGATCACCGCCGCGCCATACAATCGCATTTGCGAGCCGCCGGAAATACCGAGCGCGGCATCGAGGAGGTGATCATCGACGACCCACTTGGTCAACGGATAATAGAACACCAGCGCCAACAAACCGGAGACGATCAGCCCCTTGTAGAGAGCGCTCATGATCTTGCCGCCGGAATGTTTGACGAAGAAGGTGCCGATGATCGACGCGATGATCGAAAAGCCGCCCAAGGCCAGTGGATAGACCACGGCGGATTCGGCAGCAGCGCCACTGGCCTTGAACAGCAAGGCGCCAAGGAGCATCGTCGCCACCGTCGTGACCGCATAGGTTTCGAACAAGTCCGCGGCCATGCCGGCGCAGTCGCCGACATTGTCGCCGACGTTGTCGGCAATCACCGCGGGGTTACGCGGGTCGTCCTCAGGAATCCCTGCTTCGACCTTGCCCACGAGGTCGGCGCCGACATCCGCCCCTTTCGTGAAGATGCCGCCCCCCAAACGCGCGAAGATCGAAATCAACGACGAACCAAAGCCCAAGCCCACGAGCGGATGGAGGATGTGATCGAGGCTTTTGTCCCCGGCCATCGCCTTGAGGATGGCATAATAGCCAGCGACGCCGAGCAGTCCCAGCCCGACGACGAGCATGCCGGTGATCGCGCCGCCGCGGAAGGCCACGTTCAGGGCATGGTTGAGTCCCTGCCGCGCCGCCTCGGCAGTGCGCACATTGGCGCGCACCGAGACGTTCATGCCGATGAACCCTGCCGCGCCGGACAGCACGGCGCCGATGACGAAACCGATCGCCGTCGATGCGCCCAGGAAGATGGCGATAATAATGGCAAGAACCCCCCCCACCATCGCGATCGTGGTGTATTGCCGTTTCAAATAGGCCTGGGCTCCCTCCTGGACAGCGGCCGAAATCGCACGCATCCGCTCGTTGCCCGTTGGTTGCGCCAGGACCCATTGAGCGGAAATCCAGCCATAAGCGATCGCACCGATCGCACAAGCCAAAGCAAACATCAGCGCCGTAGTCATAAAGCCCCCTTAGTAAAGGATCATAAAAGTTTATCCATTCTAGCGCTTCTGCAAGAAAGCAGAAGATTCTGTTGGGGATTTATGGAAATGCCGAGGAAATCGCTGCTGGCAAAGGGGAGGCCAGGCAGCCTGCGCGCAAGAGGCAAGGCCTTTGTCGATCGGCGCGCATTGCGTTGGGCGCCGCTGCCCTCCGGCCAGCAAGCGAACCGCATCAGCGTTCCCTTCTCCATTTCGCGCCTTTAGAGCTCGAAAGGCGGCAGCTTCTTGGGTACGGCGACGTTTTTCAACGTCACATACTTGGGCAAGCCATCGGGTCGATAGGGCGGATAATCCTCACCCTTCATCAACGGCCCGAGATATTCTCGACATTTGTCGGTAATGCCGAAGCCATCCTTGCTGATGAAATTGCGCGGCATCTTCTTTTCGACGTTGGCGACCTTCGCCAGCGGCGCCATCCCGACTTTCCAACGGTAGGGCTTACTCGAGATGCGCTCGATCGTCGGCATCACGGCGTTGTGGCCCTTGAGCGCGAATTCCACCGCCGCCTTGCCCATTGCATAGGCCTGCTCGACGTCTGCCTTGGAGGCGATGTGGCGTGCGGCGCGCTGCAGATAATCCGCCACACCCCAGTGGAATTTGTAGCCCAACCCCTCCTTGATCATGTTGGCGACCACGGGCGCCGCCCCGCCAAGCTGGGCATGGCCGAATGCATCGCGTGTGCCCTGCTCGGCAAGGAACTTGCCATCGGGCCAATGACAGCCTTCGGACACCACGACCGTGCAGTAGCCGAATTTTTTGACCATTTCGTCGACCTTGGCGAGGAATTTGTCTTTGTCGAACTCGATCTCTGGAAACAAGACGACGATCGGCAACTCCTCTTCCGGCGTCGACGCCATGGCGCCGGCTGCAGCGATCCAACCCGCGTGCCGACCCATGACTTCGAGGACGAAAACCTTGGTCGAAGTCGCGCACATCGACCTCACGTCATAAGTCGCCTCGAGCGTCGAGACGGCGATGTATTTGGCCACCGATCCAAAGCCTGGACAGTTGTCGGTAATCGGAAGATCGTTGTCTACGGTCTTGGGCACATGGATCGCTTTCACCGGATAGCCCATCTTCTCCGAGAGCTGCGAGACCTTATAGCAGGTATCGGCGGAATCGCCGCCGCCGTTGTAGAAGAAGTAGCCGATGTTGTGAGCCTGAAAGACCTCGATCAATCTTTCATATTCGCGCTTGTTCGCCTCCAGGCTCTTGAGCTTGTAGCGGCAGGAACCGAAAGCGCCGGCGGGCGTATGTTTGAGGGCCGCAATCGCCGCAGCCGACTCTTTACTGGTGTCGATGAGGTCTTCGGTGAGCGCGCCGATGATGCCGTTGCGGCCCGCAAACACCTTGCCGATCTTGTCCTTGTGCTTTCTCGCGGTCTCGATGACGCCGCAGGCCGACGCATTGATGACGGCCGTCACGCCGCCCGACTGGGCATAAAACGCATTCATCTTCTTTTCAGCCATCGTGTTTCCTCCTGTTTGCCTTAGCTTTCCAAGGCGGCGAAGATCGCCTCCCGGATCTCCTCGACCTTGCCTAGGCCGTTGATCTTGCGATATTTCGGAGCGCCGGGTGCGCCGCTTTTCGCCCATTTGTCGTAGTAACCGACGAGCGCCTCGGTCTGCTGATGATAGACCTCCAAACGTTTCCGTACCGTTTCTTCCTTGTCGTCGTCGCGCTGGATCAGCGGCTCCCCCGTCACATCATCCTTGCCCTCGACTTTCGGCGGATTGAAGAGCACATGATAGGTGCGCCCCGAAGGCAGATGGACGCGACGGCCGCTCATGCGCTTGATGATTTCCTCGTCGGGAACGTCGATCTCGATCACGTAATCGATCGGCACGCCGGCCTCCTTCATGGCTTCTGCTTGGGGAATCGTGCGTGGGAAGCCATCGAACAAATAGCCTTTCTGGCAGTCCGGCTCCTTGAGGCGGTCCTTCACCAAGCCGATGATGATGTCGTCACGAACGAGGCCGCCGGCATCCATGATCTTCTTAGCTTCGAGCCCCAATGGCGTGCCTGCCTTGACCGCGGCGCGCAGCATGTCCCCCGTGGAGATCTGCGGGATGCCATACTTTTCCTTGATGAAATTGGCCTGAGTGCCCTTGCCGGCTCCTGGCGGCCCCAATAAGATCAATCGCATCGACGCTCTCCTCTTCTTCGTTGGTTTATCGGTATAACGCGATATTGGCACTATTGATCGGTGCGCGGACTAGATTTTATCTATCCCGCGATAGCCATCCTATTTAGTGCAACGCAGCAAAATGCGCGCACAGGGTCTCGTAATCTTCCGGAGTATCCACCCCCGGCGCGCTCGGCTCGCTCCAAGCAACGACGCGGATGCGGAAGCCGTGCCAAAGCGCACGCAGCTGCTCGAGCGCTTCCCATTGCTCGATCGGCGCCTGCGCAAGGGTAGCGAAGCGTCGCAAAAAGCCCACGCGATAGGCATAAATGCCGATGTGGCGCAAAGGCGCGAAGCCTTCGGGCAGACTCCCGCCTTCTGGAAAGCCTGCGCGGGGCCAAGGAACCGGCGCACGGGAAAAATAGAGGGCGTACCCCTGGGCGTCGCAGACGACTTTCACGACTTGAGAAGCCAAGAACTCTTCCCGCGTTCCGATCGGCGACGCGGCGGTCGCGATCGCTGCGCCTTCATCATCGCGGAGCGCTTGCCCGACGGCATCGATCAATCTCGGCTCGATGAGCGGTTCATCGCCTTGCACATTGACGACGATCTCGTCATCGGACCAACCCTTGATGACGGCGGCTTCGGCCAGGCGGTCGGTACCGGTCGCATGGTCGGCGCGCGTCATGATGCATTGATAGCCCTCCGCCGTCACTGCCGCCGCGATCCTTTCGTCATCGGTGGCGACGAGCGCCTCGCGCGCCTTGGACAGCGCAACACGCTCCATCACGCGCACCACCATGGGCTTGCCCGCAAGTTCGAGCAAGGGTTTTCCCGGCAGACGGCTGGAAGCATAGCGCGCCGGCACGACGACGACGAAAGAGCGCTCAGAGCTCATCGGCGGCGATCTCGCGCGCCTCGTCTTCGAGCATCACGGGGATGTCGTCGCGAATCGGATAGGCCAGGCGGCACGCCTTACATACGAGCTCTTGCGCCTGCCGGCGATAGTCAAGCGGCCCCTTGCACAGCGGGCAGACGAGGATTTCCAGAAGGCGTGGGTCCATCGATTTTCTCCAACACAAAGGACGCGAGATCTGGGGCGATCTCGGCGCATACGGGAAGCACCCAGATCGGCGTGCTCACAAGGCCCTGACATTTTATTGCGTCCTTTTCAGTCATCAACAGCGCATCGGCAGGCACCGTAAGGTCAGACGCCTCGAAGCGATGATGATCAGGAAAGGCGTAGGCGGAAAACTCAAGCCCCAATGTGCGGAGATGATCGAAAAAGCGCTGTGGCTCTGCGATGCCTGCGATCGCGGCAAGACGCTTCGGCGCCAGTTCGCTTGCCTGCGCCGTCTGCCCAGGCGCATCGAGGCGATAAAAGCGCTCGCCCATGAGCCGCATCGTGAAGACAGGCGCCCGCAGAGGCGGCAGGGGCGGACAATCATGGCACACCACCGCATCCACCCGATCGAGCCGACGCAGAGGCTCGCGCAAAGGACCGGCAGGCAAAAGCCAACCATTGAAAAAGCCGCGCCGGTCGATCACGCATATTTCGACATCGCGTTGCAGCCGATAATGCTGCAATCCGTCGTCGCAGAGTATGAGATCGCACTCGGGATGCTTGGCCAACAAAGCCTTTGCCGCCTGTGCGCGGTCGTTGCCCACGAAGACCGGTCGCCCTGTACGCCGATAGATCAAGAGCGGCTCGTCGCCCACTTCGTCTGCCGTCGTCTGGTCGCTGACGGCCAAGACCCCTTTCGTCATGCGGCCATAACCGCGGCTGACGACGCCGGGGCGCCGCCCCAGCCTTTCCAGGCGCTCGGCAAGCCAGATCACCAAAGGCGTCTTACCCGCTCCGCCCGCGACGAGATTGCCGACGACGACCACGGGCACCGGCACGCGGATGCTCCTCTGAAAGCCATGGCGATAGGCCAAGCGCCGTAGGGCCGTGAGCAGATAGAACACGAGGCTGACTGGCACGAGAAGCCAGGCGCGAAAACCTCGTCCTTGCCAGTGCCGCATCAAGGCGATAAAGACCGCGCCATTGCCTGTGCAACGTGCGCATGACAGGCTTCCGGCATGGCCTGAAGATCGAAAAGGGGGTGACCTTCCTCGGTGGGACGCGCTGTCTTCACCACGTCAGGAAGGGGGCTGCTGAGTCGCGAAAGAAATGTGCAGGAGGCCGACGGCGCGAGCCGCCTGCATGACATCGACGACGCTTTGATGCGTCGCTTTGGCGTCGGCGTTGATGACGACGATCGGCTTGTCGGCGCCGCGCATGGCGCTCTGCAGCGCCTCTCGCAGCGCCTCGAGACCGCCCGTCACGGGCTTGTGGCCGACGAAGACCTGCCCGCTTGCGGTCACGACCACATCGATCTCGTTCGCCTTTTCCGGCTGCCCTTGGGTTTCGGCGGTCGGCAAATTGACCTCGAGTCCGGAAAATTTCGAATAAGTCGTCGTGACCATCAAAAAGATCAAGATCACGAGCAACACATCGATCATCGGAATCAAATTGATCTCCGGCTCCTCGCGCATGCGGCCACGCTGGAAGTTCATGACTGCCGCTCTCCATGGATGACTTCGATGAGTTTCAGGGCCTGCTGCTCCATTTCGATCACGCAGCTATCGACGAAGGCGCGGAAATGGCGATAGGCGATCATCGCCGGTATCGCGATCAAGAGGCCAAAGCCTGTGTTGTAGAGCGCAATGGAAATGCCATGCGCGAGTTGCTGGGGATTGTTGCCGGCCGCCGTCGCCGAACCAAAGATCTCGATCATGCCGACGATGGTGCCAAAGAGGCCCAACAAGGGGCTGACGGTGGCGATGGTGCCCAAGGTCGTCAGGAATCGTTCGAGCTCATGCGCGACCGCGCGTCCTGCTTCCTCGATCGCTTCCTTCATGATCTCGCGGCTGGCGCGATCGTTTTTGAGTCCGGCGGCAAGCACGCGGCCAAGCGGAGAATCTTCCTCGAGGCGCGCAATCAACTCGCGGTGAGCGCCATTCCGACGATATTCCGTCAGGGCGCGCGCAAGCAAATCGGGAGGCGTGATTTTGCTGCGCCGCAATGAATAAGCCCGCTCGATGATCAACGCCACCGCAATCACGGACGCCAGCAATAAAAACCAAATCGGCCAACCAGCCGCCTCTACGATGGCAAACACGTCTGCTCCTTCACTAGTGATCCGCACGAACTTTACTACGCCAAGAGAATTTCGGCCAAGCAAGAAATTGCCCGCCTTTTCCCGCGCTGCTCGCACTTTGTGTCCGACCTCATGAGGGCGCGGTCTCAATAGAATTAGGCCTATGGATTGCGCGCCAAGATATGCTGTCGTCGTGGCAGAATGGCTTGCTCACCTCATGGGCGACGCCCAAGCGTCGCCCATCAAACGCGAGCGTTGCGCGCATGGATTGGATCTCCCGTCCGCGCTCGCGGCGCTCGCGGCAGAAGCCTTGGCGCGCGCGAAGACGCTGCGCATCGTCACGGATGGGGATGATCTCCTGCCGGAAATCTCGCAGGCGCTCGACTGGCGGTTGCGTCCTTTGTGCCTGATCTTGCCTGGAGAAGACTTCGCGGCGAGAGTCACGCTGCGGGCAACCCTGGCGCTTGTCGAAAGTCGCAGTCTGCGCGCGGGCATGGAAACCGTCGGGCCTGCTTGGGAAAATTGGCGCCGACACATCGCATGCGCCCCCGAGCGCTGGCATGCCGCATTGGAATGGAAAAGCCGTGCGCGTTTGCTCGAGCCGCCGCCCCAAGAGACGGTTGCGCTCTTTCCGATTCAAATCGGCTCGATGACTGCTTTCCCCAATGCCCCCCCTCTCGACTGGGTGGTAACCCTCGACGGCAATGAGGCTCCTTGGTTTGCGTCTCACGCCCGCGTCATCAATCTCTTGCCGCCGACAACTCACGAGAGGCGCTGGGTTTCGCCGATTGGCAGCGCACAGGCGCTCGAGTTCGAGCTCGCAAGCCAGCAGCTGGCAGAGATGGAACTCGAGCTCGCGAGCGCAGAAAGCGAACTTTCTGCATTCGCGCAGCGTTATCAGGCATTGATCGCGCCGCGTCAGCGGCTGCTCGAGCGCCTGCGCGTCCAAAGACGGGCGGAAGCGCAAACGGAAAGGGCGCAAACCCCAGGCTGCGAAAATGGGCAAAAAGGGAACGACGCTTTTTTTCGAGAGCCCCCTTCCCTTTCGCCCCTTGCTTCCTCGGAATCCAGCCTCGCGCTGAAAAAGCGCTTTCGCATGATCGCCCAGAAAATCCATCCTGATCGCGCGCGCAGCGATGCCGAGCGCGCCTGGCGCACGAATCTCATGGCAGAAGCAAACCGCGCCTATCGCCATGGCGATGCACATGCTTTGGAAGCCGTCTTCGATCGGTTCTTACGAGGCTATGGCGAGCACGCAGAATCTTCCTTGCGTGGAGAGCGTTATTCGCTCACCCAGCGACTTGCCGCCGTGCGGCGCCGCCTGCGAGAAATCGAACGCAAGCTCGATCGCATCTATGGCTCGAAGCTCTATGAGCTCTTGGTTGCGGCGCGCCAGGCCGCACGGGCGGGACGCGATCTCCTAGCTGAAATCGCATCCCGCCTCGATGCCGAGATCGCCCTCCTCCGACGCAGCGGAACGTCTGCCTCATAGCACGATCTCCAGTCCTTCCCAAGCGAGGGAGGCTTCGATCGAGACGTGCGGATGCCGCGCCTTTGCCTCGGCAAAGACGCGTTCGAGTTCGTCGTCGCTGCGGGTCGGTTCGTGATGAGTGAGCACCAAGCGGCGCGCGCCGACCCTGTGCGCCAACTCGAACGCGCCATCGAACGTGCCGTGCCCCCAGCCGATACGGCGTGCATATTCTTCACGCGTGTAGGCGGCATCGCAGATCAAGAGATCGACGTCCCGAATGGCGTCCTCGAAGGCGCGCACACATGCGTCGATGTGCACCTGGAACTCGGCATAAGCGGCTTCTTCGGGAGCATAGATGTTGCGCCAGGGCTCGTGGTCGCCGGTGAAGAAGACGCGTTTCCCTTCGGCTTCCAAGCGATAGCCGAAATTCGTGACGGGATGATTCATCAAAACGGGAACGACAGTCAGCCCGCCGACGACGATCTTCTCGCCGACAGCCAAGGTCCGATACTCGAGCCCCGCTTTGAGCTCCGCTTCCCGGATCGGGAAAAAACTATACTGCAACTGCACCTCCATCACTTGCTCGATGCCGCGCGCATTGACGATATCATAAGGCCCATGGATGCGGACTTTGTTCCCAGGCACATATAGAGGGACGAAGAAAGGCAGCCCCTGAATGTGATCCCAATGCGTATGGGTAATGAATACATGCGCGGTCAGCGGCATTTCCGGCAATAGCCTTTGCGCCAAAGGGAAGATGCCGGTGCCCGCATCCAGGATTGCGAGTTCGCCCGCGGGGCCGCGCACTTCGATGCAGGTGGTATTTCCGCCATAGCGCACGGTCTTCTGGCCTGGAGAAGGAATCGAGCCCCGCACGCCCCAGAAGCGAATCTTCATCGTCATGTCCCTTCCTTCCCAAGCTGCACGAAGCGCAGCGCTTCTTCATAGATCCCTGTGAGATCGCCAAGCGCGCCCAGTAAAGCGTCGAGACTCTGCCCGAAGCGCGGCGCGAGCCCCGCCGCTTCTTCTTGCCGCCACGGATTCCCTGCGTCTCCATAGCCTCGCTGCCGGCAGACCAAATCAGCCGCGCGCAAGCAATCCAACAAAGGAGAAACGGCGCCTGGATCATGGTGATCGCGTATGCAAGCAACCAGAGACTCGCCGAATTTCCACTTCTGCGCCAACAAGGCGCCGACATAAGCATGATCGACGCCGATCGTCTCGCGCTCGGCCATAAAAAGCGGTATTTTCTCCGCTTTAGCGAGCGCCAACGCCTTTTCGAAAGCCTCCTCCATCGAGCGCACGAAGACCACCTTGCCGAAGTCGTGCAAGAGGCCAGCAAGGTAGGCGTCGGAAGCATCCGCCTCGTTGCGCGCGTATCTCTCGCAAAGCAAGCGCGCCGACAGGGCCACGGACAGCGAATGCGCAAGGTATTGCTGGATGTCGAAAACAGGCGAGGCCTTGCGAGGCAGGATGCCGATCATGGCAAAAGACAAGGCGAGGTTTTTGATGGTATTGATGCCCAAATACACAACCGATTGCGTGATCGAATGGATTTTTTGCGGCAACCCATAATAGGCCGAATTGATCACGCGCAGGATCTTCATCGTCATCACGGGATCCTTTTCGATCACGCCGACGAGATCTTTCGGAAGACAATTGGCGTCCCGCGTCAACTCGAGAATGCGCTGTACGCTCTCAGGGAAGGCCGGCATACGCTCGACGGCGAGCGTCAGACGTTGTTCGAGGGCGGCAGAAATGTGCATGGTCGGCCAGCGCGGGCATAAGCGTCAATATTCGATTTTATTCCCGTCTCTGGGCAATCTCCGGCGATGGGAGCGCCTTGGGCGCACCCGGCAGTAAAACGCCCCGCGCTTTATGCCCAGCGCAGGGCGGTATGCTCCCTCAGGAACAGGAGATCCGCTCGTAATAGCGGGCGCGATAGAGCAAGCGGCGGCGATGGGCGGCTTCGGTGAAACCACTGCGGTCGTGCAAGACGTTATGACAGACAAGCCCCATGCCCGGCTCCAGACGGCCGCGCAAGGTCCATGGCGTCGGCCGCGCGAGCAGCCTTTCGAGCGCATGGCGCGCCGCTTGCGTCGCCCCATCCTCGCGCCAAAGCACGCTGATGGTGCGTGCCGTATAGCGCATGTGCAAGCTTCCATCGTCATTGAGCGAAAAAACCGGGCCTGGCTGGGCAGGCCGCGCAACGCCTTCGTCGTCAGTGCGCGCGGGTATCGTCAGCGCGTCTGGCCGCGATAAGGCCTCGATGTAGGCGGGATCTTCATCGCGCAACAGGATGTAGGCGATCTCATGATCGAGCAATTGGTTTTCACCGCCGCTGACCGCGCTTTGCACGCAATGTAAGAGCAAGCTGCGAATCGTGCGCTCGGGCGTGTTGTAGTAGCCGTCGGTATGCCATTTGATCGGCTTGTCGGTGTAAGGAATGAAATCGCGCCGCTCGCTACGCGCCTCGGCCCCCAGCACCGACAGCGGAGAAATTCCATCATCATCAGTCAGCCAGTGCCCATCGAGCGTCGTAAGCCCCAGCTGCTCGCCGAGACGACGCACGATGGCTTTATCGGGGTCCGTCCCCGTTTTCCCGACATAGAGGGCCATGTTGCAGCGGGCGATGGTCGACTGCAAACGGCGGCGCTCAGAAGGCGTCAAAGCGCGTGGGTCATTGAGTTCGACGACGATGTCCTCGATCCGACGCGGCGCAGTATCGAGCTTTTCCTCGCGCCAGCGGCGATAGGCATCGTGATCGCGCAAATCGAAAGGCCCCGGCATGCTCACTCCCCGGCGACCCCTTCGCGCCGGCCTCGATTTTTTTCGCGCTCGGGATGCAGCAAGGCCAGTAGCGATTTTTCTACCGCCTTGATCGCTTCGGGCGCCTCGATTTCCATGATTTGATCCAGCACCCACAGCCAGTCCTTTTCCGGCAGGACCTCGCGTATGCAGCTCGCAAAATACCGCTTGAAAGCGAAGTCGGGGCCATCGGCGCCATAGTCGAATTCGGCATAATCGGCTGCACGTCGATTGTAGAGATCGACGAAACGTCGCGTCAGCAGGGCTGCATCGGCCGCGCCCGCCTCATCAAGCAAGAGGTAGCGATTTTCCCCGACCATTTCCGAAAGGCGCCGAACCAGCGCAGAGATCAAGGCTGCCCGCTCTTCGTCGGACAATTCCCGATATGCCAGGCGATCGGCGACAACGGCAAGAAAGACGAGAAATTCGCAGACGAAGTCATAAAAAGGCCGTCCTGGCGCAATATCGTAATCGGCCCGCCGCATGCGGTTGATCGCGTCCACCGCCAGTTTCCAAGCCAGAAGCGCGATCACGCTGGCAATCGCGGCCGGCGAACGCTTGCCTGCCGTATGAAAGCGAGTATGGACGCGGACGGCCATCTCTGTGCCTGCGCTGCTCGGCTCTCAATATCCCCCTTTCCCATACGGTTGGGGCAAGCCAGCGATGCGCACGCCTTGTTTCGCTGCCCCCCCATTGGGAAAGAGATCGAACATCCGCTTGTTGTCGGCCTCAGGCATGATACCGTCTTCTTGCAACCCCTTGATCAAATTACGCAAATTGGGCGTGTGCCCATCCTCCTGATATTTCTGGCGCAAGTAATTGATGATTTTCCAATGGTCGTCGGTGAGCTCGATGCCCTCGGCCGCAGCGATCACATGCACGGCCTCCTCGCTGAAATCGGGCTCGAGCAGATAGCCATACTCGTCGGTTTCCTTTTCCACGCCATTGATCACATAGCCCATGGAAGATCCTCCTTTTTTCTTTCGGTTGAGCGATTGAACGTCAAGGCTCTGAAACGATCGACCCGGGTTTGTGCGGCACGAAAATGCCGCAGCCGCGATGTCGCTGTTGGCCCAAACCATGATGCTGCAGCGCAAGATTCGCGGTCTCGGGTAAATCGTAAAGCATCAGACTGAAACCGGAAATCAAGCCTTCGCCCGTCTGCATGCGCTGCGCACGACCACAGATGAATTTTGGGGCAAGCGACAGGCGCGCAAGCTCTTCCGCCAAGGCCTCGAGAAAGGCCTCCTCGCCAACCGGCGAGGGGCTCGGCGCAAAGAATGTGACGAAACGCGCATACAATACCGGCGCATAGACAAGCGGCTTTGTCTTCGCGGCGCCCAACGTCACCCCGTGTCCGCCGACGACGAATTGACTGCCTGCCAAAGAGATCACCTCTTCCAGGCGAGCGACGGGCACGCGCAACGTCAAACGGGAGCGGCCGGAAAGATACCAGACTCCTTCGCCCGGGCTCACCCACGCAAGTGGATGGACGCCACACCCCTCCTCGTCCATAAGCCATGGCAAGCGCTCGCGCACGGCGAGCCAGAGCGCGTCGGCATAATCGACCGGCACGCTCTGTCCCCGCAAGGGGAATTGCACATCGATGTTGTGCGCTGTCATTTGGCCTCGTGGAGGGTGGCGAGCTGGCGCGCCGCCCAGTCGCCCATCGTCTGCGCCCAGCGCGCGGCCGTGACGGGATCGATGTCGAAGATCGTGAAGCGGCGATGTTCGCGGATGCGCAGCCGCAGCATCGGCATGCCTCCTGCGGCAAACTCGATTTGCTGCAGCTCGATTTCCTGGTTGCCCAAAGGCACGCGAAATTTGTCGAGCGTGATAACCTGATCCATGTCTCGGGTCCTCAAGCGCCTTCCGCGCCGCAGATGCAAAGTTCGACTATGTCATCGCCAGAAGGCTTCGCCTATCACCATCACAGGGGAGACAGACTACTCCTTTCGGGTAGGTAGTCCTACTCCCTCGATTTCCGCTAGTCTACCCGCCGGAAGTATGGAGCGCGCCGCCCAAGCCGCTCATAATCGTCGTCAATCGAAAATCATTCGGAATTGAGCGCACCCGTGCAAAGCGCATGGCCGGGTACGCACGGTTCCCCAACAGCCACGAAAGAGGAGATGACTGATGGCCAAACAGCCTCACCCCACCCCTATGCTCGACGAACTCGAAAAAGGCCCCTGGCCAAGCTTCATCACGGGCCTCAAGCGCCTGGCCAAGGAGAAGGATTATGTCGTTGACCTCTTGGGCCACCTCGAGCATTCCTACGAAACCCGCAAAGGCTATTGGAAAGGCGGAACGGTCGGCGTCTTCGGCTACGGCGGCGGCGTCATCCCGCGCTTTACGGAAATCAAAGACGAAAAAGGCGAACCGAGATTCAAGGACGCGGCCGAATTCCATACCTTGCGCGTGATGCCGCCTCCCGGCATGCATTACGACACGGCGACCCTGCGCAAGTTTTGCGACATTTGGGAAAAATATGGCTCGGGCTTGATCGCCCTGCATGGCCAGTCCGGCGACATCATGTTCCAGGGATGCACGACCGAGAACGTGCAAAAAGCCTTCGATGAAATCAATGAAATGGGCTTCGACCTCGGCGGCGCCGGCCCTGCCGTGCGCACCGCGATGTCTTGCGTTGGCGCCGCCCGTTGCGAACAGTCGTGCTATGACGAAGCCAAGGCTCATCACAAGATCATCAACAACTTCCTTGACGACATCCATCGTCCGGCCCTGCCCTATAAATTCAAGTTCAAGTTCTCGGGCTGCCCGAACGACTGCATGAATTCGATCCAGCGCGCGGACATGGCCGTCATCGGCACTTGGCGCGACAACATCCAAACCGACGATGAACTGGGCAAGAAGTGGTTTGCCAAGCATGGCATGAATGAGCTCGTCAATGACGTCGTCGCCATGTGTCCGACGCGCGCCCTGCAAATCAAGGACGCCAAGGACGTGCGCCGCGACAATCCCTACATCTCGGCAGTGGCCCTCAACGACACGCAGTGCCTGGAAATCGACAACAAAGACTGCGTGCGCTGCATGCACTGCATCAATGTCATGACGGGGGCGCTCGCGCCAGGCAAGGACAAAGGCGCGACGATCCTGGTCGGAGGCAAGAGCCACCTGAAGATCGGCGCTTTGATGGGCACCGTGATCGTTCCCTTCATGAAGCTCGAGACCGAGGAGGATTTCGACAAGCTCGTCGAACTGGCCCAAAACATCGTCGACTTCTTCGCCGAGAACGCTCTCGAGCATGAGCGTGCCGGCGAAATGATCGAGCGCATCGGGCTCGCCAACTTCCTCGAAGGAATCGGCCTCGATGTCGACCCGAACATGGTCAACAACCCGCGCATGAATCCCTACGTGCGCACGGACGGCTGGGACGAGGAAGTCGCCAAGATCAACGCCAAAAAGCAAGCGGCGGCTGCCTGATACGAATCGCGCAAGCCGGGCGAAAGCGCCCGGCTTGCGGCCATGGGCAAAACCCTGTTGGCGTCATGAGCATTACAACCATAGCGGAGACGATAGATGGCTCAACCACAGATGCGTAAGCCTGTCGAGTACTTCCTCGACAACAAGAAATTCCTGCACCCGAAGTTCGCCGCCAATTACGGCAACTGGAAATACCACGATCGGCCACGCCCCGGCGTCCTCCATCACGTGTCCAAGACGGGTGACGAAGTCTGGACCGTGCGCTGCGGCACCCAGCGCCAAATGGATATCTATACGATTCGCACGCTGTGCGACATCGCCGACCAATATGGCGAGGGCTATATTCGCTTCACGATTCGTTCCAACGCCGAGATCATGGTCTCGGAGGAAAAGAAGGTAGCGCCGCTGATCGAAGCTCTGGAAAAGGCCGGTTTCCCCGTCGGCGGCACCGGCAATTCGGTGTCGATGGTCGCGCACACCCAGGGTTGGCTGCACTGCGACATTCCCGGCACCGACGCCTCAGGCGTCGTGAAGGCGATGATGGACGAGCTCTTCGAAGAGTTCAAGAACGAGCAGATGCCCAATCGCGTGCGCTTGTCTACGTCATGCTGTGAAATCAATTGTGGGGGGCAAGCCGACATCGCCGTCGTGATCCAGCACACCAAGCCGCCCAAGATCAACCATGACTTGGTCGCCAATGTCTGTGAGCGTCCGGCCGTCGTCGCGCGTTGCCCGGTAGCGGCGATCCGCCCGGCCCTCGTCAACGGCAAGCCCTCGCTCGAAGTCGATGAAAAGAAATGCGTCTGCTGCGGCGCTTGCTATCCCCCCTGCCCACCGATGCAGATCAACGACCCCGAACACTCGAAGATCGCCATCTGGGTCGGCGGCAAGAACTCCAATGCCCGTTCGAAGCCGACCTTCCACAAATTGGTCGCTGCGGGTCTGCCGAACAATCCTCCGCGTTGGCCGGAAGTCAATGCCGTGGTCAAAAAGATCCTAATGACCTACAAAGAAGATGCGCGTCCCTGGGAGCGCATGGCCGACTGGATCGAACGCATCGGTTGGCCGCGTTTCTTCGAGAAGACTGGCCTGCCCTTCACCAAGTACATGATCGACGATTGGCGCGGCGGCCGTTACAACCTCAACGCTTCGACTCATATCCGTTTCTGAGGGTAGTGCCGCGATGAAGTTCGCCATCTTGGTCAACGAAGGCCCCTATACGCACGAGGCTTCCGACACCGCTTACCAATTCGCGAAAGCGGTGCTTGCCAAAGGCCATGAAATCTTCCGCATCTTTTTCTATCATGACGGCGTCAATAATGCGACGCGTCTGACGACGCCGCCGCAGGATGACCGCAACATCGTCTCGCGCTGGTCGAAGCTCGCCGAAGAGCACAAGATCGACCTCGTCGTCTGCGTCGCCGCGGCGCAACGGCGCGGCATCGTCGATGAAGGCGAGATGAAGCGCAACGGCAAGGATGCCACGAATCTGGCCCCGGGTTTTCGCATCTCAGGCCTCGGTCAGCTCATCGAAGCCGGCATCCAGTGTGATCGTCTGGTCGTCTTCGGCGATTGAGGGAGGAAAAGATGTCGGTCAAAAAATTCATGTTCGTCAATCGCAAGGCGCCTTACGGCACGATTTACGCATGGGAGGCCTTGGAAGTGGTGTTGATCGCCGCCGCGTTCGAGCAAGACGTCTCGCTCGCGTTTCTTGACGACGGCGTGTTTCAGCTCAAAAAAGGGCACAACACCAAGGGCATCGACACCAAGGCGTTCGAGAAGACTTGGGGCGCGCTCGAAGACTATGACATCACGAAGCTTTATGTCGCCGCCGAGTCTCTCGCCGAGCGTGGGCTGACCGCAGACGACCTCGCCGTACCGGTGGAAGTCTTGTCGCGCAGCGAAATCGGCAAGCTTATGGAAGAACAAGACGTCATCCTGTCGTTCTGAGGAAGGATCATGTTGCATATCGTCAATAAATCCCCCTATGAGCGTCCCGCGCTCGATTCCGTGCTCGCCACGATGAGCGGCGGCGCGATCCTTCTGATCGAAGACGGCGTCTATGCGGCCGTCAAAGGTGGCGCGCAAGAAGCAAAGATCAAGGCGGCCATGGAACGCTTCAAAGTCTATGCCTTGGCAGCCGACTTGGAGGCGCGTGGCATGGCTGATCGCGTCATCGAAGGCGTGACCGTCGTCGATTATGGCGGCTTCGTCGATCTCGTCGTCGAACACAAACCCTGTCAGTCCTGGCTGTAACGATTTTTTCATCTGGAGGCAAGCACATGGCATTCGAACTCAATGGCAAAACCATCGAAACCGACGAAGAAGGATATCTCGTCAACCTGTCCGACTGGAGCGAGGAAGTCGCTCAATATCTCGCCCAGCAGGAAGGCATCACATTGACCGAGAACCACTGGGAAGTCATCAACTTCTTGCGCGACTACTACAACGAATTCCAGATCGCCCCGGCGGTGCGTGTGCTGACCAAGGCGATTGGCAAGAAGCTCGGTCCGGAAAAGGGCAACAGCCAGTACCTCTATGAGCTGTTCCCATACGGCCCGGCCAAGCAGGCTTGCAAGATCGCCGGCCTGCCCAAACCGACCGGCTGCGTCTGAGTCTCTGTGGGCGGAGCGGCGTCATGTCGGTCCGCCCCTCACGTGCCTGACGCCTCTGGCTATCCAGAGGACGAATCGACCCGCGGCATCGACAGGGTGCAATGTCTATGACGATTTTTTTTGCGGTCCTGTTTTATCTCGCTGCAGCGGTATTCACGCTCGGCTTGATTTATAAGATTTACGATTTCGCGCGCACGCCTGCGCCGCTCTCGATCCCCACGACGCCCGCGCCGACGACGACCCCGGGCGTGATCTGGCGCATGTTCCGCGAAGTCGTCTTCTTCGAAAGCCTGTTCAAAGGCAATCTCTGGACCTGGCTTTTCGGCTGGATGTTCCATATGGGCCTGTTCCTGGTGCTCATCCGTCATCTGCGCTATTTCGTGGCCGAGGCGCCAGTTTGGCTCCTGTTCATCCAGCCGTTCGGGAAATATGCTTCTTTCATGATGATGGGAGGTCTGATCGGCTTGTGGGGCCGTCGTTTCTTCGTCGAACGCATCCGCTACATCAGCACCCCCTCCGACCATCTATGGCTTGCGTTACTGCTCGTGATCGGCGTCACGGGCATGGGCATGACTTTTTGGATGCATGTCGATGTCGTCGCGGTCAAGGCCTTTTTCCTCGGCCTGATGGTTTTCGAGATCAATGCGCTGCCTGCGCATATGGGATTGTTCCTCCATCTGCTCGGCGTCGCGGTGCTGATGCTGCTGTTCCCATTCAGCAAGCTCTTGCATGCGCCCGGCGTCTTCTTTAGCCCGACCCGCAACATGGCCGACAATCCGCGCGAGCAACGCCATCTCGCGCCGTGGGCCGCGAACTTCGAGAAGAGCTGATCATGGCCGCTCCCGAATTCGAATTGCCGAAATTTCGCGAATACCCCACCGTGCCTGCCCTACGCGAAGGGGCGATGGCGCATTCGAAACCCTACGTCGCCAATGAAAAAATCCAAGAAGCGATCGGCTTTCAAGCCAAGCTTGACGACGACTGGCGCGTCACCCATGACAAGGTGATCGCGAAGTTCGGCGAGTTGCTCGGCAAATACCGCTCGCTCAAGGTCTTCATGGACGCCTGCGTGCACTGCGGCTCATGCACCGACAAATGCCACTACTTCATTGGCAGCCAAGATCCCAAGAACATGCCGGTTGCGCGTCAAGAATTGATGCGCAGCATCTACCGGCGCTATTTCACTTGGCCGGGCAAGCTCTTTCCGCAACTCGTCGGCGCCCGCGATCTCACCAAGGAAATCCTCGACGAGTGGTATTCCTATTTCTGGCAATGTTCCGAATGCCGGCGTTGCTCGGTCTTTTGTCCCTATGGCATCGACACCGCCGAAGTCACGATGGCCGCACGCCATATCTTGGATTCCGTCGGCTACGGCCAAAAGTATTCGAATGAAATCATCGGCAAAGTCTTCAAGATCGGCAACAACCTCGGGCTGCCTGGACCTGCGCTCGAAGACACCCTCGCGGGCCTCGAAGAAGACGTCAAGGAAGACACCGGCGTGGCCGTCCGCTATCCCATCGACGAACCAGGCGCCGAGGTGCTGTTGGTCACGCCTTCGGCGGATTTCTTCGCCGAACCGCATATCGAGTCGTTGATCGGGTATGGCAAGGTATTCCATGCCGCAGGCATTTCTTGGACGCTATCTTCGCACGCTTCCGAAGCCGGCAATTTCGGCTTGTTCAATGGCAGCTACGAGACCATGCGCAAGGTGGCCCTGCGCATCCGTGAGGCCGCGCTCGAATTGGGCGTCAAGCGCATCGTCGTGGGCGAATGCGGTCATGCCTGGCGCGTAGCCTATGCATTCTGGAATACGCTGAACGGCGTGGGCGCCGGCGGCAAAGATCCCTTCTCGATCGAGCTGCAAAAGCAGCTCGATCCGCGCTACCCCCAGCCTTCACACATTTGTGAAGTGACGTGGGATCTGATCCAGCAAGGCCGGCTGAAATTCGACAAGGAAGCAAACGACCACCGCATCATCACCTTCCACGACTCCTGCAACGTCGCGCGCGCCTCCCGCATGGGAGGGTATGCAGGTGGCCAATTCGACATCCCACGCAACATCATCAAAGCAGTCGCCAACAAATTCGTCGAAATGGACGAAGACACGGTGCGCGAAAAAACTTTTTGTTGCGGCGGCGGCGGCGGCGTCTTGACCGACGAGCTCCTCGAGCTGCGCGTCAAGGGCGCATTCCCGCGCATGGAAGCGTTGAAACGCGTCGTCGATGCACATGGCGTGAACTTCATGGCCACCATTTGTGCGATTTGCAAGGCCCAATTCACCAAGGTCTTGCCTTATTACGGTTTCAACATGCGTCTGGTCGGCGGCGTGCACCAGCTCGTCAGCACCGCGATCCGCCTCGGCCAGGAGCAGTAACCCAGAAACAACGATTACTACGACGGAGAAGACACATGTCAGCGACCACCGAGCAGCAGACCGAGAAACTCACGTTCCGCCGCTTCAAGGACGGAGAGGCACCGATTTACAAGCGCTTGCAAGACAAGATCTTCCAGGCCGGCTGGTCCTACAAGTGCCCCACCTATATCCAGTCGACCCCTCCCTGCCAGGGCTCCTGTCCCTCCGGGGAGGATATCCGCGGCTATCTCAACATCGTGCGCGGCATCGAAAAGCCACCGGTCGGCCCCGATGGCAAGCCCACGATGACGTGGCAAGAATATGCCTGGCGGCGACTGACGGAGGCCAATCCATTCCCCGCGGTGATGGGACGCGTCTGCCCCGCGCCCTGCGAAACCGGCTGCAACCGCAATCAAGTCGAGGATCATGTGGGCATCAACTCGGTCGAGCATTACCTCGGCGAGTATGCGATCAAGCACAACCTGCAATTCAAGAAGCCGGAAAAGCAGACGGGCAAGAAGGTGGCGGTGATCGGCGGCGGCCCTGCCGGTCTCTCGGCAGCCTATCAGCTGGCGCTCAAAGGCCATGCAGTCACCATTTTCGACGACCATGACCAGCTTGGCGGCATGATGCGGTATGGCATTCCCGGTTATCGTACGCCGCGCGAGGTGCTTGACGCAGAGATCCAGCGCATTCTCAACTTGGGCGTGGAGACGCGCCTCAAATGCAAAGTGGGCGTCGATGTCACGCTCGAGCAATTGCGCAAGGAATTCGATGCGATCTTCATCGCCTTGGGCGCTCAGGGCGGGCGCCAATTGCCTGCCGAAGGCGCTGAAAACACGCCCAACGTCGTCACTGCCACCGCCTTCCTGAAGGCCTTCAATGAAGGGCGCCTCAAGAGCGTAGGCAAGCGGGTGGTGGTCGTCGGCGGCGGCGACACCTCGATGGACGTCGCCACTGTCGCCCGACGCCTTGGCCACATCACCGACGCCAAGCCGACGGATTGGGAGGGCGCCATCGCCGGCCAGCTCGCTCAAGACGTCGCCGACATCTCCGTGCGCGAGGGCGCCGAAGTCGTGCTCACCTCGGTATTCATGACCGCGAGCAAACATGAGCTCGAGCATGCCCAGGCCGAAGGCATCGAGATCATGCAGGGATGGATGCCAGTGAAGGTGATCAAAGGGCCAGATGGCCGCGCGACGGCATTGCGCGTCGCCCAATGCGAAGCGAAAATGGTCGGTGGGCGCCTCGATATCAAAAAGATCGAGGGCACCGAGAAGGATCTCCCCGCCGATTTGATCGTTTCGGCGATTGGCCAGGCCGTCGATTTCACCGGTCTCGAAGAATTCAACAATGGCAAAGGCTCAGTCTCGGTTGACAAGAACTATCAAGTACAAGGCAAGCCCGGCGTCTTCGCCGGCGGCGACGTGATCCGCCCCCATTTGCTCACCACTGCGATCGGACATGGCGCGATCGCCGCGGACACCATCGATCAATATCTATCTGGCATCGAAGTTGGTCGCCGCCCGAAAATCGATGTCCATTACTTCGATCTCCTGCGCAAGTATATGGAAAAAGGCATTACCTTCCAGGAGATTCACGAGCCGATTCGCGGTTCTTCGGAATCCAAGGATGTCATTCACAACTTCGATAACCGCGCCGACCGCTATGTGATACCGCATGATGAGTTGTTCCTCGGGCATTTCCAGTACACGCCGCGCAACAAGCGCAAGATCATCCATCTCACCAAAGAGACGGCGCTGGGCAATTTCGAGGAACGGCTGGAGCCCTTGAGCGATCAGCAGGTCGTCGCCGAGGCGAAGCGCTGCATGAGCTGCGGCTTGTGTTTCGAATGCGACAACTGTGTGGTCTATTGCCCGCAGGGCGCGGTTTATCGCGTGAAGAAGACGGAGGCGACGACGGGCCGCTATGTGGCGACCGATTACAAGAAATGCATCGGATGCCATGTCTGCCACGACGTCTGTCCGACCGGCTACATCCAGATGGGTCTGGGCGAGTGACGTCATGACCGCGCGGCTGTGCGTCTTACTCGCGGCGCTCATGGGGACGGTGCTGGCGCCCACGTCTGTGGGCGCGGGCGCGCCGAAACCAAACATTCGCATCGAAAACCCCGGCCAGTGCATCGCGCCGGCCGAGGAAATGCGCCGCAATCACATGGAAATGCTCAAACACACGCGCGACCGCACTTTGCGTCTGGGCATCCGAGGCGAAAAAGCGAGCCTCAATGGCTGCATCGAGTGCCATGCGAGCAAGACCACGGGTAGCGTGCTCGGGCCGGGCGGCTTTTGCCAGGAATGCCATGCGTATGCAGCGGTCAAGCTCGATTGTTGGGATTGCCATCAGCCTAAAGCCAGCCTCAAGACAACCGGTATGGCGGGGGTGAAACCATGACGGGATCACAAGAAAAGTCGCGACGCACATTCCTGGCCGCCACGGTGGCCGGCTTTGGCGCGGTCGCACTCGCACCTGGCCTGCACCTGATCGCCCTCTCGCATGCAGGCGCTCCACGCGCCGCGGGAGAACCTGCCTCGAGCAAGGTGCGCTGGGGCATGCTAATTGACACGACCAAGTGCGCCAGTGGATGCGATGCCTGTGTGAAGGCCTGCAACACGGAAAACGGCATCAACGAGACGGTCGCCGACGCCCGCCAGGGCTCGCAATGGATCCGTAAGATCGACCTCAAGGATCAGAAGACCGGGCGCACACACTCTCTACCAATGCTGTGTCAGCACTGCGAGCATCCGCCCTGCGTCGATGTTTGCCCCACGGGCGCTTCGATGAAGCGAGCGGACGGCATCGTCCTCGTGGATCGCCACATTTGCATCGGTTGCCGCTATTGCATGATGGCGTGTCCCTTCAAAGCGCGCTCGCTCGTACATCAGCCGCTCACCGAGCAGAATCCGGAAGTGCCGCGCGGCGTCGGCTGCGTCGAGTCTTGCACCTTTTGCGTGCATCGCGTCGATAAGGGGCAGCAACCCGCTTGTGTGGAAGCCTGTCCAGAAGGCGCCATGGTGTTCGGGGACCTCAATGATCCGAAAAGTGCCATTTCTCTGCGCCTCGCGCAAGAGGCTTCGACCCAAGTGCGCGCCGATTTGAAGCTCAACCAGGGTGTCCGTTATCAAGGAATTTGAGGCCATGGCATTCGCGCAAAATCCCCGCGCCGAAGAACGCATGTTCTACCTGCTCGTCGCTTTGGGCGGCCTCGTGACCGCTGCTGGACTGGGCGCCGCCCTCTACATGGAACATGCGGGACACGTCGTCACCGGCATGAACAACCAGATCGTGTGGGGCTTGCCCCATGTCTTCGCGATCTTTCTCATCGTCGCCGCTTCCGGCGTGCTCAACGTCGCGTCGATCGGCTCGGTGTTCGGCAAAGCCGTCTATAAGCCGCGCGCGCCGCTTTCTGGCCTTTTGGCGCTCACCATGTTGGCTGGAGGCCTTGCCGTGATCATGCTCGACCTCGGCCGCGCCGACCGGCTGATCGTCGCCATGACGCATTTCAATCCGACGTCGGTGTTCGGCTGGAATGTGATCTTGTATCCTGGCTTCTTTGCGATCGTCGGCCTCTATCTCTGGACCCTGATGGATCGCGCGATGAACCCTTATGCGAAGCCTGCCGGGATCGCAGCCTTTCTCTGGCGCTTGATCCTGACGACCGGTACGGGATCGATCTTCGGCTTTCTCGTCGCCCGTCAAGCCTACCAGTCGGCCGTGATCGCGCCGATGTTCATCATCCTGTCGTTCTGCTGGGGGCTTGCGGTCTTTTTGATCGTGCAAAAGGTGATGTATGCATGGAACGGCCTCGAACTCGACATGCGCATCCGTAATCGGCTGAAGAATCTGCTGGGCGTCTTCGTCGCGGCAGCGGCTTACTTCGTCGCCGTCTATCATCTGACCAACCTTTATTTCGCCAAGGAAATGGCGTTCGAGCGCTTCATCCTGCTCGAGGGAGGACTGTTCCCGTTCCTGTTCTGGGGCGGCTATGTCTTCCTCGGCACGTTGCTGCCGCTCATCCTGCTTTACGTTCCCGCGATCAGCCGCGTGCGCGGCTCGGCCTTCCTGGCCTCCTTGCTCGTGATCCTCGGCGCCTTCGCCTTTCTTTATGTGTTCATCATTGGCGGACAAGTCTTTCCGCTCGATCTCTTCCCGGGCTATGAAGTCACGAGTTCTTTCATGGACGGCAAAATCGATTCCTATGCGCCGCGCTGGCCGGAGATCTTGCTTGCCGTTTCGGGTTTGGGCATGACTTTTTTGTTCGTCACGATTGGCGTGCGCATTTTCAAGTTCTTGCCGCAGGACGATCTCGCCAAGCTCGAGGGAAGCGGCGCCCTCCATGACTGAGCGAAGGGCGGCCGAACGCAGGCATTCCCATGCCCCACCGTTTTCTCGTATCGGCCGCCCATAAGTCCTCTGGCAAGACGACCGTCTCGATCGGTCTCATCGCCGCGCTGCGGCGCAAGGGGTATGTGGTCCAACCCTTCAAGAAGGGGCCCGACTACATCGACCCTTTGTGGCTGACTCGCGCCGCGCAGCGCGGCTGCCGTAATCTCGACTTCTTCCTTTCCTCGCACGAGGAAATTCGCGCACAATTCGCCCACGGCTTCGATGCCGATGTCTGCCTCGTCGAGGGCAATAAAGGCCTCTATGACGGCCTTGCTCTCGATGGCGCCAACAGCAATGCAGCGCTTGCCCGCCTCTTGGGCCTGCCGGTGATCCTGGTGATCGACGCACGCGGCATGACGCGCGGCATCGCTCCCCTGATTCTCGGGTACCAAGCCTTCGAACGCGACATCCAAATCGCCGGCGTCATCCTCAATCGTTTAGGAGGCTTGCGTCATGAGGCCAAGCTGCGCGCCGTGATCGAACACTACACCGACGTGCCCGTCGTCGGCGCCATCCCCGAAGAGCCGCGGCTGAGTGTCGTTGAGCGTCATCTCGGCTTGATGCCTGCCAATGAACTCGCCGAAGCGGAGCACCGTATCGCCGAAATTGCAGACGTGATCGAAGCGCACGTCGACCTTGCGCGCCTGCTCGCCCTCACCCATACCGATCGGACATTGCCCTCGCCCCTGAGGCCTGCGCCCACCGCAGGCAAACGCATTCGCCTGGCAATCGCGCAAGATCCTGCCTTCGGCTTTTATTACACCGAGGATCTCGAGGCGCTGTCCGCAGCAGGCGCCGAGCTGGTTTTTTTCGACACGCTCCGCGATCGGCGTCTGCCTGAATGCGACGCTTTGTTCATTGGAGGCGGCTTTCCGGAGTCCTTTCTCGATGCCCTCGCGGCGAATGAAGCGTTGCGCGCCGAGATGCGGCACGCCATCGAGGGGGGACTACCCACCTACGCCGAGTGCGGTGGACTCATGTATCTGGCCAAAAGCATCACCTGGCAAGGCGTGACCCGCCCGATGGTCGGCATCCTCGATGGCGATGTCGTGATGCACGAAAAACCGGTGGGACGAGGCTATGTCATGATCGAACCCACGGCCGAGCATCCCTGGTGTGCAGTCGATGAGCACGCCCCCCATGCTGCTGATTTTTGTCCAGGCGCATTGATTCCAGCGCACGAGTTCCATTATTCTTCGCTGACAGGCTTGCCCACGAATACACGCTTTGCTTATCAAATGAGACGAGGTCACGGCATCGACGGCCATCACGATGGGATCGTCAAATACCGGCTGCTTGCCTCGTATGTCCATCTTCGCGCCGTGGCACGCTGCGACTGGCCGCATCGATTCATCGCCTATGCGCGCGCCCACTGCGCCGGAAAGCATAGCGTCTCAGCCCTGGAGAGCGCCCATGTTTGAGCTGACTGTCGCTGCCGCCGAAGCGATTCGCCGCGCCGCTCAAGATCCAAAAGGCGAAGGGCCGCTCAAACTCCGAGTGGCGGCCAAGATCGAGGATGGCGAAATCGTCTATGGCATGGGATTCGACGACATTCGTGAGCACGACGCGGTGATCGAATGCCACGGCGTGACCATTCTGATCGCGCCGCGCAGCCAGCCTTTGCTTGCGGGCGCAAAGTTGGATTTCGTCGAGGTGCATGCAGGCGAATATCAGTTCGTCTTTTTCAACCCCAACGAGCCCGCGGCGGCTGGCTGCGCAAGCCGAACGGGGGGCTGCGGTCCTTGTAGCGGCGAAAGGTGCGCCTCATGAGCGTCGAAGCGTTTTTGTCGGCTCTTCCCCACCGCCCCGACGCCCAAGCCGGCGCGGTCTATCTGATCGGCGCCGGTCCCGGGGACCCAGAGCTTTTGACCCTGCGCGCCCTTCGTTTGATCCGTCAAGCCGATGTCATCGTGCATGATCATCTGGTGTCCGAGCAGGTATTGGCGCTGGCCAATCCCATGGCCGAGCGCATCTATGCTGGCAAAGAACGTGGGCATCATGCGGTGCCGCAAGAAGAACTCAATCTTTTGCTCGTACGTCTGGCGCGCGAACAGAAGCGCGTCGTGCGGCTCAAAGGAGGGGATCCTTTCACGTTTGGTCGGGGCGGCGAAGAAGTCGAAACGCTCAAAGAGCACGGCATTCCGTTCGAAGTCGTTCCGGGCGTCACTGCCGCCGCAGGCGTCGCCGCCTTCGCGGGCATCCCGCTCACGCACAGAAATTTCGCGCAGGCCTGTGTGTTCGTCACCGGCCATCTGAAAGACGGCACGATGAATCTCGACTGGGCCGGTCTTGCCCGCCGCCGCCAAACCATCGTCATCTATATGGGGTTGCATGGGCTGCCCCATATTTGCGAACAGCTGATCGCCCATGGATTGCCAGAGGATTGGCCGGCGGCCATCGTCCAGCAAGGCACAACGGCCAACCAGCGCACGGTCGTCGGCACCTTGGCCACGCTGCCACGGCTCGCTCAACAGGCGCAGCTGCGCGCCCCGACCCTGATCATCGTGGGCGAAGTGGTGCGCCTGCGCGAACGACTCAGCTGGTTTCCGGAAACCTCGCGCTGAGGGCAACCCAAGCTTGTCCTAGGGAAAGCCCGCCATCATTGGGCGGGAGCTTCTCAGGCAAAAAAAACGCCAGCCCCCGCGCATGCAGGCCCTCGCCGAGCAGTGTGCGCAGCACTTGGTTGAGCAGGCATCCTCCTGCCGCCACGATGTGCGTGATCCCCACGCGCTGCGCCGTTTGTGCTACCCAATCGACGAGCGCCGCCGCGAATGTGGCGTGAAACAAGGCCGCACCGGCGGCAGCGTCCTCGCAATCGCACAAAAAATCCATCAGCGGCAAGAGATCGAGGCGATTTTCCGCATCGATGCGCCACCCATCCGGCAGCGCAGGGACTCTCCCCTGCCGCGCCGCCAATCCCTCAAGCGCCATGGCTGCCTGACCTTCGAAGGTATTGCGCCGGCGTACGCCCAGCAATGCGGCCGCCGCATCGAAAAGGCGCCCTGCGCTCGAGGTCGGCGGACAATTGAAGCGCTTTGCAAGCATCGTCGCCACCGTCGTCGCCGCGGGCTCCTCACCAAAGCGTTCGAAGATCTCATGCGCCCTATCGAGGCATGCGAGCACCGCCGCCGCCATCCGCCAGGGCTCCTTCGCGGCAGCATCCCCGCCAGGCAGCGGAAGCTCCCTCAAGTAGCCGAGACGCTCATAAAAAGCGCCCTCGACGCGTAACAACTCACCTCCCCACGCGCGGCCATCCGCGCCCAAGCCCACGCCGTCCAGCGCCAAACCCAGCACGGGGCCCACGAGGCCCCACTCGGCGCAGACGGCGGCGATATGCGCATGGTGATGCTGCACCGCGAGGGTCGGCACGCCATGCTGCACGCCAAGCTCCAGCGCGTAGCGCGTGGCATGGAAATCGGGATGGAGATCATGGGCGATGATTTCGGGCTTTACAGCCAAGATCGCCATCAGATGCGCGACGGTTTCCTCGAAAAAAACGCATGCGCGAGGGTTGTCGAGATCGCCCACATGTTGGGAGACGAAAGCCTCATCGCCTCGTGTCATGCAGATGGTATTTTTGAAAAACCCGCCGAGCGCAAGCACGGGGGGCCCCGGGCGCGGCAAACGAATCGGTTGAGGCACATAGCCGCGCGCGCGTCGCACGAAGCCTGTCGTACGCCTGACCGAATCGTCGCAGCGCACGAGGATTTCACGATCATGCACGAGATATGCATCGGCGATGCCCTGAAGACGCTTTAGCGCCTCGTCGTTGTCGATCACCAAGGGCTCGCCGTGCGGATTCGCGCTCGTCATGACAAAAAGCCGCGCAAGCGGCTTTTCGAGCCAAGCAAGGCCATCTGGCTTTCCTGCCGCCGCGTGGAAAAGCAAGTAGCTTAGCGGCGAAGAGGGCAGCATGATCCCGAGTTCGGCAAGACCGGGAGCAATGCCCACGGGCATTTGCTCGGCAATTTTGCGCTTTGGGAGCAACACGATCGGACGTTCGGGGCTTTCCAGCAAAGCGATTGCGTGCGCGTCCAGCTCGACCCAATGGGCGGCGCTCGCCGTATTGAGCGCCATCAGCGCAAACGGTTTTTCTTCGCGCTGCTTGCGCGCACGTAACATCGCCACGGCCTGCGATTGCAAGGCGTCGCAACAGAGGTGGAAGCCACCGATGCCCTTGATTGCGACGATGCGTCCGGCTTGCAAAAGCCTCCAGACTTCTTCGAGGGGGTCGCCGACGATGGGCGCACCATGCGCATCGAGCAGCGTCAGCGTCGGTCCGCACGCGGGACAGCAGGTGGTCTCGGCATGAAAGCGCCGGTCGTATGGGTCACGATACTCGCGTTCGCATTCGCGACACAAAGGAAACGAGGCAAGGCTCGTTTGCGGGCGATCGTAAGGCAATGCACGTGTAACCGTGTAACGCGGCCCGCAATGAGTGCAGGTGATGAAAGGGTAGCGGTAACGCCGATCGCGGCGGTCGAAAAGCTCGGCTAAGCAAGCCTGGCATGGCGCGCTATCGGGGCCGATGCGCGTGCTCACACGACCCTGCGTGCTATCCAAGATGAGAAAATCGCCGAGGCCAAGCACCTGCGCGCGTTCACTCGCAAGGCTGTCGACGATGGCCGAAGGCGGCGCTTCCTCGGCAAGACGCCTACAAAACTCCGTTAGAGACGCGCGTTCGCCTTCGACATGGATGGCGACACCCGCCCCATCGTTGCGCACCCAGCCCACGAGCCCCAGGGTATGCGCCAGACGCCAGACATGAGGGCGGAACCCCACTCCCTGCACGAGGCCGGCGACATGTACGCGCAATGCCTCAACCACCGACGGCGACCGCCCCTTTCTCGATCCAGGACAGCCATGCCTCGAACCCTACCCCCGTCTTCGCCGAAATCTGGATGGTTTCGAGGAAAGGATTGACGCGCCGCGCTGCGCTCAGCGCTGCTGCGACATCGAAGTCGACGAAGGGCAGCAAATCCACCTTGTTGATCAGCATGAGCTTGGCGGCGCGAAACATGTCGGGGTATTTGAACGGTTTGTCCTCTCCTTCGGTGACCGAAAGAATCACGACCTTGGCCGCTTCGCCGAGATCGAATGCCGCTGGACAGACGAGGTTGCCGACATTCTCAATGAAGAGCACCATGCCGCGTGACAGCGGCAACTCGTCGAGTGCATGACCGACTGCATGCGCGTCGAGATGGCATCCCTTGCCCGTATTGATCTGTATCGCCGGCGCGCCTGTCGCTCGTATCCGTTCGGCATCAAGGCGCGTTTCCTGATCGCCTTCGATGACTGCGAGAGGGCGCCTGCCGCGCATTTTTTCGATGGTCTTCACGAGAAGAGACGTCTTGCCCGCGCCGGGACTCGACACCAAGTTGAGCGCAAGCACGCCCGCTTCGGCAAAACGCGCCCGATTGGCAGCCGCAAAGCGGTCGTTCTTGGCCAATATCGCCTGTTCGAGACGGACAAGACGCGCCTGTTCTACGCCCTGGGCAGCCGCCTGCGCATGGCCATGATGTTCTTGTCCAGGATGCTCATGGGTATGATCATGATCATCGCCATGCCCATGAGGCCCGCGATGGTCGTGCGCATGGCTATGCCTCGTGCCATCGGCATGGATATGCTCATGAGCATGAACGCTCACGCCCTCGATCTTCATTTCGTCATGGCCACAGCCGCACGTGGTACACATCGTCATTCCACCTCGAGTTCGAGTATGCGCATGTCTTTTCCTGCGGTGACCTCCACCGGGAATGCGCCGCAATGCGCACATGCATCATAAATCATCGTAAGCGGCGTTTCCCGCCCACAGGCAGGACAACGACCCCCTCCCGCGGTCGCCACGATCTCCAGGCGGGCGCCGTCGGCGACGCTGTCTTTCATCGCCAGATCGAAACAAAAGGCAAACGCCTCGCGCTCGACGCCCGAAAGCGCTCCGATTTCGGCGCGCACGCACTTGACCTTAGCAAACTTCTCGCGCTCTGCCGCCTCTTCGATCAGATCGCGCACGGCGAGCGCCAATGACATTTCATGCATCGACGGCCGAACGCAACAAGAAACGGCGACGGGAAAGCGAGATCGACTCGCTGCGCATCTCGGAGATTTCCGTCGCAGGGCGATCCAACAAAGCCAGGCACTCGCGCGCGGTCATGAGCGCCGTCGCGTGATCGGAAAACGGCCGCAGGTCGGAAATCAAAGGGCAAGTAAGATAAATCCCCAGACCCTCTTCCTCATTGGGCAAAAAGGCAAACGTTCCCGCCGCATAGTGGCGGAAAACGCGCTGGTGGAAGGCAGGCAGAGGCCACGCTTCGCTCGCTGGCAAAAGCACCAAGGCCATCACCCATGGCGTAAGCAGAATGCCGCGCCAGTCTTCCTCGTGACGCGTGAAGCCTACGGCCGCGACCTCGAGTGCGGGGTTGAGGAAGGGCAAGCCGGCCATGCGTTCCTCGTGGATGCGCCGAAATACGGCTTCGATGATCGGGGCGGGATTTTCTCGCTGCACGATCAGGCTCATACGCTTGCCCCCGCCGGCAGAGAAGCCAGCTTCCATCCACGCGCGCCGAGTTCCTGGACAAGGCCGGTGACGAGCGCCGGCAAGCGTGCCTTGACCGTGGGCGAAAGCTCGGTCGAAAGCGCGATCGATTGAGGCTGTAGGCCCAGCACCACCACTTCTTTGGGCATGCGACCAAGCCATTCGAGCGCGGCCAGGGCGTCCGCAAAACCGATGCCATGGGGAGAGAGATTGCGCCGAAAAAAAATCGGCACCTCCTCGCCTGCAAGCCGAATCAGCGTCCCCGGCGCCTCTCGAGCATCGATCGCATCCGCGATGAGCAGGAAATCACGATCCTCCAATGCCTCGAGGAGCTCCATTCCGGCCGTGCCGCCATCGAGCACCTCCACGTCTGTCGGCAGCGCATAGTCTCGCTGCAATGCCGCAATGGCAGCCACCCCAAGGCCATCATCCCCCATCAACACATTGCCAATGCCCAGGACGAGCGCCCCTTTCATCAAATGACCTTCACGCACACGTTGGTTGCATTCTGCTTGTCGGTCAGATGGATCGCGCAGGCAATGCAGGGATCGAAGGAATGGACGGTGCGCAGCACTTCGAGAGGGCGCTCTGGATCCACGACGGGATTATCGAGCAAAGAGGCTTCGTAAGGCCCTGGCTCGTCCTTCTCATTGCGCGGGCAAGCATTCCAGGTCGAGGGCACAACGCATTGATAATTCTTGATCTTGCCATTCTCGATCACGACCCAATGCGAAAGGACGCCGCGCGGCGCTTCATGGAAGCCCACCCCTCGGATTTCCCCCTTCGGAAACGAAGGTGGGTTGAAGGTTTTGAGATCCCCCTTGCCGATGTTGTCGACCAGACGCTGCCATTGCTCGGCCAGTTGGTCGACCATCACCGCACAGCGCACGGCACGCGCCGCATGGCGACCGATCGTGGAATGCAGCGCCTCGAGGCCGACCTTGGTCTTCGCCAGATTCGAGACGAGGTCGAGCGCCGCAGTCGCATATTTCTTGGTCGGCTCGTGACCCGCCGCATACATCGCCAGCACGTTGGCCAAGGGGCCGACCTGCGCCGGTTTGCCATAGAAGGTGGGCGATTTCAACCAGGAATACTTGCCCTCAGCCTGAAAATCGGTGTATTTGGGTTTCGTTTCTCCCTGATGAGGATGCAGCGGCTTGGCCTGGCTGTATTCATACCACGAATGTTTGACGCTCTCTTCGACGCCCTTACCCCAGAAGGCGTCGTCGAATGTCGTGATTGGCTTGAATTTGGCAAGATCGCCGCCCTCGATGTAACCGCCCGGCATGGCGAACTGGGTGCCCTTGGTATCGAGCGGAATGTCGGGCACGCAGAGGTAGTGAGTTACCCCTTTGCCATAGCGCGCCCAATCGGCATAGAACGCGCCCACCGCAGCGACATCGACGAGATAGACGTTTTTCACGAAATCCGCAAGCTCATCGATATATGATTTGATCGCCAACAGGCGCTCGATGGTCAGCACCGACTGGGCATCGGTCGCAATCGGGTTGGCGACGCCGCCGACGGCGAGATTCTGGATATGCGGCGTTTTGGAGCCGAGGATCGAGACGATCTTGTTGGCCTTGCGCTGCACATCGAGAGCTTGGAGGTAATGCGCGACTGCAAGAAGATTGACCTCCGGCGGCAATTTCATCGCCGGGTGGCCCCAATAGCCGTTGGTAAAGATGCCAAGCTGGCCTGCGCCAACGAATCCGGCGAGCTTTTCCTTCACCGCGCGCATCTCGTGCCGGCTGTTGAGCCGCCAAGAGGACAGGCTTTCAGCCAATTGCGCAGTTTTGTCGGGATCAGCCTTGAGCGCCTGTGTGACATCGACCCAATCGAGCGCCGAGAGGTGATAGAAATGCACGATATGGTCATGCACCGCATGGGCGAGGATGATGAGATTGCGGATGTATTGGGCATTGAGCGGGACTTCGAGCTGCAGAGCGTTTTCCACCGCGCGCACGGAGGCGATCGCATGCACCGTCGTGCATACGCCGCAGATCCGCTGGGTGATGGTCCACGCATCGCGAGGATCGCGGCCCAGCAGGATGAGTTCGACCCCGCGCCACATCTGGCCGGAAGACCAGGCTTTTTTGACTCGTCCGCCCTCGACATCGACGTCGATGCGCAGATGGCCCTCGATGCGAGTGACCGGATCGATGGTGATGCGTGCCATATCGTTCAACTCCCTCAGGCGTGTGCGGCTTCCCGCGGCAAGACGGGGAAGCGGCGCGTGATGATCACATAACCGAGCACCTCCACGGCGAACATGCCTACCGTGACCAAAAGCTCGGTCAAACTCGGGAAATAGTGGTAATTGACGCCCGCGGTTTCCGCGCCGATGACTGTCTGATAACCGATCAGGAAGCCATTGAGGCGCAAGAGCGAACCGGCAAGCATCAAAGCGACCCCTGCAAGGAACAGGCGTGCTGGATTGCGTCGTTGGGTTTCGCTGCCGATCAAGAAAAAAGGCGCAACGAAAGCGGCCATCTCGAGCCAGAAAAAGATCGCCTCGAGCGAGGGCGCGAAGGCGCGCGGCCACGCGCCACGCCAAAGGAGGTCGCCGACGCGCACGACAAGATATGCAATCAACATCCCCAACATCACTTTGGCCAGCGGCGTCAGCAAGGGCGTTTCGATCGCGCGGCGATAAGCCGCCGACGCGAGGCAGGACTCGAAAAGCACGACGGCATACCCCATGGTGATGGCAGTGGTCAGATAGAGCGCTGGCAATAGCGGCGTCTGCCAAAGCGGATGTATCTGTTCGCCTGCCACGACGAGGAGCGTACCGAGTGATGACTGGTGCATCATCGGCAAGAGGGTGCCCAACGCCACGATGAGAAACATGATCTTCGACAAGCGTCGCTTGGCCTCGGTCATGCCGAACTTCTCGAAGAACGTCGGCGCGAATTCGATCCACATGACGATGATGTAGGCGCTGATGCAAACCGCCACCTCGAACATCACCGAGCTCGGATTCACCGTCCAGGGATTGAACATGTTCCAGACATTCCACCAGCGGCCAAGATCGACGATCACGGCCACGCCTGCAAGCGTATAGCCGAACAGGCTCGCCAACAGGGCTGGCCGCACGAGCGGGTGATATTCGCTGCGATTGAAGATATAGACCAACATCGCCACGGAAAAACCGCCGCACGCGAAGGCCGATCCGATCACGACGTCGACGGCGATCCAAATCCCCCATGGATAACCATCATTGAGATGGGTAACGGCGCCGAGCCCGTAGAAGAAACGCACGAGCACGATCACTGCCATCACGGCGATGAGCACGCCAGCGGTAAATGTCACGGCATTCAACAAAGGTCCGCCGAGCGGAGCGGGTTTGGCATGCGCATTCATGCATCGTCTCCTTCCTCGGGTTTCACTGCGCGCTTGGCGCGCCAAGTGAGCAATCCCAGCACGGCGATCGGCATGATCAAGCCCCCATAGAGGGTATGCTGGATCGTTTCAGAGGTCGCGGCCGATGAATAGGGGGGCAATTTCGGCATGCCGACTTTTTCGAACGGCACGCCGGAAAGCTTGAGCACCTGGGTGCCGCCGTATTCATGTTCGCCATACACGTGTTGGACATAGTTGCCGACCACGCCTTCATACCGCTGATCGGGCTCTGGGCGCCATTGCACGCCCGGGATTGCGGCCTCGCCGAGGCGGCCACGTGGAAAGGTAGTCACCGTGCCCGGTTTCAACGCCAACCGTCGTTTGGCTTCGGCGAGCAAATCGGTGGTCTTGCCAAACAGCGTCGCCCCCGTTGGGCAAACCTCGGCGCAGGCCGAGTAATAGCCATCCTTGTGCCGATGCCGGCACAGCTCACACTTGCCGATCCGCCCGGTGGGGCTATCGTATTGATATTTCGGGATGCCAAATGGGCAAGCAAACACACAATAGCGGCAGCCGATGCATTGGTCAGGGTTGTAGGCGACGATGCCGGTGACGGGATCCTTGGTCATCGCCGAAACGGGGCAAGCCGAGACACAGGAAGGATCGGCGCAATGCATGCACGAAGTCTTCATGAAGGCATAGCCGTTTTGCTCGGCGTCCTTGGTTTCCATCGTGCCATGCCGATATACCTTGATGAGGTTGAAGGTATAGCCAGAGGTGTCGAGCGGCGTGTCCCATAAGGGGTCGGCGGTGGAAAACTCCGGCGGGTTGCCGTTCGCCGCCTTACAGGCAGCCACACAGGCCTTGCAGCCCACACACAACGTCGCGTCATAGAGAAGGCCAACGCCGGTAGGCGGCGCTCGATGCGTCTCGCGCGCCGCCACATCTAAGCTTCCTGCCGTGGCGCTCACGGCCAGTGCGCTTTTGAGGAATTCGCGTCGCGTGGTCATCTCACGCCTCCGCCTGGGTTTTGGCCTTGCCTTCCTTGGCCTTCTCGAGCTCGGCGGCCTGGTGTGAAAGACCGAGATTCCGGGCGAGCATGGCCGCCCCCCCAGCGGCGGCGCCTGCAATCGCCGCAAGGGCTGCGGCGCTGGCAAAGCTGACGCCCTTGCCGACGTCTTCCGTAATGCGGGGATATTGCAAGGGAGGCGCCACGTTGAGCATCTTCGCCATCGCATGGATTGGTTTGGCAAAGCCCACGCCTTTCTCGGTGCAACCGATGCAGGGATGGCCGCAGCCGACTGGCCAGTTGCTCTCGCCGACGTCTCCGAAACCGAGCGTCGGACAATTGGCATAGGTTTCCGGCCCTTTGCAGCCCAATTTGTAGAGACAATAGCCTTTGCGATGCCCCTCGTCTCCGAATGCCATCGCAAAGCGCCCGGCATCGAAATGGGCGCGTCGCTCGCAGTTTTCGTGAATCAGTCGCCCATAGGCGAACAGCGGACGCCCCAGCTTATCGGTAGCCGGCAATGTGCCGAAAGTGAGGAAATGCACCGCCGTCGCAAGGAAGTTATAGGGATTCGGCGGGCAGCCCGGGATCGTCACCACCGTTTTGCCCAATACCTCGGACACCCCTGCCGCACCCGTCGGGCTCGTATCCCAGCCTGGAATCGACGGCACGGTCGAGGGCATGCCGCCCCAGGAGGCGCATGAACCGATCGCGATCACCGCCGCGGCATCGGCGGCGCACTCCTTGAGGAGCTCGAGCGCCGTATGGCCGCCGATCTTGCAATAGATGCCTTGCTCCTTGGTAGGGATCGCGCCCTCGACGACCAACAGATACTTGCCCTTGTTCGCCGCCATCGCGTCTTTGCGCGACTTCTCGGCTTGATGCCCAGCAGCGGCCATCAAGGTCTCGTGGTAATCGAGCGAGATGACGTCGAGGATCAATTTCTCGAGGGTGGGATGTTCGGCGCGCAGCAGCGATTCCGAACACCCCGTGCACTCTTGGAAATGCAACCAAATCACCGAGGGCCTTTTCGCCGATTCGATCGCTTGCGCCACAGCAGCCTCGGCGCCCGCCGGCAGACCCAGGGTGCCGGCTAGACCAGCGCAAAACTTGAGAAACTCGCGCCGCGAGATACCGAATCGCCGCTCGATTTCCTGCTCCTCTCCCTGCACGAGGCAGGTCAATACGCCCTCGTCTTGCATCTTCTTCTCCTTTTCTTGGAGGCGTCGTGAAGCCACTCCCCCTCGCAGGAAAAACGCACACCGCCTCCGCTTCACCGCTCACCCTCGCTTCCTTCGACCTTTTCTTCGACCTTTTCGCAGCGAGGCCTGCCGCCTCTCGAGCGAGGCGGATTCGTTCCTTTATATCGGCATCAAGGCCGGAGGGTTTTGATCATGATCAAAAAACCCCTCGGCGCCGACGCGTCCGATGGCGGCCCGACGATGCCGGGCGAGCGTCAGCGGCGTCCAGGAATGAGGCGTCTTATGCACGAAATGCCAGCGCGCGACGTGATAGCTCGGATCGAAGCCATAGAAGTTTTGCCGCATCGCGGCAAGCTCTTCGGCGCGATAGTGCGCCAAGGGTTTGGCCGCTTCATCGCGGGCGCGCCGCGCACGTTTGCGGGCGATGCGCGCGCTGAAATCGGCTACGAGGGCTTGCGCACAGGCGCGCACCTGCGCAGAAAAACCCGCCGTAGGCAAGACTTTGTCATAGAAGCCGCAAAAGACCGCTTCTTGTGCAAGCATCGGCAGCCGGCGCTGCATGATCGCGCGGGCGCCCTTCCAGCCGACGCGCTGGGGCAAAAGATAAGTCCAGAACTCCGAACCGTAGAGGTTGCCCATGTTCTGATAATGCGGATTCAGCACGACTCCCTCACGCACCCAGACCTCGTCGCAGGCGCGGGCGAGAAAGCAGCCGCCTGCGCCAGCGTTGCCTCTCAGCGCCGCCACCGTCAAATGGCTTTCACAACGCAGAATGGCCTCGGCGAGATCGTCGATGGCGACGATGTTGCGCCACGATTCGTCGGCGGGACTTGCCGCCGCTTCGATGACATTGAGATGAATGCCATTGCTCCAGAAATCCTCTCCGCCCATGAGCACGATCACGCGCGTCGGTCGGCTCGCCGCCCAGAGGAAGGCGTCTTGCAGGCGCTGGCATTGGCGCACGCTCATCGCGCCGTTGTAGAACTCGAAATGCAAATAGCCAACCGCTCCCTCTTCTTCGTAGCGGATGTCTTGCCAGGTCTGCCAGGACGCCGCTTGCCATGAATCCAAAGGCGCTTCCGCTAGATGAGCGCTTTCGGCGGCAAAGGCGGCGGTCGCCGGTAATTTGAAACCGCCGGCGCGCTTGACATGGCCGATCCAGATCGCACCATCGACGGTGGCGCGGCAAATCGCGGTTTCTCGCCGCGCGATGAGTTCGCCTGCAGCCCCCGTGAGGCGTCCTTCCGGCCAGGCGTCGAACAAATGGCAAGGAACGCCGAACAATGTATCGGCGACTCCCGGGAAACCGTCGGCGGCGTTGATCTTCGTCCAAATCGTCGCGGTGGTCTCTCGCTGCCAATCGATCCTGCGCCAATCCTGGGACATGGCCGGCCGCCAACTCCCTCGCGCCGCAGGGTGGCGCTCAAGCGGCGTCGGCTTTTCGCCGGCCGCAAGTTTCATCAAGGCCTCCCGCACCGCGGCGACAGCGGCCTCGGTCACTTCATGGCGATAGAGGCTCGCCTTGCGCGCTTGGCGCATGGGAAACGTGCGATACGCCCAGATCGGGCCGGCATCCATCTCTGCCTCCGCCTGCAGAACGGTCACCCCCCATTCCGTCTCGCCGTCATGAATCGCCCAATCGAGCGCCGTGGGGCCGCGGTCGCCCACGACGCCGGGATGCACGATAAGACAAGGCACGCTACGCCAAACGCTTTCTGGAATGCGACGTTTCAAAAAGGGGGCGATGAGCGCCTCGGGCGCGAAAAGACGCACCGCTTCTTCGGTAACCGTATCGGCGATGTCGAGTTCGACCGAGAGCTCATGGCCGTCGCGCGCGAGCTCGGCATAGAGCCGCTGGGACAGACCATTGAAGCTATGGCAAAGCAGCAATATGCGCATGGTCTATGTCCGCCAACGGCCAAAGCTATATTCGGCGGCGCAAGCACCCTCGGAGCTGACCATGCACGAGCCGATCGGGTTGGCAGGCGTGCATATGACGCCAAACAACTTACATTCGCGCGGCGCCTTCACGCCACGGAGTATCGCGCCACATTCGCAACCTTTGTGGTCGGGAACGGCCCGATATGTGAGCGAAAAGCGCTGCTCGGCATCGAATCGTGCATACGCCTCGCGAATCTTCAGAGCGGAGTAGGGAATCACTCCCATGCCTCGCCATTCGAATGCCTTGCGCAATTCGAACACCTCAGCGACCAGCGCCTTGGCCTTTTCGTTACCGGCGCGGCTGACCGCGCGCGTAAACTCGTTTTCTACCTCGGCGCGTCCTTCATTGACCTGGCGGATCAACATCAGAATCGCTTGCATCACGTCGAGTGGTTCGAAACCTGCGATCACGACCGGCTTGCCATATTCCTGGGCAAAAAATTCATAAGGTGCCGAGCCGATCACGGTCGAGACATGAGCCGGACCCACGAAGCCATCGATGCGAGCGCCGCCGCTTTCGCGCGCCGCCTGCGATTCGAGAATGCTCAGGATCGCTGCAGGCGTGAGCACATGGCAACAGAGCACGCTGAAATTCGCAAGTCCCCCTGCCTGCGCCTTTTTAATCGCCACTGCCGTCGGCGGCGTCGTGGTTTCGAAGCCGATGGCGAAAAAAACCACTTCATGCTCAGGATTGTCCTGCGCCAAGCGCAAGGCGTCGAGCGCGGAATAAACCATCTGCACGCGTGCGCCGCGCGCCTTGGCCTTCAACAACGAAAGACCGTCCGAGGCTGGCACGCGCAGGCAATCCCCATAGCAAGCCAGGATCACCCGGTGATCGAGCGCCAGTTGGATCGCTTGATCGATGCGTCCGATCGGCAACACGCAAACGGGGCAGCCTGGCCCATGCACCATGCGCACGTTGCTTGGCAAGAGGTCGGCCAGGCCATACCGCGCGATCGCATGCGTATGTCCGCCGCAGAATTCCATGAACGCATAGGCGCGCTCCGCCTTCGCCGCGCGTCGGATGGCCGCCGCCAGGCCCTGGGCCAGGTGGCCATCGCGGAACTCGTCGACATACTTCATCGCGATGAGGGCGACGCCTCCGCTTCGAAAGCGGCCACCTCCCGACTCATTTCCATAAAGAGCGCGAGGGTTTTTTCCGCTTCCTGCGCATCGAGTTTCTGTAAGGCAAAACCCACGTGGATGATGACATAATCTCCCACGCGGACATCGTCGATGAGCGCAAGCGAAACCTCTTTGCGCATGCCGTCGAGCTCCACGACGGCGCGCTCGTCGGGCCCGATGTCGACAACCCGTGCAGGGATGGCAAGACACATGGAATCCACTCCTTCGTTGTCCGCCCATTCTACGCCGCTTGCCTTTTGAGTTCGCTTTTTCGCGTCGAAACCGCCATGAACGACCATCCTCCTTCCCTTCTTCCCACGTCGGTGGGCATTCCCCGCACCCGGCCCTTCGACGCCGAAGCCTTCAAGCGCGCGATCATCGATCTGCTTTACGCCTGCGGCATCTCTCCGGCTGCGCCGCACACCAGCAACACAGCGCAACGCGTATGCGAGCTCTGGCAGAAACGCCTCCTGGGAGGCTATGAACTCGATCCTGGCGAAGCCTTGGGCGAAGGCTTCGAGGACTCACGCGAAGACATGGTGCTCGTGCGCGGCATCGCGATCCATGGCGTCTGTCCGCATCATCTCGTGCCTTTCCGCGGTGTAGCCCACGTCGCGTATATCCCCGGCGGCCGACTCCATGGCTTTGGCCGCATCGCACGCATGGTCGATGCCATCGGCCATCGCTTCACCTATCAAGAATGGATGACGCGCGACATCGTCCAAGCCCTCATCGTGCATGGCAAAGCCAAAGGCGCCGCCTGTGTGATCGAAGCCGAACAGCTTTGCCTCTTGCTCGGCGAGGATCGGCGGGGCGACGAGCGCGTGCTCACCCAGGCTTACGCCGGCTGCTTCGAAGACGATCGACATCGGCGCGAAGAATTCCTGCGCTTGATCGGACACGCTTTGCGCTAGGGAAACTCCCTAAGCGATACGACTTTCTCCCACGCTGCTTAACCGTTTCGCCAACGGATTCATCGCAGCCAGCCGGAAAACAGGATGCAGGATGGTAGGCTTTTCAAGACACAACGAATCCTCGTCCTCACGCAACGGTGAGCGCCATTGGCTGATGATCCGAAGCCATGGTGACAAGATCGACGCTGACGTCTTTCACCCTCTCGGCGAGGTTTGCCGAAACGAAGAAAAAATCATAAGTCTGAGGGCCCGCGCTGAAACTTGCCTCATGCACGCCCACCGTTGGCGCATGGGGGACGTCGGCATGCACAAGCTGCCAAGCATCCAA
>JAOADW010000058.1 GCA_026417115.1 Rhodocyclaceae bacterium
AGAGGCGGCGGCAAATCGACCTCATGCGCCGCCGCTTTCCGCGGCGTTGTCTGCCGCCGCGCAGGCGGTTGCCGCGGTGCTCGCCGGGCGGCCTCCGGAAACCGTTTTGCGCCGCCTGCCAGCGCCCTTGCGCCCTGCCGCCACGGATCTCGCCATGCATGCCCTACGCGACTATGGGCGGGGCGAGTTCTTTCTGCAGCGGCTGCTCGTGCGGCCGCTCACCGAGACGACCATTCAGGCTTTGTTGCTCGTGGCGCTTGCGCGCCTCGAACGCCGCCCGGAGCGCGCCTATACCCTCGTGGATCAGGCCGTCCGTGCGGCGCCGGCGCCTTTCAAGGCGCTCGTCAATGCGGTGTTGCGCAACTTTTCGCGCGCAAGGCATGCGCTCATCGCCGCGGCCGACGCCGATGAAATCGCGGGCCACCGTCATCCGCGCTGGTGGCTCGAGGCGCTTGCCCGCACCTATCCCGAACAGTGGCGGGCGATCGTCGCGGCGGACAATGGTCATCCGCCCCAGTGCCTGCGCATCAATCGTCGCCGCATCACGCCACGCGACTACTGCGCACGCCTTGAAGCGGCCGGGCTGAGCGTGAAGCGCTGCGAGGGCGAAGCCATTTGGCTCGCGCGCCCCGTCCCCCTTATGCGCCTGCCAGGCTTTGCCGAGGGGCTGGTTTCCGTGCAGGATTGGGGCGCGCAGCAGGCAGCGCATCTGCTCGGCGCCCAAGCCGGCGAACGGGTGCTGGACGCCTGCGCCGCGCCGGGCAACAAAAGCGCACACCTTCTGGAACTCGCCGACATCGAGCTGACGGCGATCGACCTCGATCGCGAGCGCATCATAAGCCTTACGGACAATCTCGCGCGCTTGGGACTGGTGGCCGCCCAAACCCTGGTGGCCGATGCCATGCATCCCGAGACGTGGTGGGATGGCCGACCTTACCAGCGCATTCTGCTCGATGCGCCCTGCTCTGCCTCCGGCGTGGCAAGACGCCACCCCGACGTCAAATGGCTGCGACGAGAAAGCGATGTGGCGGCTTTTGCACACCGACAATTGGCGCTGCTTCAGGCCTTGTGGCCATTGCTCGCGCCAGGTGGCAAAATGCTCTATGCCACTTGTTCGCTTTTTTCTGCGGAGAACGGCTGCGTCATCGAGGCCTTTCTCGCCCGGCAGCCTTCCGCCCGGCGCCTACCCATCGGGGGAGGAGAGTCGCTCGAGTGGCAGCTCATTCCCACGGCCGATCATGATGGGTTTTACTACGCGTTGTTGGCGAAAGCGTCTTAGCCAGTGCGCCGCGGGGACGGTTGCGCTGCTTTGGGCCCTATTGGCGCTGGCGGGGGCGATCGAGCCCAAAAGCGTCAAGCTCGAGCGCGAGGAAGGGGGGCTGGTGTTGGACGCCGATTTCGCGATCGATCTCGGGCCCCGTCTCAGCGAAGCCGTGCGTCGGGGCGTGCCCTTGGAATTCCGTTTGGAATTCACGTTGGCCAGGAAGCGCTGGTATTGGATCGACGAGCATCTGGCCAGTCGCGTTCTGCGCCAGCGCCTAAGCTTCAATGCCTTGACGCGTCAATATCGCGTGACCACGGGGGGGTTTGCGCAAAACTTCGCCACGCTCGAAGAAGCGCTCGCGGCGCTGGCGCGCGTGCGCCGCTGGCCCGTTGCGGAAAAAATCGAATTGGCCGCGAACGAGACCTATCTCGCCGCGCTGCGCTTGTCGCTCGACCACGGACTATTGCCGAAGCCCTTGCAGGTCGATGCATTGGCCGACCGTGAGTGGCGCATCGAGGCGAAGACCTCCAGCTGGTCGTTTACGCTTGCGGACCTGCCATGAGCCTTGCCGTGCGCCTGATGCTCGCAGGGGCCGCTCTCGCGGCGGGCGTGCTCACCTTTTTGCTTGCGACGGCGAGCACGGATCCGACGTTTCTTTCGCGCCACACGCTCTTGCTCGTCGGCCTCAATGCCGGCGCTGCGGCCGTGCTCCTATTCTTGATAGCCGCGCAGATGCGGCGGCTGCGCCAAGAGCTGAAGAAACGCGTCTTCGGCGCCAAGCTCAAGGCGCGGCTTTTGGTGATGTTGGTGTCGATGGCGGTTTTGCCAGGCGTCTTGATCTATGCGGTGTCGATGCGTTTTGCCGCGAAAAGCGTCGATGCGTGGTTCGATGCGCGCGTCGAAGCGGCGCTTTCCGCGGGCCTCGAGCTCGGCCGCGGCGTGCTCGACGACATGCAAGCCGAGTTGATGGCGAAGGCGCGCGACCTTGCCTATGAGCTCGCCGATACGACGCGGCTCGATGGCGTGCGATTCGATCATCTGCGCGCGCGCGCCGGCGTTGCCGCGGCGGCTTTGCTCAACGGCCAGGGACAGCCGCTCCTTTTCGCAAGCGACGATTATGCGCGCTTCTTGCCGGTGTTGCCGGATGCTGCGCTTTTACGCGAGGCGCGCCTTTCCCAGGGGCTTGCGCGCGTCGAATACGACCGCGAGGGGCGTTTGAGGGTGCGCGCCATCGTGCCTCTGGCGCGCCTTGCGCTTTCCGCGGAAGCGCGCTATCTCGTGCTCGAGCGCGTGATGCCGGAGTCTTTCGCGAAAAACGCCACGCATGTCGAGGCTGCCTATCGCGACTACCAAGAATGGCAACTCGGCCGCAGCGGCATGAAACGGCTTTACACGCTGACCTTGAGTTTCACGCTGTTGCTTGCCTTGTTTGCGGCGGTGGCCTTGGCCTTTTTCCTTGCGGACCGCTTGGCGCGGCCCCTGCTGATGCTCGTCGAGGGCACGCGCGCGGTGGCAGCTGGCGATCTCACGCCGCGCGAGGCGCTCGCCACCAACGACGAGCTCGGCGAACTCACGCGCTCCTTCAATGAGATGACGAAGCAGCTCGTGAAAGCGCGCGAGGAGCGCGACGCGGCGCACCGCGCGGCGGTCTGGGGGGAAGTCGCGCGGCGGCTTGCGCACGAAATCAAGAATCCGCTCACGCCGATCCAACTGTCTGCGGAACGCCTGCAGATGAAGCTCATGGATCGGCTCGATGCAGAAGGACAAACGATCCTTGCGCGCGCGACGAAAACCATCATCGACCAGGTCGAGGCGATGAAGAACATGGTCAATGACTTCCGCGAATATGCGCGCTTGCCGCCTCCCGAACTTTCCCCCCTCGAACTGGCGCAGCTTATGCGGGCGGTCGTCGAGCTCTATCAAGGCGGCCCGATTCCGGTGCGCCTCGAGGCCGAGGAAGCGCTGGTGCTCGCCGACGCTGACCAGATGCGGCAAGTTTTGCACAATCTGCTCAAAAACGCGCTCGAGGCGAGTGCGGAAACGGCCTCGCGGAAGCCCGAGGTGCGCGTTTCGCTATACAAACGAGACGGCTTTGCGCATCTTTGCGTGCGCGACGAAGGCCACGGCTTTCCCGCCGAAGTTCTCGCGCGCGCCTGCGAACCTTATGTGACGACCAAGCCCAAGGGCACGGGCCTTGGGCTTGCGATCGTCAAGAAAATCGTCGCCGACCATGGCGGGCGGCTGACGATCGCCAACCGCAGCGAGGGAGGCGCCGAAGTGTGTGTGAGCCTACCGCTCGCCTCGCCTGCAAAGACGGCATAATACGGAATCGTATGGCGCTCATTCTGGTGATCGACGACGAAATCGGCATCCGCGAGTTGCTCTCGGAGATCCTGCGCGACGAAGGGTATGACGTCGCGACTGCGGAAAACGCAGCAGCAGCGCGCGCCTTCCGCAACGCCCAGCGTCCAGATCTCGTCTTGCTCGACATTTGGATGCCGGATGCCGATGGCGTGACCTTGCTCAAGGAATGGGCGGCCATGGGCCAGTTGACGATGCCGGTGATCATGATGTCGGGCCATGCCACGATCGAAACGGCGGTCGAGGCCACCAAGATCGGCGCCATCGGCTTCCTCGAAAAGCCGATCGGCATGCAGAAGCTGCTGACGAGCATTCGCTCGGCGCTGGAACGCCCCGCGAAAGAGCGGCCCGTGCTCAGCCTGGCGGCGTTGCCACGCTCTGCCGTGCTCAAGGATTTGCGCCGGCGGCTCGAACAAGTCGCCGCGAGCAGCCGCACCGTTTTGCTCAAGGCGCCGCCCGGCTCGATCGTCGAGCTCGCGGCGCGCACCCTCGCCACGCCCGGCAAGGCCTGGATCGATCTCTCAGCGGACTCGCAGCCGCTGACGCTCGAAGCGCTGACCCAGGCCGCGGGCGGCGTGCTCTTTTGCCCAGAATTGTCTCGTCTTTCACGATTGCAACAAAAAAATCTCTTGTTCGCCGCCGAGCGGCTCGATAAGTTTCAGCTCCGCCTCGTCGTCGCCACGCGGCAGGATGCCCATGGGCTCGTCAGCCAAGGGTGGGACGAGACGTTCGTTGCGCGTCTTTTCAGCGCGAGCATCGCGCTGCCCCGGCTTGCGGAGCTGAAAGACGAGATTCCCGAGCTCGCAGCGCATCTGCTCGACGCGATGATCGAGGCCGAAGAAGTGCCCAAACGCCGCCTAAGCGTCGCCGCGCTCAACGCCTTGCGGCAGCATGGTTGGCCGGAAGGCTTCGAAGAGCTCAAGAGCGCCGTCAAGTCTCTGGCGCTTTCCGCGCTGGCCGAGGAAATCACGGCCGAGGACGTCGCCCGTCTGCTCTACCCGACGGCCGACGGATTTGGCGAGGCGCTGCAAGGCGTGCTCGCGGAGATGCTCGCGCAACCCTATCGCGATGCACGCGAGCGCTTCGAGCGCCTCTATTTCGAACATCACTTGCGGCGCGAGGGGGGCAGCATCATGCGTCTGGCCGAGAAAACGGGGCTCGAGCGCACCCATCTCTATCGCAAACTCAAAGACCTGGGTCTGCGCAACGCGAAGGAAGACGAATGCGCATCCTGATCCTCGGCGCAGGCCAAGTCGGTTCCTCGGTTGCGGAAGCGCTAGCTTCGGAAGCCAACGACATCACGCTCGTCGATCAGGACGCGCAGCTGCTCGCGCGACTCTCGGAGCGCATCGACGTACGCACGGTAGCCGGCAATGCTGCCTATCCCTCGGTATTGCGGGAAGCGGGCATCGAAGACGCCGATCTCTTGATCGCCGTCACGCAGTCGGATCAGACCAATCTCGTCGCCTGCAAGATCGCCCGCTCGTTGTTCCACGTGCCCACGCGCATCGCCCGCTTGCGCTCGCCGGATTTCTTTTCCGACGAGCTGCTTTCCAACGACAATTTCGCGGTCGACTTCGCGATCTGCCCCGAGGCAGACATCACCGACTACATCGCCAAGTTGATAGCCTACCCCGAGGCCTTGCAGGTGCTCGAATTCGCCGATGGCCGCGTGACGCTGGTGGGCGTGCGCGCGATCTCAGGCGGCTTGCTCGTCGGGCAGCCGATCCGCGCCATGCGCCGACATCTGCCGGATGGCGTCGATGCGCGCATTGCCGCGATCTTTCGCGGCCATCAGCCACTCGAGCCGGATGGCGATACCGTGATCGAGCCAGGCGACGAAGTCTTCCTGGTGGCGGCGGCCGAGCACATCCGCGCCGTGCTGCGTGAGCTGCGCAAGGAGGCCAAACCCGTGAAAAGCGTCATGATTGCCGGTGCAGGCAACATCGGCAGCCGTGTCGCGGCGGTGCTGGAATCGCGCTACGCGGTCAAGGTGATCGAGCGCGACAAAACGCGGGCGGCTCAGATCGCCAGCCGGCTGACGCGCAGCCTCGTGCTCGTCGGCGAAGCCACCGACGAAAACCTGCTGATGCAGGAGAACATCGATGAAACCGACATGTTCCTCGCGCTGACGAACGACGACGAAGACAATATCATGGCGGCGTCATTGGCGAAAAGGCTCGGCGCCGAACGGGTGCTGGCCCTCGTCAATCGCCGCGCCTATGCCGACATGATCCAAGGCGGCCCGATCGACATCGGTCTTTCCCCCGCCCAGGTATCGATCGGCGCCTTGCTCACGCATGTGCGCCGCGGCGACGTCGTCAAGGTGCATAGCCTGCGACGAGGGGCGGCGGAAGCGCTCGAGCTCATCGCCCATGGCGATGCGCAGACTTCGAAGGTCGTTGGCCGGCGCATCGAGGAGCTGCCCAAGATCAAAGGCGCGCACATCGGCGCCATCGTGCGCGGCGCCGGACGCGTCGTCATCCCCCATCACGACACGCGCATCGAAGCGGAAGACCACGTCGTCGTATTCTGCACGCGCAAACGGCAAGTCGCAGAGGTCGAGCGGCTTTTCGCCGTTTCCGCCGGATTCTTGTGAGCTTCGTGAAACGCTATCTCGCCGTTTTCCATGTCTTCGGCGTATTGACGATGGGCTTTGCGCTCACGTTGCTGGCGCCGCTTCTTTGCTCGTGGTGGTGGAACGACGGTGCCACGAGCGCATACGACGAAGCATTTGTCGTCAGTTTCGCGAGTGGTTTCTTTTCTTGGCTGGCGAGCCGTCGGGGCGGCTATGAGCTCAAGAACCGCGACGGTTTCTTGTTGGTCGTCATGGTATGGTTGTTGCTGCCAGTCTTCGCCAGCCTGCCATTCGTCTTTCATTTGCATATGTCATTCACGGACGCCTATTTCGAAGCGGTCTCCGGCCTCACCACGACGGGAGCCACGGTGATCGAAGGCCTCGATCGATTGCCGCCGTCCATCAACCTTTGGCGCGGCATGCTCGTCTGGCTCGGCGGCATGGGCTTGATCGTTCTTGCCGTCGCGGTGCTGCCGCTGCTGGGCATCGGTGGACGTCAGATCTTTCGCGCCGAAACGCCTGGGCCGATGAAGGAAAGCCAGCTGACTCCTCGCCTAAGTGAGACGGCCAAAGGGCTATGGGCAGTCTATGCTTTGATTACGATGATGTGCGTGCTCAGCTATTACTTAGCCGGCATGGACGGATTCGACGCCGTGATGCACGCCTTCACGACCATGGGGCTTGGCGGCTTCTCGAGCCACGACGCGAGCTTTGCATATTGGGATTCTCCCGCCATCGAGGCCGTCGCGATCGTGTTCATGCTCATCGCGGGCGTCAACTTCGCCACGCACTTCCTTGCCTTTCGCCAGCTCTCGCTGCGTCCCTACCGACTAGACGCAGAGGCTTTCTGGTACGTCTTCGTCGTTTTTGTCAGCGTTGTAGGCATCGCCGTCTTTCTACTCGTCACAGGGGCCTACGAGGATTTCCGGAGCGCGTTGCGCTACGCCGCCTTCAATGTCGTATCCATCGCCACGACGACAGGATATGCGAATGTCGACTATGCCCAATGGCCTATCTTTGCGCCGCTGTGGATGTTGTTTTTGTCTAGTTTCGCCACGAGCGCAGGTTCCACGGGAGGCGGCATCAAGATGATCCGCGCGCTGATCCTTTTCAAGCAGGTCCATCGCGAATTGATCCGCGCCATGCACCCTTCCGTAGTCTGGCCCGTGCGGGTAGGCAACCAAGTGGTGTCGCAGCAAATCCTGTTCGCCGTGCTGGCCTTCGCCTTCACCTATATGGCCATCATCTCGACGCTGACCTTGCTGATGACGCTTTCCGGCCTTGACGCGATCACGGCGTTCTCAGCGATCGTCGCTTCGTTCAACAACACCGGCCCCGGTTTGGGCGAGGTCGGCCCAGCCACGACTTTTGCCGCGCTTACTGATTTTCAAACATGGCTCTGCACGCTGGCGATGCTGCTGGGCCGATTGGAGATCTTCACCCTCTTGGTCGTGCTCACGCCGGCGTTCTGGCGCAGCTGAAAGCAACGCGGGGCCTACGGCTGCCGGCATGTCCTGATTGTCTCTTTCGACGATTCTGCGGTCTGCATGGCCTGCCGCGCAAGGAAGTCGGCGGGGCCGGCAGTTTGGAGGGCTGCTTTAGCGCAGCCTAAGCTTGCCCTTCTGAAATGCGAAATAGGCGCTTTGATAGTATGCGATGGCTTCCTCGAGCAAGCGCCGATCGATGGGGGCAGGCGTTGCGGCGCCGCGCTCATCAATGCGATAGGATTCGGCGCGGTGCTTGGGCAGGAGTATCGTCAGCCGTCCTTCCTTGAGATAACCCAGCGCTTGGTAGTTGGCGAGAAAAGCCCGTTCCGGAGCGGAAGGGGCGAGCAGGGAAGCGCCGAAAAAAAGCTCTTTCCCAGGCACGCCGAGGAGATCGAGGAGCGTGGGAGGGACGTCGATTTGACTGGCGAGGCGATCGTAGCGTCCCGCCGACACCAATCCAGGCGCGTAAAAGATCATCGGGATGTGGTAGCCAGCCACCGACAATGTGGTTTTTCCCGCAGCCGATGCGCAATGGTCTGCGACGATGACGAAGAGAGTGTCGCCGAACCAGGGTTTTGCGCGGGCTTGGTCGATGAAACGTCCGATCGCATAGTCGGTGTATTTGACGGCCCCGGCGCGTCCTCCGGGAGAAGGAATGTCGATGCGGCCATCTGGATAAGTATAGGGACGATGGTTCGAGGTCGTCATGACCTGCGCGAAAAAGGGTTTTCCTTCGCCATGGGCGGCGTCGAGGCGAGCAAGCACGTGGTCGAAGAGAAATTCGTCGGCGACTCCCCAGATGTTGGCGAAGCCGACTTTGTCGGCTGGCAACTGGGTGCGATCGACGACCTCGTAGTCATTGCCGCCAAAGAAGGCGTTCATGTTGTCGAAATACCCATAGCCGCCATAAAAGAAAAAAGTCGCATAGCCATGACGCCGCAAAATTTCCCCGATCGTGGCGAGGTGGTCATTGTGGGGGCGCCTGACGATTGCTTGGCCCGGAATCGGGGGTGTGCCGAGGGTGACGGCCTCGAGTCCGCGCACCGTACGGGTGCCGCTGGCATATAAACGGGTAAACAGGAGCCCTTCTTTGGCCAATGCGTCCAGGCGAGGCGTCAGGCCATCGTGGTTGCCGAAGGCGCCCAAAAAGCTCGCGGAGAGGCTTTCGACGGTGATCAGGACGACGTTTTTGGGCCTGCGAAGGAAGAAGGGATGATTGGCGTACGCATGCTCGTCGACGTTGGCCGACCGTGGCTGTGATTCCACGCTTTGCCTGACGCCGAGCCGCCGAAGAATGTCTTCGGCATGCTCGCTCGGCAGGGTTGCATAGAAACGGTCATATGGGAGATCGTTGTGCCGCAAGGCAGAAAAAAAGGTATATAGACCGTTCGCCGCCAGCTCATTGGCATAGGCATTGCTGGAAAACGCGAACATGTCCGGCTCGACGAAATGCCATGACAGGAGAGGCAAGAGGATGGCGGCGAGGAAAGCCGCTAGGCGCGCAAGGGGTGTGGGTGTCGGTGCGGGACGCGTCAGGCGGCGGCGCTGCAGGAAGACGAGGAGGGTGGAGGCGAGGGCAATGCCGGCCAGCAAAAAGCCTACTGGGTAGGATTCGCGGATGTTGCCCAGTACTTCATGGGTGTAGATCAGATAATCGACGGCAATGAAATTGAAGCGTGCCGAGAATTCGAGCCAAAAAGTGGCTTCGGCAAGCGCCAGGAAGAGCAATATGAAGCTTCCCAGCCAAAAGGCGAGCAAGCGAAGCCAGGGCGCCACGCCTAGCCATCTCGGCGAGGCGGGCTGTAGCATACGCCAGAGTAGAAAAGGGATCAAAAGCCAAGACAGCACGGCAAGATCGGCGATGAGGCCGCGCGCGAAGACGGCTGGCCAAATAGCGAGCGGAACCACGCTCGTGCCGGTGAAAAGAGCAAGCCCTAGCCGCGTCGAAAAGGCAAGGAAAAGAAACAAAACGGCAAATGGCCACATCGCAGCGGGCGCGCCGAGTTGCTGGCAAGCGCCGTCTTACGAGCGCCTCGCTTTTTTCGTCCGCGGCGGTGCTTTCTTGGCTGTCCGCTTGGCGGGTTTGGGGGATTTCAGCGAGCGGGAAGCCTTCGCTTGAGGCGATGCGGCCACCGATGCAGGCGCTGCTTGGGATTCTGGGGGCGACGCAGGCGTGGATGCCGGCGCCGTGGCCGGAATCTCGACGGGTCTGGGAGGCGCTGCATTGAGCGTCGCAGCAGCCGCCCACGTCGAAGCCAACGCACAGAGAGACAGAAGCCTTCCTCGAGGAGATTTCATGGATTCACCTGATAAAAATGACCACTATAGAACAAAACCTTCAATCGCCAAAACTGGTGCCGACGCGGCGGGCCGCAACGATCCAGGGATGATCGTGCGGCACCGTCTTGACTTTCCCCGCAACCTCTTCGATCGGAACGGCCTTGACGCCATCGCCCCGCGCCGCGACCATGACACCGTATTTACCGCGCGCCACGAAATCGGCAGCCGCCGCGCCTAGCCTGGTCGCGAGCAAGCGATCGGCGGCGCTGGGCGTTCCGCCACGCTGCAGGTGTCCGAGGATGGTGAGACGGGCTTCGAGGCCGGTTTTCTTTTCCAAAGCCTTGGCGAGCTTCAACGTTCGCCCTGCATAGACGAGCTCGGCGGCATCCGCGCGCGCATCGTCGACGGAAGACGGATCTTGTTGGGCGATGGCGCCTTCGGCGACGGCGACGATCGAGAAAGGCTTGCCCTGCGCGACGCGCTGGCGGATGGCGGCGGCGACGTTGTCGATTTCATAAGGGATCTCGGGAATCAAAATGACGTCGGCGCCGCCGGCAACACCAGCGGCCAAAGCAAGCCAACCCGCGCGATGGCCCATGATCTCGACGACGATGATGCGGTGATGGCTATGAGCCGTGGAGTGGAGTCGATCGATGGCCTCGGCGGCGATCGCAACGGCCGTATCAAAGCCGAAGGTGACGTCGGTGCCCGCGACATCGTTGTCGATCGTCTTGGGCAGGGTGATCACGTTCAGTCCCGCTTTCTTCAGGCGCAACGCATTTTTCAGCGTGCCGCCGCCGCCCAAACAGACGAGGCCATCGAGCCGATGTCTTTCGTAGGTGGCGACGATGGCGGCCGTCATGTCGCGGCGTTCGCCATCGATCATCATCTTGTGGGGCTTGTCGCGACTTGTGCCGAGGATCGTTCCGCCCAAGGTGAGGATGCCGGACAATTGTCCGGAGGAAAGATCCATCGTGCGGTCTTCGGCGAGCCCGCGGAAACCATCGCGAAAGCCGATGATCTCCATGCCGTAATGGCCGAGCGCCGCCTTGCCGACGCCGCGAATGGCGGCGTTGAGCCCGGGACTATCGCCGCCCGCAGTGAGGATGCCGATGCGTTTCATGGCGAGAGCCCTTATTTTGCAATCGCGGCGCGCTTGCGACAACCGCCGGCGCGCATCGATTGAGGAAATGGGGGCTTGCATGCGTAAGAGGGCGTTCAAGGCGAGTCTGCGAGCGCATCGGGAAATGACCAGAGTTCTCCGGCCTCGAGCCAAAGGCGGTAGCGCGCTTCGTTGGCGTCGAGCTGGGCTTGGGTGGCCGCAAGCCGCGCTTCGATGGCTTGACGGCGCGCTGTCTGGAGGTCGGCGAATGCGCCTTCGCCCAAACGCCAGGCCCTCTCGAGGAGACGAACATTTTCTTCCAGGCGCAGCGCCACGGACTCCAGCCGCTGCCACTGAGCATAGTGGTTGATCGCCGCGGCGAGGGTTTGTTCAGCAGAGGCAGCGGCGCGCCGCAGGGCGAATGCCTCGCGGGCCGCAGCCGCCTCGGCTTCGGCGCTGGCGGCGCGCGCGCTGGCAAGGCGCGCCTCGCCAGGAAAAGGAATCGCCAGATGCACGCCGATGACGCGTTCCTGGCCATCGCGCTCGCGCGCGAGCGTCAGCCCCACGGTGGGATCGGGACGACGCTCCGCTTCGATCCGACCAGCCTCGAGGCGACTCCGCCGTGCCGCGCTGCGCGCCGCGGCAAGCTCGGCGTCGGCGGCCAGGATGCGGGCGCGCCACTGGGCCCGGCCGGCCGCGTCGATGGCCGGCGCGACTGGCGTGGAGAGCCGCGGCCTTTCGGGGAGGGTAAGGGCTGGGAAATGTTCGCGCAACTCGATCGCCGTTCGCTCGCGCTGCGCCTTGGCCTGTTCGAGCTGGGCTTCGGCCTGTGCGAGCTGGGCCTCGGCCAGGAGCACCTCGAGACGCGCGGACTCGCCAGCGTCGACTTTCTTCGCCGCAGCGGCGTGCTGCGCTCGCAGGATGGACACTTGCTTTTGCCAATCCTCGCACGCTGCCGCAGCGCGTAGCCAGGCAAACCACCGCATCAGTAACTGACGCCGGCTCTCGCGCAGGGCCTCGCGGTAAGCATGGCGCGCTTGTTCGATGCCGAGTGCGCCGATTTCGGCATCGAGGGCGGCCTTAGCCGGCAAACGGAATGCGCGTTCGAGACCCAACTCGTAATCGCGCATACGCTGATCGGCGAGAACGTCTTGGCGATGGAGGCCGGAGAGGCGCAAGGTGGTTTCGTTTGCTCCGGCGACGAGCCGATCCCGTTGGGCGACGGCGATGGCGAGGCCGGCGGCGGCCGATTGCACCAGCGGATAAGCGCGCAGGGCTTGCCCGACCTCATCGGCAGGCGGCAGATCGTCTGGCTCTGCTGCTTGGACCACGCCAACGACCAGCAGGCAGGCAAGGAGCAAGCGTTTCATGCGAAACTCCCGCTCGCGCCGACGGGCGTCAGCCACCAGATGGCGTCGCTGCATGCCTGCTCCTGGCCCAAGGCCGCAAGCAGCGCTTCGACATGGTTTGCTTGCATGAGGATCTCGATGCGCACGCGCTCGGTGCGTCCACGCACCTGCTCGCCGGGGGTGGCGATCCGCTCGGGATCGCCATGGCCTTCGACGCGATGCGTGGTGAATGGACCGACCCACTCGGGATGCTTGAGCAACTCGTCGAGTACGGAATCTTTCAAGGCAGTAGGCAGGATCAGATTGAGGCAGACGTCGAGTCGCTTCGTCATGCTTTGCCTCCCCAGCGCTGATAAAGAATCGGCAGCATGATCAACGTCAAGAGCGTCGAGGTGACGAGCCCGCCGATGACGACGATGGCCAAAGGCCGCTGGATTTCCGATCCGGGGCCGGTGGCGAAGAGCAAGGGCACGAGCCCCAATGCGGCGATCGAGGCCGTCATCAAGACGGGCCTCAGCCGACGCTTGGCGCCTTCGATCACCACCTTCTCGAGAGGCATGCCTTGGGCGCGCAGCTGATTGAAATGGGTGACCAGCACCAAGCCATTGAGCACGGCAATGCCCAAGAGGGCGATGAACCCCACCGAGGCCGGCACCGAGAGATACTCGCCCGCAGCGAGCAAAGCGAATATGCCGCCGATCAGTGCAAAGGGGATGTTGACGAACACCATCACGGCCTGGCGCACGGAGCGAAAAGTCGTAAACAAGAGGTGAAAGATCAGCGCCAATGCCACGGGCACCACCAGCATCAGGCGTTTCGCGGCGCGCTGTTGATTTTCGAATTGTCCTCCCCAGGCCAGCCGGTAGCCAGGCGGCAGGGAGATTTCGGCGGCGACGCGAGCTTTCGCCTCCTCGACGAAGCCGACCAGATCGCGGCCGCTGACGTTGGCTTGGACGATCGTAACACGTGCGGCGTTTTCGTGATCGACCTTGACCGGTCCGTCGTGGAGTTTGAGGCGGGCGACGGCGGAAAGCGGCACGCTTTCCCCATTTGGTAGCGGCAGGTGCAAATGCGCGAACAATGCCGGCGAAAGCCGTACCTCATCACTGCCGCGCATCATGAGCGGCGTGCGGCGGGCGCCTTCGAGCACGAGGCCGAGAGGCTGGCCTTCGAGCTGGGCGCGCAAGGCGCTCGCGATGTCCTCGACCGAGAGTCCGAAGCGGCCGGCCATCAGACGATCGACTTCGACCGTGTAATACTGCACGCCGGAATTTTTCACGGTGAGCACGTCCTGTGCGCCAGGAATGGTTTTGAGCAGCGCAGCGATTCTTTCCGCCAGCGCGTTGAGTTCGGTGAGATCGTTGCCGAAAATCTTCACCGCGAGATCGCCGCGTGTGCCGGTGAGCATTTCGGAGACGCGCATCTCGATCGGCTGCGTAAATGCGATGTCGATGCCCACGAAATCGGCCATGACGCGACGGATTTCCTCGCTGAGCCATTCCTTGTCGGGACGCCGCCAGCTTTCACGGGGAGCCAGGACGAGGAAGCTGTCGGTTTCGTTCAGCCCCATCGGATCGAGCCCGAGTTCATCCGACCCCGTGCGCGCGACGATGTCCGTGATTTCGGGAATCTGCTCCAGTAAAGCCTTTTGTACCGCCAGATCGATGTCGCGGCTTTGTTCGAGGCCGATCGACGGCAACTTGGCGAGTTGCATCAGGATGTCACCCTCGTCCATCGACGGCATGAAAGTCTTGCCTAGCCATGGAAAAGCCATGAGAGCCGCCGCGAACAAGGCTATGGCGCCAGCGATGACCGTCTTCGCGTGGGCGAGGCTCCAGGTGAGGATGGGGCCATACAGTCGCAGCGCCTGGCGCGGAAGCCAGGGGTCGGCGTGCTTGGCCTGTGGCTTGAGCAGGAACGAGGCGAGCACGGGGATCACCGTCAGCGAAAGGATCAATGATCCCGTGAGGGCGAACACGATGGTCAGAGCGACAGGGATGAATAATTTCCCTTCGATGCCCTGAAGCGTCAAAAGCGGCAAGAAGACGATGACGATGATCGAGATGCCTGCGACGACCGGCGGCGTCACCTCGCGCACGGCGCGATAGATGCGATGCAAGAAGGGTAGCCGCTCCCCTGCCGGATCGGCCAGGCGCGCCTCGATGTTTTCGACGACCACCACGGCGGCATCGACGAGCATCCCAATGGCGATCGCAAGTCCGCCGAGACTCATCAAGTTGGCGGACATGCCGAAAATCCGCATGAGGATGAAGGTGATGAGCGCTGCAAGCGGCAATACGCAGGCGACTGCGATGGCCGCTCTCAAATTGCCAAGAAAGGCGAGCAACAATGCCAAAACGAGCACGATCGCTTCCGCCAGCGCTTTCGAGACGGTGCCAATGGCGCGCTCGACGAGCGCACCGCGATCGTAGAAGATCTTCGTCGTCACTCCGGGCGGCAGCAGGGGTTGGATCTCGGCAAGCTTCGCTCGCACGCTCTCGACCACCGCGCGCGCGTTGGCGCCCCGCAAGCCGAGCACGAGACCTTCGACGGCTTCTCCTTGACCTCCCCGCGTCACGAATCCGTAGCGCGTAAGGCTGCCTATCCTGACCTCGGCGACGTCGCCCACCCGTGTGACATGGGGCGGATGCGCCGGGTTGGCGTCAGGCACCAAGATCGCGCGCACGTCGTCGAGCGTCTTGATGTTGCCCTCGACGCGCACCAAGAACGATTCTTCGCCGACGCTGAGACGGCCTGCCCCATCATTGCGGTTGTTTGCTTCCAATGCACGCCTGAGGTCGGTAAGCGTCAGACCACGCGCTTTGAGCGCGAGAAGGTTGGGCACGACTTCGAAGGTGCGCACATACCCCCCCAGCGCATTGACGTCGGCAACGCCGGGCAATGCGCGCAACTGGGGACGGATCGTCCAGTCGAGAAGAGTCCGCTTCTCGGCGAGCGAGAGGTCGCCTTCGATCGTAAACATCAACATCTCGCCGAGAGGCGTCGTGATCGGCGCAAGCCCCCCCGAAACATCGGGCGGGAAGTCCTTCATGACATTGGCCAGGCGCTCGCTGACTTGCTGGCGTGCCCAATAAATGTCGGTGCCGTCGACGAAGTCGAGCGTGATGTCGGCGATTGCATATTTCGCCACGGCGCGCATGACCCGTTGATTAGGAATGCCGAGCAACTCGAGCTCGATGGGCGTCACGATGCGTGCTTCGACCTCCTCGGGCGTCATGCCTGGGGCCTTCACGATGATCTTGACCTGCGTCGAAGAAACGTCCGGGAAGGCATCGATGGGCAGCTCGCGGAACGCGAAAGCTCCAGCGCCGATGAGCAGCAATGCGCCGATGATCACGAGGAGTCGCTGGGTCAGCGCGAACTCGACGAGTTTCTGGAACACTCTGGCAATCCTATCCTTCCTGGGCGCCGAGGCCGAGCCATTTCGCTTTGAGCGCGGCGGCGCCACGGATCGCGATCCTTGCGCCGTCGGGCAACTCGGCGAGGATGTTCATCATGCCGTCCGCCTCGTCAATCACAGTCACGGCAACGGGGCGAAAGCCCTCCGCCTCGGCGACGAATATCCAGTTTTGCTCACGGTGACGCACAACCGCGGTCGCCGGCACGCGCCAAGCCGCCTTTGCGGCGTGCTTGGCCGGCGCGATCTCGACCTGGACGAACTGGAACGGTTTGACGCAGCCCTTGGGGCGCGCGAGCTCGGCGCGGATCAGCAGCGATTGACTGGCTGCCTGCACATGGGGGGCGACCACTGTGATTTTTGCGGGCGCATCGCATCCGGGCACACGCACGCCATCGCCGGGCCCGATGCCGCGGGCCTGCACCGGAGTGGCCTGTATCTCGAGCCAGAGAGGCGCTAGGCGCGCGAGTCTGACGAGGGGTGTCATGGCGTCGACGCGCTGGCCCGGCGCCACGCTGGTGTCAAGCACGACGCCGTCGAACGGCGCACGCAATTCGACACCGCCGAGCACAGGCGGCCGATCGCTGCTCGGCTCGGCCAACCCCGCCTGTCTCAACGCGGTGCGCTTTTCGGCCGCCAATGCCTGGGCTTGTTCGGCCGCTGCGCGTGTTTCGGAGAGGCGCCCTGCCGAGATGAGCCCTTCGGCGAAGAGCGACTCATCCCGGCGCAATTTTTCCATAGCCAGGCGCGCTTGGGTTTGAGCGGCGAGGAAAGCGCTCTGGAGCTCGGGCAATTGCCCCCCCTGTAGGCGCAGCAAGGGCTGCCCTTTTTTCACTGCCTCTCCAGAGGCGACGCGCAGGTGGGTCACCATGGCCGGCACCGCGGAAGCCATCACCTCGATTTGCGCAGGGGGCACGACCACTTGGGCGGGTAATCGTACACTGCTCGCCACGGGGATGGCAGCGACGCTGTCCACGACGACCCCCATACGCTGGGCTTGTTCTGCGCGCAACGGAATCTCCGCGGCGCGCACCGGGCATAGAACGATCAAGCAGCAGGCGATCCACCCTTTTCGCATTCAATCGGCTCCTGGCGTTGAGCGTCCATCATAGTATGTTTGGCAGCCCCATGAGCACCGCGGCGGGCCGGCCTACCTGCCGTGCCTCGAGAACCTTCGCCAGGTCTGCACGATCAGGTTCAGCGCGACCCGGTTCTCGCTTCGCGCGGGCTTGCCTTAGGGCGCGACTTGCTTGTGCGTCTGCGTCTGCAATTGAGAGCGCGTCTGCGTCTCGGCATGTGTCTGCTGTCGTGTCTGCACGGGGGCCTCCTCGTGCAGCGGAGGCTGATTGCGGGTCTGCATTTGAGTCTGGGTTTGGGCCTGGGTTTGGGTTTGGACAGCCTGGGGGGCCGAGCGAGGGTGGGGATCGGCGCCGAGGCCTCCAGCGAGGCCCGCGCCTGATCCACCTCGCCCGCCGCCGCCCGCCGCGAAAACGGCGCCCGAGACGACCAAGGTGCTAGAAATCCAAAGAATCGTGAGTTTCTTGAGGTGAGTCATGGCGGCTCCTTCCAAGTGATGAGGACGATCGGAAACCCTTGCGAAACTTGTGGGCGCCCAGCTGACAGCGCCTCTGAACGGCCCGACCTGCTACGGTGTGGTTGATGCCGGGAGACGATACGGCTTTGGGTAAGCGTCTTGCGAAGGCGCCGCATGGCCGGCTGAGGAGTTCCCGCCCGATGCCATTACCCGCGTCGGGAAAGCGAGCGAAGATGGCGCCTACCAGCATGCCGGAGACGAGAAGAATCGTGGTCATTTGTGTTTCCATGTCCTACCCTAGCAGAGGGGGCGGAAGATCATCGCCTCCGGCCCATGCCTACGCTCTCCCTTGCGGCTCCACCCTGCAAGGTGCCGCCGCTTGCGTCCCCAGGGGCCGAGAATCGGGGAGCTGCACCGGCATAGCCATGCTCCCGTGCCTCGAAACCTGTGCCGTAGCGTGGGGTTGCCGGCGCAATGCCCGACTTCTCCTGTCGAAGATCGTGAATGACAGGGTCTTCGGCATTGACATTTGAGGGCGTTGCCGGCTTGCTCAGTCTTTCGCGGGGCAAGGAGAGATTGAGCGGGCGCTGGGCGGCGAGGTCATCGTGCCCCGAGAGCGTTTCACTCCCACAGGGCGAGGTGATCAGCATCAAGGCGGCAAGGAGAGGGAGTCGTGGACGCATGGTTTCTCACAGAACGAGGACGCCATCCTCGCTCAGTCGCGTAACGACGCCATGTCTTTGGCGTGTCTATCGGTTTCCAATTGTTTCCAAAGGTTTCGCGCGTTTCTATCGCAAGCCCGAGTCCGCCTCGGCGCTATACTTCCATCATATGGACGCCTCTTTGTCTCCGCGTATCCTTGTCGTCGATGACGACCCTGCATTACGCGAGCTGCTCACGGACTACCTCGCGAGCCACGGCTTCCGCGTCGAGGCCGTGGCCGATGGCGCGGCGATGCGCGCAGCGCTGTCGGCGGAGTTCCCCGATGCGATCGTGATGGATCTGATGCTCCCGGGAGAAGACGGCCTAGCGCTCACGCGTGCGGTGCGCGCCCAATCGAATGTGCCGATTCTCATGCTTTCGGCGCGTGGCGAGGAAATCGATCGCATCATTGGCCTTGAAGTCGGCGCCGATGACTATCTTGCCAAGCCCTTTGGTCCTCGTGAGCTGCTTGCGCGGCTGCGTGCGCTCTTGCGCCGCGGCCGAGCGACGCCGGCGAGCAGGGAAACGCCGGGGCTTTTCCGTTTCGGTCCTTATGTGCTCGATCTCGCAGCCCGCCGACTCCTGCGCGAAGGGGTGGACGTCCACCTCACTTCGGCGGAATTCGATCTCTTGGCGGTTTTTATGGCGCGCCCCCATCGGGTGTTGTCGCGCGACCGGTTGATCGACCTGCTCAAAGGCTATGAGCGCGATCCTTTCGACCGCAGCATCGATATCCGGGTGGCCCGTCTGCGGCGCAAGATCGAGCCGGATCCCGCCGCGCCCGTCTATATACGCACCGTGCGCGGCGTTGGCTATTTGTTCAACCCGAACGGCGGCGAGGTTTGATGGCCAGCCTCGTGCGACAGAACACTTTGCTCTTGGTGGGCGGCTTTTTACTGGTCGAGTTGCTGGTCTCTTTGTTTTTTGCCTTGTTTCTGATGCTTCCCCTGGCGCGCAGGGCGGCGGATGATCTCGCCGGCTTGATGATCCTCGCCGCGCAGACCTGGGCCGAGTTGCCGCCACGAACGCGCCCAGCCTTCGAGCATGAGCTGTGGGAAAACCACCGACTCGCGTTACGCGCCGAGCCTGCTGGCATGGGAATCGATGAATGGCACCCCCCTTTTTTCTACTTGCTCGAGGCATCCCTTTCCCGACGCCTGGGCGCACCGCGCCACCTCGCCAGCGAAACAGTCGCCGGCACGATTTGGTATTGGGCCGATTTACCCGCGGGCAGCGGCACGCTTGCAGTCGGTGTGCCGCGCGAGCGCATCGCCACACAACCGCTGGTTGCATTCGTCCTCGCGCTGGGATGCGGCTTTTTGTTCGCATTCGGCAGTGCCGTCTGGTTGGCGCGACGCATCACGGCCCCGCTGGCACGCTTCGAGGCCGCCGCGGCAAGCATTGGCCAAGGTGAGCGCCCTTGTCTGTTGCCAGAAGAGGGGCCGCATGAAATCGCCTCGCTCGCGCGCCGTTTCAATGCGCTGGCGCAGCAGGTGCGCGATCTCGTCTCCGCCCGCACGACTCTACTTGCCGGGGTGTCTCATGATCTGCGCACCCCTTTGGCGCGCATGCGGCTTGCGCTCGAAATGCTCAAGAGCAATCCGGCGCCGGTGCTGATCGAGCGTCTCGAGCATGATATCGAGGAGATGAACGATCTCATCACCACCCTGCTCGATATCGCTCGTGGGCTAGAGCGTGAGCCGGCTGCCGAAACGGATCTTGCCGCTCTGTTGTCCGAGCTCGAGCAAGAAGCCCTTGCGCAGGGAAGAAAAGTCCATCGACATGCTGTTTCCTGCCATCAGGCCGTCGCGCAACGCGCCTTGCGCCGTGCGTTGGGGAACCTTTTGCAAAATGCGCTCCGCTATGCGCCGAGTGGCCCTATCGATCTCGTCTGCGAAATGCGGGGCGACCGGATCCGGCTCGGCGTGCTGGACCGCGGACCCGGCATTCCGCCGGATCGCATTGCGGCGATGTTCGAACCCTTTCAACGCCTCGAGACTTCCCGGAGTCCAACCACCGGCGGCGCCGGCTTGGGCCTTGCGATCGTGCGTGAACTCGCGAAAGCCCATGGATGGCAAGTGGCTCTCGAGCCCCGCGAAGGCGGCGGATTGGCGGCCTGGATTGAATTGCCTTGCGCATCCCCGAGGGCATGAGAGGGCTCGAAGGCAGAAAGAAGAGGGGCGCAAGGCGCATTCAAAGCCGCGTCTTGCTTCCCTGTCCTCGCCGCACAGGCCTGCGTCGCCGTGATCGTTTCCTTGCATGCCATAATGCCGCTGTCGCGATTGCCCCGTTTCTTTACCGCCATGGCTCGTCCCCGCAACGACAATTTCCTCCGCGCGCTCCTCATGGAGCCGACCGATCGAACGCCCGTTTGGCTCATGCGCCAGGCTGGGCGCTATCTGCCCGAATACAATGAGACGCGGCGCCGCGCAGGCTCCTTTCTCGCGCTCTGCAAGACCCCGAGCCTCGCTTGCGAAGTGACGCTACAGCCTTTGGCGCGCTTCGACCTCGATGCGGCGATCTTGTTTTCCGATATCCTGACGGTGCCGGATGCGATGGGCCTGGGCCTTTATTTTGCCGAGGGCGAAGGGCCGAAGTTCGAGCGCCCTTTGCGGGAAGAGTGGGCGATTCGTGCACTCGCCGCACCCGACCCCTGGGATCATCTCCGTTATGTGATGGACGCCGTGGCCGAAATCCGCCGGGCGCTCGACAATGCGGTGCCCTTGATCGGTTTTTCGGGCGCGCCTTTCACGCTTGCGTGCTACATGGTCGAAGGCGGCAGCTCCCACGACTTCCGCACGCTCAAGACGATGCTCTATGCGCGGCCAGACCTCTTGCACCGCATTCTTGCCGTGACGGCCGATGCGGTGGTGGCCTATCTGAATGCACAGATCGAAGCGGGCGCCCAGGCGGTGCAGATCTTCGAAAGCTGGGGCGGCATCCTCTCGGCGTCGGCGTTCGAAGAATTCTCACTTGCCTATCTGCGCTCTGTGCTTGCGCGGCTGATCAAGCACCATGAGGGCGAACGCGTGCCTGCGATCGTCTTCGTCAAAGGGGGCGGCCAATGGCTGGAGAAAATCGCCGCCGTCGGGTGTGATGCGGTGGGGCTCGACTGGACGATCGATTTGGGTGAGGCGCGCGCTCGCCTGACGGAGAAGACGGCGCTGCAAGGCAACATGGACCCCATGGCGTTGTTTGCCCCCCCGGAAGTCGTCGTGCGCGAAGCCCAGCGCATCCTGACGAGTTTTGGCCCAGGCCGCACCGGTCATGTCTTCAACCTCGGTCACGGCATCCATCAGGCGACGCCGCCTGAGCATGTCGCCGCGCTCATCGAAGCAGTGCATGCGTTCCCGCGCGAAAGCGTGCGCGCCTAAGGCCATGAGGCTAAAAACGCCTACCCTCTTGACTTATGCACAGCGACGTGTTCTCGGCGCAAAAGGCGTAAAAGCGCAGGAAAAAGCCCCCGCGGTTTGTATAACGTATTGATTCATTGCAGAATTCTGCGGCGCAAAGAGGCTTTGTTCTCTGCCTTTGAATAGATTTTTGCGCGGCGTGCGCCATTTTTGGGAAAATTACGCACAAAATTATCCACAGGCTCTTTCGCCCAGAAAAAGTCGTGCGACGACAGAGGGTTGGTCACAAAATCGCAATGTATTGCGCAAGCATTTCGCGCTAAATGGATCAAGTCGATGTCGCGGTCGATGTGCCGCTTTCTCAGTGTTTTACGTATCTCCTCGAGGGCCTCGACGGCAATGATCCCTGTGGGCGTTTGGTGGAGGCGCCCTTTGGCGCCGCGCGCAAGATCGGTCTCGTCATCGGGCGCGCGCATTCGGCGCCGCAAAACAAGGCGCCGGCGCTCAAACGGGCGCGGCTCATCGAGGGCGCGCCCGCGTTGCCGCGCGAATGGCTGGAGCTCGTGCGCTTCGCTGCCGAGTATTACCAGTGTCCGCTGGGCCAGGCAGTGGCGTTTGCTTTGCCCCCGTTGTTGCGCGCCGGCCGACTGCCGCGCGGCAGCCGCTGCATGCGCCCGCAGGCGGTGCCGGCGGAGCCGCCGGCGCTCAATGCGGAACAGGCGGCAGCCCTTGCAGCGATCGAAGGCGCCGAAGGCTACGCCTGTTTCCTGCTCCACGGCGTGACCGGCAGCGGCAAGACCGAAGTCTATCTGCGGGCGGCGGCTGCGGCGCTCGCGCGTGGTCAGCAAGTCCTGGTGCTGGTGCCGGAGATCGGGCTCATGCCACAACTCGCGGCGCGCTTCGCCGCACGCTTTCCCGAGCGGTCAATCGCCCTCGCCACGAGCGCCGTGGCTCCAGGAGCGCGCACCCAGGCGTTTTTGGAGGCGCTTGCCGGACGTCTAGACATCGTCATCGGCACGCGTCTGGCGGTTTTCACGCCCATGCCGCGTTTGGGGCTGATCGTCGTCGATGAGGAGCACGATCCGTCTTACAAGCAGCAGGAAGGCTTTTTGTTTTCCGCACGCGACCTCGCCGTCTGGCGTGCGCGGCAGCGGCAGACGCCGATCGTGCTGGGGTCGGCCACGCCGGCGTTGGAGAGCTATCACCATGCCCTCACCCACCGCTATCGGCTGCTCACGCTGCCGGCGCGCGTAGGGGAGGCCGAGCTGCCGGCAGTCGCCTTGATCGACACACGCCGCGAGAAAATGCACGACGGCGTCAGCACGGCGCTCTTGATGGCGCTTGCCGAGAATCTCGCCCGCGGCTGTCAAAGCCTCGTCTTCCTCAACCGACGCGGCTATGCGCCGGTGCTGGCCTGCGCCGCCTGTGGATGGGTGTCGGGATGCACGCGCTGCGCAGCGCGACTCGTCGTGCATCTTGCGCAACGAAAACTCATATGTCATCACTGCGGCGGCAGTCATTCGATTCCTACGTCATGCCCGGCGTGCGGCAACGTCGATCTCTTGCCGCTGGGGCGAGGCACGCAGCGGATCGAAGCGCGCTTGCGCGAGCGCTTTCCTGACGCGCGCATCGTGCGCATCGATCGGGACTCGGCGGCTTCTCCGCAAAAATGGCAGGCGCTGTTGGCGCGCATCCATGAGGGCGCGGCCGATATCCTGGTCGGCACCCAGATGTTGGCCAAGGGACATGATTTCCCCCTGCTCACGCTCGTGGGCGTGGTGGGCGCCGACGCCTCGCTCTATGCTGCCGATTTTCGCGCCAGCGAGCGCCTGTTCGCGCAATTGATGCAGGTCGCGGGACGTGCGGGGCGGCGCACGGGAGCGGGGCGCGTCTTGATTCAAACGGAATTTCCCCATCACCCCCTCTATGCGGCGCTGATTCGTCATGATTACGACGCATTCGCGCGCGCGCAGCTCGCCGAGCGGGAAAGCGCGCGCTTTCCTCCCTTCAGCTTTCAGGCCGTGTTGCGCGTGCATGCTCACAGCATGGAAGCGGCGCTTGGGTTTCTCGGCGCGGCGACGGGGGCAGTGCCCAAGACGGCGGAGGTTGCGATCTATGAACCCGTGCCGATGCGCCTGCCCCGGCTCAAGAATCGCGCGCGCGCGCAGGTGCTGGTGGAGTCGTCGAGCCGGCGCGCCTTGCGCGCCTTTCTGGACGTCTGGAGGCCCGCGCTGGAAAGCCTTCGCCCTATGCGCGGGCTGCGCTGGCAAATCGATGTCGACCCGGCGGAAATTTGAGCACAACGATGTAATATTAGCCCTTATCCATGTCCTCTGCCATGCTTCCGACAGAACTCTTTGGGCTGCGCGGCCCCTCGGCAGCGGAGCCGGCGCTTGCCGCCTTGCTGGCGACGCTGGAAGCCCATGCGATCGTTTCGATGACCGACATCACGGGCGCGATCACCTATGTCAATGACCGTTTCTGCGCCGTCTCGGGCTATACGCGCGCGGAACTGCTGGGCCAGAACCATCGCCTCCTCAAATCGGGCGTACATCCCGACGCCTATTACCGCGAGATGTGGCGCACGATTGCGCAAGGCGGCGTCTGGCAGGGCGAAGTCTGCAACCGCAAGAAGAACGGCGAACTCTATTGGGTGCAGGCGACCATCGCGCCGATCGCCGGCGCAGACGGCAAGCCCCTTGGCTATGTCTCGATCCGCACCGAGATCACGGCGCAAAAAAACGCCGAACTCGCGGCGCGACGCACGGAAAATTACTTGCGTGCGATCCTCGATTGCCTGGGCGAAGGCGTCTATACGCTGGATCGCGCCGGTCGGCTCGTCTTCCTGAACGCCGAAGGCGCGCGCATGTTGGGCTATACGCCCGACGAACTCGTCGGCCAGCCCTTGCACGAGATCATCCATCATCATCGTCCCGACGGCCGGCCTTTGCCTGCCGCCGAATGCCCGATTCATCTCGCGATGCGGGAAGGGCGCATCTATCGCTCCGACGAGGAGGTCTTTTTTCGCAAGGATGGCAGCCGCCTGCCCGTCAAGGTCACGGGCGCGCCGCTGGCCGACGAAGGCCCCTGGGGAGGATCGGTGGCGGTCTTCTCGGACCGCAGCGCCGCCGAAGAAACGGAACGTCGCCTGCGGGAGGCCAAGGAGGCGGCGGAAGCCGCGGCGCGCCTGAAATCCGAGTTCCTCGCCGTCATGAGCCATGAAATACGCACGCCGCTGAACGGCGTGATCGGCATGGCGGATCTCTTGCTCACGACGGCGCTCGATGCCGAGCAGATGGGTTTCGTGCGCACCATCAAGCTCTCCGCCGATCACTTGCTGACTTTGATCGACGAGATCCTCGATTATTCGAAGCTCGAAGCCGGCGCGGTGACGCTGGCGCGCGCGCCGATCGCCTTGCGTCCCTTCCTCGACGGCTGCCTCGAGCTCGTCGCGCCGCGGCTTGCCGGCAAGCCCGTGACGGCCTATGTCCATGTCGCGACCGATGTGCCTGCTGGCATCATGGCCGATGAGGGGCGCCTGCGTCAGATACTCGTCAATCTGCTCGGCAACGCCGCCAAATTCACGGAAAAGGGCGAGATCGCGCTGGCCGTGCGCACGCGCGAAGACGCCGCAGGCGCATGCATCGAGTTCTCGGTGCGTGACACGGGCATCGGCATTGCGCCAGAAGCGATGACGCGCCTTTTCCAGCCGTTCATGCAAGCGGAGGCATCGACGACACGGCGTTTCGGCGGCACGGGCTTGGGGTTGGCAATCTCGCGGCGGCTGGCGCGGCTCATGGGCGGGGACATCGAAGTCGAAAGCTGCGAAGGCCAAGGTTCGGAGTTTCGTCTGCGCCTGCCGCTCGAAGCGGCGCAGGTGGCGGCGTCCCTGGAGCCATCCTTGCGCGGCCGCCGGCTGGCGTTGGTGGGCGGCGACGAAGCGCACCGCACCTTATGGCAAGACCTGCTTGCCTCATGGCAGGTGGTTGCCGAAACGGCCAATGAGCCGGAAACATTCTTCGCTTCTGGCGGTGATGGCGCGCTCGTGGTGGAGGAAGCGTTGGCTTTGCCGTGGCTTGCGGCGGCGAAGGCGGCGCGCAAGCCCCTCTTCGTCGTGCTCACAGACTCTGGCGCGGCGCAGCGGGAAGCCTGGCGGCAACGTGGTGCTTACCCCATCGTCTCGCCGATCACGCAATCGCGCGTGCATGACGCCCTGATCGCAGCCTTTGCGCCGACGACGGCGACGCCGGCCGTCCCTGATGTGGAAGGCGAAGGCTTGTTTCGCGGCGCGCGCGTCCTGCTTGCCGAAGACAACGCCGTCAATCAACGCGTCGCTGCGAGCATGCTACAAAAGCTCGGCTGCGAGGTCGTAATTGCCACCGATGGCCGGCAAGCCGTCGAGCTCTGGCAGAAAGGAACCTTCGATCTCGTCTTGATGGATTGCCAGATGCCCGAAATGGACGGCTTCGCTGCAACGGCGGCAATCCGGCGTGGCGAAGAGGGTGCGCGTCATACGCCGATCGTGGCGATGACCGCCAATGCGCTCGAGGGCGATCGCGAGCGCTGTCTCGCGGCCGGCATGGACGATTATCTTTCCAAGCCCATCACGCGCGCGCGTTTGATGACGGTGCTTGCACGCTGGCTTCCCGCACGCAAGAAAAGTGAAGAGAACGCGCGCGAAGCATGGCTTGATGCCGCCCAGCTTGCTGCCGCAACCGGCGGTGACGAGGCGCTCGCGCGCGAGATTCTCGCCATTTTCGCCGAAGGCCTGCCCGTGCTCATCCAGCGCATCCAGGATGCTGCCCGCGCGCAGGACGAAGCGCGCCTGGCCGCTGCCGCGCATGAGCTCAAAGGTGCCGCCGCCAATGTCGGTGCGCGCGAGCTCGCACGCTTGGCGGCGGACATCGAAGCCGCCGCCAAGCGCGGCGCTCGGGTTGATGAAACCGTGCTCTCTGCCTTCGCGTCAGCCTGCGAAACGTTTCTTTCCCATTGGCGAAAGGAGTTTTCATGAGGTGTGTGGGCTTACTCATTGGCATCGTCTGGGCGATCGGTCTTGCGCGCGCCGAAGAGTGGCGCTTTGCCCCCTTGCCGCTGGAAGCGCCGGAAACCGTCGTTGCCTCTTGGAAGCCGACGCTCGACTATCTTGCGGAGAAGCTCGGCGTCGCGATCCGCATCGACTATTCGGACAGCTACGAGGCGATCATCGACAAATTCGCAAGCGGCCAGATCGAGCTTGCCTATTTGGGCCCCTTGCCCTATGTCGAGCTCAAGAAACGCTTGCCAGCGGCCGAGCCGCTCGTCCATTTCCGAGAAAAAGACGGCGCCGCCACCTATACTTGCGCGCTCGTGGCGGTAGAGGGAAATATGACGCTGCGGCAAATGCAAGGCAAGAAGGTGGCGCTCACCCAACCCCTTTCGACCTGCGGCTATCTTGCTGCCGAAGGGCTCTTGCGCGCCGCGGGCACGAGCCTGGAGAAAAACCGCTATCGTTACCTCGACAAGCATGACGCGGTGGCCCTTGCGGTGGTGCGCGGCGAATACGATCTCGGCAGCTTGCGTACCGCGATTGCGAAGAAATATCGGCATCTGGGCTTGACGATCCTCGCGGAATCCCCGCCCTTTCCGGCGCTTGCTCTCGTCGCGCATGGCGGCCGCATCGATCCGGCGCGGCGGGAGCGGCTGCGCAAGCTCTTGCTCGAGGTCGATCCCGCCATTCGCGCGCGCTGGGGAGAACCCACCCGGCATGGCGCGGCGCCGGCGCAGGACGCCGATTACGACGTCGTGCGCGGCTATTTGCAGAACCGCACGATACCCCGTCAAGGCAATTTCTGATGCAGGAGATGCTGTCGCGTTCCTTGTTCTATCGTCCCTGGCCTTATTTGGGGCTCGCGCTCGCGCTTTGGCTCGCGCTCTCGGCGTGGTTATGGCGCGAACGCCAGGTGATGGAGAACCAGGAATTCATGCGCGAGATCGAAGTCGTGGAAACCGCCTATCGTGCGGCCATCGAGCAGCACCGCTTGCTCGCGGAAGCCGTGCTGCAGTCTTATTTCCTCGAACCCGACGTGCTCACCCTCGTCGCCGCTGGCGTCTGCGCCGAGGAAGAAGCCGAAGCCAGTCGCCTGCGCGGCCAGCTCTACCGGTTGCTTGCGCCTCTTTATGAGCGGCTCGCGGCGCAAGGGGTCCGCCAGATGCAGGTCTTCACGCCCGATGGCCGCAGTTTCTTGCGCATGCATCAGCCGGACAAGTTCGGCGATTCGCTGCTCGAGGTGCGTCCCTCGGTGCGCCTCGTCACGCAGGAACGAAGGCCGGTGTATGGGTTCGAGATCGGCCGCCTCGTCTCTGGCTTCCGCTTCGTCTTCCCCTTGCGTCGGGAAGGCGAATTCGTCGGCGCCGCCGAGATCAGCGTGGGATTCAAAACCTTGCGCCATGTGCTCGAGCGCATCGCGCCAACGCATGAATACGCGCTGATCCTTGCCAAGGACGCTACCACGGGTGTCGTGTGGCAAGAACGTGCGCATCTTTTCGGTGTGGCGGAGATTTCTCCGCACTACCTCATCGAGGATCCGAAACTCGAGCTGCCCGATACGGCGCCGCGCTCGCCGACGCAGCGCGCAATCGACGCCATTCTGGCGACAGACGCGGAGGTAGCGAGCGCCCTTGCGGCGCGCCGTCGCTTCGCACGCGCGGCCTGGCATGATGGCGAATGGTGGACGGCCGCCTTCGTGCCGATCAACGATGTCGCTGGCAACCATGCCGGCTATCTGATCGGCTATGCGCCGGTAGCCTCGCTCGCCACCATCTACCGCGATTTTTACTGGCAGATGGCGGCAGCCGGCCTTGCGCTCGCGCTGCTCGCGCTCGCGCTCTGGCGGCTTGCGGTGGGCGCGAAAAAGCTTGCCGCCGAGCGCGAGGAGCTGGCGACGATCACGCGCACGATGGGCGATGGGCTCTATTTGACCGACCGCCAAGGCATCGTGCGTTACGTCAATCCGGCCTTCGTCGATCTGCTCGGCCATGCGCCGGAAAAGGTGATCGGGCAGCGCGGCCACTGCATCTTTCATGAGCCGCCCGATACCCCTTGTGAAGAAGAGCTTTGCGAAATCCTGGCGACAGTGGCGAAAGGCCAGCGTTTCGTCGGAGAGGAAGAATTCTTCCGGGCCGACGGGCGCAGCATACCCGTCGAAGTCATTTCCGCACCGATTCTCGAACATGGCCGCTATGCAGGCTCCGTGACGGTGTTCCGAGACATTTCGCTGCGCCGGGAGCAACAGCGCGCCTTGATTGCGGCAAAGGAGGCGGCCGAGGCGGCAGCGCGCGCGAAAGCCGAGTTTCTCGCCAACATGAGCCACGAGATCCGCACGCCGATGAACGGCGTCATTGGCATGGCGGAACTCTTGCTCGATACACCCTTGTCGCCCGAGCAGCGCGAGCAGGTCGAAACCATCCGCGATTCGGCCAACCATCTGCTCGGCATCCTCAATGACATCCTCGATCTGTCCAAGATCGAGGCGGGAGCCCTGTCCTTGCATCGTGCGCCCTTTTTGCCGCAGGAGCTCATCGAGGGATTACGGCGGCTTTTCCTGCCCCTCGCGGCGAAAAAAGGTTTGCGTTTTGCCGCGAGCTGCGAAGACTGCGTGCCGGATACCCTTTTGGGCGACGCTTTGCGCATCCGCCAGGTGCTCGTCAATCTCATCGGCAATGCGCTCAAGTTTACCGACCAGGGCGAGGTCGGCGTCGTCATGAGCTGGCGCGAGGGCATCTTGCGCGCCGAAGTGCGCGATACGGGCATCGGCATCGCGCCGGATGTCCTCCAACGGCTTTTCCAGCCCTTTGCACAAGCGGATGCATCGACCACGCGCCGCTTTGGCGGCACGGGTCTAGGGCTTGCGCTCTGCAAGCGACTGATCGAGCTCATGGAGGGAAAGATCGGGGTCGAGAGTGCGCCGGGACGAGGTTCGACGTTCTGGTTCGAAGTGCCCTGTCCGCTTGCCGCGATGCGCATCGTGCTCGATCAAGATGGCGCGCCCGCGCCCATGCGCCAGGCGAAGATCCTGCTCGCGGAGGACAACGCGGTCAACCGGCGCATCGCCGAGGCCATGCTGGGCAAGCTCGGGCATCGGGTGGTCGCCGTCGCCGATGGCCGTGCCGCCCTCGAGGCGTGGGAGAGCGAGCGCTTCGATCTCATCCTGATGGATTGCATGATGCCGGAGCTCGATGGCTATCAGGCAGCTGCGGAGATCCGCCGCCGCGAAGCGACGCGCGGCGGCCACGTGCCCATCATCGCGCTCACCGCGAGTGTCTTGGAGGCGGATCGCGAACGCTGTTTCGCTTCCGGCATGGACGACTTCCTCGCCAAGCCGGTCACGCGTGCGGCGCTGGCGGACAAATTGAGTCGGTGGTTGGAAAAAGGAGAAGCCGATGTCCCTGATTAGCCTGCGCAGACAGCTGTTTCTCTTGCTTGCCTGGTTCGTCCAACTGGCATGGGCGGTGACCGATCCCCCGCCGCTCGATGCGAAGATTCTCGCGCAGCTACGCATGGGAGGCTACACGCTTTATGTGCGTCATGGCGCCACCGATCTTTCCCGCCCAGACCGCGCGCCGAAGGTGGATCTTGCCGATTGCTCGACCCAGCGGCCCCTGTCCGATCTGGGGCGCGAGCAAGCGCGGCGCCTCCAGGCGGCCTTGCGGAGGCTGCGCATTCCCATCGGCGAAGTGCTGGCAAGCCCATTTTGCCGCACGCGCGAATTCGCCGAGCTCGCCTTTGGTTCCTATCGTATCGAACCGCGGCTGATGGCCACCTCGAACCTGACCGACGAGGAGATCGCGCCCCACATCGAGCGCTTCAAGGCCTTGCTTGCCGAGCGGATACCCAAAGGCGCCAATCGCGCCCTAGCGGGCCATAGCACGGTGATGATGGATGCGCTGGGCTACCTCCCCAAACCTGAAGGCGTGACCCTGATCATCGAAGGCGATGGCCAAGGCTTTCGCTTTCTCGCGCGCATGACGCTCGAGGACTGGGAACGCCTGGCCGCGGAGGGTAGATGAGCGAGGCGCGCACTGCGTGGCGCTTCCTTTGGCGGCTTGCTTGGCCAATCGGCGTCCTCGTTCTGCTTGCCCTTGCGCTGATCTTCCTTCTTTCCATCCATTTCTTTGGGCAACACGAAAGGCTGCAAGAGCATCTCCAAAGGCAGAACCAGATGGCGACCCTCGCGCTCGGCTTGGCGGCCACCGCGATGGAGCTCGAGGTCGAACTCGACGAGATGCTCGAGGGCGTGGAACTAGGCCATTATGATGAAGCGGGCATCTATCGCATCCATCGGCGCCTCGTCAATCGTTTCGACGCCATGGAAAGGCGCCTCGAGCGACTCTGTAGCGTGCCCTGTCCCGAGCTTGCCGCTCAGCTTTCCGATCTGCGCGCGCTCGCGCAGATGGCTACCGAAGTCGGCGCCGTCGAGATTGCCGCCCTTCCGCCTTACAAGGATCTCTTGCGCCGGCGCAACGTGGGCTTCCTCGCCGCGCTTTCGGAATGGGTCGAGACACGCGCGCGCGCAACGCACGACCAATTCGAGACGGAAATCGCCAGCCAGCGCCGGCAGGCCGTGGCTTTCATGTTGGCGCTCTTCCTGCTGGGCGTTCTCATCGCCTTGCCTGCCATGCGCATTTACGGTCAGCATGCGCGAAAGCTTTCGCGTCTGGCGCAAGCGCTGACGGCGCTCGGAGAAAAGCTGAATGCGCCCGCCTTGCCTGCGCTTTCCGCCGAGGAAAACGATTCGCTCACGGCCCCTCTCGTACAGGCTTTGCGCCGCCTGCACGAGGCCCTCCGCGAGCGCGCTGCGCTGCTCGAGCAGCTCGACCACCTGGCAAGCCACGATGCGCTGACGGGGCTACCCAATCGCGCGCTCTTTACCGACCGCCTCGATCAGGCTCTGGCGCAGGCGCGGCGCAGTCAAGCGCGCCTGGCCGTGGGTTATCTCGATCTCGACGGTTTCAAACCCATCAATGATCGCTTCGGCCATCAGGTCGGCGACAAGGTGCTGATCGAAATCGCCCGCCGGTTACGGCAGGTGATGCGCGCCGGCGATACCGTTGCGCGCATGGGCGGCGATGAATTCGCCTTCCTGTTGCCCAATCTCGAGTCCTCCGACGCCATCGATGAGGTCTGTCAGCGCCTGCTCGGAGCCCTTTCCGCGCCATGCGAGATCGATGGCCTGCGGCTACAGGTCGGCGCCTCGATCGGCGTGACGCTGTTTCCCGATGACGCTGGCGAGGCCGAAACGCTGTTGCGCCATGCCGACCAGGCCCTTTATGCCGCCAAGAGCAGCGGCCGCGGTCGCTGGGTCTATTTCGACGTCGAGGACGACAAAAACGCTGCGCAGCGGCGCGCGTGGCTCAACGAAGTGCGCCGCGCCCTGGCGCTGCGCGAGTTCGAGCTCTTCTATCAGCCCAAGGTGGGCTTGCGCAGCGGCGAGCTCCTCGGCTGCGAGGCGCTCTTGCGCTGGCGTCACGCGCAAAAGGGATTACTTTCGCCGGGCGAATTCCTGCCTTTTCTCGCCGGCACCCCTTTGGAGCTCGAGCTCGATACCTGGGTGATTGCCGAGGCCTTGCGCCAGATCGCCGCCTGGCGCGCCGAAGGGGAGGAGATCGCCGTGGCGGTCAATCTTTCGCCGCGTTTTTTTGCCCTCGCCGATTTCGGCGCGCGCTTAGCGGCGCTGCTTGCACAGCATGCCGATGCACCGCCGCGGCTATTGCAGCTCGAGCTCGTCGAGTCCTCGCTGGTTGCCGACTATGCGCGCACGCAGGCGGCGATCTCGGCGGCCAATGCGCTCGGCGTCACGGTTGCGCTCGACGACTTCGGCGCCGGCTATGCGGTGTTTGCGCATCTGCGCCTGCGCGGGCTTGCCGCGCTCAAGATCGAGGGCAGCTTCGTCGCTTCCCTGGCAGCGGGGCACAAGGATTTGCCGATCATAGAAGCGATCGTCGGGCTTGGTCAGGCTTTCGATCTGCTGGTCGTGGCCGAAGGCGTCGAAAGCGAAGCGGTGGGACTGACCTTGCTGCATTTAGGCTGCGAGGCTGGCCAAGGCTATGGCATCAGCAAACCCATGCCCGCCGCCGAACTCCTCTCCTGGAAGACGCACTGGCAGCCGCCTTTGTCGTGGCGCCAGGCGCCGCGCGCGCTCGCGGGTGAAGAGGCAGCCTTATATGCCGCCGAAACGGCGCATCGCGCCTGGCTCGCGGAGCTTTTCGCCTGGCTTGCTGCGCCTGCGCGCGAAGCGCCGGAAAACGACCCCCGCGCCTGCGTGCTGGGCCGTTGGCTTGCCGCTTCCGCGCGCTTCAAATATGGCGGCCTGCCAGCCTTCGACGAGATCGTCGCGCTGCATGCGCGCGTGCATGAGGCGGCGGCGCGGCTCATCGAAGCAGGCCGCGCCAATGAAAGCCTCGAGGCGAGGCGGCGCGAGGTCGAGAGCGCGAGCACCGCGTTGCTCTCCCGCCTCATCGATTTCCGCCTCGCCTCTTTCGGTGCACGCGAGGAGTCCAAGGGGGGATATAATGGCTAAATGCAAAGGCGGCAATGGGAAGGGGTTTCCTCAGGGAGTTCGATGCGAGCGCGTTTGAACGCAGCAAGGCCCACAGCCGGCCAAGCCTTTCCTGCGCGTGCAGCGCTCCCTCATGCGCTGCCGGCAAGGGCAGGCCCTTGGCCAAACGAGGAAGAAGGAGAAGCCGATGTTTTTTTCTTTGACTCGCCGCCGACTCCTGCTCGCCTTGGGCGCGGCGTGCGCCAGCAGAGTTGTCTTTGCCGCCGACAAGCCACTCCTCCTGGGCGTCGTGCCCTATCTTTCCGCGCGTAAGCTCGCCGAGCTCTATGAACCCTTGCGCGCCTTTCTCGAACGCGAATTCGCGCGCCCCGCGATGCTCGAGTCGGCGCCTTCCTACGCCGTTTATCTCGAACGTTGCGCAGCCGGCGAATACGACGTGATCGCCACCTCGCCCTACTTCGGGCGCATCTCCGAGCGAGAGCACGGCTATGCGCCGCTCGCGCGCCCTTTGACCGATCTCGAGCCCTTGCTGGTGGTCATGAGGGATTCGCCGCTCAGCGATGTGCGCGAGTTGCGCGGCAAGGTGGTGACGACTTCGGATGCGCTTGCCAATCTGTCGCTGGCCGCGCGCCGATATTTCGCCGAAATCGGCATGCCGCCTGGGCGAGAGATCACGATCAAGCCCATGGGCTCGCACGCCAATTCGCTCGCCGCGCTTGCGCATGGCGATTCGGCGGCGGCCATCGTTTCCGTCACCACCTTGAAGCAGATTGGCGGCGATTGGAATGAGCGCGTACGCGTGCTGGTGCGCCTGAGACCGACGCCGCCGCTGCTCTATCTGGCGCACCGACGCCTCGGTGAAGAGCGCATCGCACGCTTGCAGCAGAACCTGTTTCGCTTCGCCAATGAAACGCCGGAGGGCAAAGCCTTCTTCCAGGCTCTGGGACATGACGGCTTGAAGCCCGTGACGGCGGCGGATCTTGCCGCGCTCGATCCCTTCGTCGACGACCTCAAGCGCATGATGGCCACACGATGAGCCTGCTTCACACATCGCTCAAATGGCGGCTCGTTCCACTCGTCTTATCGCTACATCTGGTAGTCTTCGGCGCTTTGGTGTGGTTGGCGCAGCGTGAGCTCCAGGCCTTTGCCGAACGCCAGGTGAATGCGCGCGCGCAGACGCTGAAGACGGAGCTTTCCGCCGCGCTTTCTGGCCCGATCCTCGAGCGCGACTATGTGACGCTGGCCGAGATCGTGCAAGAGCTCGCGAGCCTGGGTGAGATCGCCTATCTCCGTGTCGAAGACGCCGCCGGGCGCGAGTTGGCACGCGCAGGCCAAGTCGAGCTCGTGGCGAATGCCCAAGACGCCGTGCGCGATTTCGAAGCGAAAGTGGCGGCCGCGCGCGTGCGCTATGGCATCGACACGAAAGCCACGGCGGAGCTTTGGCGTGAGTTTGGCCGTTCCGCCGCGTCCTGGGCAGTCTTGGCAGCGCTCGTGGCCGCCGCGGCCACCCTGTATGCCGCTTTGAACTTGGTGCGGCGCATCGAGCACCTGAACAAGGCGGCAGAAGCCTTCGCCACAGGCGATTTGGAGGCGCGCGCGCCCGCCTTGAAGGAAGGCGACGAATTGGACCGCCTAGGGGCCGAGTTCAACCGCATGGCCGACGAAATCGCCGCCCGCCTATCCGCCCTCGAGGCTGCGCGGCGCGAAACGGCCGCGGCCTTGGTCACCGCGCATGACGAGCATGCGCGCCTGGTGTCGCTCCTGGAGGCGATGAACACGGGCGTCTTGCTCGTCGATCGCGCCGAGCGCGTGCTTTATCTCAACGACGCGCTCAAGCGCATGTGGTTGATTCCCGAAGAAACGAAGGTCATCGGCCAGCCGGCGCGCGACCTGCTTGCCCGCTCGGGCGGTCGGCTTGCTCAGCCCGACCATTTCTCACGCCTCGTGCTGCATGTGCCGGGCACACAGGAAATTTCCGACTCCACCGAGCTCGTGATGAACGATGGCCGCATCATCGTGCAGATCTGCCGTCCCGTGCGCGACGAGGAGATGCGCCTGATCGGGCGCCTCTGGCTTTATGACGATGTCACACAAGAGCGGCGCAACGCCGAGCAGCTCATCTATCTGGCCGAGCGGGATGGACTGACCGGCCTCTACAACCGCCGCCGCTTCGAGGAAGCGCTTGAGCGCGCACTGCTCGAGGCGCGGCGCCGGCGCAGCCAATGCGCCCTGATGCTCTTCGACCTCGACGAATTCAAGCATTTGAACGACCACTTCGGCCACCGCGCGGGCGATGCCTTGCTCGTGCGCGTGGCCAACGAGCTCGCCTCGATCGTGCGGCGCAACGAGATTCTCGCGCGGCTCGGAGGCGACGAATTCGCGCTGCTCGTGCCCGAATTCGAGCGCGTGGAAGAAGTCGAGAGCCTCGCCGAGCGCATCATACGCGGCATCGCGCGCCTCCCCTTTTCGTTCGATGGCCGTGATCTGCGCATCACCGCAAGCATGGGCATCGCGACGTTTCCCCAGCATGCGGACACCATGCCAGACCTCGTCGCCGCTGCAGATCTCGCCATGTACCAGGCCAAGAATGCCGGCAAGAACGGCTGGCGTCTCTATGACGGCAAGGCCGATCGTGGCGCGATCGAGCGGTTGGGCTGGAGCGAACGCATCGAGCGCGCGTTTGCGGACGATCTATTCGAGCTGCATTTCCAGGGCATCCATGCGGCAAACGGCAGCCTTCTGCACGCCGAAGCCCTGTTGCGCATGAAAGACCCCGAGAGCGGACAATACATTTCCCCACTGCACTTCATCGCGCCCGCGGAAAAAACAGGCCGCATCGTCGATATCGATCGCTGGGTGGTGGATGCGGCGGCAGCGACGCTTGCGCGTCACCCGGAGCTTTCCGGGCTCGCGGTCAATGTCTCTGGACGCACGCTCGCCGAGGCGCGTTTCCCCCGATACGTCCTGGAAACCCTGGCAAAGCACGACGTCTCGCCCCAACGCCTGTTGATCGAGGTCACCGAAACCGTAGCGATCGCCGACATGCACGATGCCAACCGCTTGCTCGATGCCCTGCGGCCCGCGGGCTGCCGCGTCTGTCTCGACGATTTCGGCGCCGGTTTCTCGTCGTTTTCTTACCTCAAGCATCTGGCCGCCGATGCGATCAAAATCGATGGCCAATTCGTCCGCCACATCGCCGACAGCCGCGAAGACCGCTTAGTCGTGCGCGCCATCGTCGAGGTCGCCAAAGGCCTGGGCAAGATGACGATCGCCGAATTCGTCGAGGATGCGCGCGCGGTCGCCGTCTTGCAAAAACTCGGCGTCGACGCCTTCCAGGGGTATCATTTCTCCGTGCCAGCAGCCAACCTGAGGGCGCTGCTTGCGCGCGCCGACTCCCGGGACACGCCT
>JAOADW010000040.1 GCA_026417115.1 Rhodocyclaceae bacterium
CGGGCGCGCACACGGCTTCGCTCGTTGCGCAGGCGTGGATGGAATCGCTCGAGATCGACGCCGTTGTGGATGACGGTGATTTTTGCAGCCGCCATCGGCCAGCGGCGCGCGATGTCGGCGGCAACCATATGCGAGTTGCAAATCACGGCGCGGAGATCGGGGGCGCGGAACAGGGCGTCTTCCGCAGCCAGCGTATAGCGGTGCCAACAGGACAAACGCCAGGGCTTGGCGGAGAGCTCGAGCCAGGTGGCATGCACGCCGTCGCCGGCGCGATAGACATGGCAGCCTGGGATGCGTTCGTGCGTTTGCACGAGATCGTATCGCTCGCTGCGCAGCAGTCGCTGCACGCAGCGCGCGAAGCTCATGTCGCGCCAAGTGCGGCCGAGGTAGAAGGGATCGCAGCGACGCGCCACGACGGTGCCTTGCCAGCTGCGCGCGATGATTTCCACGTCGACGCCGGCTTTTCCGAGTGACTCGATGGCGAGCGCGAGGAAGCGTTCGGCGCCGCCGTAGGGGGTATAACGCTGTCGCACGAGAGCGAGCTTCATGGCTTCATTCCGCGCGTAAGGCCTCAATGGCGTCGAGGCGGGCCGCGCGCGCTGCAGGATAGAGGCCTGCCAGAAGACCGATCGCAATCGCGCTCGCTTCCGCCAAGAGCACATAGGAAAGCGGGGTGCTCACGGGCAATTGGGGAATCACGAGGGAAGCCCCCTGGGCAATGCCCAGGCCCAGCACCAGGCCAAAGAGTCCGCCGGCGCCGGCAAGCAGCGCTGCTTCGCCGAGGAAGAGGCCGAGGATCGTGCGCCGAGGCGCGCCCAACGCTTTCAAAAGCCCGATTTCCTGGGTGCGCTCGGCCACCGCTATGGTCATGATGGTGACGATGCCGACCGCGCCGACGACCAGCGAGATTCCGCCCAAGGCCGCCACCGCGAGGGTGATCACGTTGAGGATCTTGGAAAGCGTTTTGAGCATGTCTTCTTGCGTGGTGAGCGTGAAGTCTTCGCGGCCGTGGCGCGCCGCGAGCGCTGTTTTCACGCGCTCGGCGATTTCTTGTGCGGAAAGTTCCGGCCGATAGGAAAGATTGATGCGCATGAGGCCTTCGCGATTGAAGAGCGCAAGCCCGTGGGCGGCGGGGACATAGACCGTGTCGTCGAGATCCATGCCGAGGAACTGGCCTTTCTTTTCCATGACGCCGATGATGCGAAAGCGCATGCCCGCGATCGTCAGCCATTCGCCCAGCGCGGGCTCGGCGCCGAAAAGCTCTTGCTTCAGGGCAGCGCCCAGAACGGCCTGGGGGCGCGCGGCGTCGAAAGGTTCGTCCGAGAGGAAGCGCCCGACATCGACTCTGAGCCGATAGATTTCAGGCAGCAAGGGACCGACGCCTTGCACGGTCGTGCGCCGCACCCGCCCTTTTGCCGATACCTCGGCGTTGCCCCAGACGATGGGGGTCACGGCCTGAACGCCAGGCAGGCGCGCCAAGGCTTTTGCGTCTTCGAGCGTCAAAAGCCGCACGGTGGTTTGCAGCCCCCCGGGGCCGCCGGAGGCGACGGTCTTGCCCGGCGCGATTTCGACGACATGCGTGCCGAATTGGGTGAATTCGGCCAGGATGAAGCGATGCAAGCCTTCGCCGATGCTGGTGAGCAGAATCACCGCCGTGATGCCAACGGCAATGCCCAGGAGGGTGAGGAAGCTGCGCAGGCGATGCGCCGTCATGGCCCGCCAGGCGTAAACGATCTCGTCCATTGCGCGCATGTCAATGCCGCATCAAGGCTGTCACGGGGTCAAGCTGCGCGGCGCGACGCGCAGGCAACATGCCGAAGGTTAGGCCTGTCGCCAGCGCCGTGAAGAGGGAGGCGACGATGGCCCAGATCGGCGCTTGCGCAGGCAACATGGGCAAGAAGCTGCGCAAGGCCCAAGCGCCCATTTCTCCGAGCAGAAAGCCTGCAACCGCGCCCACCAGCGAAAGCAAGGCTGCTTCTGCGAGGAAGGCTCGACGAATCGTGCGCGACTCCGCCCCCAACGCCTTGAGCAGGCCGATTTCGGCGGTGCGCTGCGTGACTGCGACGAGCATCACGTTCATCACGAGGATGCCGGCGACCGCGAGGCTCACCGCGGCGATTGCCGCGACGCCATAGGTGAGCGCCGAGAGAATGCGGTCGAAGGTCGTCAAGACGGCGTCCTGGGTGATCACGGTGACGTCTTCTTCCCCGTCGTGACGCATTTTCAAGAGCGCCTCCGCCGCGGTTTTCGCCGCGCCAAGCGCTTCCCGCTCGCTCGCTTCGATGAGGATGCGAAACAAGGTATTGGAATTGAACATCGCCTGCGCAACGGCCGCCGGTATGATGACGATTTCATCGACGTTCATGCCCAGGCCTTGGCCGAACGGCGCCAGCACGCCGACGACGCGCACGCGGCGATCGCCCAGGCGCAAGATTTGGCCGACCGCGGGCTCGGCGCCGAAGAGCTCGCTTTGCAGCTTGGCGCCGATCACCGCCACCGCCGCATGAGGCGCTTCCTCCGGCAAGAAACGTCCTTGTGCGATCTCGAGGCGGCGCATGCGGGCATAGTCGGGCGTGGTGCCGACGATGGTCACATCGCGCAGGCGGCCGCGCCAAACGGCTTCCGAGGTGCCCACCGCGATCGGGGCCGTGCGCTTGACCATGGGAAGGCGCGCCAACGCCTGGGCGTCCTCGAGAGTCAAATCGCGCGGCGTGTTGGTGATGGCGTTGATCGGCGAAAAGCCGCCGGTCTGCGAGCGGCCCGGCAGCACGATGACGAGGTTGGAGCCCAAGGCGGAGAATTCGTTGATCACATAACGGCGTGCGCCTTCGCCCAAGGCCGTGAGGACGACGACGGCGGCAACGCCGATGGCCATCGCGAGCATCATCAGCGTGGTGCGCAACGGATAGGCCGTCGCCGCCCGCAGCGCGAAATGCAGGGTGTCGCTGGCCTTCACGGGCGCCCTCGCAGTGACGCGGCCGCGCATGCGCGCACATGGATTGCAGGGAACTTAGCGCACCTCATCGCCAATCTTACGGCCATCTTGCATGCGAATGCGCCGGCGCGCGCGCTGGCCCAGCGCCGGGTCATGGGTCACCATGATCAGCGTCACCCCCTGCGCGTTGAGGGATTCCAACAGGCGCACCACGTCGGCGCCGGTTGCCGAATCGAGGTTGCCGGTCGGTTCATCGGCGAGGATCACCGCCGGCCGCATGATCGTTGCGCGCGCGATGGCCACCCGCTGACGTTGTCCGCCTGAGAGTTGGTCGGGGCGATGGTGGGCGCGCTCGCTCAAGCCAAAGGCGGCCAGCGCGGCTTCCACGCGCGCCTTCCGTTCGTCGGCGGGTACGCCGGCCAAGGCAAGCGGCAACGCGATGTTCTCGAACGCGGAAAGGCGCGGCACCAGATGAAAACTCTGGAAGACGAAACCGATCGTCTGGCGCCGGATTTGCGCCTGTTCGTCCTCACCCAGCGTCGTGGTGTCCTTGCCGGCCAGCCGGTAACTGCCCGCCGTTGGGCGATCGAGCAATCCCAGGATGTTGAGCAACGTCGATTTGCCCGAGCCGGAAGGGCCCATGATGGAAACATACTCGCCGGCGTCGATGGCGAGGTCCACGTCGGCCAGCGCCATGACCTCGCTTTCGCCGAGCCGAAAACGCCGGCAGACGCCTACGAGCTCGATCAGCGCCATGACGATGCGTTGCCGCTCTCCTCGGCGATCACATAGGCCCCGGGCTTGACGCCCGTTCGCTCGAGCGAGAGCACGATGCGCTCGCCTTCCGCGAGGCCGGCGACGACTTCCGTCCATTGCCAATTGGCAAGCCCCGTTTCGATTTTCTTTTCCACCACCCTGCCTGAGGCATCGACGGCATAGACGCGCTTGCCTTCCTTGAGCGCCGCCGTCGGAATGCGCAGGACGGCTTCTTTCGTGGCCAACACGATTTCGAGATCGGCGCTATATCCCACGAGCAAGCCCTTGGCCTCTGCGGGATCCAGGAACTCCGCCTCGACATCGACGGTGCGCGCCTGTTTTTCGAGCGCGGTGACATAGGGTGCGATGCGCCGCACGCGACCCGCGAAGACCTTCTCGCCCATCGCATCGACGCGAATGCGCACGGGCAGCCCCGGTTTGATCTTGGGCGCATCGAGCTCGTCCATGGGCGCCTTGACGTAAAGACAGGAATCGTCGATCAGGTCGATCGCCGGCGGCGTGGGCACCCCCGGGGGAGAAGGCGTCGAGTATTCGCCGATTTCTCCGACGATTTTCGCCACCGTGCCGGCGAAGGGAGCGATAATCACGGTGCGGGAAAGATCGGCGCGCGCTGCGGCCAGCTGGCGAAAAGCGGTGGCGACCTCTCTTTCCGCGCTTTGACACGCGGTGCGCCGCGCCAGCGCCTCGGTGCGCGCCGCATCGGCCTTCGCGCTCGCGACGAAACCCTGGGCAGCGAGCCTTTCTTGACGCGCGGCCTCGCGCTCGGCGTTGGCCGCAAGGGTGCACATTTCCTGCCGACGGCTTTCCATGGTGGCTAGCTGGGCTTCGGCCACCGCCACGCGCGCGGCGAGATCCTCGTGCCAAAGACGCATCAGCACCTGACCCTTTTGCACACGCTCGCCTTCTTTCACGCCCAGATAGTCGATGCGACCGCCGACGATCGTGGCGAGCTTGGTGCGCTGACAGGCTTCGACGGAGCCTGCACGCGTGTTTGCGAGTGTGGCTTCGACCGCGCCGCGCTCGACCTGCGCGATTTTGACGACGATCGGTTTGGGACGCAGCCCATAGACGAGCCCTGCAGCCAGCCCTGCCAGGACGAGGGCGGCTAGCCCCACACGCATGGCGTTTTTCTTCATCGCGCGCCCAGCTTCAAGCCAATGATGCCGGCGACGATCAAAAGCAAAGAGATCAGGCGCATGGCGTCGCGGGGTTCATCGAAAAGCCAGATGCCCAACAGCGCGGTGCCGGCGGCGCCGATGCCCGTCCATACCGCATAGGCGGTGCCCACGGGCAAGACCCTGACCGCCCAGGCGAGCAACACGATCGAGGCGACCATCATGGCAAGCGTCCATAGGCTGGGCAAGAGGCGCGTGAAGCCATCCGCATATTTGAGGCCGATCGCCCAGGCGACCTCGCAAAACCCCGCCGCGACGAGCAGCCACCAGGCGACCGCGGTCGTGGGCGTCGGCAGCCACGTCGTTTCCCCCGTCATGGTCGCCAGTTCGCAAATACGGCCTCCGCCGCTGCGAGCGTGGCCTCGATTTCGGCGGCGCCATGCGCCGCCGATACGAAACCGGCCTCGAAGGCAGAAGGCGCGAAATAGACGCCGCGCGCTAGCATCGCATGGAAAAACCGGTTGAAGGCCTGCTTGTCACAGGCCATCACTTCGGCATACGTCGTGGGCGGGCGCTCCGCGAAGTAAAGACCGAACATGCCACCGATGCTCTGCGCGCAAAAAGGAATGCCTTGACGCTGGGCAAGCTGCGTCAGCCCTTCCACCAAGGTCTGGGTCTGCGCCGAGAGACGCTCGAAAAAGCCGGGAGAGGCGATTTTCCTCAACGTCGCCAGCCCCGCCGCCACCGAGAGGGGGTTGCCCGAAAGCGTGCCCGCCTGATAGACGGGCCCCAGAGGCGCTATTTTTTCCATGATGTCGCGACGGCCGCCAAAGGCGCCCAGCGGCATGCCGCCGCCGATCACCTTGCCGAAGGTCGAAAGATCGGGGGTGACGCCATAGAGCCCCTGCGCCGAACCGAACGCCACGCGGAAACCGGTCATCACCTCGTCGAAAATCAGCAAGGCGCCATGCTTCGTGCATTCTTCGCGCAAGGTGGCGAGGAAGCCCGGCGCAGGCGCGACGAGGTTCATGTTGCCCGCCACGGGCTCGACGATCACGCAGGCAATCTCGTGGCCACATGCGGCGAACACGCGCCTGACCCCTTCCGCATCGTTGTAATCGAGCACCCGCGTATGCTTGGCGAGATCCGCCGGCACGCCGGCCGAGGAAGGGTTGCCGAAGGTAAGCAGGCCGGACCCCGCTTTCACCAACAGGCTATCGGCATGGCCGTGATAGCAGCCTTCGAATTTGATGATCAAATCTCGTCCGGTATAGCCGCGCGCGAGCCGAATCGCGCTCATCACGGCCTCCGTGCCGGAAGAAACCAAGCGCACGAGCTCGAGGCTGGGAACGTGGGCGCACAGCCACTCGGCAAGCTCGATCTCGGCCTCGGTCGGCGCGCCGAAGGAAAGCCCTTTTTCCGCCGCGCTCTTCACGGCGGCTATGACGTCGGGGTCAGCATGACCGAGGATCAGGGGCCCCCACGAACCGACGTAATCGATGTAACGGCAGCCCTCGGCATCCCAAACATAAGGGCCTTGGCCGCGCGTGATGAAACGGGGAGTTCCCCCCACCGAGCGAAAGGCACGCACCGGCGAATTGACCCCGCCCGGAATGGTCTTCTGGGCTCGGACAAAGAGCTCTTCGTTGCGATTCATGACATCATCCTTCCATAAAGACTCCCCGCCGCTCGTTGCGGGCAAAGAGCGCGCGGAACTCTTCGGCGCGGCGGCGAATGTCCATGGCGTCAAAGAGGCCGCTCATCACGGCCAACATGTCGGCGCCCGCCGCGAGCACCTGCGCGGCGTTTTCCAAGGTGATGCCGCCGATGGCGGCCACTGGCGTCGGAAAACGACGCTTCGCCTCGGCGACGAGCGTAAGCGAAGCGCGCGCCGCCTGGGGTTTGCTCTTCGAAGCGAAAACGCTGCCGATGGCGATGTAGTCGGCGCCTGCCTCGACCGCCTCTTCGGCGCGCGCAAGATCGTCATAGCAGGAAACCCCCAGAATGCGCCGCTCTCCCAACGCTTCCCGCGCCGTCCTAAGGCCGCCTGGGCCGAGGTCGTCGCGCCCCAGATGCACGCCGTCGGCGCCCACTTCGACCGCGAGCCAGACGTCGTCATTGACGATGAGCAGGGCGCCATGTGCCTGCGTGAGACGGCGCAGCGCCTTAGCCTGTTCGCGGCGCAAAGGAAGCGGCGCTGCCTTGTTTCGATATTGCAAAAGACGCACACCGCCAGCGAGCGCCAAGTCCACCAAGGCAAGCAAGCGGGGTGTCAGGGCATCGTCGGGCGTGAGCGCATAAAGCCCAGCAAGCGGCGTATCCGGCTCAGGCATGGGCGACCTCGGCTGGCTCCACGAGCGAGGAGCGTGTCAAACACAAGCGATCGGGCAGAAACTGCCCCATTCCCGGCCGATGCGCCGAGGCAAGGCAACGCCAGGTATAGCGTTGCGCCTCGCGCACGGCGCTGACGACGTCGTGTCCTTGGGCCAGCAGCGCAGCAATCGCGGAGGCCAAGGTGCAGCCCGAGCCGTGAAAACTGCCCGGCAGCCGCGGCCATGTCTCGCGCGCCTCGGGCCCATAGGCGCCATAAAGGGTATTGACGACGCGTTCGCCAGGTTCGTGCGTGCCCGTGATCAGCACGTGTTCGGCGCCGGCGAGCACGAGCTGGCGCGCGCATTCGGCCAGGTCGGAAGTTTCGGCGCCAAGCTCTTGGGCAAGCCGCCTCGCCTCCAGACTGTTGGGCGTGAGCACCTGGGTCGCCGGCAGCAAAAGTTCGATCATGGCCGTCACCATCTCTTCGTCGGCGAATGCATCACCCCGGCCGGAAGCGAGCACCGGATCGAATACCACCGGCACATCGGGATAGTCGGAGACGATCTCGGCCACCGCCACGATCGTTTCGAGCGCACCCAACATGCCGATCTTGAACGCTGCCACCGGCATATCGGCCAGCACCGTGCGGGCCTGGTTGCGCACCCAGTCGGCATCGAGGGTGAGCACCTCGACCACCCCCACGGTATCTTGCACGGTGAGCGCGGTCACGACCGTCACGGGCTGGCAACCCAGTGCCGCGAGGGTGAGCAGATCAGCCTGCAGCCCAGCACCACAGGTGGGATCGGAAGCCGCGAAGCTCATTACGATGGGAGGCGAGGAAGACGTCATGACGAGGGAAGGTTTTCACGAGAACCCAGAGGCATTCTAGCCTAGGAGGACGGCAAACTTTTCGCTTGCCGGGCAGCCCGATAACGGGCGAGCGCGGCGCGACGCGCCGCGGCATGATCGACGATGGGCGGCGGATAGGCCGCCGGCGGCTTGGGCATGCGCCAGGGCGTATGGATGAAGTGCTCGGGCACGTGGGTGAGCTCGGGCACGTAGCGGCGGATGAACGCACCGCCGGGATCGAATCGTTGCGACTGCGCGACCGGATTGAAGATGCGAAACCACGGTTGCGCGTCGGCGCCGACGCCGGCGGCCCACTGCCAGTTGCCGACATTGGCGGCAAGATCGTAATCGAGCAGGCGGTCGGCGAAATAGGCTTCGCCCAGGCGCCAATCGATGCCAAGATCCTTGGTCAGAAAGGACGCCGCCACCATGCGCAAGCGATTGTGCATCCAGCCGGTTTGTTGCAGTTGGCGCATCGCCGCATCGACGAGCGGATAACCCGTGACTCCCTCCTTCCAGGCGGCAAACCGCACGGGATCATCTTCCCACGCAAGCGCATCGAATTCGCTCTTATCGCCGCATTCGACGAGCTCGGGACGATGCCAAAGCAGCATCTGGAAGAACTCGCGCCAAATAAGCTCGGTCAGCCAGGCTTCCGCGCCTTGGGCAGCGGCTTTTACGCTGCGCTCCCACGCCAGGCGCACCAGATGCCGAATCGACACCGTGCCAAAGCGTAGATGGGGCGAGAGATACGAAACGCCCTTGCGCGCCGGATAATCGCGCCATTCATGATAGCGATCGATGCGCGCGAAAAAATCGGCCAGCAAGCGCGCTCCGCCCGACATGCCCGGTGGGAAAGCGAGGTCGGTGGAAACGAAGCCGAGCGCCGTAAGCGGCGGAACGCCGGGGGTGGCCGGGGAAGCAAGCTGTCCTGGCCGAGGCCTACAGGGATGCTCGGCCAGACGAGATGCGTCCAGCCGCTTGCGCCAAGCACGGGCATAGGGCGTAAAGACGGCAAAAGGGGCGCCCGCGGCGGTCGTGATTTCGTCCCGCTCGAAGATCACCTGGTCTTTGTACGTCAGCAGCCGGACGCCCAACTCGGCGAGCCGGCGCGCGACCTCTCGATCGCGCCAACGGGCGTAGGGTTCATAGTCGCGGTTGACATAAACCGCGTGCGCCCCTATTTGCGCGGCAAGCCGTGGGATCTCGTCGACGGCTCGCCCGCAACGCACGATGAGGCCGCCGCCCTGGGCGCGCAAAGCCTGATCGAGCTCGCCAAGCGAGCGATAGATGAAATCGACGCGCCGGTCGGCACGAAGGCCTCGCGCCCGCAGAGGGGTCAAGAGGTCGCTATCGAAGACGAAAACGCAATAAACCGTCTGCGCCTGCGCGAGCGCCGCGGAAAAAGCAGCGTGGTCGAAGTTGCGTAAGTCGCGGCGAAACCAAACGAGCGCAGTCGACATATCGAGCATCAGCCTTTCGAGCACAACAGATTACAATGCAAAACCATGAGCACGATGACGGAAAGCCTTGCCAACCATTTCTTGATCGCCATGCCCAGCATGCGCGACCCGAATTTTGCGCGCACGGTGACCTTCATCTGCGAACACAACCGCGAGGGCGCTCTCGGACTGATCATCAACCGCCCCCTCGAGATGAGCCTGGCGACGCTGTTCGAGCGCGTAAACCTGCCTCTGCCGCCGGGCGACCGCCTGGATCTCTTCGCGAGCCGGCCCGTCTATTTCGGCGGGCCCGTGCAAACCGATCGCGGCTTCGTATTGCATCGTCCGCCAGGCGCCTGGCAAGCGTCGCTGAAAGTCACCGATGAGATCGCCCTCACGAGCTCACGCGACATCTTGCAGTCCCTCTTCGAGACGGGGGAGCCGGCAGACGTCATCGTCACGCTCGGCTATGCGGGCTGGGCGGCTGGCCAGCTCGAATGGGAGCTCGCGCAAAACGCCTGGCTGACCGTGCCGGCCAACGCCGAAATCATCTTCTCGCTGCCGCCGGAAGAACGCCTGCCCGCCGCGATGCGCGCGCTCGGCGTCGATTTCGCAAACCTCTCGGAGGTAGCCGGCCATGCTTAGCCCAGGAAGGGACGCCCCCGCCGGCGCCAGCGCAAGCGCCGAAATGGTGATGGCTTTCGATTTCGGCGCGCGCCGCATCGGCGTGGCCATCGGCGAGCGCTTCCTCGGCACTGCACGTGCGCTTACCACGATCGAAGGCGAACGCATGCAAGCGCGTTTCGCCGCCATTGCCCGCTTGATCGACGAGTGGCGGCCTTCTCGCCTCATCGTGGGGCGACCGGCTCACGTCGATAGGGCGGGCGACCACGCATTCGCCCACCGCTGCGAGCGCTTCGCGCGTCAGCTCGCGGGCCGTTTCGGCCTCCCCGTCGAGCTCGTCGATGAGCGCTACACGTCGCTGATGGCCGAATCCCGGCTAAGCGGCGACAAGCGCAAGCACAAAGCCCGCCTCGATGCCGAAGCCGCCGCCATCCTTCTCGAAGCCTGGTTCCATGAACACGCCCACCCTCGCCCCCGTGGCTGAGTTGATTGCGCGCTTGGCCGCCTCGATTCGGCCCCGTCTATCCGCCCACACGCGCCTCGTCGGCATTCACACCGGCGGCGTCTGGGTCGCCGAGGCGCTCGCCAAAGAATTGGGTCTGCCGCCGCCGGCGGCGATCGACGTCTCGTTCCATCGCGACGATCACCACCTCGGCAACGGCCTCAAGCAGGGTGGCCGCGCATCCCAGCTCGAGAACGTCGAGGGTGCGCCCTTGCTGCTCGTCGATGACGTGCTCTACACCGGCCGCACGGTGCGCGCCGCGCTGAACGAGATCTTCGACTTCGGCCGCCCCCTCCGTGTCGATCTCGCCGTCTTGGTCGACCGTGGCGGACGCGAGTTGCCGATCTGCGCGCAATTCGTCGCCGCGACGCTCTCCTTGCCTCCCACCCAGAGCCTCGAACTCATGCGCGACGAAGAAGGTCGTCTGAGCTTTTGCCTGCAAGAAAAATGACCGACAACCCTCAGCTCTCCGCCGCGGGCGAACTTCGCCATCTCTTGACGCTCGAAGGGCTGCCGCGCGATTTGATCCACGCCTTGCTCGATCGCGCCGAAACCTTCACCGCCGTCGCCGACCGGGAAGTGAAAAAAGTGCCGCTTCTACGCGGCAAGAGCGTCTTCAATCTCTTTTTCGAGAACTCCACGCGCACGCGCACCACGTTCGAAATCGCCGCCAAGCGGCTGTCTGCGGACGTGATCAACCTCAACATCAGCACCTCATCGACGGCCAAGGGTGAATCGCTGCTCGACACGATCGACAATCTCGCCGCCATGCAAGCCGACATGTTCGTCGTGCGGCACGCCGCCTCGGGCGCGCCGTTTTTGATCGCCCGCCATCTCGCCGCCACCGGGCGCGACCACATCCACGTAATCAACGCCGGCGACGGGCGCCATGCGCATCCGACGCAGGGACTCCTCGACGTCTTCACGATCCGTCACTACAAGAAAGACTTCGAGAAACTCACGGTCGCCGTGGTGGGCGACATCCTGCATTCGCGCGTGGCAAGAAGCGAGCTCTTTGCGCTCGCCACCCTCGGCGCGCGCGAGATTCGCCTGATCGGCCCGAAGACGCTGCTTCCACTCGAGGCGGAAAAGATGATCCCCAACGCGCCTTTGTCCGTCTATCACGACCTCGCCAAAGGGCTTGTCGGCGTCGATGTCGTCATGATGCTGAGGCTGCAAAACGAACGCATGCAAGGCGCCTTGCTCGCCAGTCGTGAGGAATACTGCAAGCACTGGGGGCTTACGCCGGAGCGCTTGAAACTCGCCAAGCCCGACGCGATCGTCCTCCATCCGGGGCCGATGAACCGCGGCGTCGAAATCGATTCCGCGGTCGCCGACGGTCCCCAGGCCGTGATCCTCAAACAAGTCACCTTTGGCATTGCCGTGCGCATGGCGGTGATGAGCTGGCTGGCAGGGGGAGGCGCATGAACGCAAAGGTGGATTTCTTGCATGAGCGTTTCGATGCACAGGCAAGCGCGGTGCTCTATGCAGGGGATTGTCTTGAACTCTTGCGTCAAGTGCCCGATGGCGCAGCGCGCCTCATCGTCACCTCGCCTCCTTACAACATTGGCAAGGAGTATGAGAAACGGCTCGACCTCGACAGCTATCTCGAGCAGCAAGCACAGGTGATCGCCGAATGCGTGCGCGTACTCGCCGAAAATGGCAGCATTTGCTGGCAAGTGGGGAATTATGTGGAAGAGGGAGCCATCGTGCCGCTCGATGCATTGCTTTATCCCGTCTTTCGTCGCCAGGGTCTCGTGCTGCGCAATCGCATCATCTGGCATTTCGAGCACGGGCTGCACTGCACGCGGCGCTTTTCCGGGCGTTATGAGACGATCAATTGGTTTACGCGCGCGGGGAAAAACTATCTGTTCCATCTCGACCCCGTGCGCGTACCGCAGAAATATCCAGGCAAGAAACATTTCAAAGGGCCGAAGATAGGCCAACCCTCTTGCCATCCTCTTGGCAAAAACCCCGGTGATGTCTGGGACATTCCCAACGTGAAGAACAACCACGTGGAAAAAACCGAGCATCCTTGCCAGTTTCCGGTCGAGCTCGTCGAGCGTCTCGTGCTGGCGCTCTCTGATCCTGGCGATTGGGTCATCGATCCTTTCGTCGGCGTCGGCACGACGATCATCGCCGCCCTCAAGCATGGGCGCCGTGGCGCGGGTGCGGAAATCCATGCACGCTACGTGGAGATCGCGCGCGAGCGCATTCACGCGCAGAGGCTCGGACTGCTCAAGACGCGGCCGCTCGGCAAGCCCAAATACGAACCCGCTCTGCCGTCACGAAGTAGGGCGCATGACAAGCAGGCCGCTCAAGCCATGGACAAAGGCCCGCAAGCCGAGCAGATGCAGCTTCTCGACGCATAGCGATGCCATGAAGATTGCGGAAACCTATTCTCATCTCAATGGCCTGGAATACCTGCTCGTACATAAGCGGCATATCTGGGAGGAACTCCAATCCGTCATCGCCGCGATCGACGCAGAACGCTGCCGCACGAAGGTGTCGAAAGAAAAGAGAATGCGCGGAAAACTGCTCTTGAGCCCCATTGAGCTCAATCGCGCGTTCAAGACACAGCTGAAAGCCTTGGATTGGCAGGAAAGCCGGGTCGCCTATTGGGTCACCAAGGATGCCCGACTCATTCGCAAGACCCTGACGCTTGCCCCAGCACAACAGAAACAGGAAATCCTTGCAGCGGGCGAACAGCCCATCTCCAGCTACAACCAAACCGATTTCGCCAAGGAGCGCGTCGCCATCGAGGTTCAATTCGGCAAATACGCCTTCGTAGCCTTCGATCTCTTTGTCAAGCATCTCGCTTTTTATGTCGGCGATCAGATTGACGTCGGCGTCGAAATATTGCCCATGAAATCGATGCAGGCGCAAATGAGTTCAGGCGTCGCCTATGATGAAGGCGAGCTTTACAACATCCTGCGACAGGGAAGGGGCGTGCCGGCGGTGCCGCTCGTTCTCATCGGGGTCGAGCCATGAAAATCGAAATCAAAGGCGGCCGCGTGCTCGATCCGGCCACTGGACTGGATAGCCTATCGAGCGTCTTCATCGCGGACGGACGCATCGTCGGCGTCGGCCAAACGCCCGCCGGTTTTCGCGCGGAAGCCGTTTTGGACGCGACGGGTTGCCTCGTCTGCCCGGGGCTCATCGACCTTTCTGCGCGTCTGCGCGAACCCGGGTTCGAATACAAAGCCACGCTCGAATCCGAGCTCGCGGCAGCGGTGGCCGGGGGGGTGACCACCCTCGTCTGTCCTCCCGACACCGATCCGCCGCTCGATGAGCCGGGCCTCGTCGAGACGCTCACGCGACGCGCACGCCAGCCGGGCTATCCCCACGTGCTGCCGCTCGGCGCCCTCACCGTGGGTCTGCGCGGCGAGCGTCTGACCGAAATGGCGGAGCTTTACGAAGCCGGCTGCATCGCTTTCGGTCAAGCAAACGCTTCGCTGCCTGACACCCAGGTGCTCATGAACGCGATGAACTATGCGGCGAGCTTTGGTTTCGCCGTCTGGCTGCAACCCCAAGACGCCTATCTCGCGCGGGCGGGCGTCGCGCATGATGGTGTCATCGCCGCACGGCTCGGGCTGCCGGGCATTCCCGTCGCCGCCGAAACCGTGGCGCTCGCCACGCTGCTCGAGCTTGCGCGCATGACAGGCGTGCGGTTGCATTTGCGGCGCATTTCCTCACGCGCAGCGCTCGAGATGATCCGCGCCGCGCGGCGCGAAGGTTTGCCGATCACCTGCGACATGACCATCCACCACGTGCATCTATGTGACGAGGACATCGGCTTTTTTGATCCCTTGTGCCGCTTGGACCCCCCGCTGCGTTCCGCAGAAGACCGCGCGGCGCTCTCCGCCGCGCTTGCGCAAGGCGAGATCGACGCGTTGATTTCAGACCACACGCCGCTCGATGACGATGCCAAGCAGTTGCCCTTCGAGGAAGCAGAGCCAGGCGCGAGCGGTCTCGAGCTCCTCTTGCCGCTTACGCTTGCATGGGCGCAAAAGGCTGGTTTGCCGTTGGTTGCGGCGCTCGCGCGCATCACCTGTGACCCGGCGCGCGTGCTGGGGCGCGCCGAGCGCGGCCGCATCGCCATCGGCTGCGCCGCCGACATCGTCGTCTTCGATCCCGACGCGCGCTATACCCTCACCCGCGAGCGGCTCAAGAGCCAAGGCAAGAACACGCCCTTCCTCGGACGAGAACTCATCGGCGAGGTGCGCTACACCTTGATCGACGGCCAGCTCGCCTATTGCGCCGAGCGTCTGTTATGAAGAAAGGCCTCGTCGTCTTCAAATCCCAGGCCACGGCCGACGTGATCTACTTCGCCGATGTCGCACAGCGCCTACTCGAGATCGTCGGCAAGGAAGCAAATGCTGCCGGCATTTTGACGGTCGCTGAACTACCCGCGGCGATCGCGCGCCTGGAAGCCGCGATCGCCGCCGACCGGGACGCGCATCGCCGCCTCCACGCCCTGGATGCGCCTGCCGATGAAGCCGCCGACGGCGGCGAACAGCCGCGCGTGTCGCTTACCCAACGCGCCCTCCCCTTCCTTGCCATGCTCAAGGAAGCGCTCGCGAACGAAAAGCCCGTGGTCTGGGGCGTATGACGTTCAGTGGGCGCCCTTCTCCCGCCCGCCGATGAAGGACACCGGAAACACGACATCCGCATCGGCGGCGCGCATCGGCATCTTCTCGTAATCGGGCATCAGATCGGTATCGAAGCCGGAGTTCTTGACGAGCTTTTGGATCAAGAGCTGGATCTGGTCAGTGAGCCAATCCGGCTCATAGGCGGTGGGCAAGAAGCGCAGCGCGCGCACCGAGTCCGGCACTTCGGCGGGGGTCAGCACTTCGTTGGCGGCGTGCGCATTGGAGAAGAAGGGGCCGGCGATGAAACGCAATTGCCAGTCCCCGTCTCCGTCATATTCGAGGATGAAGATGCGCGCACCCTCGGCGGTTTGCTCCTCATCGCCGGTCACTTCGCCAAACACGGGCATGGCGCAAAAAACCGGCCGCTGCGTCTGCATCACATAGGCAACCGCTTCCGTGAAGGAAAGGCGGCCATCGTTTTCTCGGGCTGGGGCTACAGTCATCGTGAAGTCTCCTCTGGGGTCACAACAAAGGGGCGAGCCATTTTTCGGCCTCTTGGATCGTATAGTGGGCGCGCCTTGCCCAATCTTCAAGCTGGTCACGGCCGATCTTGGGAATGGCGAAATATTTCGCTTCAGGATGCGCGAGGTAGAAACCCGCGACGGACGCCGCTGGCTTCATGGCGAAATTCTCGGTCAGTTCCATGCCCGTGTGCCGGGTGACATCGAGCAGACGGAAGAGATCTCTTTTCACCGTATGATCGGGACATGCCGGATAGCCAGGCGCCGGGCGGATGCCTTGATAGCGCTCGTCGATCAACTCCTCGTTCGTCAAACGATGGTCGCGTTCGGCGACGGCATAGCCCCAATCGTCGATGCGCACGCGCTCGTGCAGCCATTCGGCAGCGGCTTCGGCCAGTCGATCGGCCAAGGCCTTGAGCATGATGGCATGGTAATCGTCGTGCCGCCGCGCGAACTCGTCGAGCTTTTCTTCGATGCCAATGCCTGCCGTCACCGCGAAAGCGCCAATCCAGTCGACGGGATTTTCCCGCCCCGCTTCATCGACCCTCGGCATAATGAAATCAGAAAGGCAAAGATTGGGCTGGCCAGGCGGCCTTTCATGCTGCTGTCGCAGGCCATGCCAAACCATCAACGTACGCGAGCGCGCCTCGTCCGCATAGATTTCAATGTCATCGCCGCGCGCATTGGCGGGAAAGAGCCCGAAGACGGCGTTCGCGACGAGCCAGTTTTCCGCGACGATTCGTGCGAGCATTTCACGCGCCTCGGCATAGACCCGTCGCGCCTCCGCACCGACTCTCTCGTCTTCGAAAATCTGCGGAAAGCGCCCGCGCAGATCCCACGTTTGGAAAAAAGGGCTCCAATCGATGTAACGCGCGAGCGTTGCCAGATCGATGCGGCAAAGCGGACGTAGGCCAGGGCGCCGCGGCGCAATGGGAGCATGCTCGAGCCGAGCGCGATTGGCGCGCGCCTCAGAAAGCGAAAGCAATTTCATGCCTTGCTTTTCCGCATGCAGTGCGCGCAGACGTTCATATTCGGCGGCGATCTCGGCTTTGTAAGCCGCAGCCTGCTCTTTCGACAAGAGTCTGGTCACCACCCCGACCGCACGGCTTGCGTCGGGCACATAAACGACGGTGCCGTGATAGTTCGGCGCGATCTTGATTGCGGTATGCGCGCGCGAGGTCGTGGCGCCGCCGATCAACAAGGGCGCCGTGAAACCCTGGCGCTGCATTTCCGCCGCCACATGCGCCATTTCCTCGAGCGAAGGCGTAATCAGCCCGGAAAGCCCGATCGCGTCGGCCTCATGCTCGCGCGCCGCGCTCAGGATCCTGTCGCACGCCACCATGACGCCGAGATCGATGATTTCATAGCCGTTGCAGGCAAGCACGACGCCCACGATGTTCTTGCCAATATCATGAACGTCGCCCTTCACCGTGGCGAGCACGATCTTTCCTTTCGTCGACGCGCCCGTTTTCCTCTTCTCCTCCTCGATAAAGGGGACGAGATGAGCCACCGCCTGCTTCATCACGCGCGCCGATTTCACCACTTGCGGCAAGAACATCTTGCCGGCGCCGAAGAGATCGCCGACGACGTTCATGCCCGCCATCAATGGCCCTTCGATCACCGCGAGCGGCGGCTTCCCTTCCGCCGCGAAAGCGCGCCGGCATTCTTCGGTATCCTCGACCACGAACTCGGCGATTCCCTTGACCAATGCGTATTCGAGCCTTTTTTCCACGGGCCAGGCGCGCCATGCGAGATCCTCTTTCTGTTCGCGCGCCTGCCCCTTGATCGTCTGCGCGAATTCGATCAATGCCTCGCCCGCGCCAGGCCTGCGGTTGAGCACCACGTCTTCGACTTTCTCGCGCAGAACGGGGTCGAGCTCGTCATAGACGCCGAGTTGTCCGGCATTGACGATGCCCATCGTGAGGCCTGCGCGGATCGCGTGATAGAGAAAGACGGTATGGATCGCCTCGCGCACCGTATCGTTGCCGCGAAAAGAGAACGAGACGTTCGATATGCCGCCCGAAGTCTTGGCGTAGGGCAGATTCGCCTTGATCCATCGCACCGCCTCGATGAAGTCGACGGCGTAATGGTCATGTTCTGGAATGCCAGTGGCAATGGCGAAGACGTTGGGATCGAAGACGATGTCTTCAGGGGGAAATCCGTCCGCCACGAGCAGGTCGTAGGCGCGACGGCAAATTTCGATCTTGCGCGCAAGCGTATCGGCCTGCCCCGCTTCATCAAACGCCATCACGATCACGGCGGCGCCCAGGCGCCGCGCCTTGCGCGCGTGGTCGAGGAAGACCGCCTCCCCCTCCTTGAGCGAGATCGAATTGACGACGCCTTTGCCTTGCGTACATTTCAGCCCCGCTTCGATGACTTCCCATTTCGAGGAATCGAGCATCACGGGCACGCGCGCGATCTCCGGCTCGGCGGCGATGAGATGCAGAAACCGCATCATGGCGGCCTTGCCGTCGAGCATCGCCTCGTCCATGTTGATGTCGATGATTTGCGCGCCATTTTCCACCTGCTGGCGCGCCACGCGCAGGGCGTCGTCGAAGCGACCCTCGAGAATCATGCGCGCGAAAGCGCGCGAACCCGTGACGTTCGTGCGCTCACCGACATTGACGAAGAGGGAATCTTCGCCGATATTGAGTGCTTCGAGCCCGGAAAGGCGCAGCCGATGATCTGGCGCTGGCGGTTGCCGGGGCGCAAGCCCGGCCAGCGCTTCGGCGAGCGCGCGGATATGCATGGGCGTCGTGCCACAGCAGCCGCCCGCGATATTGATGAGCCCGGCTTTTCCCCATTCCCGCATCTCGTCAGCCAGCATTTCGGGCGTTTCGTCATAGCCGCCAAAAGCGTTGGGCAGCCCAGCATTCGGATGCGCGGAAACGAGGCAATCGCAGACGCCGGCCAATTCTTCGACATGAGGGCGCAATTCTTTTGCGCCCAGCGCGCAATTGAGGCCGAAGGCCAAAGGTCGCGCATGGCGCAGGGCGTTCCAAAACGCTTCGGGCGTCTGGCCGGACAGCGTGCGTCCCGACGCATCAGTGATGGTGCCCGAAATCATGACCGGGAAGCGCCGCCTAAGCTCGTCGAACAGAGTCTCCAAGGCATACACCGCCGCCTTGGCGTTCAGCGTATCGAACACCGTTTCGATCATCAGGATATCCGCCCCCCCGACGATCAAGCCGCGCGCCGCTTCCAGATAATTCGCGACGAGTTCGTCGAAGGTGACGTTGCGATATCCCGGATCATTGACGTCGGGCGAGATCGAGGCCGTGCGCGAAGTCGGCCCGAGGACGCCGGCCACGAAACGCGGCTTCTCGGGCGTGGAAAAGCGGTCGGCGACTGCGCGCGCGATGCGCGCCCCCGCGACGTTGAGCTCGAAGGCAAGCTCGGCGAGGCCATATTCTCCCTGCGAGATGCGGGTGGCATTGAACGTATTGGTTTCGATGATGTCCGCGCCAGCGGCAAGATAAGCCGCATGGATGGCTTCGATCACGTCAGGCCGCGTCAGATTCAAGAGATCATTGTCGCCTTTGAGGTCTTTGTCATGGTCCGCAAAACGGGCGCCCCGATAATCGGATTCCAAAAGACCCTGGGTTTGCACCATCGTGCCCATGGCGCCGTCGAGGATCAAGATCCGGCTTCGCGCCAGGGCTACGAGTTCTTCGCTACGATCGGGTTGCATGCGTTTTTTCGAAGAGGGCGTCGAACACGAAGGCCCAATATTAGCATCCGCCTATCATGCACTTGATTTATCGATCCATTAGATTTATTGTTATCGGTCCGATGGAGGAACGACCATGGAACACTTGACACCCAAAGAAGCTTTTCAATTTCTTCAAGAAAATCCCAAAGCCCTCTTCATCGACTGCCGCAGCGAGATGGAATATCTCTTCGTGGGCCATCCCAAGGGGGCTTTGCACGTTGCCTGGAACGACGGACCCGACTGGGAAATCAACCCGCACTTCGTGGGCGAAATCAAAAAGCTCGCCGGGCACGTGCATGATCGCCCGGTGGTTCTGATCTGCCGCTCGGGCAACCGTTCGGTGGATGCCGGCAAGGCGCTCGAGGCCGCCGGCTTCACGCGCGTCTATAACGTCCTCCATGGCTTCGAAGGCGAGCTGGACGAAAACCACCACCGCGGCAAGCTCAACGGCTGGCGCCACGATGGTCTACCCTGGGAGCAATGTTGATCAGCGCCGGCGATACAAACGCACGATCTCTTTTCGTTTGGGATCGGCGACGAAGATCGCATCTTCATCGACCACCACCGCACCGCCGATGCCGTAAGCGATTTGCTCCATCCGCCCTGCGTCGAGCAAAAAGATTTCATCTTCGCTGGCGACGATGATCTCTGCGGTACGCGGATGTACCGCAAGCCCAACGATCGGCTGTTCTTCCGCCGGCCAGGGAAAAACGAGCTGCAGCGGCTTATCGCCGTGGATCTTGTAGAGACCAGAAGGCGTGGCGACGAGATAAGCATTCCCGACTACGGTCAGTGCCGTGATGGGTTCGGCCAACGTCGTGACGAGCTGGACTCTTTCCCCGTCGAAATGGAAAATGCGCGCCGGCACCTGCTGCTCATAGATCACCAAGGCATCAGGAGGAGCCGCCGCAAGGCGCGCCCTGGGCGAAGGCAGAGGAAGCATGGGCGCGAACAAACGACCGTTGATCGGGCCAAAACGTCCCTCGGCAGCGGCGACGAGGGTGCCGGCTGGCGTGCATGTGAAGGCGGACAGCGGCACAGGCGCAGGCAACAGCGGCTCTCGTTGGTCAAGCCGCCATATCTGTTTAGCCGCCACCAACCATAAATGACGTCGGCAGCCAACCAATTCCACGCGCTCCCCCCAATCGTCCGCAGAAGGACGATAGACGCGTGGCAAGCGTTCGATCGCGAGTCCCGGCGCAAGCCATAGGGCGTCGCCTGCCCATGGGGAAGGCCCTAACAGAAAAAGGAGGCCGACGAAAAAAACCGCTCTTTTCATTTTTTCCAGATGTCGATGAGCTTTTTCGCCAAATCGGTAGCGTCGCTCACGAGCGCAAATCCCTCACGGATTCCCTCTGCGATTTTTTCCTGCTCGGTAATGCCACGATAGAGAAACGGTTTGGCGGCTTCCTCGAGCGAAGTTAGCTCCGGCAGAGGCGCATCGGGATCGGCCGATCCAAGCCATGCAGCCGCCTTCTTCGCGTCCTCGAAATCCTGTCGTGTCAGTTCATAGACGTCCTTGATCAATAAAATGCCTTTGCCGACCGTACCGCCATAGGTATCGAGGGCATTTATCGCCCACGCCATGGCGAGTACCTCAAAACTCTCGCGGAGCTTTGCCTGGTATGAGCGGATCAGTTGCCAGCGGCCCAACAAGCGGTCCGATGGCAACTCCTGCATCAGCTGCCAATCCAACACCGCGCGCACGCTTCGGTTGGGTGCGGTTCGCATCCAATCGATCAGCGCCGGCCCTGTGATGGGTATCTTCTTTCCGTTTCCTTGGCTGAGGTTTGGCTTGATCGCCTCGGCGGTTGCCGGCCACTCGCATTGACGATTCCTACACAGGGGTTGCGCAGCATGCGGCTGCAGCGGTGGAGAAACGGGCAGCGTTTTGAAGCGAGCTGCCAACCTCATCGTCTGAGCCTCCCACCCCATGGCCGCATGCTCCCGCAGCGTCTCGGCTGGAATCCGCCCATCCAATTCGGCCAGCGCCTTGAACCGCAATGGCTGCTGTCCTTGGCTCCCTGAGGCGGGCCCATTGACCCGCGCAGGTCCAGCCTTGAGGGCATTGAGCAGCGCATCGTGACGAGCAGCTTCCTCTGCGGCGCGACGCCCGGATTCCTCTTCGGCTCGCCGCCGGTGCGCATCTTTTTCCGCCTGCGCGGCGGGAGCGGGGGCGACATCGAATTCGAAAGGGGTGAATATTCCTTGGAGAAATGAGCCGAACACGGTCATCCCCACCGCCACGCCGGGATCGAGGGGAGGCGCAGCGGAAGGCCGACTCACGCTTGCCTTTGGCCGCGGGCTGCCCTGCGAGGAAGCGGAGGGAAGGCTCCGCGTCCCGCAGGTTTCGCATTTCATCTGCGGCATCGGCACTTCGGGCGGACGATAGTTCGGTCCCGCCAATTCTTTCGCCTGTTCCCAAGCCGACTGTGCGCTCGCCACGGCCGGCATGAGGATGAGGAGACAAAACCCGATCAAGCAGCGCGACGGCGCCATGCGATGAGCCAGAACACCATGAGAATGCTTGCACCAATCGCCAGCCCAGGGGCCTCGAGGATCCAAACCACTGGAGTGAGCACCCCTCGCACAAGGACGCGCAACCATTCCCGTTCGCGGATGATCGCCGCAAGCGGCGGCGAAATTTCGTAGTAGCGCTCCACCAGCCAGCGGCCCATCTCGTGAGTCAGCAGATGGCGATCTCGGAAAGCTCGCAGGGTCGCCACATGCGGCTCCCACGAAGAACCATAGGCTGCGGTGGCGATGAAACAATCCTCATGGCTCGCCGCCGTCGCCGAAATGCCCCGTGCCATGGGAGCAACGTCGGGAAGAGCGTTCTTCGCTCGTTCACGCTTGGCCTCCCATTCGTAAATCTTGTCCTGGGCTGCCCTGGCATCGGCAGGATTCCCGGTGAGCACGAGATAGCGCCGCATTTCCCGGATGGCGGCATCGAAATCCGCGGGCCTGCGCGCCATCTCACCTATCAACAAGGCCCGATCATGATAAAGCTGGGCATACCAGGGCGCCTGCCGATAGGCCTGCGCATACAAGGCTGCCGCTTCGGCATAGTCTTTCGCATCCAACGCGACTTTGGCTTTGATCAACAGCTTGCGCACCTCTTCGCCTGCTGCCGGCGGCTGGGGCAGCAGCTTGAGCACGGAAGCGAGGCCCGCGAGCGCTTGATCGCGGGCATCGGCATCGGTCGCAGCGCGAAAGGCGGCGACAAAAGCGTCGAAAGCCTTGTTCGGGGCGTTTTCCAGGAGCGCTTGCTGGGCCACGGCAAAGTATTCGCGCTGGCGAGCCTTCGCCTGATTTTCTGCTTCCCGCTGGATGTGTGCGCGCAATGCCGCGACGCTGCCATGAACCTCCCAAGCCAGCAAGCTCGCCGCTCCATCGCCTTCGATCTTGTTTTTTCTTCGCCAAGGAAGCCATGCGCGCGCCCACAATTCCTGGCGCCTGACGATGTCATCGATCTTCGCCAACCCCTGCAAGGGCTCTCGCGCCGCAAACAAAGGCAGCGCCTCGTTCAGGATCGCCTGCCAAAAAGGACGATGCGCGATCAGGAAGTCGAGGAACACCGTAGTGCCGTCAATGGACAAAGCCGTTTGAAAATCGGCCCGTGCCTTTTCGACTTCGCCAAAATGGAGCCAAGCCCATCCCCGCAGGGCATGCGCGATCGCGCTGCGTGCGCCACTCGCCAGGCCTTGGCGTGCCAATTCAATCGCCTTGTCGTAATCGGCAAGCGCCGCTTTGTCATGACGCCAGAGCTTGACCAACGCCAGAAGGAGATGGCCATATTCGGGAGGCGTCAGACTGCTCTTGGGCGACGCCAACCGTTTGGCATCTTCCTCCGCCGCCGCAAAATCGCCTTGAGCGGCTCGCGCTATGCCGCGGTATTTGACAGCCTCGTCCCAGAGCGCATCCGCCACCAGCGGTTCTTGGAAGCCGGCATCGACAAGCCGGTCGAGCAAGGCAGCCGCGCCTGCGTAATCACCAAGGGTGAGCCTCTCGGCGGCGAGATGAAGATCTTTCTCTCGGTAAGACGCGGCGGTGGCCGGGCCATAAAATCCGCTCACGAAAGCCAGCAGAAACACAAGGAAAATCCGTCCCATCGGCATAGCCCGCACCTTTTCGAAAAAATTCTAGCGCGATTGCCCTGCAATGATCGTCATTCCTTTTCGAGAAAGCTCTCCGATAGGCTCCTTCTTGGGAAAGTAGCCTGATGCGCTCTCCTGTTCCTGGGCAAGAAGGCGACTCAAACGGACCCCGAACGAATGGAGAACCCCACCCCCATGTTTCGCATTCCCTGGCGCTCTTGGCTTGCACACGCAGCGATCGTCTTGCTGTTCATGCTCGCGATCGCTTTATGGCAGAACCAGGACTTACCCGATGGGAAGGCCCCTTGGATCGAAGGCGTCACCCTGGATGGCCATCGCATTCGCTCAGGCTTCGACCAACCACTCGTTGCCGGCCAGCCAACGCTCGTCGTCTTTTGGGCAAGCGCGTGCGCCGTCTGCCGCTTCGAAGAGACCTCTCTCGCGGCCTTGGCGCGCGAATGGCCAACGATCACCGTCGCGATCCACTCGGGCAGTGAGGAGGAGCTACGCCGTTATCTCACCGCTCGAGGGTTGGCTTTGCCCACCTTGGCCGATCCGCACGGCGAGATCGCACGCACCTGGCGCATCAAGGCCACACCCACGCATTTCATTCTCGATGCACACGGCAACATCCGCTTTCGCGCCGTAGGCTATACCCCTGCCTGGAGTCTGCGCATGCGCCTTTGGTGGGCGAGTTTCTCTTCGCCCTAACGACGCGCCGCATGTCACGTGAGTTTGGCGGCAGGCGCCTTATGGCAGGCTGGGGAGACGATGCCATGCGGATCTCATCGCAGTCGCCTACCCATCGCATCCCAGACGCTGAGCTCGACGGGAAAGCCTTGCCGCACACTTTGCGTGACGACGCAAAAATCCTCGAATTGATCCAATGCGCGGTCAAGATGCTGCAAGGATTCGGCAGCCGTCCCCAGCTGCAAGGCTACCGAAACTTTACCGATGCGCAAACGCCCTTTTTCATTACGCACGAATTCGCCTGCGACATCGGCAGTGATCTTTCCCGGCTCGTTCTTGAACTTGCGCAGCGCAAACAAAAGGCTCGCCATCAAACAGTTGGCGACTGCCGCGGCAAGCAAGCGCGAGGGGTTCGGGCCCGTTCCCCGGCCAAGCGGCGGGGGCTCGTCCGTCAACAATGCAGGGATCTCGCCATCGAAACGCACGAGGAATGCATAGTCTTCTTGCTGTTCGAGACGGAAAGCAAAAGAACTTTTTTCGCCCATCGTCACCCTCTCTCCCTTTTGTCATCCAGAAAACGGGTTTTATGACATATGCATGGCAGATTCTTTTTGCACCCAGCATGTGTCGCTCGCCATGCGCCCTACTTGTCACGTCCTGCTCGCAGCATGGATTCCGTATGCACCCGCGACGCCTCTCTGTTTAGGCAGCGAGGCCGCATATCCGCACGAGAGCGTAGGGTGCCCTTTCTATTGGATTAAACCTCGGGAACGCATGATTTCACAGCCGTCACGACGGGGTGCGCGCAGTTGCAAACCCTTCTCGCGAGCACGCTCTTCCATGACGCGGCGATGCGCTTCACGAGTCGCTACACACTCTTCATACGTTTTTACGGCATGCATCTGCTCGCGCCATGCACGACGCTCTTCCGGGCTCATCAGCGCCCAGCCTGGGGTAAAGGTCTGGTCCCACGCAAAGCGCCCGCCGGATCCACTGCCAGGCCCTCCCATCGCAGGGCCCATCTGTGCGTAAGCCTGCACCGAAGCCAACATGGCCAAGAAACCGAACGCCACGATAAAGAATCCGAAGTGCGGTCTGTTCTTCATCGTCCTCTCCTTTCAAACGGGTATTCATTGAATATAGACGCTCATGCAAGCGTTGTCCTTTATTGCTGGGCGAATCTGTTTCACAAGGCACGCGCATAGCAAGAAAATTTTCTGGGCAGCGCTCCCTCCGCCAAGCCAAGCCATGTCAGCCTCATCTACTGCGCCGCTCATACCACGGCCTGGTAAGGCTGACCAGCTTCACGACAGCCAGCATCGCCGGCACTTCGATGAGGACGCCGACCACTGTCGCCAACGCCGCCCCCGATTCGAAGCCAAACAGAGAGATTGCCGTGGCAACCGCCAGTTCGAAGAAATTCGAGGCGCCGATCAGCGCTGACGGGCAAGCCACGCTGTGTTTTTCCGCAAGCGCGCGGTTGAGGCCATAAGCCAGCAGGGCGTTGAAGAACACCTGGATGATGATCGGTATGGCCAGCAAAACGATCACGAGCGGCTGATCCAAAATGGCTTTGCCCTGGAACGCAAACAGCAGAACTAGGGTCGCGAGCAGGGCCGCCATCGACCACGGCGCAACGCGCGCCATCGCTGCTTCCATGCAAGCCGCGCCTCTTTTCAAGAGTCTTTTACGCCAGAGTTGCGCGATGGCAAGCGGTATGACGATATAGAGGATGACCGAGACGAGCAAAGTGTCCCACGGCACGGAGATCGCCGAAATGCCGAGCAACAGGCCGACGATGGGCGCAAAGGCGAAAACCATGATCGTATCGTTCAACGCCACCTGCGTGAGGGTGAAGAGCGGATCGCCATTCGACAAGCGGCTCCAGACGAAAACCATGGCCGTGCAGGGCGCAGCGGCGAGCAGGATCAAACCGGCGACATAGGCATCTATTTGCTCCACAGGAAGCCACGGAGCGAAGAGGTGACGAATGAACAGCCATGCGAGAGCCGCCATCGAAAATGGCTTGACCAGCCAATTGACGATGAGCGTCACCGCCATGCCGCGAACATGTTTTCTCACCTCATGCAAGGCGGAAAAATCCACCTTGACGAGCATGGGGATGATCATGACCCAAATGAGCAAACCCACGGGGATATTGACTTGGGCAAGCTCCCAACGGCCCAGCCATTGGAACGGCTGCGGCCATGCCTGACCAAGCACGATGCCGAGGACGATACACAGAACCACCCATAGCGAAAGCCAGCGCTCGAAGAAGCCAAGCGTTGCGCCGGCAGCCGCTTTCGCCGTCACCTCACACTGCGCGCTCATGATCGACCAATCTCCTCTAGCCGTCGCAAGAGCGCAACGCGGTCGAGCTCATCGAACGGCAGCTCGACGAACTGCGCGATGCGCTTTTTCAATTGGCTATAGGCGAGAAAGAAAGCTTTGCGTTTCGCATCCTCGTCGCCTTCGACGGCCGCTGGATCGGGCACCCCCCAGTGCGCGGTGATCGGCTGGCCAGGCCAAATTGGGCAAGCCTCGCCGGCTGCCGCGTCGCAGACGGTAAACACGAAGTCGAGGACAGGGGCATCCAGCGCAGAGAACTCCTCCCAGCCTTTGCTGCGCAAGCCCTCGGTAGGCAGGCCTTGCTGGCGCAAAAGCTCGATGGCATAGGGATTGACGCGGCCAGTCGGATGACTGCCCGCAGAATAAGCGCGAAAGCGCCCTCCCCCCATGGCGTTGAGCAAGGCTTCGGCAAGGATGCTGCGCGCAGAGTTGCCGGTACATAAAAACAAGACGTTCAATGGTCGTTGCATGCTTCCTCCTTGAGTCTGGATGGTTTCTCGAGAATCGGGCGCCGTTTTCCCATCGCCGTCTGTGTTTTCGGCAGACACGCCAAACCTTGGCAACAGTTTTCGGTGAGATAGGCAATGAGCTCATCGATGGCCGCGAAATGGGCTGTGTAGATGACATACCGGCCTTGCTGCCGTGCCACCACGAGGCCGGCGCGAGTCAGCTGCGCGAGATGGAAAGAAAGGGTCGGCGCCGGTATGCCCAGCCTTTCGGAAATCGCGCCTGCCGGAAGCCCCTGGGGCCCCGCCGGCACCAATACACGAAAGATCGCCAGCCGGGTCTCATGCGCCAGAGCGGCGAGCCTTGTGACGATGATTGAGGCATCCATTCGATATTTCCAGAAATATCGAATAAATGATAGCGCAAAGACTTGACCTCTGCCCTTTTATGACATAATTTGTATATATAGGCACCCAAGGAGAAATTATGGATATTTCCATCACCCTCGATTTGTCTGGCCTGCCATGCCCGGCGCCGCTCGTCGGCGCCAAGAAACTGCTCGATGACTTAGCCCCTGGCCAATCCTTGGTGCTCATCTCGGACTGTGCTGGCACCCGCGACGACCTTCTCGCTTGGTGCCGCATCACGGGTCACGAGCTCGCCGAAGAAACGCCACAAGAAGGCGGCAAGACCGCATACCGCATCCGCAAAATGGCGACTTGCACGGCGCGGCCTGCGTTTCAGGCTTCCCTGGACATGCGAGGCATCGCCTGCCCAGGGCCGATCATCGAGGCAAGACGCCTTCTCGAAGCTCTGCAAAGCGGCGAGACCCTGCTCCTCGTCTCCGATTGCTCGGCGGCATTCGACGACATTCGCGCCTGGAGCCAAGCATCCGACCGCATCGAACTCGTCGCCACCTATCCCGCCTCCCGCGGAGCCATCGAGTTTTATCTTCGTCGCCGATAACTTTCAGCGCCTGATGCGTATGCTCGTCAGATAGGGGAAAGCAAGGGTTTTCCTTAGCCATCGTCGCCAGGCCAGCATGCCGCCAACGGGAAGGATCAAGAGGCTCGCCCATTCGAGCGCACTGCGCAAGGCCGGCGCAGGATGCCGCTGGGCCAAATGGCGAGCGATTACCCACATCTCTGTGGCGCTGATGGATGCGCCATTGAGCAGGCGCATGCGCAGAATGACGCCCATCCATCCCGGGAAGGCATGGCCACCTGCTTCTTCATAATTCTTCGCGGCGTGACATGATAGACACCGCGCCTCGAGCAAGCGTTCTTCCTCGGGGCGCGCGGCAAGTTCCCTCATGCGCATCCGTTGCGCGGCTTCTTCCGCCAGGCGTCTCTCTTCCTCTGCTTGCGCGGCGATCAGCCGCTCCACTTCGATTTCACGCAGCTGTCGCTCGATTTGCGACCTAGGCTGTTTTATTTCGGCTGGCGCATAGGCTTGCCCGTCCATTTCAGCAAGCGCCGACATCGCCGTCGTTGAAAAAAAGAACCAAACGAGCCGATGCAGGCTTTTTTTGCCTTCATCGAGCATCAGCAATGCCGAGCTTTCCGGCTGGCAGAGTTTCGATACGCCCGTCATCGGTTAGGCCGCGACAATTCGGACATCGATCGAGATGGGAGGTTTCAAGTCCGCGTTTGCGCATGATCCGGCGTACCGCGGCAACCACAGCATCTTCAGCATATGCATGGCCGCAGGCGACGCAATGCGCCTGACGTTGCGCACGGCGCACGGTGTCTGGCGCCGTTTCCTCTGAACGCCGCCAAGCATCGCCCTCCCATGCGGCGATCGCCGCCAACTCCGCCAAATGCTGATAGGGACGCAAAAGCCCCAGTTCCTCGCAGGCGTTGCGCACTTCGACGGCGAAACCCGGCAACCAAGGGCGCAGGAAAAGCATGGAGAATTCGCGCGCTTCTGAAGTCAGAGCTGAACGCTTGTCCTCGTCGCTTTCCGCTGCTCGAGCATGGAGAATGGCAACGAATTCCAACATGCGCGCAAGATGGTCGGCGAGATCGCGCAGCTGCTCGGAGGGAGCAAGACCATGGCGATCATAGGCCTGTTCGATCAATTTTGCGCTCGCGCCAAACAAGAAGCCATCTAGATACAGCGAAGCATTCAGATGCACGCGCACCGGCGGCTGCAAGAACAAAGCGCTATAAGTCTGCAAGAGTTGCAGGTCGCTTTCCAGGTCGGCGAGGCTTGCGCGCAGCCCCTCTACTGCATCCATGCAGGGAAATGGCAACTCAAGCGCCAACGCCTCGAGATCATCGGGCAAATCGCGCCGAAAAGACCTTGCAAAGTCGGGCGCAATCGGCGGAAGAAAAGCACGCGACAACAGCAGATGAAGCTCGGCCAAGGCCTGGTTCATAAAGACTCCCGACGCCAGGTCGACATGCATACCGGTCGAGCCCCAAAGCGCTCGACCGGCGACCACTCACAACACTTTATTATGAAAATTACGCCTATCCTATCTTTCCGGCATCGCGCCAAGCTGCAGCTTTTTCTCGCCCACGGCATAGATCGCGAGACACAAAGAGAGGGGCAGCACCAAGAGCATCCATTCCGTAAGCGACGGAGTGTATTCGATGAAATCAAGCACCCAATTGCCCTTGAACACTGGCACGACTTGACCGCCAATGACGAATTCATAACGACCGATGAAGAGGCCGAGCAGGACCAATGCAGAGGAAAGCAATTGCACGCCCACTTCCGAACGCGTACGGGGACTCACCATGAGAAAGAACGCGACCACCATGCCGATTGCCTCGATCGCGAACCATGGCGAAGAGACCATCCAGTCAAAAGCTTGAAAACCATCTTGATGGCTCCATACCCCCGTCACCGTCCGCGCCGCAAGCGCGACGAGGGTAACGCCCAGAACGGTGGAGAAAACGACCGGCATCGAAGCATAGAGGGTCGGCGTGGTGCCTTTGAGTAAGTTCTGCAAAGGCTCTGGCATGGCTTCGCGCCGCCCGCCATAGGCGATGTAGGTCATCAATACAGCAAAGGCGATGCCGGAAAGCAAAGCCGTCAGCAAGAAATACACGGGCATCAAGCCATCGAACCAGAATGGCCGCATGGCCATCATGCCGAACACGGAGCCAAGCGTGGCATGCGCCAGTGTCACGGCGATGAAGGAGGCGATCCCAAGCTTCTTGCTCGCCGAGCTATCCCAGTCTCCGGCATGAATTTTTTGAAATTTGAGCAGCAAGAAGACCACATAGGCCAAATAAAGTACTCCCATCCAGTTCATCGGCGAGACGATCTGGAAGGACGTCGGCAACGCCCATAGCATGCGAAATGGATGTCCGAGCTCAAAGGCGAGCGCCGTAAAACCAGCCACCAAGGTCGCAAACGCCAACCAGATGCAGCGCTTGGCTAAGGGCAGAAACTCCTTGATGCCAAAGACCATGCCGAAGGAGGCGACGAACGTCAGACCCGTCGAGGTGAGCACGAAGAACACATAGGTCGCTACCGGCAACCCCCAAACGATGCCATCGCTCGTCGTGTTGAAAGAAGCGTGGCGCTCATCGATCATATTCATGAACACCAACGCCAAGCTCAACACCGTGCCCGCGATGCCCACGAGAGACAAGGCATTGATGACGCTCGTCTGCGGATTCAGCGAAATCGCATTATTGGACATGCTTTCTTCCTCCTTTATGCTTTTTTCCCGCGTCGGTCGGTGGGAATGGTGCCTGCAGCGCCGCCCGTGAGGTAATAGACCTGAGGTTTGTTGCCGGTGTGATCGCGCAGGCGTACACCGCGCTTGCTGGCGATCAACTTGCTTACCTCGCTGTGCGGATTCGAAAGGTCGCCAAAATAGCGCGCCGAGGGGGCGCAAGTCAGCACGCATGCGGGCGTGAATTCGCGCAGCGCCGGATTCTTGGGATCGAGGTCAGCCGTGCCTTTCGGCGCCTTGGAAACGCGGTGATAACAGAATGTGCACTTAGACACGACGCCAATGGGCTGGATGCCCACGCCATGCTGCCAATCGTCGCGATTGTCCGGTGCGCGCCAGGGTGGATTCCATGAGCGCTTGCCGTCGCTTTTGAACACTTGCTTGATGTCCGGCTGGATCTGCGCCTTCTCATCGGTATAGAAGCGCACGCCATAAGGACAGGCGATCATGCAATATTTGCAGCCGATGCATTTGTTCCAGTCGATGAGCACGAACCCATCCTCGGTCTTGTAGGTGGCCCGCGTCGGACAAACCTCTGCGCACGATGGGTTTTCGCAATGCATGCAGGGGCGCGGAAACCACTTCAATGTGCCGCTCGGAAACTCGCCCTCGTGGTAGAAGAGCACGTCCTGCCAGTTTTCTCCTGGCAGGCGATTATTCTCCATGCCGCAGGCCACCGTGCAGGCCTGGCAGCCGGTGCATTTATCCAGATCGATGACCATTCCCCATTTCGCCATGTCACTCCTCCTCTCTTACGCCGGCTCCACCGTGACCTTGCCTGTGTAATAACAGGCCAGCCCCGAGATCGGATCTGATACGTTTTCACAAATATCGCTCGTATTGCCGGGCAGGCGGCCTTTCGCCCAGCGCCCTTGCGCCCAATGGCCATGCTCCTGCGGCAGCACCAGCGTATCGGGGCGGGCGCCCGGCGAATAGCGCGCGATGGCCTCGATTACGCCCAGATTAGATTTGATGCGCACCTTGCCATTGTTCTTGATGCCACGCTTTTTCGCCGTTTCGGGATGGATTTCCAAAAATACCGTTCGCCTGCCGCCCATGCTCGGCTGCGCTAAGGCGATCGCATGCGGCAGATTGCCCCCCCGTCCCTCGGCATGCATCGCGGTCTTCGGCGTTACCAAGTGCAGATCGCCCCCGCCCGTATGCATCGCCGGGATGTATTGGGGGAATCCCACCCGGTCTGGCGGCACACCTAGCCGTTTTTGGATATATTCGGCATGTTTCTCCAGGAAGCCGGATTTGAACTCGAACTTGCCCGTTGGAGTCTTGAGGAGTTTGGCTTTTACTTCCTCGGGGGTCATTTTTTTGTTGTAACCCTTGCCGTCCCATTCATAAAACTCGCCGCGATACTGACGCCATAAATAGGGCTTTTTGTACCAGACGCCCTTTTCCTTCCAGCTTTCGAAATCCTTGACGCCATTGTCGCCCGGATTGGCTTCAAATCCCTTGGCCAGATGCCGTAGGACGTTTTCCGTGTTGCCCAGCGCCTTGTAATATTCGCCCATTGGCCCCTTCATGCGCTTGCCAATTTCGATCAGAATGTCGCCATAAACCTTGGTGTCATAAATCGGTTTTACGGCTGGCGTGCGTAGCTGGGTCAGCGGCCAACCCTCGAAAGGATAAGTTGGCGCATCCTGCAGCCTTTCGAGATAGGTGTGGTCTGGAACGACGATATCGGCATACATCGCCGTCTCGCCCGGGAATGGCGAAGTGTCGATGACAAAGACATCTTTTAGTGCTTCCTCCCAAGCCTTCGCATCTGGCGAGGTGAAGATCGGGTTGGTGTAATAGAACATCGCCGTGTCGAGCTTGTATGGCTTACCCGCGAGATGGTTCTTAGCGCATTCCTGCATCATGGTGCCAGCCATAGGCCACTCTTCCGTGCCGGCCATGTCGATGCGTGGAAATTTCTTCCACGGCCCGTTCTTCGCATACTCATCCATGTAGTCATCGGCATTGACCGGCAAGCTGCCATAGGGCACGCCCATCTGATAGAAAAGGCCGCCGACGGCGAACAGCGAGCCTGACAGCGCATTAAGCGCATGTATGCACATGCCCGCGTAGGTGCCATTGGTATGCGCCGTGGGACCGCGCTCCATGATCGCTATGGCGGGCCGCGTCGTACCGAATTCGCGCGCCGTGATGACGATCTCCGATTCAGGAATGCCAGTGATTTCGGCGGCCCATTTCGGCGTTGCCGTTTTCACCACGACGTTCCACCAGGGTACGAGGCCATAGGTCCACCGCTCTTGAAAGCTCTCAGGCGGCACGTCCTGGCCGCTCTTGAAGAGATTGAGGCCATCCTTGAAGTCGCCGACGAATTCCTTGTCCCAAAGTCCTTCCGTCAGGATGACGTGCGCAATCGCCAGCGCCAGGGCCGCATCGGTAGCCGGCTTGATGAGCAACGCGCGATCGGAGGCCGCAGTCGTCGTGCTCACGCGGACATCAACCGTGGTGATGCGCGTCTTCGGGCTCTTCGTACGCATATGTCCCCACATCTGCATCAGATAGTTGTAGGGTCGGAAGGCTTCGAGGAAGCCCGCACCGAAATTCAGAATGTAATTGACGTTGCGATAGTCGTATGCGTTATAGGAATCGTTGCCATCAGTGGCCCGTTTCGCGCGCTTGCTGCCTTCTGCACACATCGAGGCATGACCGATGGCGACATTCGGCGAACCATACAGCTTGCCAAAGGTGCCTTGTAGTCCTGCACAGGAAGCTCCCCAGCCGCGGCCATAGAAAAGTGCGAAACGATGGGATTCGCCTTTGTCGCGCAATGCTTGCAAACGGGCAGCTATGGTGTTGAGCGCCTCATCCCATGTGATGGGGACGAATTTGGGGTCCTCGTTTCGCCCTTTCTTCGGATTGGTGCGCTTCATCGGCCCCCTGAAACGGTCAGGATCATAGAGGAAATAAGCGCCCAGATGCCCTTTCGGACAGAGTTTGCCATTAGCGATCGGATGCTCGGGATTGCCATAGATGGCATGCACGCGGCCATCGGTCGTATAGACATCGATCCCACAACGGGCGGGGCACTGCGCGCAGACGCTCTTCGTGATCTTCGTGCCGCCGCCAGCGGTTTTTTCTTGCGCATGCGCGTTCTCGGAAGGCGCCAGCGTGCTGTATCCCACCCCTCCGACGACAGCGGTCGCGCCCGCCGCTGCGCCAGTTGCTTGCAGGAACCGACGTCGTGAAAGCCTCGCATTCAGGATATCCATCCTTTCACCTCCTCCTGTGAACACGTTCGATGAAACGGCTCAAACCAAGCCGCTACCCCTTCTTTCAACTGCCGCTCAGTTCGACAAGCGGGACATTCCTCGCTCTCGTCATAAAAGATCTCGTCGCAAAGCGCACAGCGGCGCACCGGTTGCCGCGCAAGCTCCATCACGAGCGCGCCGCCCGAAGTCGCCAGCCGCACCGCTTGTTGCGGGCAGTGCTTGAGGCACAAACCGCAGGCCAAGCAGCGCGCGGCATGGAATTCCACTACCACCTCGTTCCCATCTTGCCGCCGCACGAGGGCGCCGGTAGGGCAAACGCGCTCGCAAACGCCATGGCCGCAACAATGCGAGAGCATGAGTCTGGGCAGCGCTTCATGCGGAGCGGCCATGCCGTGGCGTTCGGCGATACGACAGAGGGCGACGATTGCCTGCAACCGGCCTTCCGGCACGAGCTTTTCTCGTGGCGAGGGGGAATGGCCCTCTTTCCGTTCCTTGCCCTCCAGGCTGCATGCGGCCTCTTCGACAAGCCGCCGAAAGAATGCGCGCCGGCTCATTGGGAGCGCCTCCTCGCTATCCGGGATCATCGGCGCCAAGGGCCCTCTCGCTGGCAGCACTTTGATTGCCGGCAACAGAGCATCCGCAACGCCGACCGCGGCCAAGTTGCGTCGCACGTCTTCGAGTCGCGCACGCCATGCCGCCATGCCGGATCCCACAGGGCATTCTGCGCACGCGCCGCGTTCAAGGAAAAAAATCGCTCGCTCGCCTACCCGTTCGACGAGCGCATAAAGGGCCCCGTCTGACACGCCACCCAGACAAGGCACGCGCCACGTCGCCGGCAGGGCGTCTGAGAGAGGGACACGCCAGCAATCGACATATATCTCCCTCGCCTGCTCCGGAAAACCTTCAGGCAACTGAAACCCTTCGACACGTATCGCAGTAGTTGGACAGCGTGCTGCGCACTGGCCGCAGCCCATACACGCCGCAGCTAACGCAGGCCCCTCTTCCCATAGCGTCAGCGCCTCGACTGGGCACGCCTCGACGCATTCTTTGCAGCCAAAATCTGGAAAGCGTCGAGACAAACACGCCTGCGAGACAATGCGCAAGCGGTGCTCTGTCGGCGCTTTGGACAGCGTTGCGTGGAAGCCATTCATGATTCGACTCTTCGTGGCCATCAGGCCCAGCAATAACCACGCCATCTACGCTGGAATTTTTGGGAACGCCCTCAACCATGCGCCTTTATTCAAAAACCGACGTCCTGGCTCGGAAAGTTGTTCGTTACGAAGACGTAACAGGAAATGTCTTTGCTGCGATGCATCGTGCTACGCTGCGGTAACAGTTGACCTCTCTCCACGGCTGCTTGCCTGGTCTATGATGTGAGTCATGAGAGAAGAAAAAGGAGGAGGTCGGCGCCATTTCTTGCGCCAGTCGGTCTGCGCCATTTCCATCGCACTCTGCGCCCCAGCCTTGGCGCAGACGGTGCGCCCTTGGCGCATGGGGCTGACCCCCGTGTTTCTCGACGACCAAATCAGCTTCCTCGCGCAATGGCGCCAATGGCTCACCGAGCAATTGGAACGCCCCTTGGTCTTCGTGCAGCGTGGCAACTATCGTGAGATCGTCGATCTCTTGTTGGCAGGCAAACTCGATTTCGCCTGGCTATGCGGCTACCCTTACCTGCGCTATCGCCGCCAATTGCAATTGGTCGCCGTGCCGCTCTGGCAGGGACGGCCTTATTACCGCTCTTATCTCATCGTTCCCCATGACAGCCCAGCGCGTGAGCTGCGCGACTTACGCGGCGCCGTGTTCGCATATGCCGATCCCGATTCGAATTCGGGCTTCCTTTATCCTCAATACGCGCTCAGCCAAAGAGGAGAAAATCCTGCCACTTTCTTTGCCCGCACCTTCTTCACCTGGGCACACCGCAACGTGGTCGAGGCAGTAGGCGCCGAATTGGCCCAGGGCGGCGCCGTCGATGGCTATGTCTGGGAAATGCTCATGCGCACACGCCCCTATCCGACATCGCTGACGCGGGTTATCGAGCGCTCCCCTTGGTTTGGTTTTCCGCCCATCGTTGCGCGCCAAGATTTGGCGCGGATTCACATCGTCCGTTTCTGTCAGATACTCAGCAACATGGCCAACGACGCGCAGGGCGCCGCATTACTAGCCAGCCTCGGTCTCGATGGCTTTGTTACCGCAACGCCAGAGCTCTACGACGGCATCGTGAAAATGATGGAACGGCTGCGCCGATGATGACGCCATTTGAGCATCTTTCCTTGCGCTGGAAAATTCCCTTGCGTGTGATGGGCGCAGTGCTTGGCACGGCCTTCGCAGTCACCTTGGCTTTGATCGTGCGCGACTATGACAACATGCGCAGCAATCGCGCTGCGCACGCTAGAAGCCTCGGCCACTTGATGGCCAACACGCTCGTCGCGCCGTTTCTGCATGACGACGTCTGGCGCGCGTATGAGATCATCCAATCTGCGCGACAAGGGGCTACGCTCGCCCCCGAACTGCAGGCCGAAGTCGTGCTCATCACCGACGCCGACTTCCGTGTTTTCGTCTCTAGTCGGCCACGCGAGCTACCGATCGGCAGCGATCTTTCAGTGCAGAACAATCGTTTCACCGAGGTCCATGCGGCGCTTGCGCGCACTACCTCAGCAGAGCAGATAGTCCTCGAGCCTACCGAATCCCCTTACTACTTCGTCGCCACCCCCTTGATCGCCGATGGCGTAATCCTCGGCCATGTCATTCTCGCCTACTCGAAACAAGCGTTCTTGCCGCGTTTCGTCGGCCTTCTCGTACAAGCCATCTGGGTCACGGCTCTCGTCCTCCTCGTGCTCGTGCCGATCTCATGGATCTGGGCGCGCCGCACGGGCGCGCCGCTCATGGCGTTGGCCGAAGCCATGCGTAAGGTGCCCAGCGAACTCGCAAGCGCCGACCTGGCAAAATTGCCGAAAACACGCGATGAAATCGGCGAAGTCGGCGCCGCATTCCGGCGCATGCTCGAGGAATTGAAAAAGAAACAAGAGCTCGAACAGCAAATGTTGATCTCCGAACGTCTGGCGGCAGTCGGACGCCTTGCTGCCGGCATCGCGCATGAAATCAACAACCCTCTTGCCGGCATGCTGACGGCCATCAAGACATTCCAGCGCCATGGCCAGGGCGACGCCATGGCCATCCACACGTTGTCTCTGTTGGAACGAGGACTTGAGCAGATTCGCAACACCGTCGGCGCGCTGCTTGTCGAGACAAAAACCCAAGATCGCCCCTTCGAGCCCGCCGACGTCGATGACGTTCTGATTCTCGTCGAGGGCGAAGCGCAGGCCAAGCAGGTGCGGATCCAGCGTTCAGGCGCCATTTTCGAATCCCTGCCTTTGCCGGCCACGTTGATTCGCCAGATCCTGCTCAACTTGCTTCTCAACGCCATCGCTGCAGCTGACCCCGGAGGGATGGTCAAGCTCACGCTGGGCGCTGACGAGGGCATGCTCCATCTTGCCGTCTGTAACGACGGCGCATACATTAGCGAAGAGCAGATGCGCTACCTTTTCGAGCCTTTCGCGAGCGGGCGCGACAAAGGCCATGGGTTGGGCCTTTGGGTCGTCTATCAAATCGTCAAACAACTGAATGGCAGCCTCGCCGTCGATAGTGAGCCCGGCTGTACGACCTTCTCCCTTGACATTCCCTACGTCCATGCACACTGAAAATCGCGTGCCCATCTGTCTGATCGAAGACGACGCCATCATGGGCGAATCACTTCTCCAACTCTGTCGCCTCGAGGGCTATGAGCTCGTCTGGTGCCGCTCAGCCGTCGAGGCCCAGCATGCGCTGCACACCCGGCGTTTCGCACTCATCATCAGCGACATACGCCTGCCCGACGCCGACGGCGGCGACCTCTTTCTTTCTCTCCGCCGAGAAGGGGCGGTGCTGCCGCCATTTCTATTCATGACAGCCTATGGCGCCATAGATCGTGCCGTCGAACTCCTCAAAGCAGGCGCTGCCGACTACATCACCAAGCCTTTCGATGCCGACGTGCTCATCCGTAAGATCCGCGACCTCGCCCATGGATACATCGACGATAGCGAGGAAGGATTTTCGCTAGGCGTCTCTCCCGCCATGCGCCGGATCACGGAAGAGCTGCCGCGCCTCGCGAAACACGTGACGACTCTGCTCATCACGGGCGATTCGGGCGTAGGCAAAGAGCACGTCGCACGACTATTCCATCGCCTCGCCGTCGGTGAAACCGGCGAATTCGTGGCAGTCAACTGTGCAGCCATCCCGGAAACCCTGATCGAGGCAGAACTCTTCGGCTACGAAAAGGGTGCTTTCACGGGCGCCGCCAAAACAAAACGCGGCTATTTCGAACTCGCCCATGGAGGCACTCTTTTTCTCGATGAAATCGGCGAAATGCCCGCCGCAATGCAAGCAAAACTTCTGCGCGTACTCCAGGACCGCAAGATCATGCGCTTGGGCAGCGAAAAACCTCTCAGCGTCGATTTTCGCCTCATCTGCGCCACGCATCGCGATCTCAAAGCAATGGTCGACGCCGGGCAGTTCCGGGAAGACCTGTTTTATCGCATCAACGTCATTCAGTTGCGCATTCCTCCTTTGCGCGAGCGCCCCGACGACATCCGCTGGCTCGTGCGGCATTTCATCGCCGCATTCAATCGCGCCCATGCCCATGAAATGCCCAAGCGCATTGATCCGCGCACCGAACAAGCGCTTCTCCACTATGCCTGGCCCGGCAATGTGCGCGAACTCAAGCACGCCGTCGAACGCGCCTGCATCCTTTCGCCGGGAGCCCTCCTCGACGCCGATGCCTTTTTCGCCGAAAGCATGGGCGCTTTGCCAGCCGTCGCTCCCGAGGTCTCCGCCTCGCTCGCCGACTACCTGATGGCGTGCGAACGCGACTACCTGTTGATGATGCTCGAACGCCATCACGGCCATATGACCCATACAGCGCAAGCGCTTGGCATCACACGCAAGACTCTCTGGGAAAAACTCAAGCGACTGGGCGTCAAAGTCACCGGCGAAGCACCGCCTGGATAAAATGCCAACACGCCCGGATGGTGAAATCGGTAGACACTAGGGACTTAAAATCCCTTGGCCCTCTGGCCGTGCGGGTTCGAGTCCCGCTCCGGGCACCATTCAAGACCAGCCACCGCATAAGAGCACCGATAAATGCCTTGCTGCAGCTTTGTCGGGTCACGGATCGTAAGCTCTGCAGCGCTCAAGCTACAATCTGTCAAATCCTGGAAAGTCAAAACCGTCTCCCCGGCCCCAACCTTCGCTTATTCCTCCCCGGTGGCTGTCCAAACCACTGTGACCACCGCGCACCTTGCAGACTAAGCGCGCCGTTTGCATGCCGCGTAAGAATTCAGGCTGCGCGGCTGTGGCTGGCGCTGGCTTTGGCGCGTGCTGCGCGGCAAAGCCCAGCGCGACGAGCCGCAAGGCAGCGGCATCGTCGAGCTCGACGACGAGGCCGGCGGAAAGAATGCGGCGATCGAGAACGAACGCGCGGGTGATCAGAACTTGCCTGTCGGCTCCAAAGCAAAACGCCCACCTGGCACCAAGATCGCTACCAGCTCCTCGGCACGAAGTCGGGACGATTCCGCAACACGACGTCGTCGTCTGCCTGCACGAG
>JAOADW010000039.1 GCA_026417115.1 Rhodocyclaceae bacterium
GGCAAAACCGTCATCTCCGGACAACTGAACACCTCCGTCTCGAGAAACCCCGTCTTCGCCTTCAAACTCAAAGGCGCCAAACCCGGCGACAAAATCTCCGTCGCCTGGAAAGACAACAAAGGCGACTCTAGAACCGACGAGGCGACGGTGGCTTGAAACGCCGCGCACCCCACGGGGTTCGCGAGCCGAGCGCGAGGGAGGGCAGTGCCCTCCCTCGTCGTTTTTGGAATAAACGCAAACCTCGTTACGTCTCATACGCAGATTCGGCATCCAAGAAGCGGAGGAGAGTCTTTCGTGGCCTTGATCTCGTATCTCAGTCGCAGTCGTCGTTTCGAGCAACGGCTGGCGGCCGCGCGCGGGCGTTTGCTGCGGCTTGCCCTCGCATGGTGCCGCAATCGCCAAATTGCCGAGGATTTGGTGCAGGAAACGCTCGCCAAGGCGCTCGAGCGGCATGCTCAATTACGCGACGAAGAGCGGCTCTTGGCTTGGCTGACGAGCATCTTGGCCAATTGTTGGCATGACCATTTGCGCCATCACCGCGAGCATGCCGACCTCGATGAAATCGCCGAAGAAGACCTCGGCTCAACCGCAGGCTGTCCAGAAGACGATTGCCTGCAAAACGAGATCGTGCGCCGCGTGCGCGCGGTCATCGCTACCCTGCCGGCGGGCCAGCGCATGGTGATCACGCTCGTCGACCTCGAAGAATTCTCCTATGCCGAAGTGGCTGAGATCCTCAATATCCCGATCGGCACGGTGATGAGCAGGCTTTCGCGCGCACGTGCAAGCCTGCGCACGCAGCTCCTCGAGGAACAACAGGCTCCCCGCCTGACTCTCGTGCGCCGTCAAGCCCCGTGAAAACCATGACCATTTCCGACGAACTGCTCAACGCCTACCTCGACAACGAGCTTTCCGACGAGGATCGTGCGCGCATCCTTGCGGCCATCGCCGCCGACGAGGCCTTGCGCCAGCGCGCCTGCGCCTTATGGCAGATCAAGCAGATGGTGCGTGGAGCCTATCCTTTGTCGCGCGAAGAAAAAAGGGCAATGCCGCCTTCCTCGCGATCCCTGTGGCGGCAAGCGCTCGCCGCCTCCCTCATGTTCTGCTGGGGCGCCTTGGCCGGCTGGTTTGCGCATGGACAACGTGAAGCCGAGGAGCCCCTCGTCGCGCAAATCGAGGCGCTGCGCAAGGAAGGAGGGCGTGCGCTCGTGCATCTGGTCTCCGACGAACCGGCCCGCGTGGAAAAAGCGCTCGCCCTCGTCGAGCGCCTCGCGCACGAACGCGATCGTCAAGGCCGCCCGTTCCGCATCGAATTCATCGCCAACGGCCCCGGCCTGCGCATACTGCTCGCGAGCGCTTCTCCTTTCGCAGAACGGATCATGGCGCTCGCGCATCACGACAACGTGCGCCTTCTGGCCTGCCGCGAAGCCATGAATCGCTTACGCGCGCGCGGAGTCGAGGTCACCTTGTTGCCCGGCGTCGAGGAAGCCGTCTCGGCGGAGAGCGAGCTTGCATTGCGGCTGACTCAGGGGTGGCGATATTTACAATCATGACGAGCTGCCCAAGCGGCAGAACAAACGATGGAAAGGAGGAGCAAATGGATCTTTTGCGCAGGACGGTATTGAAGGGGATGGGTTCGGCGGGGGTGCTGGCGGGGTTGATGGCGGCGGGGTTGTTGCGGCCGACGGCGGTGTATGCTTCGGACTGGAACAAGGCCGCGTTTGAAGCGAAGGATCTC
>JAOADW010000046.1 GCA_026417115.1 Rhodocyclaceae bacterium
CGAGGGGAAGTTTTCGCGCGGGGAAGGGCTGACGCAGGACGACATCAACACCCTGCTGCTCAAGAGCCAATACAACCACATCAACCACCTCGACCAGAAGCTCGATGAAGTCACCGCGGCAGTGGTGGCCCTGGAAGGGAAGTTTCATGGCCTGGAAGGGAAGTTCCAGGCCTTGGAGGGGAAGTTTCAAGCCTTGGAAGCGCGTTTTGAGGCCTTCAAAGGAGAGCTTTCCGCCGAATTCGAGCGGCGCATGGGAGCGCTGGAGACCAAGGTGGAAGCGCGCATGGGGACGCTGGAGACCAAGATGGAAGCGCGCATGGGGGCGTTGGAGACCCAGTTCGCGCAGCTTGAAACCAAGTTTCAGGAAGCGCAGGTGAAGATGCAGCAGACGGTGCTGACGACGATGAAGTGGTATATCGGCGGCGCCGGCATCGTGCTCGTCTTGATGAAGGCCTTAGACCTCTTCATCGTCCGGTGACAGGCCGGGCGCGTGGATTTTTCGCCGACTTCTCTGTCAGCGCAATGGGCAGAGGAAATGCCGGAACAATCGGCATCGGTCAGCGAGAAAAGTGCGGCGCCCACCCTATAAAAGGCCTGGGGAGAGGGACACGCCTCGATGCGCGCCAAGCCGGAGCTCGCTAGAGCGACAGTCTGAGCCGGCGCTCTTCTTGCAGCCGAACGCGCTCTCGGTCTTTACCCGCTACTCCCATTCGATCGTGCCGGGCGGCTTGCCCGTGATGTCATAGACCACGCGTGAAATTCCCCGCACTTCATTGACGATGCGGTTGGAAACGCGCGCCAGGAGCTCATGCGGTAGCTCTGCCCAGCGGGCCGTCATGAAGTCGGTAGTTTCGACCGCGCGCAATGCAACGACGTAGTCATAAACGCGCCCGTCGCCCATGACGCCGACACTCTTGACGGGCAGAAATACGGCGAAAGCTTGGCTGACCTTGTCATACCATTCGGCTGCGCGCAGCTCGTCGATGAAAATGGCGTCAGCGCGACGCAACAGGTCAGCATATTCTTTTTTCACTTCGCCAAGGATGCGTACGCCCAATCCTGGCCCGGGAAAGGGATGACGATAGACCATGTCGTGCGGCAATCCCAGAGCGATACCGAGTTCCCGCACCTCATCCTTGAACAGCTCGCGCAAGGGTTCGAGCAGCTTCAAGTGGAGCGTCTCAGGCAGGCCGCCGACATTATGGTGGCTCTTGATGGTCTGCGCCTTCTTCGTCTTTCCGCCTGCCGATTCGATGACGTCCGGATAGATGGTGCCCTGTGCCAGCCACTTCGCCTGGGATAGCTTTCTTGCTTCTTCCTGAAACACAGCGACGAACTCGCGGCCGATGACCTTGCGTTTTTGTTCAGGATCGGTAACGCCGGCCAGCGCGGAAAGGAAGCGGTGGCTTGCATCGACGTGAATCACCTTGACGCCGAGATTGCGCGCAAACGTGCGCATCACCTGTTCGGCTTCATTGAGCCGCAACAAACCATTGTCGACGAAAACGCAGGTCAGCTGCTCACCGATCGCCCGATGGAGCAACGCTGCAGCCACCGAGGAATCGACGCCACCGGAAAGGCCAAGGATCACTGCATCGTTGCCCACCTGCGCACGAATCTGGGCAATCGCCTCCTCGATGTAATTGGGCATCGTCCAATCGCCGCGGCATGCGCAGATCTCGCGCACGAAACGACCAATGATTTCTTTGCCCTTCAGCGTGTGCGTGACCTCCGGATGGAACTGCACCCCATAAAAGCGTCTCTTTTCGTCGGCCATCGCCGCGATCGGCGTCGCGTCGTTTTTTGCGATCACGGTAAAACCAGGCGGCAAGGCGGTGACCTTGTCGCCATGGCTCATCCACACCTCGAGATACCCCTGCCCCCGCTCATCGACGCGATCCACGATTCCCTCGAAAAGGCGGCTTGGGCCTGCTAGGCTGACCTCTGCATAGCCGAATTCACGCTTGGCGGCAGATTCCACCTTGCCGCCAAGCTGAGCCGCCATCGTCTGCATGCCATAGCAGATTCCCAGCACGGGCACGCCGAGTTCGAAGACCACGTCAGGCGCACGCCAGTCCAAAGCCTCATAAACCGAGCTCGGCCCTCCCGAAAGGATCACGCCGGCAGGGGCGAAATCGCGGATGAACTGCTCGCCGACATCGAAAGGGTGTAGCTCGCAATAGACGTGATGTTCCCGCACACGCCGCGCAATCAGCTGTGTCACTTGGGAGCCAAAATCGAGGATGAGGATCTTCTGATGGATCATGGGGGCCTCGCGAGAAACGAAAAAGGCGGCTTACGCCGCCCGTGGATCAGGGCCGTGCGTCATTCGACGTGGTAATTGGGCGCCTCCTTGGTGATCTGCACGTCATGAACGTGCGATTCGCGCATGCCGGCCGAGGTGATTTCGACGAAACAGGCTTTGGCGTGCATCTCTTCGATCGTGCGGCAGCCGAGATAGCCCATCGAGGAGCGCAAGCCCCCCATGAGCTGATGGATCACTGCCGTCACCGGGCCTTTGTAAGGCACCCGGCCCTCGATGCCCTCTGGCACGAGTTTTTCGACATTGGCCTCGTTGTCTTGGAAATAGCGGTCAGACGAGCCCTTCTGCATCGCCCCGAGCGACCCCATGCCGCGATAGGCCTTATAGGAACGCCCCTGATAAAGCACGGTCTCGCCCGGCGCTTCTTCCGTGCCGGCAAAAAGCCCCCCGAGCATCACCGTGTGGGCGCCCGCGGCAATCGCCTTGGCGATGTCTCCGGAATAACGGATGCCGCCATCCGCAATCAACGGCACGTCCGTGCCCGCCAGGGCCTTGGCGACGAGATCGATGGCCGTGATCTGGGGAACGCCCACGCCCGCGACGATGCGCGTCGTGCAGATCGACCCCGGCCCAATGCCCACCTTGACCGCATCGGCGCCATGATCGACGAGCGCCTTCGCCGCCTCGCCCGTGGCGATGTTGCCGCCGATGACTTCGATCTGAGGATAGTGCTTTTTGACCCAGCTGACCCGTTTCAAAACCCCCTCAGAATGGCCATGGGCCGTATCGACGACGATGACGTCCACGCCGGCGTCGATCAAGCGCTCGACGCGCTCCTCGGTGCCGGCGCCCACGCCAATCGCCGCACCGACGAGCAACCGACCCAATTCGTCTTTCGCAGCCAGCGGATGCTCGCTGGATTTCAGGATGTCTTTGACCGTCATCAACCCCTTCAAGCGTCCCTCATCGTCGATGACGACGACGCGCTCCAGGCGATGCTTGTGCATCAGCGCCTTCGCTTCCTCGAGGCTAGCGCCTTCCTTGACGGTCACCAAGCGTTCACGCGGCGTCATGATATGGCCGATCGGCTCATCGAGCCGGGTTTCGAAACGCAAGTCGCGATTGGTGACGATGCCGACGACGAAACCGTTTTCATCGACGACCGGCAATCCAGAAATCTTGTGCGTGCGCGTCAGCGCCAACACCTCGCGCACGGTCATGGTCGGCGGAATGGTGATCGGATCCTTGAGCACACCCGACTCGAAGCGTTTGACCTTCGCGACTTCCGCCGCTTGCGCGCGCGCATCGAGATTCTTGTGGATGATGCCGATACCACCTTCCTGCGCCAAAGCAATGGCAAGCCGCGCTTCGGTCACCGTATCCATCGCCGCCGAGACGAGGGGCAGATTCAAGCGCAGTCGGCGCGTCAATTTCGTCGCCAGGGAGACGTCGCGGGGAAGAATCTTCGAATGAGCGGGTACCAGCAGGACGTCGTCGAACGTGAGGGCCTTGTGGAGGAGTCGCATACCATGTTCCTTGCCAAAAACGTATTATATGCGTCTCTTCCCTGCCAATTTTTTGCGCCATGCCCTTCAAGCTGTTGGTTTTCGCCTTCTCGCTCCTTTCGCTGTCTTCCTACGCCGAAGTCTTTCGCTGGCAGGATGCCAGCGGCAAGATCCATTACGGTGAACGCCCTCCAACGGGAGCCAAGGAAGCCCGCAAGCTCCCTCCCGCGCCAGGGGGCGTTGTGGCCGAGCCGAAAAAGGAAGAAGGAAAAACCGTAGCGCCTGCGCAAAGCGAGCGGCAAAAGCAGGCGCTCGCCGAGCAGCAGGCAATACGCGAACGCAACTGCCAACAGGCGCGCGCCAATCTTGCCGGCATCGAAGCGGGTACGATCCGCTTCATCGTCGATGAAAAAGGCGAACGCATCGCGCTTGATGGCCCCGCACGGGAAAAAGAGCTCGCGCGCGCGCGTCAGGCAGTCGATGATTGGTGCGCGCCGCCGGGCGGCAAAGCGCCCTGATCATTCGGCAGGCGCAGCGAGGGCGCCTGCGCCTTTCTTGAGCGCCTTGCCTTCCGCGGCGCGTTGCTTGCGTACTTCTTTGGGGTCGGCGATCAAAGGACGGTAGATCTCAACGCGATCATGGTCGCGCAGCACCGCATCGAGGCGACAGATCTTGCCATAGATGCCAAATTTCCCGCGGGCGAGATCGATTTCCGGATAGCGTTCGAGAAGCCCTGAAGCCGCCAAGGCGTCTTCGACCGTGCTACCCACCGGCAGACGCAACGGAATGACATCCTGCCGTTCGCGCCGGGCATAGACGACCTCGATTTCGATCATGTCAGTCATAGAGTTCCTGGGCACGCTTGACGAAAGCGTCGACGAAGGTATTGACGATGTGTCCGAACACTGGCCCCAGCGCTTTTTCGAGGAGTTTGCTGGCAAATTCATAGTGCAGGCGAAATTCGACTTTGCAGCCGAGTTCCCCCAAGCGGGTGAAGCGCCAGCCCCCTTCGAGACGCTTGAAGGGCCCCTCGCGAAAGGCGATGGTCATCCACTCAGGCGGCCGCTTTTCGTTTTCGGTGGCGAAATGCGCCTTCAATCCGTGGAAGTCGATGTGGATGCGCGCCGCCGTCACCCGCTCATTGCGCAGGAGCAACTCCGTGCCTCCGCACCAGGGCAAAAACTTGGGATAGTCCTCGACACGATCGACGAGCTCGAACATCTGCTCGGGCGTTTTTTCGATCAAGACCGATTTTTCCACCAAGGCCATGCGCAAGCGGTGCTCTAGAATAGAACGCCATTCTACCCGTCGCTCCGTTTCATGATGAGTCTCGCCGAGAACAAAAAAGCCTATCACGACTATTTCATCGAGGAAAAATTCGAGGCCGGACTCGTGCTCGAAGGATGGGAAGTCAAGGCGATCCGGGCAGGTCGTGTGCAACTCAAAGAAGCCTATGTAGTCGTCAAGAATGGCGAACTCTGGCTCTTCGGCTGTCACATCAGTCCCTTGGCGACCGCATCGACGCACGTGCAAGCCGATCCCACCCGCACGCGCAAGCTGCTTTTGCACATGCGCGAAATCAAGCGCTTGATCGGCAAGGTGGAACGAGCGGGCTATACGCTGATACCACTCGACCTTCACTTTTCCAAAGGGCGCATCAAGGTCACGATCGGGCTTGCCCGCGGCAAGAAACAGTATGACAAGCGGGAAGCAGAAAAGAAACGGGAATGGGAAAGAGAAAAAGCGCGTCTGATGCGCATGAAGGCATAAAGCGGTGAATGCGACGACGATCCTCTGGCTGGTGGCAGGCTGTCTCATGTTGCAGCCGCTCTCGACCGATCTCTATCTTGCCTCCTTGCCACATTTGGCCACCGCCTTCCAGACCTCTACAGCCGCGGTTCAGCAAACGCTCTCGCTGTTCGTGATCGGTTTCGGCGCCGCGCAACTCCTCAGCGGCCCGCTCTCCGATCGCTTCGGACGTCGCCCCGTGCTCATTGGCGGCATCGCGATCTACATCGGCGCAAGCCTGGCATGCGCCCTCGCGTCAACGCTCAGCTCGCTCCTTGTCGCACGTTTCGTCCAAGCCATCGGTTGCTGCACGGCCGTGGTCGTGGTCCGCGCCTTGATTCGCGACGTCTATACGCCCACGGAGGGCGCCAAAGTCCTGGCGCGCGCAAGCTCGCTTTTATCCCTCGCGCCGATTTTCGGGCCGGTGCTCGGCAGCTATCTGCAAGTCTGGTTCGGCTGGCGCGCAGCTTTCGTGTTTCACGCCACCTTCGCCGCCGTTTTGCTCGCTTTCCTATTCCGTTGGCTGGAAGAAACCCACCACCATCCGAATCGCGCCGCGCTGCATCCCGCTCGCCTGCTCGGCATCTACCGCCAGATCGCTGCCGAGGCGTCGTTCTGGGCCTGGGCGCTCCCCGCAGCCCTTTCCTATGCGTCGATCTTCGTCTTCATTTCGGGCTCTTCCCCCATCCTGATCCGCGTGTTGGGAGTGCCCACCGAGCTTTATGGCTATTGTTTCGCATTCGGAGTTCTCGGCTATCTGCTCGGCACCTTGCTTTGCCGGCGCCTGATCCATCGCTTCGGCCTATCGCATACACTTTCGATCGGGGTCGCGATTTCGTTAGGCGCAGGCATGTTGTTTCTCACGCTCACGCTCGCCGGTCTCCTCCACTGGACTGTCGTCGTGCTCTGTTTGTTCCTCACGATGCTCGCCCATGGCATCAACTTCCCCTGCGCCCAAAGTGGCGCGATTGCTCCCTTCCCTCAAGAAGCGGGAGCAGCCGCCGGGCTTTTGGGGGCGCTCACGATGGCGGCCGCAGCTGTCGCAGGCAACTGGGTCGGGGCCAGCTTCGATGGCACCGTCTTACCCCTCGCGGAAATCGCCGCTGTCGTCTGCGCGGCCGTGTTTTCAAGCGCCTATTTTCTTCGCCATCGGCGCCAAGCCTAGTCAGACTTTACGCCCGATCAGCGCACGCAAAGTCTCCTGCAAGTCGCCAGGGATCAGAAGCGTCTTGGCGTTGTCCGACTCCGCCAGCCGCGCCAGGGCCGCGATGTATTTCTCGCCCAGCATGTAGCGCATCGGATTCTCTTCTTCACCGATCGCAGCAGCCACCCGCTTGATGGCTTCCGCCGAGGCTTCGGCCAAAGTCACCTGCGCCTCGGCGTCACGGCGGGCGGACTCCAGCCGCGCTTCGGCTTGCAAGATCATTGCTTGCTTCTCCCCTTCGGCTTTGGTCACCATGGCCTTTCGCTCACGTTCGGCAGCCGCTTGCATTTCCATCGCTTTCTGCATCGAAGGCGAGGGCTTGATGTCCTGGATTTCCACCGATTTCACGGTCAACCCCCAGTCGATCGCCTCGTCGGAAATCGACTCCCGCAGGCGCGCCTTGATCTTGTCGCGATTGGAAAGAGCTTCGTCGAGCATCATCTCGCCAATGATCGAGCGCAGCGTGGTCATGATCAGATTCCGGATCGCCTCGGCGAAATCGACGACGCCATAGACCGCCTTGATTGGATCTGTGACCTTGATGAATGCGATGGCATTGGTCACGATCACGGCATTGTCTTTGGTGATCACTTCTTGCTCTTGCACATCGAGGATGATGTCTTTGGTCACGAGCTTGTAACGCACGACGTCCAAATAGGGAATGATCACGTTGAGTCCCGGATGCAGGGTGCCGTGGTATTTCCCAAGCCGCTCCACGATCCATTCTTCGCCTTGAGGGACGATGCGCACGCCTTTCGCCAAGGTAATGGCGACGAAAATGAGTAGGGCGATGACGACGATCAACATTTCCATGGCTCATACCCTCCCGACTTTGACGAACGACCCTTCGATGGCCAGCACCTTCACGCGTGCGCCGGCTTCGATCGCCTCGTCGGCAATGCAGGCCCAGACATCGGCGCCGAGCACGGGCTTTTGGAAACGCACCTCGCCTTTCTCGAAGGGCGCCACGCGGCGCGTAAGCAGGCCGATTTCGCCGATCACGTTGGCGTCCGCCAGGCCAATGCGCGTCTTGAACTGATTGGGCTTGAAAATCCGGAACCATGCAAAAAGCATGGCCAGGGATGCCAGCAGCCATAATGCAAGCTGGGCGGTCAGGCCAAGCTTGACGAAAGCCACAACGAGGGCCACCACCCATGCAGCAAGCCCAAACCAGATCACCACGAATGACGGGATCACGAGCTCCGCCGCAATCAGCACGATGCCGCCCACCAACCAATGCCACCAGCTAAGCTCCATGGCGCCTCCTTGCTCTCGCCCACTGTCTTCAGCATGCGGCAATCTTACCAAGTCTTTGCCGGCGCATTTCGAACAAACACACCGCCGTCGCCGCCGCCACGTTGAGAGACTCGACTTTGCTTGCCAATGGAATGGTGACGCAAACGCTGGCCATGGCCATCAGCCGTGGATCGACGCCTGCCCCCTCCGAGCCCACGATCCATGCCGAAGGCGACGCCAAATCGATGGCATAGAGCGGCTGCCCGCCGTGGGCGATGGCGGCGAGCGACTGGCCCGGGTATTGCCCGAGAAAGGCGATGAGATCGACGCCCTCGTGGATGGACAAAGCGAATTGCGCGCCCTGGCCTGCACGCAGGGCGCGCTGGCTCCATGCGCCTGCGCAACCAGTGCTCAACAGCACGTCCGTGATCCCGGCTGCAGCTGCCGTTCGCAAAATGCTGCCCACATTGACAGGATCTTGCACCCCGTCGAGCAACAAGCAATCACCCTTTGGCCATTGCATAGGCGGCACCGGATAGGCGATGCAGGCAAGCAAGGAAGGAGGCGAAGCCAGCTCGCTGAGGCCCCGGATCAGGCTCAAGGGCATCACATACATCGGCACGCCGTCTAGCCGCTTTCGCAGCGTCTGGATTTCGCCGCGCGTAAGCGCTTCTGCGGCGAAAACGATGCACTCAGGCCGGACGCCGTGATCGAGGGCAGAAGCCAGCAGGTGCGCGCCCTCGATGAGGGCCAGCCGCTCCTGTCGTTGGCGACGACGATCGCGCGCGAGGGCGCGCAAGTCCTTATAGAGGGGGTTGGCGCGTGAAACGATTTTTTTCATGAAAACAAGTCCAGCTGCTTGCGCACGGGTGCGAAGCTTTTGCGATGCGCGGGACAAGGGCCGAAGCGGGCCAGCGCCGCGAGATGTTCCGCGGTGCCATAGCCCATGTGGCGCGCAAAGCCATACGCAGGATAGCGGGCGTCGAGCTCACGCATCACGGCGTCGCGCGTGACCTTTGCGAGGATCGAGGCTGCCGAGATGGCAGGAACCGTCGCATCTCCCCCGATGATCGCATGGGCTGGGAACGTCAAGGGTGGACAATGCTTGCCATCGACGAGCACGCGAGAAGGCGTCATGCCCAAGGCCATTACCGCGCGCTGCATGGCCAAGAGTGTCGCCTGTAGGATGTTGAGCCGATCGATTTCCTCGACGCTGGCTTCGGCCACTGCCCAGGCCAAGGCCTTTTCCCGAATGGAAATCGCGATCTCCTCGCGGCGCCGCGGCGAAAGCTTTTTCGAGTCGGCAAGCCCCGCAATGGGTCGCGCCGGATTGAGAACGACCGCAGCCGCCACGACGGGGCCCGCGAGTGGCCCACGCCCTGCCTCGTCGACGCCGCAGGCATAGGGATCCATCATGAACGTTCGCGCGCCATAGCCGTCAGGGAAAGGATGGCGTGTGCGGCCTTCTCTGCCGTGCCTTGGCGCAGTTGAAGATGCATCTCGTGAAACGCTGCCCACAGCATACGGCGATTTTCTTCGTCGGTGGCCTGAAAAGCCAAAGCCTCCGCGAGCCTTTCTGGCGTCGCCTGCTCCTGGAGGAGCTCCGGCACGAGGAAACGTTCGGCAAGGATATTGGGCAAGCCTACCCAGGGCTGATAGCGCATGCGCTGGATCAAGAACCACGACCATGGCGACATGCGATAAGTAATCACCATCGGCGTCTTCAGCAAAGCCGCCTCGAGCGTAGCGGTGCCGCTGGCCACAAGCGCCGCATCTGCGGCTGCCAGCGCATCTTGCGCATGTCCATACATGAGCTTGATCGGCCAGTTTTGGGCGCCAAGCCGCCACAAGGCAGCCTCGAACTTTTCCCTCGTTTCGCGAGAGACGAGCGGCACGAGAAACAAAGCGTGCGCAAACCGCTCTTTGAGGAGATTGGCCGTCTGCAGGAAAAGTTCGGCATGGTAATCGAGCTCCGACTGCCGACTGCCGGGCAAGAGTGCGAAGATGGGTTTCTGCTCTGCAGAGATGCCCAGACGCTCTCGCACCGCGGCGCGATCGACGTCGAGGGGGAGCAAATCGGCGAGCGGATGTCCGACATAGGCGACACGCAAGCCCGTTTTTTCGTAGAGCGGCGGTTCGAAAGGAAAAAACGCCAATAAAAAGTCACAGGCGCGCGCGATTTTGTTGATGCGGCCACCCCGCCAGGCCCACACCGAGGGGCTCACATAATGCACGGTTTTCACGCCAAAACGCCGCAGACGAGCCTCTAGCCAGAGGTTGAAATCGGGCGCATCTATGCCGATGAAGACATCCGGAGGCGCATCCAGGAGTCGCTGCAACAAGCGACGCCTCAGCCGCGTGATGCGCGCATAATGGCGCAACACTTCGACATATCCGCGCACGGCGAGCTCTTCGGCCGGCCACCAGACGTCCATCCCGGCACGCGCCATCTTCGGCCCACCGACGCCAAAAAAAGTGGTGGCGGGCGACTGCCGCTCGATCGCTTCGATCAAATGAGCGCCAAGCAAATCCCCCGACGCTTCGCCGGCAACGAGTGCGATGCGCATGACGTTTCAACGGATGATGCCCCGTCCGGGCTGGGCGAGAAAATCCGAAAGCAAGCGCAGTGGCGCAAGCTCTCCCACCGCCTCGGCTTGAATCGCGGCCATCGCGTCCTCGAGCCGCAGCCCCTGGCGGTAAAGGGTTTTGTAAGCCCGGCGAAGGCCCGCCAGCACGTCGGGCGAAAACCCCCGCCGCTTGAGGCCCTCGACATTGATGCCATGAGGCTGGGCTGGGTTGCCCGCCGCGACGACATAGGGCGGCAAATCCTGCAGCAGAATGGTACCCATCGCCGTAATGCTGTGCGCACCGATGCGCACGAACTGGTGCACGACGGTAAACCCCCCCAGGATGGCCCAGTCGCCGACCTTCACATGCCCGGCAAGCTGGGCATTGTTGGCGAAGATAGTGTGATCTCCAACTTGGCAGTCATGCGCCAGGTGCACATACGCCATGATCCAATTGTCATTACCGAGGCGGGTGACGCCGGCATCCTGTATGGTGCCGCGGTTGAAAGTGCAATATTCGCGGATGGTGTTGCAATCGCCGATCTCGAGGCGAGTCGCCTCCCCTTTGTATTTTTTGTCTTGAGGTGGGCCGCCAAGCGAGACGAAAGGATAGATGCGGTTGTCGCGGCCGATCTTGGTTGGACCCTCGATCACCGCATGCGCGCCGACCGTCGTGCCTGCGCCAATCTCGACGTCAGCGCCGATGATCGCATAAGGGCCGACGACGACGTCGTCGGCGAGCTCGGCCTTGGGATCGATGATCGCGGTGGGGTGAATTCTCGCCATCATTCCCGCAACGACTTCACCGTGCACATGAGCTCGGCCTCGCACGCCAACTGTCCTTCGACCTCTGCGCGTGCGGCGAATTTCCAGATGCCTCGGCGGTTCATGACGATCTCGACCTCGATCAGCAATTGATCTCCAGGGCCGACTGGCTTTTTGAAGCGTGCACCATCGATGCCGACGAAATAATATACCGATTGATCGTCGGGCTTCGCCCCCATCGTCTTGAACGATAGAATCGCCGCCGCTTGCGCCATGGCTTCGACGATCAGCACGCCGGGCATCACCGGATGGTGTGGGTAATGCCCTGGAAAGAAAGGCTCGTTGATGGTGACGTTCTTGACCGCGAGGATGCGTTCGCCAGGCGTGATCTCCCGCACCCGGTCGATGAGCAGGAATGGGTAACGATGCGGCAGATGTGCAAGGATCTCATGGATGTCCATCGTCGTCATTTCCGTTCTCCAGGGCGGCAAGGCGTGCATCCAGGTCGCGTATTCTATCGGCGAGCGCGTCCAAATGGCGCAAACGCGCGAAATTCCTTTGCCATTGCGCATGGGGCAAAAAGGGCACGGCGCCGGTATAGACGCCCGCCGTCTCGATCGACTTCGTCACCAGTGTACCCGCCGAAATATGCACGTCATCGGCGATCCGTAAATGTCCGAGGATCACGGCGCCCCCACCCACCGTGCAGCGAGCGCCGAAGCGCGTGCTGCCCGCCACGCCGACGCATCCAGCGAACGCGCAGTCACGCCCGATGTGGACGTTATGGCCGATCTGGATCTGGTTGTCGAGCTTGACGCCGTCCTCGATCACCGTATCGTCGAGCGCGCCCCGGTCGATCGTCGTGTTGGCACCGATCTCGACGTCGTCGCCGATTATGACGCGCCCGCTTTGCGCGATCTTGACCCAACGTTCGCCGTCGCGTGCAAAACCGAAGCCGTCAGCGCCGACCACGGCGCCGGCATGAAGGATCGCCCGCCTACCCACGCGGCAGTCGTGATAGATCGTGACGCGAGGGTACAAGACAGTGTCATCACCGATGACGACGTTGGGGCCAATGCAGCAGCCAGCGCCTATGACGACGTTTTCGCCCAGAACGACATTGGCGCCGATCCAAGCCTGCGGTCCGACACGCGCGGAGGCAGGCAAGGCGGATTCGACGACGGCGGAAGCATGTACGCCGGGCGCGCAGACGTCCGTTTGCGTCATCCACTGCGAAAGGCGCGCATAATAAAGATATGGGGCGTCGGTGACGATCTTCGCCACCGGACAAAGGGCGGCGTCCGCCGGCGACACGATCACTGCGGACGCCTGGGTCTTGGCAAGATCCTTCCGGTATTTTGGATTCGCGAGAAAGGCAATCTCTCCCGCGCGCGCCTGGGCGAGCGTTGCGATGCCGTGTATCGCCGTATTCGCTGGCCCATCGAGTTGTCCGCCAAAGCGAGCGACGATTTCTCCGAGCGTGGTCTTGCGCACGCGCTCATTTCCCAGCCGCATCGCCCATCGCGCGAATCACCTTGTCGGTGATGTCGATGCGTGGATCGATATAGACCGCCTCCTGCACGATCAAGGTAAATTTTTCCGCTTCGGCCACTTTGCGCACCGCCTTGTCGGCGGCTTCCAAGACCGTCGCTGCGCCTTCGTTGCGGCGCAAGCTCAAGTCCTCGCGAAATTCTCGTTCCTCGCGCTGCAGATTGCGGGAGAATTCGCCGATCTCTCGCTCCTTGTTGCGTCGCTCGCTCTCGCTCATCGTCAGCGCTTCTTTCTGAAATTGTTCTTGCATCGTCTGCAATTGTTTTGCCTTGCGCTGCAGCTCTTGCTCACGTTTTTCGAAATCCTTGCGCAAACGCTCGGAAATGCGCTGCGCCTGAGGCGACTCGGTGAGCAAGCGCTGGGTATTGACATAACCGATCTTGACCTCTGCATAAGCGGCGCTGGCGACGCCAAGAGAAGCGGCACAAACGAGGTATGACAAAAGTCTGAGCATCATGCTGTGATCCTCTTAGAACAGAGTGCCAAACTGAAACTGCAAACGCTGAGTCGCATCCCCTTCTTTCTTGTTGAGCGGCTGTGCAAGGCTGAACTTGAGCGGGCCAAGCGGCGAGGTCCATGCCAATGACAGGCCAGCGCTCGTTCGAAGATCGCCCAGATTCATTTTTTGGCCGATACCCCATACCCATCCGGCGTCGGCAAAGGCGCCCAAGCGCACAGACTTGTCTTTGCCGCCGCCGGGCATCGGAAACAGAAATTCGGCATTGAGCACGAGGCGTCGGTCGCCGCCTAACCGCTCGCCGGTCGTTGGATCCACCTCGCCGAGAGAGCCCGCCTTGTAACCGCGCACCGACCCAACGCCGCCTGCATAATAGTACTTATAGAATGGCAGCGGCCTGCCGCCAAATCCGTCGGCAAGCCCATATTCGCCATTGAGCATGAGCGCATACTCGCGACCGATCGGGAAATATCGTTGATACTGGGCGTTTGCGCGGTAGTATTTGAGCGAACTCCCTAGACCGATCTCGCCGGTTAGCCGCGCGACATACCCGCTCATCGGGTAGATGCGTGAATCGAGCGTATCCTTGGCCCATCCAACGGTCCCGATGAGGCCAGCAAATTTGTCCCCCCATTGGGCGATGAAATCCTTGAAACGTTTGGGCGTATTCGTGGTCTGCTTGATCTGAGTGCCATCGATGGCAAGGCCAAAATTCACGAAATCGTCCTCGCCAATCGGGAAACCATAGCGCACGCCTCCCCCCAATGATTTGGTGGCGTAGGTCGCCAAGGTGGTGATCTTCGACGTATCGGTGTCGCGATAATAGACATCGAAGCCGCGACTTATGCCGTCGATCGTGTAGTAAGGATCCGTATAAGAAAAAGAGTAAAGCGTGTTGATCTTGCTCGTATTGAAACCGACGCCGACATGCTTGCCGCTGCCGAACAGGTTTTGTTGGTTGACCGACCCTGAAAAGACGAGCCCTTCGGAGCTGGAAAGGCCTGCGCCGAGCATCAGGTTGCCCGTCGGCTTTTCTTTGACATTGACATGTAGATCGACCTGGTCGGTGGCGCCTGGCACGGCGGGCGTTTCCACCGTTACTTCGTCGAAATAGCCAAGCTTGTCTACGCGTGCGCGCGATTTCTTGATTTTCTCGCCGTCATACCATGCGCCTTCCATCTGACGGATTTCGCGGCGGATCACTTCATCGCGCGTGCGCGTATTGCCCTGCACCTCGATGCGGCGGACATAGACACGGCGGCCCGGATCCACCATGAATGTGAAGGCGACCTGTTTTTTCTCCTTGTCGACTTCGGGGGCGGCATTGACATTGGCGAAAGCATAGCCTTCATTGCTCAGTCGCTCGGCGATCGCCTTCGTCGACTCGGTCACTTTCTCGCGCGAAAACAACATGCCCGGCCGAATCTTCACGAGCTTTGCCAGTTCGTCTTCGGCAAGCAGCAAATCGCCGGCAAGCTTCACGGAAGAAACCGTGTAGCGCTCGCCTTCACGAATGTTGATGGTGATGTAGATGTCCCGTTTGTCAGGCGTGATGGAAACCTGCGTCGACTCGATCTCGAATTCGAGATAGCCCCGATCGAGATAGAACGAGCGCAATGTTTCGAGATCGGCCGAAAGCTTCTGTTTCGAATATTGATCGTTCTTCGTATACCACGTAAACCACCCTGGCGTGCGCAAGACGAACAAATCCAAAAGATCTTTTTCCTGATATGCCTGCGCGCCGACGATATTGATTTGGCGGATCTTAGCGATTTCGCCTTCTTCGACGGCGAAGCTCAAAGCGACGCGATTGCGCTCCAAGGGTGTCACCGTCGTCGTGACTTTCGCCGCGTAATACCCTTGTGCGAGATATTGCCGCTTGAGCTCCTGCTCGGCGCGTTCGACCAATGCGCGATCAAAGATGCGTGATTCCGCGATGCCAACCTCACGCAGGCCCTTGCGTAACTGGTCTTTGTCGAAGGCCTTGACGCCTGTGAAATCCACCGCTGCGATCGCAGGCCGCTCTTCGACGATGACGATCAGCACATCGCCTTCCACCTCGAGCCGCACGTCCTTGAAAAACCCCGTGGCGAACAAGGCCTTAATCGCATTGGCCGCCTTCTCTTCATTGAAGGTCTCCCCGACTCGTACGGGCAAATAGGAAAACACGGTGCCCGCTTCGGTGCGCTGGATGCCTTCGACGCGGATGTCTCGCACGACGAAGGGGGTGAATGCAGCGGCGGTTTCGACGAGGAAGGCAGCCAACAAGCCGGCGAAGAGCTGGTTTTTGGTGTTCACCGAAATTCTCAACCCGAGACCAAGCGATTGATGTCGTTATAAAACGCCACGGCCATGAGCAGCGCCAACAGGATGAGGCCGATCTGCTGACCGATCTCCATGACCCGCTCGGAAAGCGGCCCACCTTTGATGACTTCGGCGAGATAATACATCAAGTGCCCGCCATCGAGCACGGGGATCGGCAAAAGGTTCAAAACGCCGAGGCTAATGCTGATAAGGGCAAGAAAACGAAGATAATGCTCCCACCCCAGACGCGCCGACTGCCCTGCATAGTCCGCAATCGTCACCGGACCTGAAATGTTCTTCAGGGAAGCCTCGCCGGTCAGCATGCGCCCGATCATCGTGAGCGTCAGGCGCGCTGTCTCCCACGTTTGCTGCCCGGCACGCGCCACTGCAGCAAGGGGGTCTAAGCGGACGGTGACGAGCAGCCTCTCGCGCAGGCTAGCGTCTCCCCGCGCCGAGATGCCGATGCGCGCCTGCGCCTTGCCAGAATCCGTCATGATCGTCTCGGGCACGACGCTCGTGTGATGAATTTCCCCGTCACGCTCGTAGACGATCGCGAGCGGCCGTGCGGAAGCGGCGCGAATGGTTTCTGCCAAGGCCTGCCAATCCCCAATGGGGACGCCATCGATCTCGAGAATGCGATCGCCGCTTTTGAGTCCGGCCCGCATGGCTGGCGAGCCAGACATCACCGCACCGATGACGGGAGGCAAGCGAGGGCGCATCAGCAAAAGACCCAGCGCAGGCATGACATCGGCCTCGAGGGTAGATGCGTCGAAACGGTCGAGCGCAAGGTGGCGGTAGGCAATGAAGCCTTTTTCATCGAGGGTCTCGAGGATCACGGGCTTGCGCTCGAGGGCATGCTTGAGCACGGCCCAGCGGAGTTCGGCGAAACTCTGCACGGGCTCTCCGGACACGCTACGCACGGTTTCGCCGGCTTTGATGTCCGCCTGCGCCGCCAGCGTTCCCGCCGGTGGAGTATCCAATATCGCCTTGGGTTCGGTGACGCCGACCACAAAGAGCGCCCAATAAAGCACGATGGCAAGCAAAAGATTAGCAAGCGGGCCGGCGAGGACGATGAGGCTGCGGCGGGCAACGCTTTGCCGGTTGAACGCGCGGCAAAGCTCGTCGGGCGCGACGGGCCCTTCGCGTTCGTCGAGCATCCTCACATAACCACCCAGCGGGAAAATAGCCACCACCCATTCCGTGCCATCGCTGCCCGCACGCTTGCGCCAGAGCGGGCGTCCGAAACCGACCGAAAAGCGCAAGACTTTGACGCCCAGCCAGCGGGCCGCGAGGTAATGGCCGAATTCATGCACGGTGATCAGCACTCCCAGCGCCACCACGAAAGCGCCGACCACCCAGGGCAAACCCGTTGCGCTCAGCATCGTCGGCGCTCCACGGCCGCCTGTGCGATGCTCCTGGCCTCGGCGTCGACGGCCATGACATCTGCAAGATGTTTGACCGGGCGCCCCACCAGTGCGCCGAGGGTTTCTGCTATGACGTCATGAATGGCGAGAAAAGGCAGGCGGCGCTCCAGGAAAGCGGCGACCGCGATCTCGTTCGCGGCGTTGAGGATGGCTGGCGCGCTCCCCCCCGCCTCCAAGGCCTGGTAGGCCAAAGAAAGGCAAGGGAAACGCGCATAATCCGGCTCAGAGAATTCGAGGCTAGCCAAAGTGGGCAAATCGAGGGCCGTCACGCCGGCCTCGATGCGTTCGGGCCAAGCCAGCGCATGGGCGATCGGCGTGCGCATGTCTGGATTGCTGAGCTGCGCCAATACCGAGCCATCGACATACTGCACGAGAGCATGGACCACGCTCTGCGGGTGCACGACGACGCGTATCGCCTGGGCAGGCAGATTGAACAGCCAGTGCGCTTCGATGACTTCGAGCCCTTTGTTCATCAAGGTCGCTGAATCGACCGAAATCTTGCGCCCCATCGACCAGTTCGGATGGGCGCAAGCCTCCTCGGGGCTTACGCGTTGCAGCCGCTCACGCGGCGTCGTACGAAAGGGGCCGCCCGAAGCAGTCAGCCAAATGTGCTGAATGCCGGCGCGCGTTGGATCGCTGGCATAATCCGGCGGCAAGGACTGAAAGACGGCATTGTGCTCGGAATCGATGGGTAGCAGAATGGCACGATGCTTGCGCACCTCGGCCATGAAGAGCGCGCCCCCCATCACGAGCGCTTCCTTGTTGGCGAGAAGCACGCGCTTGCCCGCACACACGGCAGCCAGTGTCGGCGCTAGCCCCGCGGCGCCGACGATGGCCGCCATCACCGTATCCACTTCCGGCAAGGAGGCAACCATTTCGAGCGCCGAGGCCCCGGCCAATACCTCGGTCGCAACTCCCGCCGCGCGCAGCTTTTCTTGAAGCGCCTTGGCCTGCGCTGGCTCGCCGATCACTGCATAGCGCGGCCTATGTCGGAGACATTGCTGAAAGAGAATGTCCGCCCGTTGGTTGCCGGTGATGGCGACGACCTCAAAGCGCTCCGGATGGCGTGCGACGACATCGAGCGTCGAGGCGCCGATCGAGCCGGTTGCGCCAAGGATCGCGAGCCGCTTCATCAGCTCCCCCAGCGTAGCGCCAAGGCAGCCAGCGGCAAAAGCGCAGTCTGGCTGTCGATGCGATCCAACACGCCGCCGTGCCCTGGCAACAGGGCGCTGCTATCCTTGACGCCTGCGGCGCGCTTGGCGAGCGATTCGAGAAGATCCCCGATGATCGCCAGCACCGTCGCCAGCATGAGTAGGATTGCGAATAGCCACGCCGGCATGACGGGCAAACCCGGCACATGTTCTTGGACGAGAAAACCATAGGCCATCACCGCGACCACCGCGCCGCCTGCTCCCTCCCAGGTCTTGCCCGGGCTGATTGCGTAAGCCAGCTTATGGCGTCCCCATCGTCGCCCCACGAAAAAAGCGCCGATGTCGGCCACCCACGCGAGCGCCATCACCGCTATGAGCAACCAGGGGCTTTTCCCTAAGAGCTCGACGATGGCCGCCCAAGTGGGCACCAGCAACAAGACGCCCAGCGTCGGGCAGACCGTGATCTGCCGCGCAAGCAGCATGCGCGGCGCAAAGAACAACCAGAAGAACGCAGACAACACCCAGAGAATCAAAAAGCCGTCTTGGGGCCGCGTCCAAAAGAGCACGCAGAGCGCAAATATGCCAAAAGCATAGACTTTGCGCCGCCCGGAAGATAGCCCCATCATCCCCGCCCATTCCCAGCCGGCAAGTGCTGCGACACCGGCGAAGACAATCGAGGCAAGCCAAGGCGGAAACAAGAAGAGGATGGCGCCAAAGCCGGCCAGCAAGACCGACGCGGTCGCCACGCGCGTCCTAAGCATGGAGCGCTTCGCTCGCGGCAGCCGATGGGAACGACGTCTGTGCCATGGCCGCGTGGAGTTGTTCGCTGGTGCGGCCAAAACGCCGTTCGCGGCGACGATAACTGGCGATCGCTTCGTCGAGCAGATGCTCATCGAAATCGGGCCAGAACTTGTCGGTGAAATAGAGTTCCGTATAGGCGAGATGCCAGAGCAGGAAATTGCTGATACGCTGCTCGCCGCCAGTGCGAATGAAGAGATCCGGCTCAGGAATGTCCCCGAGCGCCAAGAAAGGCTCGAGGTCCGTTTCGCGATAACACCCCCTCTTTTCAGGGTGTGCGAGCGTCATCGCGTTGATGGCCTGCATGAGGTCCCAGCGACCGCCGTAGTTGGCCGCAATGGTCAGCGTCAGGCGTTGGTTGCCCGCTGTCTTCTGCTCTGCTTGGCGGATCAAGTCGACGAGCCTCGTGTCGAAAGCGGAGACATCGCCAATCACTTTCAGGCGCACGCCATTTGCATGGAGCTTATCGACCTCGCGTTCGAGCGCGGCGACGAAAAGCCCCATCAAGAAGCTGACTTCCTCGGCCGGCCGCCGCCAATTCTCGGAACTGAAGGCAAACAGGGTCACGTATTCGACGCCGCGCTCGATGCTGGCTCGCACCACGCGCCGCACCGCCTCGACGCCCTCGCGATGGCCTGCCGCGCGCGGCAGCTTGCGCGTCTTGGCCCAGCGCCCATTGCCATCCATGATGATGGCGACATGGCGTGGAACCGGGCGCACCTCGGGAATCGCGCGCGTCGAGCTCGGCTGGATAGCCATTCTTTCCCGCCTTCCTCACACCGCAAGCAGATCTTTTTCTTTTTCCGCGAGCAGCTTGTCGACCTCGGCCACGAAGCGATCGGTGAGCTTCTGGATCTCGTCTTGCGCGCGGCGCTCTTCATCTTCGGAAATCTCGTGCTTTTTCAGCGCATCCTTGAGGTGCTGGATGGCATCTCGCCGCACGTTGCGAATCGCTACTTTGGCCGTTTCCCCCTCATGTCGCACCACCTTGATCAAGTCGCGGCGACGCTCTTCCGTCAGCGGGGGCATGGGAATCCGCAAGAGATCGCCTTGATTTGCAGGATTGAGCCCCAAGTCGGACTCTCGAATGGCCTTTTCGATCTTCGTCAGCATCCCCTTGTCCCAGGGCTGCACGCCGATCGTGCGGGCATCGAGCAACGTGACGTTGGCAACTTGGTTGATCGGCGTGGGCACGCCATAATAATCGACCATCACGTGATCGAGCAGCCCTGTATGCGCGCGGCCGGTGCGCACCTTGGCGAGATCGGCCTTCAAGGCTTCGAGGCTCTTGCCCATCTTCTGCTCGGTGACCTTCTTCAATTCGGAGATGATCATGACATGACTCCTGCATGAGCGTCGCTCGAGCAATAGACGAGAGTGCCCTCGTCCTCTCCGAGCACGACGCGCTTCAAAGCTTCCGGCTTGAAAATGGAGAAAACATTGATGGGCAACCGCTGATCGCGGCAAAGGGCGAACGCCGTCGCATCCATGACGGCGAGATTGCGCTGGATCGCCTCATCGAAACTGATGCGCGCATAGCGCACGGCGTTGGCGTCTTTTTTGGGATCGGCGCTATAGACGCCATCGACCTTGGTCGCCTTGAGGACGATCTCGGCGCCGATCTCGGAACCCCGCAAGGCGGCTGCCGTATCGGTCGTAAAGAAAGGATTGCCGGTGCCGCCGGCAAAGATCACTACCTTGCCTTCTTCGAGATAGCGAATCGCCTTGCCCCGGATATAGGGTTCGACCACCTGCTCGATGGTCAGCGCCGATTGCACCCGCGCATTGACGCCCATCTGGCGCATCGCGTCGGCCAGCGCCATGGCGTTCATGACCGTCGCCAGCATCCCCATGTAATCGGCAGTGGCGCGATCCATGCCGAATGCAGCGCCACTGACGCCGCGAAAGATATTGCCGCCGCCGATGACGATACCCACCTCCACGCCCATCTCGACGATGGCCTTGATCTCGCCAACGATGCGGGTGAGCGTTTCGCGCTCGATGCCATAGTTTTGCGCGCCCATCAGGGCCTCGCCCGAGAGCTTGAGCAAAATACGGCGATAGCGGGGCGCGAGCTCGCTCATCTCACTTCTTGGCGGCGGCTGCAGCCTGAGCGGCCACTTCGGCGGCGAAATCCGTTTGTTTCTTCTCGATGCCCTCGCCCACGATAAAGAGCGCAAAGGCATTGACCGTCGCTCCCTTCGCCTTTAGCAGATCTCCGACCGTTTGTTTGCCGTCTTCTGCCTTGACGAAGACTTGCCCGAGCAGCGTCACTTCTTTGAGGAATTTGCCCACCGTGCCTTCGGCGATCTTTTCCAGCATGTTTTCCGGCTTGCCCGCCTCACGGGCTTTCTCGATCGCGATGCGCCGCTCGCTCTCAATGAGCTCTTGCGGCACGCCAGAAGGGTCGAGCGCCTTGGGCTTCGCGGCTGCAATATGCATGGCCAGGTCTTTACCCAATTGCTCGTCGCCGCCCGAGAGATCGACAAGGGTCGCGATTTTCGCGCCGCCATGGACATAGGCGAAGAGCCTGCCTTTCGCTTCCAGCCGCACGAAGCGGCGAATAGTCATGTTCTCGCCAATCTTGCCGACAAGCGCCGTGCGCGCGCTCTCCACCGTGCCCTCGCCATAGGGAAGAGCCGACAATGCCGCGACATCGGCCGGATTCTTGGTCACCACGAGTTCGGCACAGGCCTTGGCGAGCGCAATGAACTCTTCGTTTTTGGCGACGAAATCGGTCTCCGAATTGAGCTCGACCAGCGCGCCGACCTTGCCGTCGCCCGAGAGAAACATGCCAATCACGCCCTCGGCGGCGATGCGAGTCGCCGCCTTGGTTGCACGATTTCCCAGCTTGACGCGCAAGATCTCTTCGGCCTTGGCCATGTCGCCGCCCGCCTCGGCAAGCGCCTTTTTGCATTCCATCATCGGCGCGTCGGTTTTCTCGCGCAACTCCTTGACCATGCTTGCGGTAATTTCCGCCATGCTCACGACTCCAGCTTCAAACGTTGTGTTTGCGGGACATCATCCCTCCCGCTATTCCTGGAAAACCGATCACTCGGCTTGTGCTTCTTCTTCGACCTCGACGAATTCCTCGTCGCCGGCAAGCTGCTGCACCACCTCGTTGATCGCCTGGTTCTTGCCTTCGAGCACCGCATCGGCAACAGCGCGCGCATAGAGACGAATCGCGCGCGAAGAGTCGTCGTTGCCCGGAATCACATAGTCGATGCCCAGCGGGCTATGATTGGTATCGACGACGCCGACGACGGGAATACCGAGCTTGTTGGCCTCATTGACCGCGATCTTATGAAAGCCCACGTCGATCACGAACAGCGCATCAGGCAAGGCATCCATTTCTTTGATGCCATCGAGGCTCTTTTGCAGCTTGACCAGCTCACGGCTCATCATCAGCGCTTCCTTTTTCGACATCTTCTCGAGCGCGCCGTCAGCAACCATTTGCTCCATGTCCTTCAGGCGCTTGATGGATTGCTTGACGGTCTTGAAATTGGTGAGCATGCCGCCGAGCCAGCGTTCATCAACATAGGGCATGCCACAACGCTGGGCTTCTTCAGCGATGATCTCGCGAGCTTGACGCTTGGTGCCGACAAAGAGGATCACGCCTTTCTTAGCCGCAAGCTTGCGCACGAAGCCCATCGCTTCATTGAATTTGACGAGGGTCTTTTCGAGGTTGATGATGTGGATTTTGTTGCGATGGCCGAAAATATAGGGGGCCATACGCGGGTTCCAAAAGCGCGTCTGATGGCCGAAATGGACACCGGCCTCGAGCATTTGACGCATCGTGACGTTCATCGATCATTCTCCTCATGGGTTGAACCTCCATCCGGCCGGAAACCTTCACACGCACCCCTCGGGTAACAAAGGAAGCCGCGCATCGCTAAGGCACCCATCAGAGGCCGGATGTGCGAATTTCGTTTTACCGGCGATCCCAGGCAAAACAAGTCTTGCATTATAGCGAGGCAGCATCTTCCTCGGCAAGGCCACCTCGAAAATCATGGAAGCCGCATTAGAATCCTTCTCACCCACAGAGACAGACAAACCACGCCATCATGGGCATCATCCGCAAGACCCCAGAAGAAATCGAGCAAATGCGCATTGCCGGGCGCCTCGCGGGCGAGGTGCTGGACTACATCACGCCTTTCGTGCAACCCGGTGTGACCACAGCCGAGCTGGACCGGCTTTGCCATGACTATATGGTCAATGTCCAAGGCTGTATTCCGGCCCCGCTCAATTACGCCCCGCCGGGCTATCCCCCCTATCCCAAATCGATCTGTGCGTCCGTCAATCATCAGGTCTGTCATGGCGTGCCGAATGATCGTCCATTGAAGAAGGGAGACATCGTCAATCTCGACATCACGACCATCAAAAACGGCTGGCATGGCGACACCAGCCGGATGTTCATCGTGGGGGGCGAGGCCTCTCTGCTTGCCAAGCGCCTCGTGCGCGTCTGCCACGAATGCCTTTGGCTGGGTATCGCCGCCGTGCGGCCTGGCGCATATCTCGGCGACATCGGTTGGGCCATCCAACGCCATGCCGAAAAGCACGGCTTCTCTGTCGTGCGAGAGTTCTGTGGTCATGGCATCGGCCGCCATTTCCACGAAGAACCGCAGGTGCTCCACTATGGCAAACGTGGCGATGGCATACGCCTCGAACCCGGCATGGTCTTTACCATCGAGCCGATGATCAATGCCGGCAAGGCGGCGATCTCGGAATTGCCGGACGGGTGGACCATCGTGACCAAGGATCGCAGTCTCTCGGCTCAATGGGAGCATACGGTCGCCGTCACGGAGACGGGCGTCGAGGTGCTGACGTTGTCGGCGGGATCCCCGCCCAATCCTTTCGCCGAAGACCATGGTTGAGGCGCGCAACGAACTGCTTTCCCGACATCGCCAACGCCTCGAGTCCGGACGCGCACAACTCGCGCACGATTACCAACACCGCCCCTTGCCGAAACGTTATCTAAGGGGACTCGCGCAGCTCGTCGACGAGGTCTTGGTTAGCCTCTGGCATAGCCTCGAGCCCAACCCTAGCGCCTCATTGCTCGCGGTGGGTGGCTATGGGCGCGGCGAGCTGTTTCCGTCTTCCGACGTCGATCTTTTGATCCTCACACCGACCACTGCAGCTGCACAGGCATGCGAAGACAAGCTCTCGGCATTGATCGGTTTGTGCTGGGATTGCGGGCTTGCCATCGGCCATAGCGTGCGCACCATCGACGCCTGCCTGGAAGAAAGCCAGCGGGACATCACCGTCGCCACTGCGCTCCTCGAGGCTCGTTATCTCGCCGGCAGCCGCACGCTCGCCCAAGCCTTTTTCGGCGCCTATCAGGCGTCATTGGACCCCTTCGCCTTTTTCACCGCGAAGCGTCTCGAACAAGAAGGGCGTCATAGCCGCTACAACGACTCGGCGTTCAACCTCGAACCCAACTGCAAGGAAGCCCCAGGCGGCCTGCGTGATCTGCACGTGCTGCGTTGGATCGCGCGCGCAGCCGGCTGGGGGAATGGCTGGTCAGCGCTTGCCCGGCGTGGCATCGTCTCTCGCCAAGAGGCCAGAGAACTCCGCCATTGCGAAGATTTTCTCGCCCGCCTGCGCATCGCTTTGCATCTCGTCGCCCAACGACGAGAAGACCGTCTGCTCTTCGACTACCAGGAAACCATCGCCCGTTTTCTCGGCATCGAGGCTTCACTGCATCAGCGCGCCGCCGAGCGGCTTATGCGGCGCTATTACCGCAATGCCAAACGCATTACCCAGCTCAACACCCTCTTGATGCTCGACTTCGCCGCGCGCTTGGAAGCCGCACCCTCCCACGAGCCGGTCCCGCTCGACGAGGACTTCCAAATCGAACGGGATTTGCTCGATTTGCGCACTCCCGATCTTTTTCAACAGCGGCCGTCGGCCATCTTGAAAAGCTTCTCCCTGCTTTCCGCACATCCCGAACTCAAGGGGATGACGCCGCGCACCCTGCGCGCATTGTGGCATGCGCGTCACCTGATCGACGCCAACTTTCGGCGCGACCCCGCCAATCAACGCAATTTTCTCGCCTTGTTCTCGGCGCCGCGGGGGCTTACTCATCAACTACGCCGCATGAACCAGTTCGATCTCTTGGGCGCCTACCTTCCCGCCTTTGCACGCATCGTCGGTCAATTGCAACACGACCTCTTCCATATCTATACCGTCGACCAACACATTCTCCAAGTCGTGCGCAACTTGCGTCGGCTCGCGCTGCCCGAATTCGCCCACGAGTTCCCTTTTTGTTCGCGGCTCATGGCCGCGCAGCCGAAACCATGGCGCATTTATCTCGCCGCCCTTTTCCATGACATCGCCAAAGGCCGCGGCGGCGATCACTCCCAGCTGGGGGCGCGCGATGTGCGGCGCTTTTGCCGCCTACACGCAATCGAAAAAGAAGATGCCGAATTCATCGCCTTCCTGGTCGCCCATCATTTGACCATGTCGCGCGTCGCCCAGCACGAAGACCTGGGCGACCCTGCCGTGATACGCCGCTTCGCACGTCTCGTGGAAACGAATGAGCGGCTCTCGGCGCTTTATCTGCTCACCGTCTGCGACATCCGCGGCACCAGTCCAAAGGTCTGGAACGCCTGGAAAGCCAAGCTGCTCGAGGATCTCTATCGCGTGACGGCGCGCGTGCTCGCGGGAGAGGACGTCGAAAAGCTTGCGGGCATCGAAGCGCGCCAAGAAGAGGCGCGCCGCCTGCTTCGACTCAAGGGTCTGCGCCCAGGCGTCGAAGCCGCGTTTTGGCGCCAGCTCGACACTGGATATTTCATGCGCCACGACAGCGAAAAGATCGCTTGGCACACACAGACGCTCTACCATCGGCCAGCGCCCGAAAGGCCCGTGGTGCGCGCGCGCCTGAACCCGGCAGGCGCTGGCCTGCAGGTCATGATCTACACGCATGACCAGCCTGAGCTTTTTGCGCGGCTCTGTGGTTTCTTCGCGCGTTTGGGCTATACCATCGTCGACGCCAAGATCCACACCACGAAGCATGGCTATGCATTGGACAGCTTCAGCCTGCTCGAGGCCGAGCCCATGGCTCCCTACCGGGACATGATCGGCTTCATCGAACACGAGCTCGCTGCCGAGCTCATCCAACAGCCTCCGCTATCGCCACCGCCAGCGCGCCGGCTTTCGCGACAGGCGCGTTGCCAGCCCTTTACCCCGGAAGTCTCCTTCCGCCCCGACGAATCGGGTCGCTATTACATCCTCTCCTTAGGAGCAATCGACCGCGCCGGTCTGCTTTATGATGTCGCGCGCCTTCTGTCCCGCTTCGGCGTCGAGGTTCATGCCGCAAAAATCTCGACGCTCGGCGAACGGGTCGAAGACACTTTTCTCGCAAGCGGCGCAGCGCTGGCCGACCCCCCCACGCTCCTGCGCCTGGAACAAGAGCTCATCGAGATTTTGCGTATCTGAATCGCCCAGGCCTCTTGGCCTCCTGTTCTCTCAGAGCTCCTCCTCGCAAAAATGCTCGATGATCCGCCGCGCCTTGGCCATGCCTTCTTGCAGCACGCCTTCGATCGTCTCGAGGGGGATCGTATGCTGGGCGTCGCCGCGTCCCGCCGCCCAATTGGCCACCACGCAAAGCGCCGCATAGGGCGTCGCCAGCTCACGCGCCAGGGCCGCCTCCGGCATACCGGTCATGCCGACGATGTCGCAGCCATCTCGCGCCATGCGCTCGATCTCGGCGGCCGTCTCCAGCCGCGGCCCCTGCGTTGCGCCATAGACGGCCCTACCTGCGACGGTGAGGCCTGCTCTGTCGGCAGCGCACAACAAACGCTGGCGTAACAACTCGTCATAGGGCTCGGTAAAGTCGACATGCACGACCGGCCGGTCGATGACATCGAAGAAAGTCTGCGCGCGCCCCCAGGTGTAGTCGATGATTTGATGAGGAACGACCAAGGTCCCAGGTGCCAGGTCCGCGCGGATGCCGCCGACGGAGGCCACGGAGACGATGGCCTGAGCGCCCGCGCCTTTGATGAGCGCCCAGACATTGGCACGGTAATTGACGCGATGAGGGGGAATGGTATGGCCATGCCCATGGCGCGCCAAAAACACGACCTCTTGTTTGCCGACGCGCCCAAAAGTAAGCATGCCCGAGGGCTCGCCATACGGTGTGCGCACGACTTCACGCCGCGCCACTTCGAGCGAAGACAGCTGCGTGAGTCCACTGCCGCCGATAACCGCCAACATCGTTCGATTCCTTTCGTATTGCGACGAATCCGTTTGCTTCTGAGAGCGGGCTTTGACGCGCCTCGGCATCTGAAGCCTTGCGGCATGCCGAAAACCTCACGCCAAGCTCGCCGACGCAAAAAGCCGGCCACCCATCGCAGAGGCCGAGCCCTAGAGCCCTGCCGTCAGGCGCTGGAATACTCTCCGAGTGGCACCAATGCCTTGCCTATCTTAGCCGATGCTCCCTCTGCGCACACTCCGCCCGCCATCCCGGCACGAAAAAGAAAAGCGCTTTATTATCGTCATCGAACAGGAAATCGTTCCCCTCTCACCGCTCATGCATCGACTTCCGCCAGCCCTGAACGAGCTGCTGCGCTCCCCCATTTGGCGACGCTGGCTGCCACGCCTGCTCTGGGCCGCTTTAATCCTTTCGCTCATCGGCTATTTTTCTCATCCCAGTGTAAGCCCTTTGCTCTGCAAGATCTACGGTTGAGGGATGCGCAAGAGCCCCCAAGATGGCTCGGCCGGAAGAAATCTCCTCGCTAAAACACGAAGACGAAAAAAGAAGCGTTGAAACTTGTGGATTCATCGGCTAGTCTAATACGCGAATCTGTAGAGGAGGGTCACGAGATGTCTGACGTCACCACCGATCGCCTGGTTCCGGCCGTAGCGGTTGCGCGCAGTAACCGCGTATTGCGCAACACCTATGCCCTGCTTGCGCTTTCGCTGCTGCCGACGGTCGTGGGAGCCTGGCTGGGCGTTGCCATGCATTTTTCACTCTTCGCCGAGAGTCCCCTCCTTGCCTTCATGCTTTTCTTGGGGGGCGCCTTCGCCTTCATGTGGGGGATCGAAAAAAACAAGCACAGCGGCCTCGGCGTCGTTTTGCTGCTCGCCTTTACCTTTTTCATGGGATTGATGCTGTCTCGCCTCTTGCAGATCGCGTTGGGCCTTGCGCAAGGCGGACAAATCATCGCCCTCGCCTTTGGCGGCACGAGCCTCATCTTCTTTGCTCTGGCTGGCATTGCCACCCACGCGCGCAGGGACTTCTCGAACCTCGGTAAATTTCTCTTCGCAGGCGTGCTCGTGTTGTTGCTCGCGGGCTTCGCCAATCTGTTCTTCCAAATCCCTGCCGTGGCATTGGCAATCGCCGCCGTCGCCGTGCTGCTCTTTTCCGCCTATCTGATCTACGACATCAACCGCATCGTCCAGGGTGGCGAGGATAACTACATCACCGCTACGCTCTCGATCTATCTCGACCTTTACAACGTCTTCGTCGGCCTCGTGCAATTGCTGATGGCCTTCTCCGGCGAAAAGGACTGACGACGGCCGCAGCCGGCCTGTCGCAGGCGGCGTTTCGAGGCCGCTTCGCTGACATTGGTGCCGACAGTCCGACTCGAACGGACGACCTACCGCTTACAAGGCGGTTGCTCTACCGGCTGAGCTATGTCGGCAGGCAGGTGGTGAAATTATAACCCGGCGCGCTGGCATGCGAGCCTCATCTTAGAATTTCAGGCACTCCTAGCCGCGAACCTTGTGTCCGACATGTCGTCCGCTACGCCTTTTTCGCTGTTGGCCGTGGTCCATTCCCAGGCCGCGGTCGTGCGCCTTCTGGACGAATGGAGCAAGACCTCCCTGCCTCTGCCGCACATCGAAACCGCCGCCAACGTCTCCACGCTCCGCAGCCTGCTCCGCAAAGGCGGCTGGGATGCCGTCCTGCATTGGCATCTCGATGCTGGCTGCACGGCGCAAACGACCCTCAAGCATTTGCGTGAGCGTCAGCCGGATACGCCTTTGATCCTGATCGCTCCATTGGAAGCTCAGGATGAGGCGTATCGTCTGCTGGCCGCAGGCGTGCGCGATGTGATCTTCGCCGATCATCTGCGCCAGCTGCCTTTCGTGATCGCCCGTGAAAAGCGCGAGGCCAGCCAGCAAGCGGAACATCGGGCCGCGCTGGCGATGCTGCACGAAAGCGAAGCGCGCTTTCGCGCTCTGGCGTCCAACTTGCCTGGGCTCGTCTTCAATCTGGAGCGCAAACCCGAAGGCAAGTTTCGCTTCCTTTATGTCAGCGAAGGAGCTTTGCGCCTCTTTGGCCTCAAGCAGCATGAGTTACGCAATGCTCCCCAACGTTTTTTCGCCATTTTCGCCGCCGAGGATCGCGCGCGTTTGCTCGACGCGCTGCAGCGCTCGGGCGAAGAAGGACAGGCATTGCTCTGGGAAGGGAAGCTCGCCACTGCCGAGCGTTGGATCGAAATCCGCGCCCAGCCTCATCGCTTTGACAATGGCGCCGTGCAATGGACCGGGATTGCGAGCGACATCTCCCTCAGCAAGGCGACCGAAGCGGAGCTCAGAGAATCCCGACGGCAGTTGGCCGATCTCTCCTTCCATATCGAAGCCGTGCGTGAAGAAGAAAGGGAGCGGATCGCCCGCGACATCCACGATGAGCTCGGCAGTCTGCTCGTGCGCACGAAGATCGAAGCCTCCCTCTTGGCCGGCAAGTTGCCTCCTGAGCTCGCCGAAAAAGCGCGCTCGATCGAAAAGTTGCTCGACCAAGCCATGGCCACCGCGAGCCGGGTTGCACGCCAGCTGCGTCCCGGCATTCTCAAGGAATTTGGCCTCGCCGCTGCGATCGAATGCCAAGCAGAGGATTTCGCCCATAGCACCGGCATCGCTTGTAAGGCGCAATGTGACGAGGGCATCGAACTCGAGCCGGACACAGCGCTCGCGCTCTTTCGCATCGTGCAAGAAGCCCTGACCAACGTCGCCAAGCATGCGCATGCCTCACTCGCGGTCGTGCGTCTGAGGCGGGAAAACGGTAACATCGTGCTCGAAATTCGCGACAATGGTCGCGGCATTCGTGAATCGGACATGGACAAGGCGCGCTCCTACGGGCTGCGCGGCATCCGAGAACGCATCGAGCGTCTCAAGGGCAGCTTCCAGATCATGGCCGGCGAGCAAGGAGGCACCCTCTTGTTGCTGCGTGTGCCGGCGCAAGCGGTCAGCGAGGCGCCTGTCCAGGAACAGGAAGAAACGGTGCAGCAGGATTTGTTTTAGCCATGGGGGAGAAGATCCGCGTTTTGATCGCCGACGATCACGCGATCGTGCGGCAGGGCTTCCGGCAAATCTTTTCGGAAACCGAAGATCTCGTCGTCGCGGGAGAAGCCGACGATGGCGCCGAAGCCCTTCAGCTCGCCAGACAAATCGAATGGGATGTCTTCTTGCTCGATGTGACGATGCCCAACCGCAACGGCATCGACACCTTGAAGCAGCTGAAAAAGGAATTTCCGCGGCTGCCGGTGCTGATCCTCTCCATGCACCCCGAAGAGCAATACGCGGTACGCGCGATCAAGGCGGGGGCTTCCGGCTACCTGACTAAGCAGAGCGCGCCCGAACAACTGGTCACCGCCATTCGCCAGGTCGCACGCGGCAAGAAATATGTGAGCCCTGCGGTGGCTGAACAGCTCGCGAACGCCATTTCTACCGACACCGAGAAATTGCCGCATGAGTTGCTGACCGATCGCGAATTCCAGGTGTTTCGCATGATCGCAGCCGGCAAGCCGCTCACCCAGATCGCCGAGGAGCTCAACCTCGCGGTTGCGACGATCAGCACCTTCCGGACACGCATCCTCGAGAAAACGGGGCTCAAGAGCAATGCCGAAATCATCCGCTATGGCATCGAGCACGGGCTGGTAGAATGAGCGAAAAATCCTTGTCTCCTTCGGAGATCGCACGCGAGGCGCTCAGGCAATTGGCTTTGCGTCGCATTCCGCCGACGCCCAACAATTTCCGCGCGCTCTACCACGAGATCGCCGGCTCCCCCGTCAGCGAAGCTTTCCCTGAAAAATCGCTGAAATCCCTGCTCGCGGCATTACCCCGCAAAACGCCCGAACAATTGCGCTTTGCCCGGCAGCTGGAAAAAGCGATTCAAGACAACAGCTGGTCGTTGCTCCAGACTGCCCTGACCGAGCTCATCGAGCATGCCGCGGCGCCCGAACCGTCTTGGGGAGGGCTGATGCGGGAATTGCTGACGCGCCTGGAAACCCCCCAGGCAGAACTGCCCGTGGCGCGCAAACGCGAGGCGCTCGACTTCGTGCTCGCCAGCGCCGGTTCCAATGAGGCGTTGTATGCGCGTTTGCAGAGCCTGATCAAAAGTTGGGCGCAAACGGCGGACCATGAAGAGAGCCTTGATGGCCACCGAGAATCCTCTCTTTCACCCTCTGCCGCGCCTTCCCAGCCCATCGATGAATGGCTCGAGCTCGCAGCCCAATTGCTCGACGCCATCGCCGACATGCTTGTCGATGATCAAGCGCGTTTGGCTCAGGAAGCGCGCGCGCTCGCCGAGAAGGCCCGCAAGGCAGACGCAAATCAGAGCAGCCAGTCGTTTCTCGACGATCTCAAGCGATTCGCCTATCGACTGCATTTCGGCGCCGAAGATCACCATGAATTGCGCGCCGGCATTGCACACCTTTTGCGCCTTGTCGTCGAAAACATCCAGGAGCTTACGCTCGACGACCAGTGGCTACATGGCCAAATCGCCGCCGTCATGGATTTGCTCAATCAGCCTCTGGATCTTCGCCGCATCGACGATATCGAGCGGCGCCTCAAGGATGTCATCGTCAAACAGAGCACGCTGAAGAAAAATCTGCTCGATGCGCAGCAGCGCATCAAGACGATGCTAGCCACCTTCATCGATCGTCTTGCCGATTTCACCGCCTCGACGGGCGAATACCATGACAAATTGGAACGCTGCGCCGAACGCATTGGCGCGGCGAAAGACATCGCGGAGATCACGAGCGTGCTCGATGAAGCGATGCGCGAAACCCGCGCCATGCAGCATACGGTGCAGCGCTCACAGGCGGAGCTCGCGGAAATGCGCGAAAAAGTCGCGCAGGCGGAAAAAGAAATTGCGCGCTTGCGCGCAGAGCTTGCGCAAGCGAGCGAACTCGTCCGCCATGATCCGCTCACGGGTGTTCTGAATCGCAAAGGCCTCGCTGAAGCCGTGGAAACGGAGATGGCGCGCATGCGGCGCCATGGCCTTCCCCTCTGCCTTGCGCTGCTCGACGTCGACAATTTCAAGAAACTCAACGATAGCCTCGGCCATGCCGCAGGAGATGCTGCGCTCGTTCATCTCGCACAAGTTGCCAGCAAGGCCATTCGTCCGGAAGACCGCCTCGCGCGTTACGGCGGCGAAGAATTCGTCGTCGTGCTCCCGAATACACGACTCGAAGATGCGGTCAAGGTCATGACGCGCGTACAGCGCGAATTGACCAAGCATTTCTTTTTACATGAAAACCAAAAGATTCTCATCACATTCAGCTGCGGCGTCGCCGAGCTCGGCGCAGACGAATCCTTCGAAGCTGCGCTTGCGCGCGCCGATGGCGCCATGTATTTGGCCAAGCGCGCGGGCAAGAACCGCGTCATGGCCGCGTAGTCAGGGAGATGTCCGTTGCACACCATATTCATCACTGGCGGCGCGGGATTCATTGGCTCTGCGCTTGTGCGCCTGTTGGTGCAAGAAACCGACTGGCGCATCGTCAACATCGACAAGCTCACCTATGCCGGCAATCTCGAGTCGCTTGCAGAAGCCCGCACGCATCCTCGGCACTGTTTCGCGCGCGTCGATATTTGCGACCGGCCAGCGCTCGAGCGTCTCTTCACCGAATTCCGTCCCTCTGGCGTCATCCATCTCGCCGCCGAAACCCATGTCGACCGTTCGATCCTAGGCCCTGCTGAATTCATCAAAACCAACATCGAAGGCACTTACGTGCTCCTCGAGGCCGCCTTGGACTATTGGCGCACCCTCGACGATTCCGCGCGGCGCGACTTTCGCTTCCACCACGTCTCCACCGATGAAGTCTTTGGCAGCCTGGGACCGCAGGGTTTCTTCACGGAAACGACCGCCTACGATCCACGTTCGCCTTATTCGGCCTCGAAGGCCGCCTCCGACCACCTCGTCCGGGCCTGGCACCATACCTATGGGCTGCCGATCTTGATCACCAACTGCTCGAATAACTATGGGCCCTATCAGTTTCCGGAAAAGCTGATCCCTCTGATGATCCTCAACGCCCTTGCCGACAAACCTTTGCCAATCTATGGACGCGGAGACAACGTGCGCGACTGGCTCTACGTCGAAGACCATGCGCGCGCCTTGAAACTCGTCTTCGAACGAGGCCAGCCGGGCGCAACCTATTGCATCGGCGGCCACAACGAAAAGACCAATCTCGAAGTCGTCGACGCCATCTGCGCCCTCCTCGACCGCCTGCGGCCGCGCGCGGATGGCCGTTCTCATGCGCATCTCAAGACCTTCGTCGCGGACCGTCCCGGGCATGACAAACGCTATGCGATCGACGCCAGCAAGATTCGGCGCGAACTCGGCTGGCAACCATTGGAAACGTTCGCAACCGGCCTCGAAAAGACCGTGCGTTGGTATCTCGACAACGCCCAATGGGTTGAGCATGTGCAAACCGGAGAATACCGACAATGGATAGAAAAGAACTATGGGTCGCGATCATGAAACGCAAGGGCATCATCCTCGCCGGCGGCGCCGGCACGCGCCTGCACCCGGCTACCTTGGCCGTCTCCAAGCAGCTGCTGCCGATCTACGACAAGCCGATGATCTATTACCCGCTCTCGACGCTGATGCTGGCGGGCATGCGCGACATCCTCATCATTTCGACCCCGGAAGACACGCCGCGTTTCGCCAAGCTCTTGGGCGACGGCCAGCAATGGGGCATTGCGCTTTCCTATGCGGTGCAGAAAGCGCCGGAAGGCATCGCACAGGCGTTTTTGATCGGCCGCGAATTCCTTGCCGGCGCCCCTTCCGCCTTGATTCTCGGCGACAACGTCTTCTACGGCCACGACCTCGCCCACCTGCTGCGCCGCGCCGCCGCCCAAACGCGCGGCGCCACCGTCTTCGCCTACCCGGTCCATGACCCCGAACGCTATGGCGTCGTCGAGTTCGACGCCAACCGGCGCGCAGTGAGCATCGAGGAAAAGCCCTCGCGCCCACGCTCGCGCTATGCAGTCACCGGCCTCTATTTCTATGACGAGCAGGTCGTCGAGATCGCCGCCTCTCTTACGCCATCGAGGCGCGGAGAACTCGAGATCACGGACGTCAACCGCCGCTATCTGGAGAAGGGGCAGCTCGAAGTCGAGATCATGGGACGAGGCATGGCGTGGCTGGATACCGGCACCCATGATTCCCTCCTCGAAGCAGGGCAATTCATCGCCACCTTGGAAAAGCGGCAAGGACTCAAAGTCGCCTGTCCCGAGGAAATCGCTTGGCGGCAGGGCTGGATCGACGACGCCGCGCTCGAAAGCCTCGCTACGCCGCTGGCCAAGAACGGCTACGGCGCCTATCTCTTGAGCCTCTTGCGCGAGCGGGTGTTTTGATGAGAGTCATCGAGACCCCCTTGCGCGACGTCCTGATTCTCGAGCCGCAGGTCTATGGCGATGCGCGGGGTTTCTTTTTCGAAAGCTGGAATCGAAAAACCTTTCGGAACCTGGGTCTCGACGTCGATTTCGTCCAGGACAACCACTCGCGCTCGCAGCGCGGCGTCTTGCGCGGCCTGCACTATCAAATCCAACAGCCTCAAGGCAAGCTCGTGCGCGTCGCAAGTGGGGAAGTTTTCGACGTCGCCGTCGATCTACGCCGTTCCTCTCCGAGCTTCGGCCAATGGACGGGCGTTCTGCTGTCGGCCGAGAATCATCGCATGCTTTGGATTCCGCCGGGTTTCGCCCATGGCTTCCTCGTGCTCTCCGAATATGCCGATTTCCTCTATAAGGCGAGCGATTACTATGCGTCCGAGCATGAGCGAGCAATCCGCTGGAACGACCCCGATCTCGCCATCGCTTGGCCGCTTGCGGGCGCCAGCGCCCCGATCCTCTCGAACAAAGACGCCACTGCCCCTTTTTTTCGCGACGCAGAGACCTTTCCATGAAGATCCTTCTCACGGGCGCGAATGGTCAAGTCGGTTGGGAGCTCGTGCGCACACTTGCTTGCCTAGGCGAAGTAGTCGCATTCGACCGGCAAGGGCTCGATCTCGCGCAGCCAGACGGCATTCGCAACACATTGCGCACAATCCGCCCGCAGGTGATCGTCAATGCCGCCGCCTATACCGCTGTCGATGCCGCAGAACGCGAAAAATCCCTGGCCTTCGCCATCAATGGCGATGCCCCTGGCATCCTAGCGGAAGAGGCCCGCAGACTCGACGCCCTGCTCATCCACTATTCGACCGACTATGTCTTCGACGGCAAGAAAAGCGCTCCTTACCGCGAAGAGGACCCCACCCACCCTTTGTCGGTCTATGGACAAAGCAAACAGGCGGGAGAAGCCGCGATCGCCGCATCGGGCTGCCGCCATTTGATTTTCCGCGTCTCATGGGTCTATGGACGCCGTGGCCGCAACTTTTTTCTCACCATACTGCGGCTTGCGCGTGAAAAAGAAGAGCTCAAGGTGGTCGCGGATCAAATCGGCGCTCCCACCTGGTCTCGCATGATCGCTGAAGCCACAGCGCTCGCGCTCGCGCGCTACCACGGGCAAACCGGCCTCTATCACCTGTGCGCAAGCGGCGAAACGAGCTGGCACGGTTTCGCAGCCCGTATCATAGAGCGCGCGCACGCCCAGGGACTGCTGGGAAAGCTTCTCCCCGTGCGCCCCATCACGAGCGCGGAATACCCCGCCGCCGCGCCGCGCCCTGCTAATTCGCGCCTCGATTGCACGCACCTGCGGCAAGATTTCGCTTTGACCTTGCCCGACTGGGAAACCCAGCTTGCGCTGTGCCTCGAGGAAATGCAGCAAAGCCTTATCGAGGCAACGCAGAAAGTTTAGCCACAGAAAGGCTTTGCCTCTCCGGGGGTAAACCAGCAGCCACCTTTGAAGGGTGCAGCGAAAAATCTGTTACAGATCTGCTGCGGGCGCTGTGCGTCGAAACCCACGAGACCTGGCTGGAGGACAACCGTTACCTGAACATGATGCTCCTTCCGGAGCAAAAGAAGGGGAGGTGCTGAGACGGGCCGCCGGATGCGGCCGCGCGCTGTCGGCGCCGCCTCGGGCTGCGCCCTGCGCGCCACCGACAGCGCAAACAGAATCAACCCATTACCCGATCACCCATTTGCACAACTTGACACACAACGCTTCCAAACCATCCTCCGCTTTCGAGAACCTCAAGCGGACCGCCCCCTTGCGGGAGGTAAACTTCAGGGCTCCGCATCGATAGCCACCTGCGGTTGTTTGACGCGCCGCGAAAATATCTTATAATGGAAGTCTTGACGCGGGGTGGAGCAGTCTGGCAGCTCGTCGGGCTCATAACCCGAAGGTCGAAGGTTCAAATCCTTCCCCCGCAACCATTGTCGAAAGCCGCCCCTTACTGGCGGCTTTTTTCTTTGCGCCTAAAGCTTAGCGCAGTCATTGACCGCGAGGCGCCTTTTCCAAGCCCTGGATACGGTCTCCGGCGGCCAGACTTCGGCGGGCAAACCAGCCAAGATTCATCTCGAGCGCAAAACGCACCGGCGATCTAGCGCAATGATTGGCTTCCGAAAACGGCTGCATGTCCGCGATATTGACGATCGTTCCATCGTCCTCGAGGAAGGCCACGGACAAGGGGATAGCGGTGTTTTTCATCCACATGCAATGGCGCGCCTTTTCCGGAAAGACGAAGAGCATCCCGCGCTGCGGCGGCAACTGTTGGCGGAACATCAGGCCATTGACGCGGCTTGCCATCGTCGCCGCAACTTCTGCTTCGATGCGATGAATGCCTGCGGCAAGCTCGAGGGTCGGCAGCGCCGTCCCTTGCGCTCGGGCGACGAGCGAAACGGCGTAAAGGACGAAGAGCATCGCTCTTCGAGGGCGAATGAGTTTGCGTATCACCTGCTTCATCATCTGAAAAGCTCCACACACGTCGGCTCGGTCAGCCGCACTCGCCAAGCGTTTGCGTAACCCCTCCAAGCGAGGAGGGGCAATGGCCAGGCGTATCAGGGGTCGTCGCGGCTAGCCGATTCTCCTTGACGGATTTCGAAGCGACCAGTTCTTGCCCGCATGGATTTCGGCTTCCGGCCACCCCGCGGTATTTTCGTGCGAAAACGAATCGGCGCGCGCAGCCTGCAAAGTTTGTGCTTGGTCAAAAGAAAAAAATTGCCGGATCGATGCCATCATCATGCCGCGCTCTGACAGACTCGCCTGGGTTTTTCTCCACCTGCGTCCATAGCGCCTTGGCATGCCGAGGGCGCAGGCGGCGATTCTCGCTGCCAGACATCGACGGCTTTCGGCTACGGCAGGCCTCATTTGTCGGGCGCATGCATGCTGCATGCAGCTCCTGATGCGCGCCGAGGAACTCGACACGCAGAGACTTGTAGCTCCCAGGGCCTGTCTCAAGGAGTCAGCCCGAAACGCCAGAGCCATACCGCCTGCAGAACCGTATTTCTTCGGGATAGGGAAAGAAGTCGCGCATCATGCCGCGCCGGATGTCCTCTTGGGCCTGTTGCCAGAATGCGACGTCGAGCAAGTCGGCATGATGCTTCATGAAGTAGTGGCGGATCTTTGGCGAGGCAAGCAAAAAGGTGGCGAACTCCTCGGGGAAAACATCGTTTTTCCCCACCGAGTACCAGGGTTCTCCCGCAAGCTCGGCATCGGGATATGGCGGCGGCGGAATGCGCCGGAAATTGCAGTCGGTCATGAACTCGATTTCGTCATAATCATAGAAGACGACACGGCCATAGCGGGTGACGCCGAAATTCTTCCAGAGCATGTCGCCAGGAAAGATATTGGCGCTCGCCAGTTCGCGAATCGCATTCCCATATTCGATGACGGCTTGTTCGACGAGATCGTCGCGCCCTTTCTTTTCCATGCGCTCCAGATAGAGATTGAGCGGCTCCATGCGCCGCTCGATGTAGAGATGTTGGATGACGAGATCGCGGCCATCTTCTTCGAGTTGCGAGGGAATCTCGCGTCGCAATTCGGCCACAAGCTCCGGCGCAAAGCGATCCTTTGGCAGCGCAACCTGGGAAAACTCCAGCGTATCCGCGAGTCTGCCCACGCGATCGATCTGCTTGACGAGTTGATACTTGCGCCTCACCGTCGCATGATCGACCTCTTTCGAAGCGCCGAAACGATCCTTGATGACCTTGAAGACATAGGGATAGGACGGCAAAGTAAACACTAGCATCACGAGCCCTTTGATGCCCGGCGCAAGCACGAAGCGATCGGCCGAATGGTGCAGATGTGAGATCAAGCCGCGATAAAACGAGGTTTTTCCTTGCTTGCCAAGTCCCAAGATCGTATAGAGCTCGGCGCGCGGCTTGTGCGGCATCAACGAGCGCAAGAATTGCACATAGTTGGCCGGCACCGGCATGTCGACCATGAAGTATGCCCGCGAGAGCGAGAACAAGAGACTGATCCAGCCAGGATCCAGCAACAGGCAATCGAGCGTCAGTTTTCCCTCTCGGTCATGCAGGACGGGCACGACGAAAGGAAATTCTTGTGCGCCATTGACGACCTTACCGACGACATAGGCCGCCTTGTTGCGATAGAACGCGGAATTGAGCACCTGGATCTGAAGGTTTTCCTCCGCTTCGGGAAGGTCCTCGAAATGCTCGGCGATGGCGCGCAACACGAAGCCAATGTCGCGCTCGAGATCCGCGAAGGGACGCCGCCAGCCGAAATCGAGAAAAAGCCGTTTCAGCACCTCGCGCACCTCGCCGCTTTGGGGGTAGTAGCAGCGGTAGGCAGGGGGATCGGATTCGATGTATTCAGTGGAAATCGCCGGTCGCACGAAGATGAAATCGTTATGGAAATAGGTGCGATGCAAAATGCGGCAAAAGACCGAGTTGAAAAAGGTTTCGGCCAGCTCGGGCTGCTTATGATCCGTCAATAGCCCAATGTAATAGAGCTTCGCTTGCTGCCAGACGGCGTCGTCGATGGTTTCTGCGGCGAAGTCGCGATGCAAACGGGTCACCGTCTCGGCAACGCGCTCGTCGTAGAATTGGATGCGCTCGCGCACCGCCTGCTGGAGGGCAACCCAGTCGCCACGCTCGAAAAATACCTTGGCTTGCGCCGAGGCGGCGCGAAACAGTCGGTAGTGCTTGTCAAAGCCCTCCAATAAGGTCGTCGCGATGCGATAAGCTTGTCGCAAAGCATCTTTTCCGATGCCATCGATGAGCCGCACCGACATGTCCATTTGGTTCCTCACCCCTCGTTTTTCGCACGATCATAGCATCCGAACCCCTCGGCAGGGGTTTGGTTGATAAAATCGATTTCATGGGTAATAAAAATCTCGTCAACCACTCAACACGCTTGGAGCAGGCATGAGCACGTCCCACATCAAAGTACCGGTCACGGGCGAAAAGATCATCCATGGCCAGCCCACCCCCGATAACCCCATCATTCCCTACATCGAGGGCGATGGCATCGGCGTCGACATCACGCCGGTGATGATCAAGGTGGTCGATGCCGCCGTCGCCAAGGCCTATGGCGGCAAACGCAAGATTGCTTGGATGGAAGTCTATGCCGGCGAGAAAGCCACGCGCCTCTATGGCCCCGATGTGTGGCTGCCCGAGGAAACGCTCGCGGCGCTCAAAGAATATTCGGTCGCGATCAAGGGCCCCATGACCACGCCGGTCGGCGGCGGCATCCGCTCGCTCAACGTCGCGTTGCGGCAAGAGCTCGATCTTTATCAATGCGTGCGGCCCGTGCGTTACTTCAAGGGAGTGCCCTCGCCCTTGAAGGATCCCACGAAAACCGACATGGTGATCTTCCGCGAAAACACCGAAGATATCTATGCCGGCATCGAATGGCCCGCCCAATCGGAAGGCGCGAAAAAGGTGATCGATTTCCTGCAAAAGGAAATGGGGGTGAAAAAAATCCGCTTTCCGTCCACCTCCGGCATCGGCGTCAAGCCCGTCTCTCAGGAAGGGACGGAGCGGCTCGTGCGCGCCGCGATCAAATACGCGATCGCCAACGACAGAAAGAGCATCACCCTCGTCCATAAGGGCAACATCATGAAATTCACCGAGGGCGCCTTTCGCGACTGGGGCTATGCGCTCGCGCGCAACGAATTCGGTGCGAAGCCGATCGATGGCGGCCCGTGGTGCTCCTTCAAGAATCCGCAAACCGGCCGCGAAATCGTGATCAAGGACGTGATCGCGGACGCCTTCTTGCAGCAAATCCTGCTCCGCCCGGAAGATTACGACGTCATCGCCACGCTCAACCTCAACGGCGACTACATTTCCGATGCGCTCGCCGCGCAAGTGGGAGGAATCGGCATCGCTCCTGGCGCCAATATTTCGGATCATTACGCCGTGTTCGAAGCCACGCATGGGACGGCACCCAAATATGCGGGCCTCGACAAGGTCAATCCCGGTTCGCTGATTCTTTCGGCCGAGATGATGCTGCGCCATCTGGGCTGGCGCGAGGCCGCCGATCTGATCATCAAAAGCATGGAGGCAACGATCCAGGACAAGATCGTGACCTACGACTTCGCGCGCCTCATGGAGGGCGCCAAAGAAGTCAAGTGCTCGGAGTTCGGGCAGGCAATGATCGAAAGGATGTAAGCCGTCCTACCCCAAAACGAAAGCCCCGCGCATGCGCGGGGCTTTTTTTGGCAGCTGCGGTGTCATGCCGCACGCCAAGAATCCTCAAAGGCGCTGGATGTTGGAAGCCTGCTTGCCCTTTGGCCCTTGCACGACTTCGAAACTCACTTTTTCGCCTTCCTTCAGGGTCTTGAATCCCTGCATGTTGATGGCGGAAAAATGCGCGAACAAATCCTCCGATCCATCATCTGGCGTGATGAAACCAAAGCCCTTCGCATCGTTGAACCATTTGACGGTACCCGTTGCCATAACACCTCTACCTCAAAGAATGATGTGACACATACCCGGGCGCGCGCATCAGCCCGTCCGGCGACATGTTTGCGTTGCAAGTTCCGGACAACGGCTGCGCCCAAACGGTCGTAGAGGTTTCCGCTGCCGTTCGGGGGGTCGCTGGGCGAAGCTTGAACCAAACACGCATGCCTTTTACGCAGTTTCCCCAAACTCGTCAACCCATTTTTTTATTGCGACGCAATATCAGAAAAGGCTTGCGCCAGCCAGGGAGGACGGCCCCGTGCACCCGAGAAAACGTTGTTCAATTCTCTCTACGACGGACGCGCGTGAAGTCCTGGACGATCGTCACGTCTGTCCAGGGGCTGTCCTCTGATCCCTCGCGTTTCCCGAAGCGCAACGGAGCTCGCCCGGTAAGGCGCCCTCTTCTTTGCCGCGCCCTCGCGTGCGAAGCAGCCTTCGGCCAGCCAAGAACGAGGAAGATTCCCTCTTTTTTTGTCGGCTGGCGAAACCATTGCCTGCTTCAGGATTCGCATTACAATCAAATCATGGTGAGTCCGAAACATGCGCCCACCCACCCCAGCACGACGCTCGTGCCGGAACGCGAGCGTCTCGAGCCGCCTCGTCTTTACAAGGTCGTCTTGCTCAACGATGACTACACGCCGATGGATTTCGTCGTCGTCGTGTTGCAGAAGTTTTTTCATATGAGCCGCGAACGCGCCACCAAGATCATGCTCAACGTCCATCACCACGGGCGGGGCGTCTGTGGCGTCTATCCGCGCGATTTGGCCGCCACCAAGGTTGAACAAGTGACGGCGTTCGCCCGTCAACATCAGCATCCGCTCGCTTGCGTGATGGAAGAAAACTGAAAGGGAAAGCAATGATCGCCCAGGAACTCGAAGTCAGTCTGCACATGGCCTTCGTCGAGGCGCGTCAGAAGCGCCACGAGTTCATCACGGTCGAGCATTTGCTTTTGGCGTTGCTCGACAACCCTACGGCCGCCGAGGTGCTGCGCGCCTGTGGCGCCAACCTCGAAGAGCTACGCCGAGAAATCACGCAATTCATCGAACAACACACCCCCATCGTCCCCGGCCATGGCGAGATCGACACGCAGCCGACTCTTGGTTTTCAGCGCGTGATCCAGCGCGCGATCCTGCACGTCCAGTCATCGGGCAAAAAAGAAGTCACGGGCGCCAACGTGCTCGTCGCCATCTTTGGCGAAAAGGACTCGCACGCCGTCTTTTTCCTTCACAAGCAAGGCATTACTCGCCTCGACGTCGTCAATTACATTTCCCACGGGGTGACGAAGACGCCGCAATCGACGGGCAAGTCCGAAGAGCAGCAAGAACAGGAAAGCGAGGCGGCAAACACCCATAGCGCGCTCGATGCATTCACGCAAAACCTCAACCAACTCGCCTTGACGGGCAAGATCGACCCCCTGATCGGCCGCGAAAAAGAAATCGAACGCGTGATCCAAACGCTCTGTCGCCGGCGCAAAAACAACCCTCTGCTGGTGGGGGAAGCCGGCGTGGGCAAGACCGCGATCGCCGAAGGGCTGGCGCGCCGCATCGTCGAAGGACGCGTGCCCGAGATACTTGCCCATGCCACCGTCTACTCGCTCGACATGGGGGCTTTGCTTGCCGGCACGAAGTATCGGGGGGATTTCGAGCAGCGTTTGAAAGCCGTGATCAAGCAATTGGCCGACGATGCCGGCGCGATCCTGTTCATCGATGAGATCCATACCTTGATCGGCGCGGGTGCGGCCTCCGGCGGCACCCTTGACGCCTCGAATTTGCTGAAACCGGCGTTGGCTTCTGGCGCCCTCCGCTGCATTGGCGCGACCACCTACCACGAATTTCGCGGCGTTTTCGAAAAGGATCATGCGCTCTCGCGTCGCTTTCAAAAGATCGATGTCGAGGAACCCACGGTCGAGGAGACGATTTCGATCCTGAAGGGACTCAAAAGCCGTTTCGAAGAGCATCATGGCATCAAGTATTCAAACGCGGCGATCATCAACGCTGCCGAATTGGCAGCCAAATACATCACCGATCGCCATCTCCCCGACAAAGCGATCGACGTCCTCGACGAGGCAGGCGCAGCACAACGGATATTGCCCAAATCGAAGCAGAAAAAAGTCATTGGCAAGCACGAGGTGGAAGAGGTCGTCGCCAAAATGGCGCGCATTCCGCCACGGCACGTGTCGGCCGACGATCGCACCGCGCTCAAGAATCTCGAGCGTGATCTCAAGAGCGTGGTCTTTGGCCAAGATGCGGCGATCGAGGCGCTCGCCCGCGCCATCAAAATGTCCCGCGCCGGTTTGGGCAACCCTGGCAAGCCCATCGGCAGCTTCTTGTTCTCTGGGCCCACGGGCGTAGGTAAAACGGAAGTTGCCCGCCAGCTCGCTTATTGCCTGGGTATCGAGCTCATCCGCTTCGACATGTCCGAATACATGGAGCGCCATGCCGTCTCCCGGCTCATCGGCGCGCCCCCGGGCTACGTCGGTTTCGATCAAGGCGGATTGTTGACCGAAGCCGTGACGAAAAAACCGCACGCGGTATTGCTGCTCGACGAGATCGAAAAAGCCCATCCCGACATCTTCAACATCCTGCTGCAGGTCATGGATCATGGCACCCTGACCGACAACAATGGACGCAAGGCCGATTTCCGCAACGTCATCATCATCATGACGACAAACGCCGGCGCCGAGGCCATGCAGAAGACGAGCATCGGCTTTACGACGAGCAAGGCCCCTGGCGATGAGATGGCGGACATCAAACGCATGTTCTCGCCGGAATTCCGCAATCGCCTGGATGCCGTGATTTCGTTCAAGCCCCTTGATACCGAAATCATCTTGCGCGTCGTCGACAAGTTCCTCATGCAACTCGAAGCACAGCTCCATGAGAAGAAGGTCGATGCCCTCTTCACCGACCGGCTGCGCGCTTGGCTCGCAGAAAAAGGCTTCGATCCTTTGATGGGGGCACGGCCGATGGCGCGGCTGATCCAAGACACGATCCGTGCCGCCTTGGCCGACGAGCTCCTCTTCGGACGCCTGCAAAACGGCGGGCGGGTCACGATCGACCTTTCCGAGGACGAGCGCATCAGCCTTTCCTTCCCCGACGAAGAAAAAGCGTCGGCATCCCTCGATGCCGCGACGGAGTAAACCGCGCCTCCTGGAGGGCCGACAGACTCGTCCGGTTCGATCGCCCAACCCTCTGCCCAGAAGCACGCACCCATGACGGAATTTTCTACCTGCGAGCTTTCCGATGCGCATGGCGACGCGGTGCGCATCGCTGCCCCGATCTTTCGCTCCTTTGGCGGACTCAGCCGTTTCTGGGGCGAGATCGCGACCCTCAAGCTCTACGAGGACAATGGGCTCGTGCGCGAAATGCTTGCCGAAAACGGGAACGGACGCGTGCTGGTCGTCGATGGAGGCGGCAGCCTGCGCTGTGCGCTTTTAGGAGATCGCCTTGCGCAAATGGCCGTGGATAATGGGTGGGCGGGTGTCGTCGTCTGGGGCTGCATACGTGACGTCGAAGCCATCGCGCGCCTGCCCTTGGGTGTGCTGGCGCTCGCGCCTCACCCGCGGAGGACGGTCAAGAAGAGCCTCGGCGAACGCCAAATTCCCGTCGAATTCGCCGGCATCGTTTTCCGCCCCGGCGAATGGCTCTATGCCGATGCCGACGGCCTCCTCGTTTCCTCGCAACGCCTGACCTCGAAATGAGGCCGATGCCTGGCTAGGCGGCGTCATCGGCAGCCTTGGCGGGCGGCAATCCTTCCCCCCGATTCCGCTACGCGTGAGAGATCCCTCGACAGCGTTCGGGTTCCCCAGGGATCTTTTCCGTTTTGCAGCGAGTGGCCATCCCCTTTTGTCCGAGGCCACTTTTGCCTTCCTGCAGCGAAAGCCGCGAGCGCCGGCCCGTTCAATAAAAAGATTCTATCTTATGTCTTATATAAGATACTTGTTGCTGCGCAAAAGTATGCCTATACTTGCGCTACCTCTACTTCACGGAGCTGAAGCCATGAACTCTCGTCAAGAACAAATCGCCGCGATCGAAAAAGACTGGGCCGAAAATCCCCGCTGGCGGGGCGTCAAGCGCCCCTATAGCGCAGCAGACGTCGTCAGGCTGCGCGGCTCATTGCAAATCGAATACACGCTAGCCCGCCGAGGCGCCGAAAAGCTTTGGCGCCTCCTGAATGGGGAAGCGAAAAAGGGGTATGTCAACGCCTTTGGCGCCATCACTGCGGGCCAGGCCATGCAACAAGCAAAAGCCGGCCTCGAAGCAGTCTATCTTTCTGGCTGGCAGGTCGCCGCCGACGGCAATACCTCGGAGACGATGTATCCCGACCAGTCGCTTTATGCCTATGACTCGGTGCCGACCATGGTGCGCCGCATCAACAACACATTCAAACGCGCCGACGAAATCCAATGGGCGCGCGGCATCAACCCGGGTGACGAGAAGTTCATCGATTATTTCCTTCCCATCGTCGCTGATGCCGAAGCGGGTTTTGGCGGTGTCCTCAACGCGTTCGAATTGATGAAGAACATGATTGCGGCGGGCGCCGCGGGTGTCCATTTCGAAGACCAGTTGGCTGCGGTCAAGAAATGCGGCCACATGGGAGGCAAGGTATTGGTGCCGACGCAGGAGGCGATCGAAAAACTCGTCGCAGCGCGTTTGGCCGCCGATGTGATGGGCGTTCCCACGATCGTGTTGGCGCGCACCGACGCCGAGGCCGCGAATCTGCTGACCTCTGATCACGACGAGCGCGATCGGCCATTTCTCACCGGCGAACGCACGCAAGAGGGCTTTTTCCGCGTCAAGAACGGTCTGGAACAGGCGATCAGCCGCGGCGTTTCTTATGCTCCCTACGCCGATTTGGTCTGGTGCGAAACGGGCACGCCCGACCTGGGCTTTGCGCGCGAATTCGCCCAAGCCGTGCATGAAAAATACCCCGGCAAGCTGTTGGCCTACAACTGCTCGCCGTCCTTCAACTGGAAGAAAAACCTCGACATGAAGACCATTGCCGAGTTCCAAGATCGGCTCTCGGAAATGGGCTATAAGTATCAGTTCATCACGCTCGCCGGCATCCATATCAACTGGTACAACACGTTCATGTTTGCCTATCGGTATGCGCGGGGAGAAGGCATGAAGCATTACGTCGAGATGGTGCAAGAACCGGAGTTCGCCGCGCGCGAACTCGGGTATACCTTCGTCTCCCACCAGCAAGAAGTAGGCGCCGGCTACTTCGATGACGTCACCACCGTGATCCAGGGCGGAAGCTCGAACGTCAAGGCGCTCACGGGGTCGACCGAAGAAGCCCAGTTCCACTGAAGCAACGATAACCCTCGCCCACGAGGGAGTGGAGAAAGCCAAGGCCGCCCTGCCCTGCGGTCTTGGCTTCTCTTTTCGCCCAGCGCAGGGGCAAGCCCGAAACGAAGAAGCGGCGCATGCCCCCCAAAAACCGAGCCCTGTCTCTCCGGGCACCGTTGCCCCTGCCGTGCTCTGGTGAAAAAGCGTTGCCCGCATCCGCACGCCAGGGCTTTGCGCCGGCGTTTTGTGGGCCGCTATGGCTTACTCGCGGTGATCCCAATAGTCGGGGCGCGCATAATGGGCGCGCAAGTGCTCCACAAACAGGCGTACCCGCAAGGGAAGGTGGCGACGCTGCGGCAACAAGGCGCTGATGGCGACGGCCGGCGCGGCCAATTCGGGCAAGACCGAGACCAAACGTCCCCAGCGAAGATCTTCTCCGACTTCCCACCACGAGCGCCACGCAAGCCCCATCCCTGCGAGGGCCCACTCGCGCAACACGGCGCCATCGTTGCAAACGAAGCGCCCTTGAGGTTTGAACAACACGGGTTTGCCATTCACATACAGATCCCAGCCATCCTGAGTCGCCAATTGCAGGCACTCATGATGCGCCAGATCGTCGAGGGAACGCGGCACGCCATGTTGCGCCAGATACGCGGGCGAGGCAACGATCACGCGCCGGATCTGCCCGAGCCGAATCGCCACCAGACTCGAATCGACGAGGCCACCGATGCGGATCGCACAATCGAAACCTTCGGCGACCAAATCGACGATGCGATCAGACAAATCGAGCGTGGCGGAAATCTCGGGCCGGGCGCGCAAAAAATCGAGCAACAAAGGCGCCACATGGCGTCGTCCGAAACCGGCCGGAGCCGTGATGCGCAAATGGCCACGCACTTTTCCGCTGCCCTGGACGACCTCGGCCTCCGCTTCTTCCCATTCGCGCAGCAGGCGCTGGCAGTCTTCGAAGAACGAAAGCCCTTCGGTGGTCGGCACGATGCGCCGCGTCGTGCGAATAAGCAGGCGTACGCCGAGCCGATCTTCGAGCGCATCCAAGCGCCGGCTGATCACCGCGGGTGCTACGCCTTCGGCGCGTGCTGCCGCGGTAAGGCTTCCTTTTTGCAAGACCGCAACAAAGGTTTCGATTTGCTTGAGTTTGTCCATCGAGAATCATTCGCTTTCGTCTTTGCGTGAAATGCAATTATGAAGGCATTTAGACTGCGTTTTATGCGCCAAAAGAGCCATGATCATCACACGATATCAACCCAACGCGACCAGGCCAGCTGCGTGCGAGAATTTGCGCCTCCTGCCCTGACGCCTCGAGAAAGACGATGCCGAAATTTGCCGCCAACTTGAGCCTGTTGTTTTCCGAGGTCCCCTTCCTCGACCGTTTCGAAGCTGCGCAAGCCGCTGGTTTCTCTGCCGTCGAAATTCAATTTCCCTACGAGCATGCCGTGGGGGAAATCAAGAAGCGGCTCAAGCAACATCGCCTCGAACTCGTGTTGCACAACCTGCCGGCAGGCGACTGGGCAGCGGGCGAGCGAGGAATTGCTTGCCATCCCGGCCGCCGCGATGAGTTTCGCAAATCCGTCGCCATGGCGGTCGCTTATGCGCGCGAGCTGGGCGTGCGCCAGCTCAATTGCCTGGCCGGCATTCCGCCAGAGGATGTCGCTGTGGATACAGCCTATGCAGTTTTGCGAGAGAATCTCCGTCATGCCGCGGATATCCTTTCGGCAGACGGGATACGGCTACTCATCGAGCCGATCAACACTCACGATGTGCCGGGATTTTTCTTGTGTCATAGCGCGCAAGCCGTCGCCCTGATCAAGGCCTGTGAGCATGACAACATCTTTCTGCAATACGATGTCTATCACATGCAACGCATGGAAGGAGACCTCGCCAATACGCTGAGCCGTCATCTTCCCTACCTCGGCCACATCCAGATCGCGGACAATCCGGGCCGGCATGAACCCGGCAGCGGTGAAATCAATTATCCCTTTTTATTCGCCCATCTCGATCGCATCGGCTATCAGGGATGGATTGGCTGCGAATACCTGCCCAAGGTGACGACCCTCGCAAGCCTTGACTGGTTTGCACCTTATTGCCGCCCGCATTCTGCGGGCAATCACGAGGCCACAGGCGGCGCTCGGAGGATGCCGTCATGACAATGGCCGATCCACGCGCCTTGCTCTTCGATCTTTTCTCCACTGCACTCGCGGCAGTCTCGCCTCAGAAATGCCTGCCGGCACATCTTCCTTCTCCACCGCAGGGGCGCACGATCGTCATCGGCGCCGGCAAAGCCGCGGCAGCCATGGCGGCCGTGGTCGAAGCGCATTGGCCAAGAGAGGCGCCGCTTTCCGGCTTGGTGGTGACGCGTTATGGACACGGCGTACCCACGCGCCGCATTCACGTCGTCGAAGCAGCCCATCCCGTCCCCGACGAAGCGGGGGTGGCGGCAGCCGCCGCGATCCTCGAACGTGTCCAAGGCCTCCAACCAGACGATTTGGTGCTTTGTCTGCTTTCTGGCGGAGGCTCCGCGCTCTTGGCTTTACCAGCGCCGGGCATCACCTTGGCCGACAAGCAGGCGCTCAGCAAGGCATTGCTCACGTGCGGCGCGACGATCCAGGAAATCAATTGCGTGCGCAAGCACCTTTCTGCGATCAAAGGTGGGCGTCTTGCGCTCGCAGCCCGGCCTGCACGCGTCATCACGCTGGCAATCTCGGACATCCCGGGGGACGAACCTTCCGCGCTGGCCTCGGGCCCGACGATCGCCGACCCCACGAGCCGCGAAGAAGCCTTGTCGATTCTAGAAAAATATGGGATCGAAATCCCCCCCGCCGTCTTAGCGCATCTGACTTCGCCCAACGCAGAGACCCCCAAGCCCGGAGATCCCCGGCTGGCCCACTCTGAGATGCGCATCATCGCGACGGCGCATGACGCCCTTTCTGCCGCCGCACGCTACGCGCGCGCACGCGGCATCGAGCCGCTCGTCTTGGGTGACAGCCTCGAAGGCGAAGCCCGTGACGTCGCCTTTGTCCATGCCGGAATCGCTCGCTCGATCCGCCGCCATCAAGAACCCCTCGCCCCGCCCTGCGTGATCCTCTCCGGGGGCGAGACCACCGTCACGGTACGTGGCGACGGGCGAGGCGGACGCAATACCGAATTTTTGCTCGCCCTGCTCACCCGCCTCGATTTCCCTGCGTGGGCCTTGGCCTGCGACACGGACGGCATCGATGGCAGCGAAGACAATGCGGGGGCTTGGTTTGGCCCCGACATCATCGCAGATGTCAAAGAAGGCCGACTCCAGCCTCACGCGTATCTGCAACGGAACGACGCCTATGGATTCTTTTCCGCACTCGACCGGCTCGTGATCACCGGGCCTACGCGCACCAACGTCAATGATTTCCGCGCCCTCTTGCTCACCCCGTGAAGCACTTGGGGCGTCTTGCAGTGGACGCCTTGACGCCGCTCGGTCAATAGACCTTTGACTTTTCGATCATGAATCCACGGCCTGATCGCTTGCGTTGCCCAATCTCTTCTATAAGATGTCGTGATTTTTCATCGACAGGAGTTGGAGAAAATGACCACCCTCAGACTACCCGAAGGCGTGCAGATCCATGCACCGATCCATCCGCGTTTCGAGGAAATCCTGAGCTTTGAAGCGCTTGCTTTCTTGGCCAAGCTGCATCGCACCTTCGAGCCTCGCCGTCAAGAGCTCCTCCGCTTGCGGCGAGAGCGCCAGGCGCGCATCGATGCCGGTGAAATGCCGGATTTTCTCCCTGAGACGCGACACATCCGCGAAGGGGATTGGAAGATCGCGCCCTTGCCCAAGGCGTTGACATGCCGACGCGTCGAAATCACGGGCCCCGTCGAACGCAAGATGATCATCAACGCCTTGAACTCGGGCGCCGACTCTTACATGACCGATTTCGAGGATTCGAATAGCCCGAACTGGTACAACCAGGTTCAAGGTCAAGTCAACCTCTACGATGCCGTGCGCCGCACCATCACATTTACCAATGAGGCAGGGAAGGAATATCGCCTCAACGAAAAAACGGCCGTCTTGCAGATTCGTCCGCGCGGCTGGCATCTCGACGAGAAACACGTCACCATCGACGGCCAGCGGGTCTCTGGGGGCATTTTCGACTTCGCACTCGCCTTCTTTCACAACGCCAAAGAGCAAGTCGCGCGCGGCGCGGGCCCTTTCTATTACCTCCCGAAAATGGAATCCCATCTCGAAGCGCGCCTATGGAATGACATCTTCATCATGGCGCAAGACCATCTGGGGCTGCCGCGTGGCACCATCAAGGCCACGGTGCTGATCGAGACTATTCTCGCGACGTTCGAAATGGAAGAAATCCTCTGGGAGCTGCGTGAGCATTCGGCAGGCCTGAACGCCGGGCGCTGGGACTATATTTTCTCGTGTATCAAAAAGTTCAAAAACAAGCCCGATTTTTGTCTCGCCGATCGCGCGCGCATCACGATGGAAGTGCCTTTCATGCGTGCCTATGCGCTGGCCTTGGTGCAAGCCTGCCACAAACGCGGCGCCCCGGCGATCGGCGGCATGAGCGCCCTGATTCCGATCAAGAACGATCCCATCGCCAACGAAAAAGCGCTGGCAGGCGTACGCGCCGACAAGGCGCGGGATGCACGCGATGGCTTCGATGGCGGCTGGGTGGCTCACCCAGGTCTCGTCGCGCTCGCCATGGAAGAATTCGTGCGCGTGCTGGGCGATCGCCCCCATCAGATCGACAAGCAGATCGAGGGCTCCTTTGGACCGAAGGAATGGCTCGATTTTCGTCCGGAGCAACCCATTACCGAAGCCGGTCTGCGCAACAACATCAACGTCGGCATCCACTATCTGGGCGCCTGGCTTGCAGGCAATGGCTGCGTTCCGATCCACAATCTGATGGAAGACGCCGCGACGGCCGAAATCTCTCGCTCCCAGGTCTGGCAATGGGTGCGCTCGCCCAAGGGCGTGCTTGAGGACGGCCGCAAGGTGACCGCCGAAATGGTCAAGGCGATGATTCCCGAAGAGCTCGCCAAGGTCAAAGCCGTCGTCTCCGCACAAGGCGAGAAAACGGAAACCTATGAGCAGGCTGCAAAAATTTTCGAGCAAATGTCTTTGGCCGAGGAATTCCCGGAATTTTTGACTCTGCCTCTCTACGAAGCCATGGCCTGAGCCGTGTGGACGCAAGGCGGCGCCTCTCGGGAGGTGCCGCCTTGGCATATTAGAAAAGCCGAATACATGTTTTTTTGAATAAAAAGAACACTGATCGCGCGATACAAACAAACTCTTGTCGCGCTACGAAAGCCTTGCCATAATCGATAGCCGCCGTTTTCCCACGAAAACGGTGAAAACCATAAGGAGGGGGAATCCGCCAGCCCATCTTTCCGATAGGGGGGCGTTGTTTCGCCCACGAAGATTGTTCGTTGCGAGGACCACATGGGAGACAGCGAAAAGAAAGGACTTTGGCAGCGTCTGAAGAGCCCACCGAATTGCTCGATGCTGCGCATGATCGTCATTGGCGTCTTGGGCGGCATCATCATCTGGGGCGGCCTCAATACGGCGATGGAGTATACGAACCGCTCCGAGTTCTGCACCTCCTGCCATGAGATGACCATTCCCTACGAAGAACTCAAGAAAACCGCGCATTACAAGAACCGGAGCGGGGCTGCCGCCCAATGCGCCGATTGCCACGTCGCGAGCAGCAAAACGCCGACCGATTACATGTACAAGGCGTTTCAAAAGCTCCTGGCCGCGCGTGACATCATCGGCCACATTCGTGGCACGATCGACACGCCCGAAAAATACGAAGCGCATCGCTATACGATGGCGCAGCGCGTCTGGGAGCGTATGAAGGAGCGCGACTCGAAAGAATGCCGTAATTGCCACGATTTCAAATACATGGATGCCGACAAACAAAAGGATCGCGCAGCCGTCAAGCACGAAGGCGCGGTCGAAGACGGGAAGACCTGCATCGAATGCCACAAGGGCGTTTCCCACAAATTGCCGAAAGAATATCTCGAGCAATTGCAACAAAGTGGCGAAGGCAAAGAAAGCTGATAACATTGACTTGTCCATCGATAAAACGAACTGGAGTTTTCTATGAAGAAAATCGCATTCGCCGTGATGGGCGCTTTTTTCGCAAGCCATGGTTTCACGGCTGAGCCGGATTGGAGCAAAGTCACCGAACGCAAGATCAAGCTGTTCTATCCCGGCCAATCTGGCCTCGAATGGGTCATGAACAAAGCCGACCATTCGGCAGTGCCCGACATCGTCGACAAGAAACGGGCGTGCTCGAGATGCCATGAGGGCGACGCCAACGAAGTCGGCGACAAGATCATCGCGGGCAAGGCCGTAGGCAATTCGAAGGCGCCGCTCGAGCCCAAACCCATCGCCGACCGTGCGGGTTGGGTGCCTGCCGTGTTCAAGATGGCCCACGACGGACAAAACCTCTACGTGCGCCTTGAGTGGGAGCAGCCCAAAGGCGGCAGTTTTGGCATGGACAAGAAAAACGAGGTCAAAGTGGCCATGATGTTCGACGGTGGCTTCGCCGAGGGCGCAGAGCCTGCCATGGAGCTCGCCGAGCGCGCTGGCTGCTGGATCACCTGCCACAATGACCTGCGCTCGATGAAGGACGCCAAGGACGACAAGAAGACCAAATACATCAAAGGCGCCGCCCTCGATGGCGGCAAATTCATGGACCTCATCCAGTGGCGCAGCGGCAAAGGCGAAAAGCCCGTCGACGGCTACGTCACCGACAAGCGTGTGATGGAAGGCGGCAAGGCCCTGGTGAAGGCGGAAGGCAAAAAGGACGGCAACAAATGGGTCGTGACCTTCACCCGTGCGCTCGCGGGAGGCGGCACGGGCGATCACAAGATCGAGCCGGGCAAAATCTACAACTTTGGTTTCGCGCTCCACGACGGCGGCTCAGAGGCCCGCTATCACTATGTTTCGCTCAATTACCAGTTCGGGCTCGACAAAACCGTCGAGGGCGTCAAGTATTATTACAATGTCGTCAAACATTGAGGGGTAGCAGCACTTTGTCCACTGATCGGAGGAGACCACGATGAAACACAGATGGAAGTATGCGGTCGCGGCCTACGCCATCACCATCTCGGCAGCCGCCCTGGCCGTGGAGCCCGATGCGGCGATGCTGTCTAACGCCTGTGCGGGCTGCCATGGCACCTATGGCGGCAGCGCCGGCCCATCGATGCCAAGCCTCGCCGGCCATTCGAAGACCGCCATCGTCGAGGCAATGAAGAAATTCAAAAGCGGCGAGCGGCCATCGAGCATTATGGGGCGCCTGGCCAAAGGCTACACCGATCAGCAAATCGAACTGATGGGCGAATATTTCTCGAAGCAAAAAATCCATTTCACGAACCAGAAAGTCGATCTCGCCAAGGCCAAGCGGGGCGCTGAGCTCCAGGAAGAACACTGCTCGCGCTGCCACCTCGACGACGGCAAAGAGGGCAAAGACGATACCCCCGTCATGGCCAGCCAATGGCTGCCCTATCTGCAGATGCAGATGGAGCTCTATCAGACGGGCAAGCGCAAGATGCCGGAGAGGATGGCGGAGAAGGTGAAGCCCCTCTCCCCAGCCGACATCGAGGCACTGTTGCATTTCTATGCTGGCGTGAACAAATAAAGGAGGGGACGACATGACACTCAACCGTAGGGATTTCCTCAAAGTCGTCGGCGGCGCATCGAGCCTGGCCTTGGCAGGGTGCGCGGCGCAAGCGCCGGCCGTCTCCTCTGGGTCCGCTGCCGAAATCATGCCCAAGACCGGCCGGCGCGTCGTGGTCGTCGGCGGCGGCTATGGCGGGACTATCGCCGCCAAATACGTGCGCATGATGGACAAGAGCATCGAGGTCGTGCTCATCGAGCGCAACGATCATTTCGTCTCGTGCCCATTCTCCAACCTCTACTTGGGCGGCTTACTGCCAGATTTGTCTTCGCTCACCATCAAATATGACAAATTAATCGCCAATCATGGCATCAAATTCGTGCAGGCCGAAGTCACCGGCATCGATCCCGCCGCCCATGTCGTCATTACCGACAAGGGCAGGCTCAAGTACGATCGCCTGATCATCTCGCCGGGCATCGATTTCCGCACCGAGGAAATCAAGGGATATGACGCTAAAACGCCTGAAATCATGCCGCATGCCTGGAAGGCTGGCCCGCAGACCGTTTTGCTGCGCAAGCAACTGGAAGCCATGAAGGATGGCGGCACGGTCGTGATTTCCGTGCCGCTCGCACCCTTCCGTTGCCCGCCTGGGCCTTATGAGCGCGCCAGCATGATCGCGTGGTACCTCAAGCACAACAAGCCCAATTCCAAGGTGATCATCCTCGACGCCAACCCTGACCTGGTCTCGAAGGGAGCGCTATTCCGGAAGGGTTGGGACATGCACTACAAGAACATCATCGACTATCGGAAGGCTGCCAAGGTCACCGAAATCGATGTAGGCAAGAAAGCCGTGCTCATCGAAGGTCTCGACGAAGTCAGGGGTGACGTCGTGAATCTGATCCCGCCCCAGCGCGCCGCCGACATCGCCGTCAAGGCCGATCTCGTGGGCGATGACAAGCGGTGGTGTCCAATCGACGCCAACACCTTCGAATCGAAAAAGCACAAAGACATCCATGTGATCGGGGATGCCTCGATCGCAGGCGCGATGCCCAAGTCCGGCTATTCCGCCAACTCCGAAGCCAAGGTGTGCGCGACCAACGTCGTGCGTCTGATGAATGGGCAGCCCGTGATGTCACTGTCCGGCATCAATACTTGCTACAGCTACATCGCCAAAGGCGAGGCGATCAGCGTGGCCGCCGTCTATGCCGTCAAAGACGGTGCGATCATCGCTGTGCCCAATTCGGGAGGGGTCTCCCCTGCCGACTGGTCCCAGGCGAAGACCGAGGCGATCTATGCCGAAAGCTGGCTCAAAAACATCCTTACCGAGATGTCTTCGTAAGCCCCTTTTTCGGCAATGCAAAAACCCCGCACTCGCGGGGTTTTTTTCTTTCATGCTCGATTCAGCATCCGCCTCTGTCGGGCGCGCGTGTTGTCTATTTCAGGCCGCCAAGATAAGCCGCCACCGCATGGGTTTCCAGCGCCGTGAGCTTCGCAGCGATCGTATGCATGACGGCATTATCGTTATTCCGTAGGCGCTTATTGAACTCCAAAAGTTGCGTTTCGATATAGCGGGGATGCTGACCGGCCAGGCGAGGCAGCTGCGCCGTTCCCTCGCCTTTCTCACCGTGGCAGCTCGCACAGGCCGGCACGCCCGAAAAGGCGTTCCCTTTATGATAAATGTATTTACCGACGGCCGCCAAGTCGGCGTCAAGAACTCTGCTCGCCAAGGCGGGCTTGCTGGCGTAGTAGTCGGCAAGCTCGGCAATGACGGCATCGTCGAGGTCCTTGGCCATTTCATTCATCGTGTCGCTCTGGCGGCGCCCCTCGCGAAAGTCGATGAGCTGCTTGCGCAAATATTCACGATGTTGAGCAGCCAACCTGGGATAGATGGCGGTCGCGCTCTCTCCTTCCAAACCATGACACAAGGCGCACCGCATCGTCAACACCTCTTTCGCCTTGGCGCTCAGCTTGTTCGCATAGGCTGGCGTCGCCAGGGTGAGACACGCCATCCACAGGACTAGGCGATTCATCATGCGCCTCATTGTCGGCCCGTACTGCCAAAGCCTCCTTCGCCGCGCTGGGACGCGGAGAAGGTTTCCACGACGTTGAATTCGACGCGCATCACGGGCACCACGACGAGCTGAGCGATGCGGTCGAGAGGGTTGAGCAGAAAGTCTTCCTGCCCACGATTCCAGAGCGATACGAAGATTTCGCCCTGATAGTCGGAATCGATCAAACCGACGAGATTGCCGAGCACGATGCCATGCTTGTGACCTAGACCAGAGCGCGGCAGGATCAAGGCGGCAAGCCCGGGATCGGCGAGGTGGATGGCAATACCGGTGGGCGTCAGATGGGTCTGCCCCGGATGGATCCGCACGGGCGCATCGATCGCCGCCCGCAAATCCATCCCGGCCGCCCCCGGCGTCGCGTAATGGGGCGCATAGGCCCCTTGCGCATCTAAAAGCCGCGCATCAAGGATGCGCACATCAATTTTGACCATGGTCGTACAACTCTGCGATATGAGCAACGATGCGCCTTGCCAAGGTTTGCTTGTCGGCGGTCGGCAGCGGGTGGCGTCCTCGATCGTCGTAGAGGATCACGGAATTGACGTCCGTACCCAGGCCGTCCTCGATCAGGTTGCCGACCACGAGCGGCAATCCCTTCGCCTTTCGCTTTTTTTCCGCATACTCGTCAAGCATTTGACTTTCGGCGGCAAAGCCCACGCAGAAGGGCGCTTGCGGCAAGGCGGCGACTTCCGCCAGAATGTCTGGGTTCGCCACCAAGGAAAGCGTGAGTGTTTCGCCTTTCTTGATCTTGTGCGGCAGGCTCCGCTCTGGACGATAGTCGGCGACGGCCGCCACCGAGATGAATATGTCCGCCGGCAGATGCGCAAGAACCGCCGCGCGCATCTGCGCAGCCGTGAGCACGTCGACCCGCCGCACGCCATAGGGGGTAGTCAAGCAGACGGGGCCCGCGATCAAGGTGACGTCCGCTCCCGCTTCGCGACAGGCGTTCGCCAAGGCAAAACCCATCTTGCCCGAGCTGCGGTTGGTCAGACCCCGAACGGGATCCAGCGGCTCATATGTCGGACCGGCAGTGACGATGACGCGGCGGCCGGCAAGCGGCTTGGGCTGCAGCAGCGCGACGAGCTCGGCGAAAAGCTCCTCGGGCTCGAGGAGTCTGCCCGCACCGATTTCGCCGCAAGCCTGCTCGCCAAACGCTGGGCCTGCGATGGCGACGCCGTCTCGGCGAAGGGTTTCGAGGTTGCGTTGCGTCGCCCGATTTTCCCACATCGCCCGATTCATCGCCGGCGCGACCAAGAGAGGACAACTACGCGCAAGGCAGAGGGCCGTGAGCAGATCGTGCGCGCAGCCGTTGGCGACGTTGGCAAGAAAATCCGCGCTGGCAGGCACGATCACGATCGCGGCTGCATTGCGCGAGAGCTGGATGTGCGCCATGCCGTCACTCGAACCATCCTGCCATAGCGAATGCGCCACAGGCCGCCCCGACAGGGCCTGAAACGTAAGCGGCGTCACGAAACGCGTCGCCGCCTCGCTCATCGCCACGTCGACCTCGGCGCCCGCCTTCAGCAACAAGCGCACGAACTCGCACGCTTTATAGGCAGCAATCCCGCCGGTGACGCCAACGACGAAGCGTTTGCCGCGCAGATCCTCACACGCAGTGTTCATGACGAATAAAATGGTGCGGACTCATGGGAAGGATTGTAACCGATGGCGATCAGCGACTGGCCGCATGAGGAGAGGCCGCGCGAACGCTTGTGTCGATATGGCGCACCGGCTTTGTCCGATGCCGAGCTGCTCGCGATTTTTTTGCGGGTGGGAGTGGCCGGCCGTTCGGCGGTGGACTTGGCGCGTGACTTACTCGCTCACTTCGGTTCCCTGCCGCGCCTGATCGCGGCAAGCCCCCAAGAGCTCACGCGCATCAAAGGCATGGGGCTTGCCAAGGCCACGCAGTTATGCGCGATCATCGAGCTTGCACGGCGGGGGCTGGCCGGGCAAATGCGCGAGCGCCCGGCCTTCGAGTCCCCGACCGTGGTGCGCGATTTCCTCGGCATGACGCTCGCGCATGCCCAGGAAGAGCGCTTCATCGCCCTATGGCTCGACGCCCAACATCGCTTGATTGCCGAAGAGACGCTCTGTCAGGGCACCCTCACGCGCGCCTCGGTCTATCCTCGCGAAGTCGTCAAAAAAGCGCTCGCACACAATGCGGCCGCCGTGATCTTCGCACATAACCATCCCTCGGGCGCCACTGAGCCTTCTTTGGCCGACCGCACGCTGACACATCAACTCAAAGAGGCGCTCGCGCTCATCGAAGTGAGGTTGTTGGATCATTTCATCGTCGCCCCAGGCGCCGCGCCTTTTTCTTTCGCCGAACGGGGCTGGATCTGATCTCGTAGATTTTTCTTCTTTGGGATATAATGACGCGCTTTCAGGATCATCCCCTCTTACTCAATTTGCCTGGAGCAAACACTATGTCCCGCGTCTGTCAAGTGACGGGCAAGGCCCCTATGGTTGGGAACCATGTTTCCCATGCCAACAACAAGACCAAGCGTCGGTATCTGCCCAACCTCCACACACGGCGTTTTTGGGTCGAATCGGAAAATCGCTGGGTGCGCCTGCGCGTATCCAACGCCGGTTTGCGCACGATCGACAAGAAAGGCATCGACGTCGTGTTGGCCGAGCTACGCGCGCGTGGCGAAGACGTCTAAAAGGAGAGGCAAACCATGGCAGCAAAAGGCGGTCGCGAAAAGATCAAGCTCGAATCGACGGCTGGAACCGGACATTTCTACACCACCACCAAGAACAAGCGCACGACGCCGGAAAAGCTCGAATTCATGAAATACGACCCGAAGGCGCGTAAGCACGTGCTCTACAAAGAGACGAAACTCAAATAAGTGCCAGGTTTCGTCGCGCATGCAAAACGCCAGCCGGGTGCTGGCGTTTTTTTTGCCTTCGCAGGGCGCTAAGACCCATGCACCGCGCATCCGTCTCCGCCCCTCCTCCCTCAAAAAAAAAGAAGCGGTGCAGATCACCACGTCGCAATTTGCCGAGCGAACCTGGGGGAGGATCTCGCCGGCTACGGAGGAGGTCGTTGAACGCCCAATCAGGGGGAAACAGGCGTTTGCGTGGCAACCTTTCGCAGCACCGCTCCACGGAGGATATAGCAAAAGGTTTGCCAGCTCATGGATTATTTTCTTTCACGCCTTCAATCAAATACTTGGCATATCTGCCGCGCAAAAGACGAATCGCCTAACTGACATTTATGTCAGACAGTGACAGACCAATACTGCCAGAATGTCATGACTGTCTGAGGGCTTTGAGACGGCGGTAGAGCGTGCGCTCACTGATGCCCAGTTCTGCGGCCAACGCTTTCCGACTGCCCCGATGGCGCGCCAATTTTTGTTCGAGGAGGATGCGCTCGAGGGCGGAAGGGTCCTGTGTCACAGCCTGGGCGGGGTTCGTGGCGGAGGGCTGGCCCGTGGATCGGACGCGACAGGCCGCTTGAACTTCTTCGGGTAAATGCCGGGGCTCGATGATTTCCCCATCCACCAACAACGAAGCGCGCTCGATCACATTGCGTAGCTCGCGCACGTTGCCAGGATAATCATAGGCCATCAAACAGGCCAAAGAGGCATCAGAGAGCGAAAGTTGCCGTCCGGGCGCGAGTCGAGCAAGGAATGCTTGCGCCAAAAGCGGAATGTCCTCACGACGCGAGCGCAACGGCGGGACGGTGATCGGGAAAGTATTGAGGCGGTAATAGAGATCTTGCCTGAACTGCCCTTCCTGGATCATGCGTCGCAAGTCCCGATGGGTGGCCGAGATCAACCGCACGTCCGCCTTCAAGTATTCATTGCCGCCCACCCGACGAAACACGCCGGCCTCGATGAGCCGCAAAAGCTTTACCTGCATGCCCAGGGGAATGTCGCCGAGTTCATCGAGGAACAGCGTGCCGCCGGCGGCCGCTTCCACGAGCCCGATGCGACGCGTGACGGCGCCGGTGAAGGCGCCTTTTTCGTGGCCGAACAACTCGCTTTCGAACAGCGTCTCGGTCAGCCCAGAGCAATCGACGGCAATGAACGGGCGCTCGGCGCGGCGGCTACCGGCATGGATCGCATGGGCGACGACTTCTTTCCCGACGCCCGATTCGCCGAGCAACATCACCGTGACGTCGGTGGGCGCAACGCGCGCGATCATTTCCAGCATGTGTTGAAAAACCGGCGCCCTGCCAAGCAACGCGTGCCCGCCTTGGGCGGCCCGCCCAATCGGCTCCATTTTTTCGACGAACCAACGGATGCGCCCCTCTTCATCCCTGAGCGGCGTGAGCTCGATGCTCACATAGGTCTCGCCCTGTGGCGTGTGGTGCAAATGTAAGACGCGTTCGCGCTGTCCTGACGACAGACTCCGTTGCAACGGACAAGTCTCCCCTGCCGCATCGCATGGATGAGAATAGCGATGCGAGACCGCATAACAGGTTTTGCCGAGAACGTCTTCGGCGTTCAGTTGACGACGATAGGCACGATTCGCAGCCAAAATGCGATATTGAGCATCGCACACGATGTGGGGCTCGGACAGGGCATCGAGATAGGCGCAGAGCGCTTTTAGCGACGTCGGGAGTTCCGGTCTCTCGGATGGCATGGCGGCTTCATGGAGGCGGCGTGTCGCGAAGGAAGGCGCATCAAGAAGGCCTCTTTCGGGCATGGCTCTGTTCGAGGAGATCCTCTGTCGGCACGAATTGCTCTTTTCCCGTGATGAGGCGCACATCACGCTGGGGATAGGGAATCACGATGCCTGCTTCTTGGAAGGCCTGCCAAATGGAAAGCAGGAGATCAGAACGCAAAGGCGCCGTGCCTTCCTCCGGATCGGCGATCCAAAAGGCGAGCTCGAGCGTGATGCCGGAATCGGCGAATTCTGCCAGGAAAGCCTTGGGCGGGGGATCGGCAAGCACCCGCGGCTGTCGCCTCGCTGCCTCGACGAGCAGGGCCAAGGCGCGCGCCAGATCCGTCCCATAGGCGACGCTGACACGCACGGTGTGTCGCACTTTGGGATCGGAGAAGGTTTCATTCGCGATCACTGAGGACACGAGCATTTCATTGGGCACGATCCACTCCACCCCCGCCTGCCCACGCAAGACGGTATAGCGCGTGGTGATCTGCTCGACGATGCCACGATGCCCGCCCACCTCGATCAGATTGCCGGGCCTGAGCGAGCGATCCAGCAGGATGATGAATCCCGAGACGTAGTTGGCCGCGATCTTCTGTAGGCCGAAACCCAGACCCACGCCAAGCGCGCCGCCAAACACCGAGAGCATCGTGAGATCGATACCCACTGCGGGCAGCCCAATCAGCATCGCGATCAGAAGCAACCCGACGCGGATCAATCGACCGAGCACCAGCCGGATATTGACGTCGAGGGCATTGAGGCCCATGACTCTGGCTTCGAGGAGGCTACCCGCCCAAAGGGCGATGAGCAGGGTCACCAAAACCGCCGCCACACCCTGCAGCAGCAACCAGAGATCGAGACGCTGCCGCCCCACCGTGAAATGCACGCTTTCGAGAAACACGATGAGATCCGGCAACACGCCCAAGATGTGCAGCGCCACCACGGCCCAGGCGGTGAAGGCGAAGAAACGCTCGAATGCCGCGAGCCAGGGCGCCTTTTCGGAAAAAGTCTGGCGCACGACAAACACCACGGCCCGAATCACGAGCAAAGCGCCGATCAGGGGTACCGCCAGGTTCAAGAGATTGACGGCCACCCATTGTTCTAGCAGGGGGCGCAAGGACAACACGAGCGCCAAGCTGGCCAGCGGCGGCACGAGGCGCTTGAGCCCTCGCCGCCCGAAGGTCGTGAAACGATTCTCGTCAGCTGCAGGCACGAGACGACGCTCGAGCCAATAGGCAGTCACCCAGCCAATGGCGAGACACAGGCCCAATGCCCCCATTTGCCAGAGAATGGAGGGATCATGCAGATCCCGCCAGAGCTCATGCAATAGTCCGCCTTCGCGAAAGGTTTTCATCGTCATTCCTGAAGGAGACGCGCTTGGCTTCGATGGCGCAGCCAGTTTGCGTAATAGGCTCGCGCTAGATCGCGGTTGCCGCGCAAGATCAAGAGGTTTTCGGCGTTGCGGGTTTGCGCGGATGAGGAGAAATTGTAGCTGCCGGTGATGATCACGGGCTCTTCGCTTTCGGCATCGATGAGGATGATTTTATTGTGGGCGGCGGCAAAACGCGTTTCCAGCCAAACCGGAATACCCGCCGCGGCAAGCGAGAAAACCCAACTTGCCTCGCGTTGCGCCCGCTCCTGGTCGACGAGCAACGCCACACGCACGCCGCGCCTATGCGCGGTGTGTAAAGCGCGTGCGATGTTGCGGCTGGTCAGCACATAGGCCTGGACATGGATCGTATTGCGCGCGGCCTCGATCGCGCGCAGAATCGCTCCTTCGGCATCGTCCCAGGGCACGAAATAGGCTTCGATGCGTCCGACGGCCGGCCCTTCATGGGCGCCCTGAGCGATCGCCGCAAAGAAGAGAAGGCAGCATGCGAAAAAGCGTTTCATCGCCGCTCCATCACGGCGGCATAGAAGCCATCGGTGGCATGGCGATGGGGCGTCAAAAAGAGATCGTCTTCGATGGCGGGGACGAAGATGCCCTGCGCGGCGAGAATCTCACGCGCAGAGCGCCGCTCGAATTCGGGGTGAGCGGAGAGGAAAGCGGCGACGACGCCCTCGTTTTCTTCGGCAAGGAGGCTGCACGTCGCATAAACGAGACGCCCCCCGCTCTTGAGAAGGCGCGCGGCCGCCGACAGGATCGCCTTCTGCTTGGCGACGAGCGCCTCGATGTCCGTGGGCATGATGCGCCATTTGAGATCCGGGTTGCGCCGCAACGTGCCCAGCCCCGAACAGGGGGCATCGACCAGCACGCGATCGATTTTCCCCCGGAGGCGCTTGACAGGCATGTCGTTTTCGCTGGCGAGCACGAGCGGATAGACATTGGTCAGTCCTGCTCGCGCCAGACGGGGCTTGAGCTTGCTCAGGCGTTTCGCGGAAACGTCGAATGCATAGAGTCTCCCCGTGCCGCGCATGAGCGCGCCCAGCGCCAGGGTTTTTCCGCCAGCGCCGGCGCAGAAATCGACCACCATTTCGCCCCGCCGAGGAGCCACGAGGTGGGCGATCAACTGGCTGCCTTCGTCTTGTACCTCGACCGCGCCGGAAAGAAACAAGGAATGTTTTTCCAAAACCGGCTTTTCTGCGAGGCGCACCCCCCACGGCGCATAGGGACAGGGTTGTGCGACGATGCCATCCGCCTCCAGACTGGCCAGCACGGCTTCGCGCGTCGCCTTCAGGGCATTGACGCGCAGATCGAGGGGCGCCGGCTGATTGAGCGCGCGCGCCAAAGCGGCAAGCGCCTCTTCCCCAAAGAGAGCCTGCCAGCGCGCATAGAGCCAATCGGGCAAATCACAACGCTCGGCAGGCGAGAGGATGGGATCGCCTTCGCCGCGCCGCCTGCTCAACCATTGTCGTTCTTCGGCATCCAGTGCGCCCGCCAAAGCCTGGACGCTCATCCCCCAATGGCGTATCAGCGCAGCAAGCACCAGCAGGCGCGGCTCCCTTTTCCCACACCAGCAAGACAAACTGCGCAGCCGACGCAAGATCGTATAGGACACCTCGGCGATGAATGCGCGCTCGCGCGGACCTTGCCGGCCTTGCCGAAAAAACGCCGAAAGCTTGGCGTCGGCGGGAGCGTCGAAGCGCAAAAGCTGGGAAACCGCCTCGCTCGTCTGCTCAATCAGGGCGCGATTCGGAGCCAGGGGCAGGCGCATGATCCAGAGTCATCAACCGTTGTTCATAAAGATCGCCTTTCCGGTCTCGATGACGAATCAATACCGGCAAGCGCGTCTTTTCGTCGAGCCAAACCTCGGTATATTCTCCCGTCGCACCCTCGCCCACCCGGTATCGTCGAGCGCGCCATGCGCCGGCCTCGCTCTCGACGAGAGACGCTTCGGCGTCGATCTCGATGCGATAAGGAGCCAGCTTGCGGCCACTCGCCACGACGAGTTGCGTCGGCGTTCTCGCCACATCAAGCCAGGCCAGCTGGTAAAACCAAGAGATGAGATCCTGGCTGGCCATGAACGGTTGCGATGCGCCATCGGCGAGGATGATCCGCCCTTCCTCGCGCGAAAAGAGCAGCGCCTCCCGTGGCCGCCCTTCCCTGATCACGCGGTATTCCTCGGGTTGCAAGCCGCCCGCAACGATGCCGCGGCTTTCCTGCCGCAAATCGACAGGCCTCACCCAGGCCGCCAAGCCGGTGGTGCGGGCTTCCACGACGAGGCGGTAGCCATGTCCATCTGTCTCCCAGAGATGGCGACTTTCGCCGATCAGAAAACCGTTGCGGGAAACGGCAAAGCCCAAGGCAGCGCGCAGCGGCCATGGCGCTGGTCGAGTAGGCAAGTTTTCCTCCTCGTTCGCCACAGACGTTTCTGCAAAAACTGGCTCGCCGGCGCCGACAGTCGTTTTTCCATTGGGTGTGCTTTCGGAAACTGCACTTTCCGCCATGGGCTGGGCAAGGGGAAGCGCCTGCTCTGTCTGGTCACTCGACGTCCTCGCCGGCGCCGCCGGCGCTGCGCGTCGATGCGGAAAGGGGGCTGGCGCCTTTTTCTTTTCCACCGCAACGGGAGGGGCAGGGGGGCTTAGCCGTACCGCCATCTGCGGCGGAGGGTCTTCCTCGAGGGGCAATTGCCAAGCAGGAATCAGCAAGGCGACGAGATGCGCCGCGATCGAGGCAGCAAAGGCGATCCACAACGGCATCGTGAAACGAGAGGCAATCAAGGGCCGGGTACACGCAAGGCCGCCTGCGCCGAGCATTGGCCATCCTGCCAGACGACTCGCCCATCGACGAGCCGGCAGCGCCCTTCGAGCAAGGCGCGCGCCGCATAGGGATAGATGCGATGCTCTTGCGCCAAGACGCGCGCAGCAAGTCGCTCGGCGTCATCGTCCGGCAGCACCGGCACGGCGGCTTGCACGATGATGGGGCCTGCATCGACCGCCGCGGTCACGAAATGCACGGTGCAACCATGGATGCGCACCCCGGCAGCCAGCGCAGCCGCATGGGTATGCAAACCCGGGAATGCCGGCAACAACGAAGGATGGATATTGATCAGCCGTCCAGAAAAACGCGCGACGAACGCTTCCCCCAGCACCCGCATGAACCCCGCGAGAAAGACCCATTGTGCGCCACGTCGCTCGAGTTCTTCCGCCAACGCCTGATCGAAGGCGGCGCGCTCGGAAAACTGCTTGTGATCGATGACGGCCACTGGAATGCCCTGCGCTGCCGCCCAGCAAAGACCTGCGGCCTCGGGGCGATTGCTGAGCACGCCGACACAACGCCCGGGCAAGGCGGCGGAAACCAACGCCTGCATATTGCTGCCCCGGCCAGAAATCAGGATTGCGTAATCGCTCATTTGACGGGCAAGAAAACGGCGGTGGCGAGGCCTTGCGCCACTTTCGCAACGGTGCGGTTCTGGCGATCGGCCACGGTTTGGGACAACAAATCCATGCTCATGATCAGTTTGCCGAATTCGCGCTCGAAAGAAAGATTGACCACCTCGCCCATTTCGTTCGCAAAAAGTAGCGGGGAGCCTGGCGGCAAATCGTCTTCTTGCACGCTTCGCTTGGCCTCGCGCAGCTTCCATGCTGCGATCTCGAGGTTGCGAGCCGCATTGTAAAGCCGTTGGGCATCGAGATCGTCGGTCAGAAAGAATTCCTCTTTGCGATCGAAGGCGTCATCGAGCATCTCCATGAGTCCCCCGATGAAACCCGCGACCCGATCGCCGCTATACCGTTCGGAAAGGGCGACGAGCACGCGTTCCGTGCCACGCAGATTGCCCGCACGTGGCCAGGCGCCCAGCGCCAACTTTTCCAGCGCCGCTTCACGGCTTGCATACCCGCTTTTCTTCCATTCCCGTGGATTGCGGCGATAGAGCTTGTCGGCAAGGCGTAAGAGCCCTTGGCGGGTTTCTTTGCGCACGAGGTCGGCCAGGCGATCGACATCCCCCTTCGCGAGCTGCTTCGGATGCGTGACACAGCCTATCAACGCCAGGGAGGCGATGCCCACAAGCCAATGGCGGCGCTTCATGGCGACGAACGCGCGCGCCGTTCGCGCAGCCAAGCCAACGCAAGGGGTGTCACCGACGCCCCGATGATGGCGAGGATCACCCAGGAAAAATTGTTTTTGACGAGCGGAAGATTGCCAAACCAATAGCCGGCCAGCGTGAGCGAAAACACCCAGAGAATGGCGCCCAACAAATCGAAAACGAAGAAACGGGGATATCTCATCGCGGCAAACCCGGCGACGAAGGGCGCGAAGGTGCGCACGAGCGGTATGAAGCGCGCGATGGTCATGGTAAAGGGCCCATGACGCTCATAGAAAGCGTGCGTTTTGTCGAAAGCGGCGCGGTTGAAATAACGCGAGCCCTCCCCCCACGCCAGCACCTTGCGGCCAAACCAGCGCCCGATCGCATAGTTCGTGTTGTCGCCGATCACCGCTGCTCCCAGCAAGACGGCAATCAAAGCGGTGATATCCATGCCGCCCGCCGCTGCAAGGGCGCCCGCGACGAAAAGCAACGAGTCGCCCGGCAAGAAAGGAGTCACCACGAGGCCCGTCTCACAAAAGACGATCAAAAACAGGATGGCATAGATCCAGATTCCATACTGCGCCACCAGCATCGCCAGGTGGCGATCCAGATGCAAGACGAGATCGATGAATTGAACAAGGAACTCCATGAGCGCGAGTATATCCCCTCGCCCTATAATCGTCAGATGGGGCGGATCCGGTTGTTGCCCGATTTGTTGATCAGCCAGATCGCCGCTGGCGAGGCCATCGAACGGCCCGCCTCGGCGCTCAAGGAACTCGTCGAAAACAGCCTCGATGCAGGCAGCCGGCACATCGAGGTTTCTCTCGAAGAAGGCGGTGTCAAGCGTTTGGCGGTCAACGACGACGGCGCCGGCATCGCCAAGGAAGATCTCCCGCTGGCGGCGACCCGTCACGCGACGAGCAAGATTGCCTCGCTGGCAGACCTCGAGCGCGTCGAAAGCTTTGGCTTCCGTGGCGAGGCGCTGGCGTCGCTCGCCGCCGTCGCGCGCCTGACCTTGATCAGTCGGACGGCCGACAGCCCCCATGCCTGGCGCTTCGAGGTCGAAAAGGGGCGCATCGAGCCCGCGGCCGGCAAATTCGGCACCACCGTGATCGTCGAAGAGCTCTTTTATCGCACGCCTGCACGGCGCAAATTCCTCAAAAGCAGCGCCACCGAATTCGCCCACTGTGACGAAGCCTTGCTGCGCATCGCGCTCGCGCGGCCCGACGTCGCGTTCGTCTTGCGGCACCACGATAGGGAAAAACGTCGTCTGCCTGCGGCGGATTTCTTCGCGCGCGCCCAAGCAGTTCTGGGAGAGACGGTGATGCAAGCCTCCCGCGAGATCGATGTGCGTGCCGGTAGTTTCCGACTCCGTGGCCTTTTGGGATTGCCCACCCTTTCGGCGCGCGGACGCGCGCCGCAATACTGGTTCGTCAACGGCCGCATCGTCCGCGACAGGGTTCTCGCGCACGCAACGCGCGAGGCCTATGCCGATGTTCTACACAGCGCGGCTTCTCCCGCCTGGGCGCTGTTTCTCGAACTCCCCCCCGATCTCGTCGACGTCAACGTTCATCCAACCAAGGCGGAGGTTCGCTTTCGTGACGCTCATAGCGTCCACCGCTTCGTCTTCTCTTCCCTCGAACGAGCCTTGGCGAAGCCCATGAGGGCGCCGCAGAGATCAGCGGTCGAGGCGGTCTCTGCCATCCCGCCCGCCCTTGAAAAGGGGCACTTCCCGCCCCCGACTTACGCCCAAGCCCTAGAGCCCCCCCCGCTTGCCCTTGGGGAACCCTCTGTGCGCGACTATTTGGCTTTCGTGGAAGGCGCCTTTCCACAGGCAAAGACAGATCATTCGCCATGCTTGGAGGAAAGGCCGCTGGGGGAAGCCCTCGCGCAGCTCGCTGGCGTCTATATCCTTGCTCAAAACGCCCAGGGACTCGTGATCGTCGACATGCATGCAGCGCACGAGCGCATCCTCTACGAAAAGCTCAAGCGCGCTGCCGAGACAAGGCTCGAAAGTCAAAGGCTTCTCGTGCCCGTGGTGTTTGCCGCCAGCGAACTGGAGCTATCGCTGTGCGTAGAGCATAACGAAGAGCTCGCCGCGCTCGGCTTCGAGATCGTCCAAATCGGACCGCGCGAACTCGCCGTGAAAAGCGTGCCCGCCCTTCTCGCCGGCGCCGATGTCGAACGCCTCGTGCGCGCGCTCTTCGCCGAGCTCGGCGAACAACCCGAAACTCGCCTCGTCGCCATCCGACGCAACGAAGTGCTCGCGCGGCTTGCTTGTCACGGCGCCGTACGCGCTCACCGCACGCTGAGCCTCATAGAGATGAACGCGCTGCTCCGCCAGCTGGAAAGCGCTTTGCGCGCCGATCAATGCAACCACGGCCGGCCGACATGGAAGCAGCTGACCCTGGCTGAACTCGATGCGCTGTTCATGAGGGGACGATGAAGTCGCCGCCTCCTCTCATCGCCTTGATCGGCCCCACCGCGAGCGGCAAGAGCGATTTGGCGGCAGCCATCGCGGCGCGTTTTCCGGTCGAAATCATCAGTCTCGATTCGGCGCAAGTCTACCTCGGCATGGACATCGGCACCGCAAAGCCCGATGCGCAGACGCGTCGCGCCATTCCCCATCACCTGATCGACATCCTAGCGCCCACCGAAAGCTATTCCGCGGGCCGCTTTCGGGAAGATGCGCTCACCGTCAGTGAAGCGATCATTGCGCGCGGCCATATCCCGTTGCTCGTCGGCGGCACCATGCTCTATTACCAGACGCTCGTGGCCGGCCTGGCGCGCCTGCCAAGCGCGCACGCCGACATACGCGCGGAAATCGACAGAGCAGCCGCCCAGCACGGTTGGCCAGCCCTGCATGCCGAACTCGCGCGCGTCGATCCGCAAACGGCCGCTCGCCTTTCGCCCACCGACGGCCAACGCATCCAGCGCGCCCTCGAAGTCTATCGGGCAACCGGCCAGCCGCTCTCTCTGTGGCTCGCGCGCCAGACGACGACGCCTTTTCCCTATCGGCGCCTCACCCTAGCGCTCGACGTCGACGACCGAATGCTGCTCGCCGCACGGATCGCCGAGCGCTTTCAGCGCATGCTCGCCCAGGGCCTTGTGAGCGAAGTCGAAGCGCTGCGCGAGCGCTATCCGCTCACCGCCGCACACCCTTCGATGCGATGCGTCGGCTACCGACAAGTCTGGCAGATGCTGGAGGGGGAATTCCCTCGCTCAGCGCTCGCCGAGCGAGGCATCGCCGCCACCCGGCAACTCGCCAAGAGACAGCTTACCTGGCTGCGCAGTTTTCGAGAAAAAGGCTTGATCGATCATTTGTTCGCCTTCTCCGAAGCCTCTCTCGAAGCGAAAATAACGGCTGTCATCGCGCGCTTTCTCGATGCAGTCGCATCATGAGCCAAGACACCGTCACCGCCGAAGAGCTCGAACATTTCACCACCGACAATCGGCGCGAAATCATATTCTATTTGCATCAACTGATCCACGATGGGGAACGCGTCAGCGTGATCTTCGACGAAGGCCGCGAAAGCCTGCTCACGATACTGCTCGCACTCGACGAGGAAGCCGGGTTGCTCTATTTCGACTGGGGCGGCTCCGAGACCACACGGCGCAAATTGCTCGCTTCGCATCACGTGATCTTCGTCTGCGCCCCGCATGGGGTGAGAAACCAGTTCGTCACCCATGCCGTACACACGGCGACCCATCAAGGGCGTCCCGCCTACGTGACGGAAATCCCTGAACGGTATACCCGCTTACAGCGGCGTGAATTCTTTCGCCTCGTGTTGCCCATCAGCCGCCGGCCCGAAATCGTCCTCAAACTCAAGGATGGCCAGGAAGCCCGCTTCTCGGTCACCGACATCAGCATCGGCGGACTCGCCCTCGAGCGACCCGGAGATTTACCCCCTGATCTCGTGCCCGGCGATGTCTGGCCAAACGTGCGCCTCGATTTGCGCGGCGTAGGCACCCTCACCGTCACCCTCGAGCTGCGCAACCAAGCCCTCGTCGAGCGTGGCGGCAAGCATTTTTCCCGCTTGGGTTTTCGTTTCCTCAACCTCCCGCACGCCTTGGAGCGCGACCTTCAGCGCTTCATCACCGAAGTGCAGCGCGAAGAGCGGGCAAGGCTCGCGTAAGCCGACGACATCATGCCGTCAGCAAGACTGCCGGCTCATCCTCGGCATGGGGCGCAATGACGCCGATGCGATAGACCGTTTCGCCCGCTGCCTGCAACATTTCCGAGGCAAGGCGCGCATGCTCGGGGGCAACGATCACGACCATGCCGATGCCGCAATTGAAGACACGGTACATCTCGTCATCGGCGACATCCCCGGCCCGTTGCAACCAAGCGAACAGAGGCGGCAAGGGCCATGCCTTGCGCTCGATGATCGCAGCCATCCTGCGCGGAAGTATGCGCGGAACGTTGCCGACGAGCCCCCCGCCAGTGATATGGGCCAGTCCTTTGACCGGTATGGCCTGAATCAGGGCACGTATCGATTTGACATAGATGCGCGTAGGTTCCATGAGCACGTCGGCGAGACGGCGTCCCTGGAAATCGGCGTCGAGATCCGGCTTCTCGCGCGCAAGAATGCGGCGAATCAGCGAATAGCCATTCGAGTGGGCGCCCGATGAAGCCAGTCCCAGGATCACGTCGCCAGGCACGATCGTGTGGCCATCGATGATGGCGTCTTTTTCGACGACCCCCACCGCAAAACCGGCAAGGTCGTATTCGCCCACCGGATACATGTCCGGCATCTCCGCCGTCTCGCCGCCGATCAAGGCGCAGCCCGCCATCTCACAGCCCCTGGCGATGCCTGCGATGACGGTTGCGGCTTTCTCCACCTCGAGCCGGCCGCAGGCGAAATAATCGAGGAAAAACAGTGGTTCGGCGCCAGAAACGAGGATGTCATTGACGCTCATGGCCACCAGATCTTGCCCCACGGTATCGTGACGATCGAGCTCAAAGGCGAGCTTGAGCTTGGTGCCCACGCCATCGGTGCCGGAAACCAAGACCGGGTGGCGATAAGTACGGCCGATCTCGAACAAGGCGCCGAATCCTCCAATCCCTGCCAGCACCTCGGGCCTCAAGGTGCGCTTTGCAGCGGGTCGAATGCGCTCGACGAGCGCGTCGCCGGCGTCGATATCGACGCCAGCATCACGATACGTCAAAGAAGAGGGCTTGCTCATGGCGGCGAGGGGATGCGAGCGAAGGAGATTTACGGCGATAATTCGCATTTTCAATGCTTACCGAGATTCTACCGGACGGATTCGGCCCTTGACGCAACTGTTGCTCGATCTAAAGCCCGCCCAACCCCCCTCGTTCGACAATTTCGTCGTCGGAGAAAACCGCGAATTGCTCGCTCGGCTCAGCGCCCTCGCAAGCCGGGGAGATTTCGATGCGCTCTATCTTTGGGGACCTTCTGGCAGTGGCAAGACGCATTTGCTTACTGCGACCGCGCACGCATCGCTTTGCCGCCGCCCGGTGCTTTTCCTGTCAGCCCCTTGTGAGGCGAGCCACCTCGTCGCCCCTTCGGGGGGGCTTTTGATCATCGACGACGTGAATCGGCTCGACGAAAGCGCGCAGATTGCGCTCTTCCGCATTTTCAACACTGCCCGCCTGATCGGAGTCGGCATGTTGCTCTCGGGCCCTTGCGCGCCGGGACGATTGCGGCTACGCCCGGATCTCAAAAGCCGCATCGAGCAAATGCTCGTCTATGAAGTGCGCACGCTCAATGACGAAGAAAAGGCGGCCGCCTTGCGCCGCCATGCCTTAGAGCGGGGCTTGCGGCTCGATGACGGCCTCGTCAATTATTTGCTTTCCCATGGGCGTCGCGACTTGCCCTCCTTGATGGCGGTGCTCGATCAACTCGATCGCGCCACCCTCGAGCGCAAACGCCAGGCCACGCTTCCCTTGCTCAAGGAAATCCTGCAACCTCCGCTTTTACCCGGACAATGATGCGACTTGCACTGTTCGATCTCGACAACACCCTGTTAGCCGGCGATTCGGATTTCGCATGGGCCCAGTTCTTGATCGCCAAGGGCGTTCTCGACCGCGAAGTCCATGCCGCCAAGAATCAAGCGTTCTATGACGATTACAAAGCCGGCGTGCTCGACATCGAGGCCTTTCTTGCATTCCAGCTCGCCCCTCTCTCCCGCCATACGAGAAGCGAGCTCGACGCCTGGCATCGCGAATTCATGGCCACCTACATCGCGCCCATGATGACCCCTGCTGCGCGCACGCTCGTTGCACGCCATCGCGACGCCGGGGATTTGTGCGCAGTGGTCACCGCGACGAACAGCTTCGTCACGGGACCCATCGCGCGCGCATTTGGCATCGAACATCTGATCGCCACCATTCCGGCCTGTGAAAACGGCCACTTCACTGGCAAGGTGCGCGGCATCCCCGCTTTCCGGGAGGGCAAGATCGCGCGCGTCGAGGCCTGGCTCGAAACCCTCGGCCTGTGGTGGGGGTCTTTCGCAGAAACTTGGTTTTACAGCGATTCCCTGAACGATCTGCCTTTGCTGCAACGGGTCAGCCATCCCGTGGCGGTCGATCCCGATGACACGCTGCGCCGAGAGGCCGCGAGTCGTGGCTGGCCCATCATGAGCTTGCGCACATCGACGCACACAACCCCCCATGATGCGTAAACTCCTCCGTCGTGTTTTCCTCCGCGGCAAACCCAAACAAGGGGAAGCCGAGAAGATTCCAGCCGCGCGTCACGGCATTCGTCCCGAACACATCTCGGCTGGCGCGCGCCACGTCTGCGATGTGCTGCAGGGCGCAGGATTTTCGGCCTTCATCGTGGGCGGCGCCGTGCGCGACCTGATTGCCGGCATCCCCCCGAAAGACTTCGATGTCGCCACGAACGCCACGCCTAGCGAGGTGCGCGCACTCTTCCGCCGCTCCCGCATCATTGGTCGCCGCTTTCAAATCGTGCACGTCCTCGTCGGCCCCGAAACCATCGAAGTCTCCACCTTTCGCGCGCTCCACGACGACGCCACGATCAAAGACGAACACGGCCGCATCTTGCGCGACAATGTCTGGGGGACGATGGAAGAGGACGCAGCGCGACGCGACTTCACCATCAACGCCCTTTATTACGACCCGAATACGGGTCTTGTGCATGACTTTCATCATGGCGTGCAAGATCTCGAACGGCGCACCCTGCGCATGATCGGCGACGCGCGCGCGCGTTACCGCGAAGATCCGGTGCGCATGCTGCGCGCCGTGCGACTTTCCGCCAAGCTCGGCCTACGCATGGATGCGGCGGTGGAAGCACCGATCGCCGAGATGGCGCATCTGATCGAAAACGTCCCTGCGGCGCGCCTCTTCGACGAGATGTTGAAAATCCTCTTTTCCGGACATGCCCTCGAATGCGTGCACGCCTTGCGCGCCGAAGGACTGCATCATGGTCTGTTGCCCTTGCTCGATGTGATCCTCGATGAGCCGCAGGGCGAAAAATTTGTACGGCTTGCGCTGACCGACACCGACCGTCGTGTGCGCGAAGGGAAACGCACCTCACCAGGCTTCCTGTTCGCGGCTTTGCTTTGGCATCAAGTGCTCTCCAATTGGGAAAGTAAAAAAGCAAGCGGGCGGCCCGCGATTTTGGCGCTCCATGACGCAATGGAGGAAGTGCTGGCCGTGCAAAGCGAAAAGCTCGCGATTGCGCGCCGCATTCTCGGCGACATCAAGGAGATTTGGCTGATGCAACCGCGCTTCGAAAAACGCAGCGGGCGTGCGCCATTCCGCCTCATCGAACAGCCACGCTTCCGCGCTGCCTGGGATTTTCTACGCCTGCGCGCAGAAAGCGGCGAAGCGCCCAGCGAACTCGTCGAATGGTGGCGCCAATTCGCCGAAAGCGATTCGGCAACGCGAGAAGCCATGCTCAAGCCCGAAAGCAGCAAAACGAAAAAGCGCCGTCGCCGAGGGCGGAGAAAAACCGCCCTGGACGCAGAAAGCGCCTCTCTCGACGCCAGGGAGGCGCAATGAAGGACACTCTCGCCTACGTCGCATTGGGCGCGAACCTTGGCGACCCCATCGCGACGGTGATGAGTGCCGTCGAACGACTTGCCGCCCTTCCCCACGCCGAAATGATTGCGGCTTCCTCGCTCTACCGCACCGCACCCCTGGGGCTCAAAAATCAGCCCGATTTCATCAATGCGGTCGCCCTGCTCCGCGTCGATAGCAGCCGCCTGCCAGCGCCGGCGCTGCTCGCCGCGCTCTTTGCCATCGAAACCGAATTCGGTCGCGTGCGCAGCATCAAAAACGCGCCGCGCACTCTCGATCTCGACCTCTTGCTCTACGGCGAAGAACAGTGGCGGACCCCGACGCTCACCCTGCCGCACCCACGCATGGCGGAGCGCGCCTTCGTGCTCGCCCCGCTCGCCGAAATCGCCCCCCACTTGTCGATCCCAGACCATGGCTCCGTCAGCGAGCTCCTACCCACCCTTGCCCACCAGCGCGTCGAGAAGCTCACATGAATCTCTCCCTGCAAATCCCCGTTGTCTGGCAAACCGTCGCATTGCTGACGCTCTCCAACGTATTTATGACTTTTGCATGGTATGCGCACCTCAAGAATCTCAATGACCGCCCTTGGTGGGTCGCCGCACTTGCTTCCTGGGGCATCGCCCTGTTCGAATATCTGTTGCAGGTGCCCGCCAACCGCATCGGTCATCAAGAGTTGTCGGTGGCGCAGCTGAAGATCATCCAGGAAGCGATCGCGCTCGCCGTCTTCGCGCCCTTCGTCGTCTTCTATCTGCATGAGCCGCTCAAACTCGATTATCTCTGGGCGGCTTTGTGTATCCTAGGCGCGGTGTATTTCATCTTTCGTCAGCCATGACCTATCTCGCCAGCCAAAAGCCGGTGACTTTGCCGGAACTCCTCCGCATGAAGCAGGCCGGCGAAAAAATCGCCATGCTCACCTGCTACGACGCCAGCTTCGCCGCCTTGCTCGACCGCTGCGGCGTCGATGTGTTGCTCGTCGGCGACTCATTGGGCAACGTGATCCAAGGCAAGACCTCGACCTTGCCTGTGACCATGGAACACATGGTCTATCACACCGAATGCGTGGGTCACATGGCAAGCCGCGCACTCGTCGTCGCCGACATGCCTTTCGGCGCTTATCACGAATCGAAAGAGCAGGCGATCCGCAACGCCTCTCGCCTGCTCGCCGCGGGAGCCGAAATGGTCAAGCTCGAAGGCGGCGAAGTCATGGCGGAAACGATCCATTTCCTGACCACCCGAGGCGTTCCGGTCTGCGCGCACATCGGATTTACGCCGCAATCGGTGCATCAGCTCGGCGGCTACCGCGTGCAGGGACGCGACCATGCCTCGGCAGCGCGCATGAAGCACGACGCGAGGGTGCTCGAAGAAGCCGGCGCGTCATTGATGGTGTTGGAAATGACGCCTTCCGCGCTCGCTGAGGAGATCACGACGATGCTTGCGCGGTGCGCGACGATCGGCATCGGCGCGGGTCCGGCAACCGACGGCCAGGTTCTGGTGCTCTACGATATGCTCGGCCTCTACCCGGGCAAGAAAGGCCGTTTCGTCAAAGACTTCATGAGCGAAGCACAGAGCATCGAGGGGGCCGTCAAGGCTTATGTTGAAGCTGTGAAGACACGCGCATTTCCTGCGCCCGAACACTGCTACTGAAACGAAGGAATCCCCCATGCAGATGCATGACACGATCGAGAGCTTGCGCCGCGCGCTCCAGAGCGTGCGGCAATGCGGCCAGCGCATCGTTTTCGTGCCGACGATGGGCAACCTCCATGACGGACACATCGCCTTGATGCGTCAAGCGCGCGCGCATGGCGATTGCGTCGTCGCCTCGATCTTCGTCAATCGCCTGCAATTTAGGCCCGGCGAGGATTTCGACAAATATCCGCGCACCTTGGCAGCCGACTGCGAAAAGCTCGTCGCTGCGAACGTCGATCACCTCTTCGCCCCCCCTGAGCACGAGCTCTATCCGACGCCGCAACGCTATGTCGTCGAGCCACCCCCAGAACATGCCGACATCCTGGAAGGCGCCTTCCGTCCTGGCCACTTCCGCGGCGTCGCTACCGTCGTCATGAAGCTCTTCCACATCGTCGAGCCACATGCAGCGCTGTTCGGTAAAAAGGATTACCAACAATATCTGGTGCTCTCCACGATGGTGCGAGAATTCGCTTTACCTATCGAGATCATTCCCGGCGAAACAGTGCGCGCGCAAGATGGGCTCGCGCTTTCCTCGCGTAATGGCTACCTCTCGCCCGAGGAGCGTCGTGAGGCGCCGCGGCTTTATCGCACCTTGCTCGCAGTCGCAGAAGCCGTACGTACGGGAGACCATCGTTATGCCCATCTCGAAAGCGAGGCCATGGCGCAACTTTCCGCGCATGGCTGGCAACCCGATTACATCGCCATACGCCGGCGCAGCGACTTGCACCCCCCCAGCAAGACCGATGAGCCGCTGATCGTTCTCGGCGCCGCACGACTGGGCACGACGCGCCTGATCGACAATTTGGAAATCTAGCGCCCCAGGGAAGCCCACGCGTTCCCGCGATTGATCATCATCAAGGAATCACCGCGGATGCTCTCGTAGAGTCCCCCCACGCCGCACGTCGCGGCTCAACGAATAGGGGGGTTTCTATGAGTGAAGCATTTACCACATCGACCGCCCGCAACATCTTTTACGGCGGCACGATGTTTTTTCTCCTGCTGTTTTTGGCTCTCACATACCAAACGGAGCAAGTGCTCCCGCAACGCGACAAGCGTGAGCTGCTCGCTGATCCGAAAGTCGTCGCGGGCAAAAAGATCTGGGAGGAAAACAATTGCATCGGCTGCCATACGCTGCTCGGCGAAGGCGCTTATTTCGCGCCCGAGCTCGGCAATGTCGTCGCGCGGCTAGGCGGTAAAGAGGCAGTCAAGGCTTTCATTCAGTCGCGACCGAAAGAAGGCGTGCCGGGGCGGCGCAGCATGCCGCAATTCAATTTTACCGATCAACAGCTCGAGGAAATCGCATCCTTCCTCGAATATGTCGGTCAAATCAATACCGCCAAATGGCCGCCCAATATCCAGGGTTGATATCCGCGACTGGACAAGGAGGAAATCATGCAATACAAATCGCAAGCCGTCGCCAAACCGTACTTCGTCGCGGCCCTCGCGCTCTTCGTCGCGCAGATTTTGTTTGGCCTGATCATGGGCCTGCAATATGTCGTCGGCGATTTCTTGTTCCCGGCGATTCCTTTCAACGTCGCGCGCATGGTGCATACCAACGCATTGATCGTCTGGCTCTTATTGGGTTTCATGGGGGCTGCCTACTACCTGATTCCGGAGGAGGCGGAAACCGAGCTGCATAGTCCACGCCTCGCAATCGTCATGTTCTGGATCTTTCTCGTCGCCGCGGGCCTGACGGTGCTTGGCTACCTCTTCGTGCCCTACTCCTCGCTCGCGCAAATGACGGGCAACAGCATCTTGCCCACCATGGGGCGGGAGTTCCTCGAGCAGCCGACGATCGTCAAGCTCGGCATCGTCGTCGTCGCGCTCGCGTTTCTCTTCAACATCACGATGACAGTGCTCAAAGGACGCAAGACGGCGATCAACACGGTGCTGCTGGTCGGTCTCTGGGGGCTCGCGATCTTGTTCCTCTTCTCCTTCGTCAACCCCCACAACATCGTGCGCGACAAGTTCTATTGGTGGTGGGTCGTCCATCTCTGGGTCGAAGGCGTCTGGGAGCTGATCCTGGGTTCGATCCTTGCCTTCGTGCTGATCAAGGTCACCGGCGTCGATCGCGAAGTGATCGAAAAGTGGCTCTATGTGATCATCACCCTGACGCTGGTCACCGGCATCCTCGGCACAGGCCACCATTACTACTGGATCGGCACGCCCGAGCATTGGCAGCTCATCGGCTCGGTGTTCTCTGCGCTGGAGCCCATTCCATTCTTCGCCATGACGCTCTTCGCTTTCAACATGGTCAACCGTCGGCGGCGCGAGCATCCGAACCAAGCCGCAACCCTCTGGGCGCTCGGCACGGGCGTGATGGCCTTCTTGGGCGCCGGCGTCTGGGGCTTCCTGCACACGCTCGCGCCAGTCAATTACTACACGCATGGCACACAAATCACGGCGGCACATGGTCACATGGCCTTCTATGGCGCCTACGTGATGGCCAATCTGACGATGATCAGCTATGCCTGGCCGCAGCTGATGGGTCGAATCGCGAACAGCAACCAATCCCAAGTCGTCGAGATGTGGGGTTTCTGGCTGATGACGATTTCGATCGTGTTCATCACCCTCTTCCTCACGGCGGCGGGAATCCTCCAGGTCTGGCTGCAGCGCATCTCCGACTCCCCCTTGCCGTTCATGGTGGCGCAAGACCAAGTCGCCCTGTTCTACTGGCTGCGCGAAATCGCCGGCGTGATTTTCTTGGTCGGCCTCATGGTCTATCTCTGGAGCTTCTTCATCAAAGGGGAGCCCAAAGCCGCGGCTACCTGAATGATTCGCCTCCTCCTCCGGCCGGCGCCGCACTGCGGCGCCGTTTTTTTGCCCCTGCTCAGAGGTATGGATTTTTGCTAATATTTTCTTTTCGGATTTTTGGCCTCGAGGCATTCCATGAGCGAACACATTCTTTACGTCACCGACGCCAACTTCAAAAGCGAAGTGCTCGATTCCGTGCTACCCGTGCTCGTCGACTACTGGGCGGAATGGTGTGGCCCCTGCAAAATGATCGCGCCCCTTTTGGACGAAGTGGCGCGCGAGTATGCTGGCCGACTGAAAGTGGCGAAGATGAACATCGACGAAAACCCTAAAACCCCTGCCGAATACGGCATTCGCGGCATTCCCACGCTGATGCTGTTCAAAAACGGCAACATCGAGGCCACGAAAGTCGGCGCGCTCACGAAATCCCAGCTCATCGCCTTCATTGACAGCAACCTCTAATCCCGTTTACACTCCGCGCTGATCGCCTCTTTCCTGCGCGCCCTTCACGATCAGGCCTCTGCATAACGCCGCGAACGGGATGAGGCGTGCAACACATGCCGCACAGAAAGCAAGACACGCGGGTGTGGATGAGGCGAGCATTTGGGTAGCGCATCGCATAAGCCCCGCCCGCTGCAAGTCAGACAGAGGTTTCACGATCACAGCGGATGCGCTTTTTTTCCATCGCATTCATGGCGCATGCGCCTGTCACTACCCATTCCTTTCCTAGCTCATACGCGTTTTACTCGTCATGCAGATTTCCGAACTGAAGAACTATCATGTCAGCCAATTGATCGAGATGGCCGACGCCCTTGGCATCGAGGGCGCCAACCGCCTGCGCAAGCAAGAACTGATCTATGCGATTCTGAAGAGCAAGGCCAAGCGTGGCGAAACGATCTATGGCGATGGCGTGCTCGAAGTCATGAGCGACGGCTATGGCTTTTTGCGCAGCGCTGACACGTCATACCTCGCCAATCCCGATGACATCTACGTCTCGCCTTCGCAAATCCGACGTTTCAATCTGCGCACCGGCGACACCATCGAGGGTGAAATCAGGACGCCCAAGGACGGCGAGCGCTATTTCGCCCTGGTCAAGCTCGACAAAGTCAATGGCGACTCACCCGAAGTCTGCAAGAACAAAATCCTTTTCGAGAACCTAACGCCCTTGCACCCGACGGTGCATTTGAAGCTCGAGCGCGACATTCGCGCCGAAGAAAACATCACGGGTCGCGTCATCGACATCATCGCGCCGATTGGCAAGGGCCAGCGTGGTCTTCTGGTGGCGCCGCCGAAGTCGGGCAAGACGGTGATGCTCCAGCACATCGCGCATGCCATCGCCGCCAACCATCCCGAAGCGGTTTTGATCGTGTTGTTGATCGACGAGCGTCCCGAGGAAGTGACGGAAATGCAGCGCACGGTACGCGGCGAGGTCGTCGCCTCCACCTTCGACGAGCCCGCGACGCGGCACGTTCAAGTCGCCGAGATGGTGATCGAAAAAGCAAAGAGGCTGACCGAGCACAAAAAAGACGTCGTCATCCTACTGGACTCGATCACGCGTCTTGCGCGCGCCTACAACACGGTGCAGCCTGCTTCCGGCAAAGTGCTCACGGGTGGAGTGGATGCCAATGCCTTGCAAAAGCCCAAGCGCTTCTTTGGCGCGGCGCGCAACATCGAAGAAGGGGGCAGCCTGACGATCATCGCCACCGCCTTGATCGACACCGGCAGCCGCATGGACGAGGTGATCTACGAAGAATTCAAGGGCACCGGCAACATGGAAATCCACCTCGACCGGCGCATGGCGGAAAAACGCGTCTATCCCGCGATCAATGTCAACCGTTCCGGCACGCGTCGGGAAGAGCTGCTGTTGAAGCCGGACGTGTTGCAAAAGGTTTGGATCTTGCGCAAGCTGCTCTATGGCCTCGATGACGTCGAAGCCATGGAATTTTTGCTCGACAAGATCAAGGCAACCAAAAACAACGCCGAGTTTTTCGAAGCGATGCGCCGCGGCGGCTGAACGCATATGCCTCCGACATCGAGAGCCTGAAAGAGTCACGGAGCCCTCATCGCGCGCAGGCGCATCCTCGGATGCCTCACCAGCCAGCCCATCCGCACTCACTATGAGTATCAATCCAAAATAGAAATGTCCCCATTTGTCCAAGATAGAGATGCCCCCTTGTCATGCTGAGCGGTTAGGGTGATGGGGATGCGCCCAGGCCGGGCGGCCTGGGCGGAGGCGGCGGATTTCGGGTTGAACAGCCGGCGCCAGCGATGGCTGGCGGGAGGAGGCGGGCACGGTGGGCTCTGGCGCCG
>JAOADW010000028.1 GCA_026417115.1 Rhodocyclaceae bacterium
CCACCATACCGCGCCGACAACACCATCGTAATCGCCGCCGTCAGCGTCGTCTTCCCATGATCCACGTGCCCAATCGTCCCCACATTCACATGCGGCTTGACACGCTCAAACTTTTCCTTTGCCATGATCGCTTACCCCAACAAGTACGGTCGAGTGATGGATGGTGCCCATGGGCAGGATCGAACTGCCGACCTCTCCCTTACCAAGGGAGTGCTCTACGACTGAGCTACATGGGCCAGACACATGCTGCAATTCATTCGTTGCAATTCATTCCTTCGCCCAGAAAAAACACCGGCATGGAGCGGGTGACGAGACTCGAACTCGCGACATCTTGCTTGGAAGGCAAGAGCTCTACCAACTGAGCTACACCCGCGTGCCAACCCCTTTCTCACTCGCGCGAAAGCACAAGCGTGGAAGGATTTCTGGTGGAGGGGGTAGGATTCGAACCTACGAAGGCTGTGCCGGCAGATTTACAGTCTGCTCCCTTTGACCGCTCGGGAACCCCTCCAGCGAAACGCTGTATTATGACCGAAGGCATCCGAGGTTGTCAATGACTCTCCTCTGCCCTCTGCGGTGCATGCGAGCGCTTGCGCATTCTAGCGAAAAGCGCGAAAGTAAACCGTGATCATGCATGGCGCCCTCCCTTCCCTCTTGAGCGAACAACTCGCTCAGCGCTTCGGCGCGCGTTTCTGCGTCGCCGCCAGCGTCTGCCTCGCTCATGGCAGGGATGAATCGTCCTACCCACCCCAGCCGCCTAGCGCCGTGCTGTATCCCGAAACGACGGCCGAGGTCGCCGAAATCGTGCGGCTGTGCCGCGCCCATCGCGTGCCGCTCATCCCCTATGGCGCGGGAACCTCCTTGGAGGGCCATTTGCTCGCGGTACGAGGCGGCGTCTCGCTCGATTTGTCGCGCATGAACCGAATTCTCGCCCTGCGGCCAGAAGACCTCGATGTCACCGTCGAAGCCGGCGTCACGCGCAAACAGCTCAATGCCGCCCTGCGTGGCACGGGCTTGTTTTTCCCCATCGATCCTGGCGCCGACGCCACCCTCGGCGGCATGGCTGCAACCCGCGCTTCCGGCACCCATGCCGTACGCTACGGCACGATGCGTGAGGCCGTGATCAACGCCACCGTCGTGCTTGCCGATGGGCGAACGATCAAGACCGCTTCTCGCGCCAAAAAGTCGGCCGCAGGCTACGATCTGACGCGACTGTTCATCGGCTCGGAAGGCACGCTGGGCATCATCACCGAGCTCACCCTGCGTCTTCACCCTCTGCCTGAGGCCATCGCGAGCGCCGTAGTTGCTTTCCCGAGCATCGAAGCGGCGGTGGAGACCGTGATCGAGACCATTCAAATGGGCGTACCGGTTGCGCGCATCGAGCTCTTGGACGCACTGTCGATCCATGCGATCAACCGCTACAGCAAGACCCAGCTGCGCGAAGCGCCGACGCTGTTCTTCGAATTGCACGGCTCGCCCACCACCGTGCAGGAGCAAACCCAGGCCCTACGCACGCTCGCCGACGCGCACGAAGGCGCCGATTTCGCATGGGCGGACCGCCCCGAAGACCGCTCTCGGCTCTGGCAAGCCAGACACGACGCTTATTTCGCGTGCCTCAACCTGCGGCCGAATGCGCGCGCGCTGACCACCGACGTCTGCGTGCCCATTTCCCGCCTGGCCGCATGCATCCGCGAAACTCAACGAGATCTCGAGGAAAGCGGCCTCATGGCGCCGCTGCTCGGGCACGTGGGCGATGGCAATTTCCACCTGCTGCTGTTGGTCAGCCCAGATGATGAGGCCGAGCTTACGCGCGCCCGTGCGCTGGCGAGCAGGCTCGCGCAGCGGGCAGTGCGCATGGAGGGCACTTGTACGGGCGAGCATGGCGTCGGCTTAGGCAAGCGTCAGTATCTCTACGAGGAGTTCGGAGCCGACGCGATGGCGCTGATGCGCACGCTTAAAATCGCCCTCGACCCAGACGAAATCCTCAACCCCGGCAAGATCCTCCCCGATTTCCCCTAGCCCCGGGGCGGTGCGTGAGCCGGCGCGAGCAGCGGAAGAGACCCCATGCGCGATGTCAGTCTCGACGACAAATACACGCTCACACGGGGGCGTGTCTATTTGACCGGCACGCAGGCGCTCGTCGTGCTGCTCCTGCTTCAACGTCGGCGCGATCAAGCGGCCGGCCTCAACACCGCAGGGTTCGTCTCTGGCTATCGAGGCTCCCCGCTCGGCGGCCTCGATCTCGCGCTGTGGCAGGCACAAAAGCATCTGGCTCGCCATCACGTCGTGTTCCAGCCCGCGATCAACGAAGACCTCGCGGCTACTGCGATTTGGGGAAGCCAACAGGTCAATCTCTTCCCGGGCGCCCGTTATGACGGCGTGTTCGCGCTCTGGTATGGCAAAGGCCCGGGGGTAGACCGCTCGGGGGACGTCTTCAAGCACGCCAATTCTGCAGGCACATGGAAGTATGGCGGCGTGCTCGCGGTGGCGGGCGATGATCATGCCGCTCGCTCCTCGACGCTCGCCCATCAGTCGGAACATGCCTTCAAAGCGGCGATGATGCCGGTCTTGGTCCCTGCCAACGTGCAGGAATACCTGGACCTTGGATTGCATGGCTGGGCGATGAGCCGCTATTCGGGGTGCTGGGTCGGTTTCAAGGCTGTCGCCGATACCGTCGAATCGTCGGGTACGGTGGAAATCGACCCTGATCGCGTCGAGATCGTGTTGCCCCAAGACTTCGAGCTGCCTGCCGAGGGGCTCAACATCCGTTGGCCCGACGAGCGGCTGGCTCAGGAAGCGAGGCTTTTGGATTACAAGCTCTATGCGGCGCTCGCGTATTGCCGCGCGAACAAACTCGATCGCCTCGTGCTCGATTCGCCCAATCCACGCCTCGGCATCATCACGGCGGGCAAAAGTTATCTCGACGTGCGGCAAGCGCTCGATGATCTCGGCATCGATGACCGGCTAGCGGCGGAAATCGGCATCCGCCTCTACAAAGTGGCGATGACCTGGCCGCTGGAAGCAGAAGGAGTCCGGCATTTCGCCGAAGGGCTCGAAGAAATATTGGTCGTCGAGGAAAAACGGCAGCTGATCGAGTATCAGCTCAAGGAAGAGCTCTACAACTGGCGCGAAGACGTCCGTCCGCGCGTGATCGGCAAATTCGACGAGAAGGGCGAATGGGCTTTGCCCCATGGAGACTGGCTGTTGCCGGCGCGGGGCGAACTCTCGCCCGCCTTGATCGCCCAGGTGATCGCAAGCCGTATCGAACGGTGGGTGACCTCGCCGCGCATCAAGGAACGCCTTGCGTTGATCGCAGCGAGAGAAAAAGCAAGCCAAACGAGCGCTGTCGGCGTCAAACGCCTGCCTTGGTACTGCCCAGGCTGCCCACATAATACATCGACATGCGTGCCCGAAGGCTCGCGCGCGTTGGCCGGCATCGGTTGCCATTTCATGGTGACCTGGATGAACCGCAATACCGCGACGTTCTCCCACATGGGCGGCGAAGGTGCGGCCTGGATCGGTCAGGCGCCTTTCACCGAGACGCGTCACGTCTTTGTCAATCTCGGCGACGGCACTTATTTCCATTCCGGCATTTTGGCGATTCGCGCGGCGCTTGCGGCGAAGGTCAATGTCACTTACAAGATTCTCTATAACGACGCCGTCGCCATGACGGGCGGGCAACCCGTCGATGGCGCGCTCACCGTTCCTCGCCTTGCCCATCAACTTGTCGCCGAAGGCGTAGGCCACATCGTCGTCGTCACCGACGGCAGCCCACGGCCGTGGCGGAAGAGCGAATTGCCCCATGGGGTGCTCGTGCGCCATCGCGACGAACTCGACGTGATCCAGAAAGAGTTACGCGAGTGCCCCGGCGTTTCCGTGCTGATCTACGATCAAGCGTGCGCTACCGAACTTAGGCGCCGCAGAAAGCGTGGGAAAGCGCCAGATCCACCGGTACGCGCCTACATCAATCCCCATGTTTGCGAAGACTGCGGCGATTGTTCGCGTCAATCCAATTGCTTGGCGGTCGTTCCCATCGATACGCCGCTTGGCCGTAAGCGCGCGATCGACCAATCGGCCTGCAATAAAGACTTTTCTTGCCTGAAAGGCTTCTGTCCGAGCTTCGTGACCATCCTCGGCGGCGCGCCACGGTTCCCCCAGGCGCCGCAGGCCGTCGATGAGAGGCCGCCCTTACCCAACCCCGAGATCCCCGACACGAGCCGGCCCTATGGCATCCTCATCACGGGGGTCGGCGGCACGGGCGTGATCACGCTCGGGGCATTGATTGGCATGGCAGCCCATCTCGATGGGAAGGGTGTTACCGTGCTCGATATGACCGGCCTGGCTCAGAAAGGCGGCGCGGTCTTTTCTCACGTACGCATTTGTGATGACCCCGGCAAGCTCCATGCCGTCAGGATCGCCACCGGCGAAGCAGATCTGCTGCTCGGCGGAGATGCGATCGTTTCCGCAGGCGCAGAGGCCTTGGCCAAACTCGCGCAGGGGCGTACGCGTGCTGTCGTCAATTCAGCGGCCACTCCCACCGCCGAATTCACCACCTCGACTGCCTGGCAATTTCCCCTCGCCAGGATCCAAGCGATCCTGCATGAGGCCATTGGCGCTGACGCGGTCGCCTTCCTCGACGCCACGCAGCTTTCCGAGCGTCTGTTGGGCCACAGCCAATACGCCAATACGTTATTGCTCGGACACGCCTGGCAAAAGGGTCTTGTGCCGGTATCGGTTGCGGCGCTCGAGCGCGCCATCGAGCTCAACGGCGCCGACGTCGCCCACAATCTCGCTGCCTTTCGCTGGGGCAGGCGGCTTGCCGCGGAGCCACAGCGCCTCGCGGAGCTATCACCCGCCCCCGCGCCCCCACTCGAACTCGGCGCGTTGATTGCGGATCGTCATGCACGCCTGATCGATTATCAAGACGCCGCCTATGCCGAGCGATATCGCCGCCGTATCGAAGCGCTGCGACAGCATCCACACGCCAGCGATGCGCTTGTGCGCAGCGCAGCGGAAAACTATTTCCGCCTGCTTGCCATCAAAGACGAATATGAAGTCGCACGGCTTTATGTCGAAACGGATTTCCTCGCGCGCATCCGCGCCGCTTTCACGGGCGAATATGCGCTGCGCGTGCATCTTGCGCCTCCATTCCTTGCCCGTCCTCATCCGAACACGGGCCTCATCGAGAAATGGAGTTTCGGTCCCTGGCTTTTCACTGTCTTCCGGTGGCTCGCAAAAGCGCGCCGCTTCAGAGGCACACGGTGGGATCCATTCGCCTACCAACCCGAACGGCGCCGCGAACGCGCATTGATCGCCGCCTACGAAGCCGATCTCGATCTCGTGCAGGCCACGCTTTCTGCTGCCAAGGCTGACGAAGCCTTGGCGTTGCTGTCCTGGCCCCAAGAGGTGCGCGGCTTTGGCCCCATCAAGGAAAAGGCGATTCGTCTTGCGCAGGCGCGCCGAGAAGCGGCAAGGGCCCGTTATGTCGCCTAGGGGAATCCAGAAAAACCGTTGCGAACAGCTCCCGGGCAAGGCGCAGAGAGCGCAAACTGCGAGACATCGCGAAGAGTCCGGCGAGAAAGCAAGCGCCGTAGAGCGCCGCCATCCGGCCGCGCAGCAGGTTATCGAGAGTTTTCCGAGAGTCGGCGTCTGGAGACAAGCCCTGCTCGCACAGGCGTTAGGGCTTGGCGCGACCGCGGTGTTTGCGGCCTGGATCTTCACGGCCACCCCTGCACGCGCCGAGGCCATGTGGCTGCCCCTTGCCTTCGTACAAGGCGGGTTCGCAGCCCTGATCGCGCACTGGCGCAAAAATCCCCCGTGGTGGATCGCCATCCACCTCGTTTTTCTCCCGCTCGTCGTCGTCATGTTGCGGCTAGGGCTGCCCCCCGCGTTTTATCTGGCGGCCTTCTTGCTGCTGTTGCTGGTTTTTTGGCGCCTAGATCTTTCGCGGGTGCCCCTCTATCTTTCCAGCCTACGCGTCGCGCCTGTGCTGGCTAGCCGCTTGCCAGCCGCCGCTCGTTTGCTGGACCTCGGCTGTGGGGATGGCCGCTTGCTGGCGGCACTCGCGCGCCAGCGTCCCGACTGTATTTTCGTCGGCATCGAGCATGCGCCGCTGCCCTGGGCGATTGCCCGCTGGCGTTGTCGTCGCCTCGCCAACGTCGTGGTGCGCTATGGCGATTTCTGGCAGGAGCCGCTGGCCTCCTATGATCTCGTCTATGCGTTTCTCTCGCCGGCGCCGATGGCTGCACTCTGGGCGAAATCATGCGCCGAAATGAAGGACGAAAGCCTATTGGTGAGCAACAGCTTCCCCATCCCCGGGGTGGCGCCCGAGGAGGTGATCGAAGTGGGGGGGCAGAAAAACGGCCGACTTTTTTTCTACCGCCCTTCAGCGGTGGAGAAAACGCTTGAAAGTTCGCCATTTCAGGCCATCCGCTCATCCGCGCATGACCAATAATGACGGGCAGTCACGTAGGAATGCTGACGAGAGGATATGGCGGACATCATCTGCATCATCGGCAACAAGGGCGGCACCGGGAAGACCACCTTGTCGCATATGCTCTGCCAGGGATTGGGCCTGCTCGGACAACGCTCGGTCTGTGTGCTCACCGATACTTGGCGAGAGCCGCTCGATCCCGTTGGGCGGCGTTACCTGATCGCGGACGCGCGCTCTCGCGAGGCGCTTGCGAAAGTCGTCGACACGATACGCACCTTGCCGGGATGGCTGGGCGTCATCGACGGCGGAGGCAATCGCACCGACATGGATCGGCGACTCTATGGCCTGGCCGATTTGGTGCTCCTGCCTTTCCGCGACTCGCACGAAGATATGCGCACGGTGATCCGGGATCTCGAGATGTTTCCTCGCGCCTACGCGATACCCGCCCAGTGGCCCACGAACGCTTGGCAACGAGAAGCCGCCGAGCGCGCGATGGCGGAGCTTCTCGGCCCTTATCGCGATCGCATCCTCGATCCGGTCTTCGCCCTCTCGGCAAGCAAGCTCATGCTGCAAAAACAGATTCCGGCCGTGCTGCCGACGCCGCTTGCCAACGCCTGCCGCGCCTTTGCGCATCAAGTCGCGGATTTGCTGCAACTGCGCGTCGGCGATGCCTCAGACGCTTTCGCCGCATCCCGACCCATCGCCACAACCACGCCCCCCTCCTATGCGGCGCAGGGTCATTGACCCTCAGGGCGCCAACTGTTTGCCTTGCGCAATGAGCAGGGCTTGAGCGCGATTGGTGACGCCAAGCGCCTTGAAGATCGCCGAAACGTGGATCTTCACGGTTCCTTCGGTGACATTCAGAAGCTCGCCGATTTCGCGATTGGTCTTGCCTTCCGCTAACAATTCGAGCACCCGTGCTTGGCTGCGCGTGAGTCCGAACCGTTCGGCGACCGTCTTCGGACGCCGACGCATATGGATCATTTCGCGATAGGCAGGCGGCCACCAGATTTCGCCGGCGAGCACCTCGCGCAAAGCGGTCAGCAGCGTATCGGTCGGGCTCGCCTTCGAGATGAAGCCGGCAGCGCCTTGGCGCATGGCTTTGCAGACGGTTTCCACGTCGTCGAGAGCGGAGAGAACGACGACGGGAATATGCGGGTAGCGCTTGCGCAGCGCGCCGAGATAAGCCATTCCCGAAGTGCCCGGCAGCATCAAGTCGAGCACGATCAAGTCGAAATCGTCGTCTTCGTTCAAGAGGGCGTTAGCCTCTTCGGCATTGGCTACGCCTTCAATAGCCAGTGTCTGCCCCGGTTCTTCGAGCGCTTTCAAGGCCAACACGAGCCCTTCGCGCACGAGGGCATGGTCTTCGATCACGAGAAAACGCATAGGCATCCCCTCCACCCATGAACGCGGTTATCATAACGGCATCGCCATTGACCTGTCGAGGCCCCTCATGAACGCCACCACGCCCACTTCCGATCCGATGGAATACCTCAAGGAACTCTGGGGACAGATGGGCTTTGCTTTGCCGGGCATGGTCGTCCCGACGCTCGACACGGATGAGCTCGGCAAGCGCATCGCCGATCTGAAAGCCGTCGAGGGATGGTTGAAATCGAATTTGAGTCTGTTGTCCATGACCATCCAGGCGCTGGAAACCCAGCGCACCACGCTTCTTTCACTCAAGCAGCTTGGCGAGACGGCGGCTGGCCAAGCCGCCGGGGCGGGAAATACTGCGCCCAATCCATTCCTCAACCCTGCATTTTGGGCCATGCCCTGGGCGCTTACGCCGGGCGGATCCCCTGCTGCTGCCGAAGCGCAAGAGGCCAAGAAAGCCTCAGGCAAGCGGCGCCGCTCAGCCACGTCCGAGAAGCAGCGCGAGCCAAAGGGGTAAAGTGAGCATGCCCATCAGGGTGCTCGCGGAGATCACCCAGGCCACGCGCGCCCCGTCCCCGCCCATCCGCTGAGCCAGGATGTAGGCCGAGGAAGCCGTCGGCAAAGCGGCAAATACGACCGCGATGTCGAAGAAAACCCCGTCCAAGCCGGCTAACCGCCCTAACGTCCAGGCAAGCGAGGGCATCGCGCACAACTTCACGAACAAAAGCCAGAAAACGAGCATGCGCCCTTGCCGGCCGAGTGCGCCGCGCAGCTTCAAAGCTGCCCCGACGGCCAAAAGTCCAAGCGCGATCGCGGCTTCGGCAAGGCGGCCCAGATAGGCCTGCAGGGGCGCTGGCAGCGAGAAACCGGCGAGATTCCAAAGCAAGGCTGCCACCGTGGCAATGAAGAGCGGGTTCTTTGCCAATTCGCGCCAGACCGAGGCTTTTCCATGGCGGGCAAGCATCCAAACGGCGGCGAGATTCGCGAAGGGAACGAGGCCGCCCGCAACAAGTCCCATCGCGGCGATGCCGGGAGCGCCATGCGCCTTCGCCGCCACCGCAAGGCCGATATAGGTGTTGTAGCGAAACGCGCATTGAAACAGCGATGCAAAGGAAATCGGCGCAACCCGTGAAAAAGGCTGGATCAGCAAGGCCAGCACCATCGCACCCGACATGGCGCCGGCGCCCACGCCGATCAGCGGTAGGGCGCTTACGTTCAATGCCGTTTTCACGATCGCCGAAAACAGCAAGGCCGGAAACAGGACGAAATAGATGAGCTTTTCCAGTCCCGACCAGAAATGCTCGCCTAGCGGCATCACGCGGCGCAACAGATAACCGGTGAGGATCAACGCGAAATCCGGAAACAGGGCGGATATGATGGACATGAGCCTAGCTTACCGCGCGCGGATCGAAAGCGGCGAGGCTCAAGGCTCGCCCTCGGGAATGACTGCGCGGAATGGGGTAGTTACGCAGGGTTAGTCACTCGAAGCGACGTTCGTCGCTGATCACTTTGCCGTCGTTGGGTAGTGAGCCAGGCGCCACGAGTTCGACCTCCCCTCGCAACTTGGTGAGCTCTCGCAAGGTTCCTGCGATGGCTTCGGCAAGCCCGGGTTGCGAAAGACATTCACAGCGCAAGACCATCTGATCCAAGCCCGACGGGTTGGTCACGACCAAGCGCGCCCGCTTGACTTCTGGGTGGCGCTTGACGAGCGCATCGATCTGCTCGGGATGCACGAACATACCGCGCACCTTCGTGGTCTGATCCGCGCGCCCTAGCCAACCGCGGATGCGCAGATTGGTGCGGCCGCAAGGCGAGGGACGCGTCAATGATTCGGGGATCACGGCCGAGAGATCGCCCGTCGCAAAGCGAATCAAAGGATAGGTTGGATTGAACTGGGTGACGACCACTTCGCCGACTTCGCCCGCAGGCACCGGTTCGTTCGTTCCCGGCCGAACGATCTCGAGGATCAAGCCTTCATTGACGACGAGCCCTTCGCGGGCCTCCGTTTCATAGGCGATGACGCCGAGATCGGCGGTCGCGTAAGCCTGATAGGCGTCGATGCCGCGGCGTGCAAATTCCTCACGGTGTGCGGACAATAAAGCTTCGCCCGACACCAGCGCTTTTTTCAGTGAGGTCGTCGGTAACGCGAGCTCATCCGCTTTAGCCAGCACGATGCGCAAAAAAGAAGGGGTGCCGACATAGCCGACGGGTCGCAAATCGGCGATCGCCTGCGCCTGCTGCTCGGTTTGCCCGACCCCCGCCGGGAAAACCGTGCATCCGAGCGCGCGTGCGCCAGCCTCGAGGATCCAGGCGCCAGGCGTCATATGATAGGAAAAGCTATTGTGGATCAGATCGCCAGCACGAAAGCCCGCTGCAAAGAGGGCGCGCGCGCTCTTCCAATAGTCCCGCTCCTCGTTTTCGGGCTCGTAAATCGGCCCTGGCGAAGCAAAAACGCGCGCAAGCTCGCCCCAACGGGCGGCGACGAGTCCGCCGAAAGGCCGCGCCTGGCGTTGCAACTCGATCAGCTGATGCTTGCGTAATACGGGGAGCCTGGCAAGCGCCGCGCGGTCGGTGATGGTCTCGGCCTCAATGTGCGCCAGCGCCTGCGCAAACCAGGCCGTTTGGCGTTGTGCGTGGCGGATCAGCGCGGGCAAACGGGCAAAGAGATCCCGTTCCCTTTCTTCCATCGGACGGATCTCGAGATCGTCATAGTAGTTCTGCATGGACCATGCTCCCTCTGGGCGCCTGCGTTTTCCTTTTGGCGACAGCCGGATTTCTCAAGCGAGCCAGCGTTTGCGGCGCCGATAATGCTTGACGTCGCGGAAGCTTTTGCGGCCCTGGCTCGACAATCCCAAGTAAAACTCCTTGACGTCTTCGTTGTTGGCGAGTTCCTGCGCCGTGCCTTCGAGGACGATACGGCCATTTTCGAGGATGTAACCAAAGTCGGCGTATCGCAACGCCATGTTGGTGTTTTGTTCCGCGAGCAAGAAAGTGACGCCTTCCTTCTCATTGAGCTCCTTGACGATGGCAAAGACCTCTTCGACGATCTGCGGCGCCAACCCCATCGAGGGCTCATCCAAGAGCACCATGCGCGGATTCGCCATCAGCGCCCGGCCGATCGCGCACATCTGCTGCTCGCCGCCCGAGGTGTAGGCCGCTTGCGTCTGTCTGCGCGTCTTCAGGCGCGGAAAATAGCTATAGACCTTCTCCAGGGTTTCGGCGATCGCGGCCTTCCCGTCACGGCGCGTATATGCGCCGGTGAGCAGATTCTCTTCGATGGTCAAATGCGCGAAACAGTGCCGTCCCTCCATCACTTGTATGACGCCCCGTTTGACGAGATCGGCAGGCGTCATCGCCTCGATGCGCTCGCCGGCCAATTCGATCGAGCCTTTGGTCACTTCTCCACGCTCGCCCGCAAGCAGATTGCTCACTGCCCTCAAGGTCGTCGTCTTGCCCGCGCCGTTGCCGCCGAGCAAGGCGACGATGCCGCCTTCGGGCACGACGAAGGAAACCCCCTTCAGCACGAGAATGACGTGGTTATAAATGACCTCGATGTTGTTGACGTTGAGGAGGATATTGGCGCTCATGTTGCGTCCATCGCGGGAAAAGGAACGAGGGGCCCTCCCCTCGTTCCGCGTGCGTCACTCTTTGCACTGCTCGGGCGTGCGGGGCGTGATCTTCTTCTCCTCGGCATACTTGGCGGAAGCCAGCATCACCATCGGCCGGATCACCTTTTCATCGGCTTGATACCAGTCGGAGGTGAATTCCCATTTCGTGCCGTTCCAAGTATGGATGCGCACCCAGCTCGACCCCATGTGATCGAGGCATGAAGTCCGCACCGGACGCATCACGCCCGCAAAGCCCAGAGCGTCGAGCTTCTTCTGGTCGAGGTCGAGATTCTCGAGCCCCCAGCGCACCTGCTCGCCAGTCATCACCTTCCCTTTGCCGAAGCGCTCCTGCGCGCGCCTTACGCCCTCGACGCCGAGCATCGCAGAAATCAGCCCGCGCATGTAGAGCACGTTGCCGACTTCCTCGCGCGGCCCAGTGCCCTGTCCCTTGTCATAAACGAGGGTGAGAATGTCTTTCACCACTTTGGCATTTGGCTCGGCGCCATGCTGGAGCGCGAGCGCGTTGTAGCCTTTCGCGCCCTCACCCACGTCCTTGACGTCCGGCTCGGCGCCGGCCCACCATACGCCATACATCTTCTCGCGCGGATAGCCGGTCGCTTGCGCCTCTTTGAGCGCGGTGGAATTCATCACGCCCCAGCCCCAGAGGAACACATAATCCGGCCGCTGCTGGCGGATCTGCAACCACGTGGCCTTTTGCTCGACGCCGGGATGAGCGACCGGCAAAAGCATGAGCTGGAAGCCATGCATCTTCGCGCGTTCTTCGAGCAGCGCGATCGGTTCTTTGCCATAGGGGCTGTCATGATAGACCAGCGCGATCTTCTTGCCTTTGAGCTTGTCAAATCCGCCCTCCTTCTTGGCCACATGCTGGACGAGCACGTCGGCAGCGACCCAATAGGTGCCGAGCAACGGGAAATTCCAGGTGAAGACGGCGCCGTTTTGTGATTCGCTGCGTCCATAGCCCGCCGTGATCAGCGGGATCTTGTCGATTGGCGCCTTGTCGGTCAATGCGAACGTCACGCCGGTGGAAAGGGGCTGGAAGACGGTGGCGCCGCCATGCTTGTTTTTGAGACGCTCATAGCATTCGACGCCGCGATCCGTAGCGTAACCGAATTCGCATTCTTCATAAGCGATCTTCACGCCGTTGATGCCACCCTTGGCATTGACGAGCTTCAGGTAATCGACATAGCCATTGGCCCACTGCGAGCCATTCGGCGCATAGGCGCCCGTGCGATAGACGAGAACCGGGAAGAACTGTTCCGCGGCATGTATCGGCGCCGACAAGGTTGCCGCCATGGCGGCTGCGATCGCGAGTTTGCTCAGTTTCATGTCGTCTCCTCCTGTTGCCTATGAGAATCAATGGGGGAACGGCCATAGCCGTAATTTCTCCTTGCCCGTCGACCAAAGTCGCGCGAGCCCATGCGGTTCGACGATCAAGAAGAATATGATGAGCGCGCCAAATATCATGAATTCCGCATGCGACACGGCGGCCGTCGAGATCGTGACGCCGACGAGACCGCCCAACCAGGGCAGGAACTGATTGAGGAAGATCGGCAAGACGACGATGAAGGCGGCGCCGAAAAAGCTGCCCATGATCGACCCCAAGCCGCCGATGATCACCATGAACAAGAGCTGGAAGGAACGGTCGATCGAAAACGCCGCCGGCTCCCAGGAACCCAGATGCACGAAGCCCCAAAGCGCGCCCGCGACGCCCAAGTAAAAAGAGCTTACCGCGAAAGCCGAAAGCTTTGCATACATCGGGCGAATGCCGATCACCTCGGCGGCCACGTCCATGTCGCGGATGGCCATCCACTGCCGGCCGATCGCGCCGCGCGTGAGGTTTTTCGCCACCAGCGCAAACAAGATCAACAAGCCCAGGCATAAGAGATATTTTTCCACCGGCGTCTCGATGCGCCAGCCGAAGAAATCGAGTTCCGCGACCGAGACGGAGCCTGAGGAGGAATAATTGGTAAACCAACGGATGCGCAGGAAGGCCCAATCCCAGAAGAACTGGGCGGCCAGCGTGGCGACGGCGAGATATAAACCGCGCACGCGTAGGCTTGGCACGCCAAAGACGATGCCGACGAGGGCGGCGACGACGCCGCCTAAGAGGACGGCAATGAGCATGGGCATGCCATCGACGCGAATCAAGAAGTTATAGGCGGCATAGGCGCCCACCGCCATGAAAGCGCCCGCACCGAGGGTGATCTGACCGCAATAGCCGACCAACAGATTCACGCCTAGCGCCGCCAAAGACAAGATCAAGAAGGGAATCAGGATCGCGCGGAACAGATACTCGTCAGCGAAAAGGGGCACGCCTACGCCCGCAAAGATGAGAAGCGCCAAGATCGCGATGCGATCCTGACGGATCGGGAAGATCTGCTGATCCGCGGCATAAGAGGTTTTGAATTGGCCGTTTTCGCGGTAAATCATGTCAGACTCGGTCGATGATCTTTTCGCCAAACAGGCCCTGTGGCCGGAAGAGAAGGAAGACGAGCGCCAGCACGTATGCAAACCAAATCTCGATGCCGCCGCCGATAGAAGGGCCGAGATAGACTTCGGAAAGCTTTTCGCCGACGCCGATGATGAGTCCGCCGATGATCGCGCCCGGCACCGAGGTAAGCCCCCCGAGGATCACCACAGGAAGGGCGCGCAGCGCCACGGTCGCCAGCGAAAATTGCACGCCCAGTTTGGAGCCCCAGATGATGCCTGCGACGAGAGCGACGACGCCCGCCACGCACCAGACGATGACCCAGATGCGGTTCAAGGGAATGCCGATCGATTGAGCGGCCTGATGATCGTCGGCCACCGCACGCAGCGCGCGACCGGTCGCCGTTTTCTGGAAAAACAGCGTAAGCAGCGTCACCAAGGTCGCAGCGATCACGGCGGCGATGAAGTCCTCTTTATTGATCAAAATGCCGCCTTCAAAGACGTTTTCCAGTATCAATACGGGGTCTTTCGGCATGCCAACGTCGATTTTGTAGATGTCGCTGCCAAAGACGGTTTGCCCAAACCCCTCGAGGAAATAGGCGATGCCGAGGGTGGCCATCAAAAGCGTAGCGCCCTCTTGATTGACGAGGTAGCGCAGCACGAGCCGTTCGATCAAGAGCGCCGCCACGAACATGATCGCGATCGTGATCAAAAACGCCAACACGTTCGCAAGGGCCAGGCTCTCGATGCCGAACCAGGCCGGCAGCCATTCGGCGAAGCGCGCCATCGCCAGCGCTGCGAAGAGCACGAGCGCGCCTTGCGCAAAATTGAACACGCCGGATGCCTTGAAGATGAGCACGAAGCCCAGCGCCACGAGCGAATAAAGCATGCCGGCCATCAAGCCGCCGATCAGGGTTTCGATAAAGAAGGCCATCGTTTCCCCCTCAGTTGCTTGTGCCCAAATACGCGCGAATCACGTCCGGATTCGCCCGCACCTCGTCCGGCGCGCCATCGCCAATCTTACGTCCATAATCGAGTACCACGACGCGGTCGGAGATGTCCATCACCACGCCCATGTCGTGCTCGATAAGCACGATCGTCGTGCCGAACTGATCGTTGATGTCGAGGATGAAGCGGCACATATCTTGTTTTTCCTCGACGTTCATGCCCGCCATCGGTTCATCGAGTAGCAGAATCTGCGGCTCCATCGCAAGCGCCCTGCCCAAATCCACGCGTTTTTGCAAGCCATAGGGCAAACGGCCGACCGGCACCTTGCGGATGTGCTGGATTTCGAGGAAATCGATGATCTCCTCGACCTTGGCGCGATGCGCGAGCTCCTCGCGGCGCGCGGGGCCGAACCAGATCGCCTGCTGGAAAAGATTGGCACGCATCTGCAAGTTGCGCCCTGCCATGATGTTGTCAAGCACGGTCATGCCTTTGAAGAGCGCCAGGTTTTGGAAGGTGCGCGCGATGCCAGCGCGGGCGGCGCGCGCCGGCGTCATATTGGCGAAATGTTCGCCGCGCAAGACGATTTCCCCCTGTTGCGGGCGATAGACGCCGTTGATGACGTTGAGCATCGAGCTCTTCCCCGCGCCATTGGGCCCGATGATGGCGCGAATCTCATGTTCGCGGACGTCGAAGGAAATGTCGGAAAGCGCCTTCACCCCGCCGAAAGACAGCGAGATGTTCTTCAGATCGAGGATCACCTCACCGATTTGTCGCCCCATCGTTCGTCCTCTGCGGGAAAACCTTGGCGTTGCGGATGACCAAATCGGCCGCCACCTTGCCGCGCCGGCCATCTTCGAACTTGACTTCGGTTTCGATGTATTGGCTTGCCTTGCCGCCATAGAGTGCATCGACGAGGATGGCGTATTTTTCTGCAATGAAACGCCGACGCACCTTGCGCGTCCGGGTCAGTTCATCGTCATCGGGATCGAGCTCCTTGTGCAACACCAAGAAACGATGAATCTGAGTTGCGGCCATTTGTCCATCGGCAGAAAGTTCCGCATTGACCTGCTCGACGCATTGCTGGATCAAATCGAGCACCTCTTTCTTGCCGGCCAAATCGACATAGCCGGAGTAGGGGATGCCGCGACGCTCGGCCCAGTTCCCCACCGCGCCCATGTCGATGTTGATGAAGGCGCAGACCATCTCGCGCTCGTGGCCAAAAGCCACGGCCTCTTTGATATAGGGAAAGAATTTGAGCTTGTTCTCGATGTAATTGGGGGCGAACATTGCGCCATTCTTCAAGCGGCCGACGTCCTTGGCGCGGTCGATGATCTTCAGGTGTCCATCGCTATCGATAAAACCGGCATCGCCGGTATGGAAAAAGCCCTCGGCATCGATCGCTTCAGCCGTGGCTTCGGGCTGGCGGTAATACTCCTTGAGCAAAGTCGGGCTGCGCACCAGAATCTCGCCATGCTCTGCGATCTTGATTTCGACTCCCGGCGCAGGGGGGCCGACGGTGTCGAGCTTGACCTGGCCATCGGGCTGGAGGCAAACGTAGGCGCAGGTTTCGGTCTGCCCATAGAGCTGCTTGAGATTGATGCCGATCGAACGATAAAAGCGAAAAAGGTCCGGGCCGATCGCGGCGCCTGCAGTATAGGCGACGCGAATGCGGCTCATGCCAAGGACATTGCGCAAGGGCCCGTAGATCAGCACCTCGCCGAGCGCATAGAGCAGACGGTCCCGCAGGGGAACCGCGCGTTTATCGAGGATTTCGGCGCCGCAGCGGCGTGCAACGCCCATGAAATAGTCGAATAGCCAGCGCTTGATCCGACCCGCATCCTCCATGCGAATCATCACCTGCGTGAGCAGGTTTTCAAACACGCGCGGCGGCGCAAAGTAGAAAGTCGGCCCGATCTCGCGCATGTCGTTCATCACCGTCTCGCCCGACTCCGGACAATTGACGGTGAAGCCGGCGACCAGGGCTTCCGCATAGGAGAACAGATTGTCCCCCACCCAGGCCATGGGTAGATACGACAAGACTTCATCGTTTTCGCCAAGTCCGTCGAAAGCGCAGCCGCCGGAAGCGGCGGCGATCAACGCGCGATGCGTCTGACATACCCCCTTCGGCTTTCCCGTCGTCCCCGACGTATAGAGCATGATGGCGACATCATTCCCGTCGCCTTTGGCGATTTCCTGATCGAGGAAATCGGGCTGGTTCTGGTCATGGATGCGGCCGGCGGCGATCACTTCGTCCAAGCCAACCAGAAAAGGCTGGCGATAGTGGCGCAAGCCGCGCGCGTCGTCGTAAAGAATGTGCGTCAGCGTCGCGCACCGCTCTTTGATCTCGAGCAATTTGTCGACCTGCTCCTGATCCTCGACGACGGCGATCCGCACGCCGGCGTCTTCGAGCACGAAGGCCATTTCCTCGGCCACGGCGTCTTGATACATCGGCACGGGGATGCCGCCGAGCATTTGCGCGGCCGCCATCGCCCAGTAAAGCCGCGGACGATTGTCGCCGACGATCGCCAAGCGATCGCCGCGCCCAAAGCCCAGTGCAGCAAGCCCGCAGGCGAGCGCGCGTGCGTTTTGCAGCACCTCGGCCCATGTCCATGACTGCCAGATGCCGAGATCTTTTTCGCGCATCGCCGTGCGCGTCGGGCGCACTTGGCCATGCCTGATCAGCAAGCGCGGAAAAGTGTCGAGATTCTCGTCGACCTTTTGAGCGCCGGCTGTCGCCACCATACGATCCTCCGCTTCTTCGCCCCTGCGCGGCACAATTTTGTGCAGCGCAATGTAACGTCTTGTCTTTGTGACAAAAATCTACGCTCCTCCTCTGCCTATAATTGTCGCGTGCCTGACAATCCACGCAAATCGATCTCTGCAGCCTCGCCGACACTCGACGACGCCATCGCGCTTGCGCGCTGGGCGCAAAAGCTCACGGCAGAAGAGCGCGCGCGTGCGCGCGCCGGCATGATCGAGCGCCGGGTGCCGGCCGGCGGCTTCATCTGCCGTCAAGGCGAAACGCCCACCTGCTGGATCGGCATCATCGAGGGACTCGCCAAGATGTCTTCCGACTGGGTCACTGGCAAGACCGCCTCGTATGCGGGAATCCCTACCGGCGGGTGGTTTGGCGAGGGTTCCTTGCTCAAGCCCGAGCCTCGGCGCTACGACGTGATTGCCTTGCGCGACACGCGCATCGCCTGCATGCGCAAGGAAACCTTCCAGTGGCTGCTGGATCATTCGATCCCTTTCAATCATGCGATCATCGAGCAAATCAATGAACGGCTGGGGCAGTTCATCGGGTTATTGGAGTCCGCTCGGCTCCATGACACCGACACACGCGTGGCGCGCAGTCTCGCCGTGATGTTCAATCCCGTCCTCTATCCGGGACAGAACCTGACCTTGACGATCTCGCAAGAAGAAATCGGCCATTTGGCCGGCGTTTCGCGCCAGCGTGTCAATCGCTCGCTGAAGCAGCTCGAAGACGCAGGTTTCTTGCGCATCGAATATGGCGGCGTCACCATTCTCGACCTCGAGGGACTTCGGCGCTTTGGCGGAGGTTGACCCCATGAGCGGCCCGACACCCGATTTCTGGCAAGCGCGTTTTTTGGCGCGCGACATGCCTTGGGACCGCGGCGAAGCCAATTCCCAGCTCGGGGCCTGGCTGGCAGCCGGCATCCTGCCCGCAGGCGCGCGCATTCTGGTGCCGGGCTGCGGCCAAGGCTGGGAAGTCGTCCTTCTGGCGGAGCAGGGCTTCCAGGTCACCGGCATCGACATTGCATCCGCCGCGCTCGAGCTCTGCAAGGCGCACCTGGCGCAGCGTGGCCTTTCGGCCCGGCTCGTGCAGGGCGATGTGCTCAATTGGCAGCCCGATGAGCCCGTGGATGCCGTCTTCGAACAGACATGCCTGTGCGCGCTCCATCCCGACGACTGGCAGGCCTATGCCGAACAGCTTCACCGCTGGCTCGTGCCCGGCGGCAAATTGATGGCGTTGTTCATGCAAGCGCCCCGACCTGAAGACGAAGAGGGCGTCATCGGCGGCCCGCCCTATCACTGCCCCATGACGGCGATGCGCGCATTGTTTCCCGCGCGTCGCTGGCATTGGCCCGCCCCTCCCTATGCGCGTTGCACGCACGAACGGCTTGGACGCACGGAGCTCGCCGTCGTCTTGATTCGTCGATAATAATCGCCTTCCCAAACCTTTCGAGGAGCCGCCATGTCCCTGCCGCGCCCAGAAATCGACGCCGACGGTCTGCTCGAATATTCCGTCGTCTATACGGATCGCGCCCTCAATCACATGTCGCGTCGCTTCCAGGCAGTCATGCGCGATCTCTCGGCCACGCTCAAATCGACCTACCACGCCCATGCCGTCGCCATCGTGCCCGGCGGCGGCACCTATGGCATGGAGGCGGTCGCGCGCCAATTCGCCACAGGCCAGCGGTGCCTCGTCCTACGCCACGGCTGGTTCAGCTATCGCTGGTCGCAAATCTTTGCCCAGGGCAACATTCCCAGCGAGGAAAAGGTGCTGATGGCGCGGCCGCTCACGGATGCGCCGCGTGCGCCTTTCGCACCGCCCCCGCTCGAGGAAATCGTCGAGGAGATCGCGCGCACCAAGCCCACCGTCGTTTGCGCGCCCCATGTCGAAACCGCCTCGGGCATCCTCCTGCCCGATGACTATCTGACTGCGATTGCCAGCGCCACCCATCGCGTCGGCGGGTTGTTCGTGCTCGACGGCGTTGCCTCAGGCGCCGTCTGGGTCGATATGGAAAAATTGGGCATCGACGTCTTGATCTCGGCGCCCCAGAAAGGCTGGTCTGGGCCCGCCTGCGCCGCGTTCGTGCTTTTTTCCCCCGCCGCAAGCGAACGCCTGTCCCACGGCCAAAGCACGAGCTTCGCGCTCGATCTCAAGAAATGGCGCGAGATCATGGCCGCTTATGAAGCCGGACACCACGCCTATCATGCGACGATGCCGACCGATGCGCTCCTGCGCGTGCGAGAAGCGATGAAGGAGCTTGAGGCTTTCGGTCTCGAGGCGGCGCGCGAGGCCCAATGGCGACTGGGGAAAAAGGTGCGCGCATTGCTCGCGGAACATGGTTTTGCGAGCGTCGCCGCGCCCGGCTTCGAAGCTCCAGGAGTCGTCGTCAGTTACACCGACGATGCCGAAATCCAGAACGGCAAGAAATTCGCGGCCCTGGGCCTACAAATCGCCGCGGGCGTGCCGTTGATGTGCGGCGAAGGAGCCGATTTCTCGACTTTCCGCATTGGTCTTTTCGGACTCGATAAATTGGCCGACGTCGACGGCACGGTCTCCTTGCTGGCGCGCGCGTTAGAGAGGCTCGCTCAAAAGTAGTCGGCGCCCACGCCCAACAGCGTCGCCCCACCCATGCCCGCGAAGACCGCCGCCGCGAGCGCATGCACGGCCTTCACCGGCAGTCTTGCCGCGAGCTTCTCGCCAAAGAAGACGACTGGCACGTTGGCCAACAGCATGCCCAGCGTCGTGCCGACGACGATGGCGGCGATTGCATGGTAATGCGCGGCCAGGCCGACCGTCGCCACCTGCGTCTTGTCGCCCATCTCGGCGAGGAAAAAAGCCACGGCAGTCGCCACGAAAATGCCGCCGCGGATGAAACGCACCTCGTCCTCCTCACAGCGGTCGGGAATCAACAACCACGCCGCCATGACCAGGAAGGAAAGCCCCAGCCCCCAGCGCAAGATCGTTGGCCCCACCATCTGGGCGAGCCAGCCGCCTAAGGCGCCCGCAAGCAAATGATTGACGAGTGTGGCCACGGCGATGCCCGCCACGATCGGCCAGGGACGTCGAAAGCGGGCTGCCAGAATCAACGAGAGGAGTTGGGTCTTGTCGCCGATTTCGGCCAGCGCGACGAGCGCCGTTGAAACGAGAAAGGCTTCGAGCATCAAAAGCAAAAAAAAACGTGGCCGCGCCACATGCCGAAGATTCTACCAAGCCGCTCAGAAGCCGAAATTTTCCGGCATACGCACGGCGACGACCTCGCCTTGCGCGGTCATTTGCGCATCCACCCAGACGCTTACCGCCACCACCACCTTACGCCCCTTGATCTCCGTGACTTTGCCGCGCAGGGTGAGTCGGGGGCCCAGCGGCGTCGGTTTCAAGAAATCGACTGCGAGATGCGCCGTGACGAAACGTAGCGGCGGGTCGCTACCTGGCTCGCGGCCTTCAGCGCGATAGGCGGCCAGCGCCGCCGTGCCCGTGCCATGACAATCGATCAAGGAAGCGATCAGCCCGCCATAGACGAAGCCGGGAATCGCCGTGTGGTAAGGTTTGGGCATGAAGCACGTGATCGTCGTGTCCGCTTCGTCCTCGGCCCAATATGTCTTAAGCTGCAGGCCCTGCGGATTGTGCGCGCCACAGCCATAGCAGTGGGCGAGATTCTCGGGATAAAAGTCTTGGATCGCACGTTTCGAGGTCACATGTTCCTCCGATATTGTCCGCCCACTTCATAAAGCGCCTGCGTGATTTGCCCCAACGAGCAGACGCGCACCGCGTCCATCAGCACTTCGAAGACATTGCCATCCGCCAGCGCCGTGCGTTTGATGCGTTCGAGCATGGGCTGGCTTTCCTGGGCGTGGCGCGCCTGGAATTCGCGCAAGCGACGAATCTGCGAGCGTTTTTCCTCCTCGGTCGAGCGCGCGAGCGGAAGTGACTCGGGAATCGCCTCGCCTTGGGGATTGCGGAAGGTGTTGACGCCGATGATCGGATAGGAGCCATCGTGTTTCTTCTGCTCGTAATAGAGCGACTCTTCTTGGATTTTGCCGCGCTGATAGCCCGTTTCCATCGCCCCGAGCACGCCGCCGCGGGAAGCGAGGGCCTCGAATTCCTTGAGCACCGCCTCCTCTACGAGGTCGGTGAGTTCCTCGATGAGGAAGCTGCCCTGATGCGGGTTTTCGTTCTTAGCAAGCCCCCATTCGCGGTTGATGATGAGTTGAATCGCCAGCGCGCGCCGCACGCTTTCTTCGGTTGGCGTCGTAATCGCTTCATCATACGCATTGGTGTGCAATGAATTGCAATTATCATAAATCGCGATGAGGGCCTGAAGCGTCGTGCGGATGTCGTTGAACGCCATTTCCTGGGCATGTAGGCTTCTGCCAGACGTCTGCACATGATATTTGAGTTTTTGGCTGCGCTCGTTGCCGCCGTATTTGTGCTTGATCGCGATCGCCCAAATGCGGCGGGCGACGCGCCCGATCACCGCATACTCGGGGTCCATGCCATTGCTGAAGAAGAAGGACAAATTCGGCGCGAAGTCATCGATGTGCATGCCGCGCGCGAGATACGATTCGACATAGGTGAACCCATTGGCGAGCGTAAAGGCGAGCTGGGTGATCGGATTGGCGCCGGCCTCGGCAATGTGATAGCCTGAAATCGAGACCGAATAAAAATTCTTCACCTGATGATGGACGAAATATTCCTGAATGTCGCCCATCATCTTGAGCGCGAACTCGGTCGAGAAAATGCATGTGTTTTGCCCTTGGTCCTCTTTGAGGATGTCTGCCTGCACCGTGCCGCGCACGCAAGACAGCACCCATGCCTTGATCTTTTCCGCTTCGTCCTCGGTGGGCTCGCGCCCGTTGTCGCGGCGAAACTTGTCTAGTTGTTGATCGATCGCGGTGTTGAAAAACATCGCGAGGATCACCGGCGCCGGCCCATTGATGGTCATCGACACGCTCGTTGTCGGGTCGCAAAGATCGAATCCATCGTAGAGCGCCTTCATGTCGTCGAGCGTAGCGATCGACACGCCCGCATTGCCGATCTTGCCGTAGATGTCAGGCCGCTCATCGGGATCGCAGCCATAAAGCGTCACGGAATCGAAAGCCGTCGAGAGGCGCTTGGCGGGCATGCCTTCGGAGAGTTTGCGGAAGCGGCGGTTGGTGCGGAATGGGTCGCCCTCCCCAGCGAACATGCGCGTGGGATCCTCGTTTTCGCGCTTGAAGGCGAAAACGCCGGCGGTGAAAGGAAATGAGCCTGGCACGTTTTCGCGCATCAGCCAGCGCAAAAGTTCGCCTTCGTCCCGATATTTGGGCAACACGACCTTGCGAATCTTGCTGCCTGCGAGCGTCTCGTGCACGAGCCTCGTGCGGATTTCCTTGTCGCGGATTTTCACCACGTATTCATCGCCGCCATAGGCCTTGATCATGTCCGGCCACATGTCGAGGAGCTTTTTCGCCTTGGGATCGAGCCGCGCCTCTTTTTCCGCGATCAGGGCATCGAAATCATCAGTGGGTTTGCCGCAGGCGGAAAACGCTTCTTTCGCGATGCGCAGCGCTTGCCTTTCGCGCGCAAGCGAGGCCTGTTCATCGACATGACGGTGATAGGCGCGCACGGTTTCCGCAATCTCGGCTAGATAACGACTGCGTGCAGGGGACACGATGGCGCGCCCGGGCGTCGAATGCTTGACATCGACACGCGCCAATTTGCCGGGCGCAAGCGCCAAGCCCTTTTGCGCAAGGCGTTCCTTCAGCGCATGATAAAGCGCGGTGACGCCATCATCGTTGAAGCGAGACGCCATCGTGCCATAGACCGGCATGGCCTCGGGCGGCTCGTGGAAGCGTTCGTGGTTGCGCTGATACTGCTTGCGCACATCCCGCAACGCATCCAATGCCCCCTTGCGGTCGAACTTGTTGATGGCGACGAAGTCGGCGTAATCGAGCATCTCGATCTTTTCCAGCTGACTCGCCGCGCCGAATTCCGGCGTCATGACATAGAGCGCGCAATCGACAAGCGGTACGATGGCGGCGTCTCCCTGGCCGATGCCAGAGGTTTCGGCGATGATCAGGTCGAAGCCTGCGAGCTTGCATGCGCGAATCGCCAAAGGCAGCGCGGCAGAGATTTCGCTGCCGGCCATGCGCGTGGCGAGCGAGCGCATGTAGATGTGCGCATGATCGATCGCATTCATGCGGATGCGATCGCCCAGCAGCGCCCCTCCCGTGCGCTTGCGCGAGGGATCGACCGAAAGGATCGCGATGCGAAGTCGGTCTTCTTGGTCGAAGCGAAAACGGCGCACGAGTTCGTCCGTCAATGACGACTTCCCGGCGCCTCCCGTGCCCGTAATGCCCAACACAGGCGTATCCGGCACGGCGGCTGCTTGCACCGCGGCGGCCAGCGGCCCGTCGGGGTCGTTTTCGAGCATAGTGATCGCGCGCGCCAGCACGCGTCGATTCCCTTTTCTCAAGTCGTCGACGCTGATCTTGCCGGTCAAGGGGAAGTCGGCGCGGGAAACCACGTCGTTGATCATCCCCTGCAGGCCAAGCATCGCTCCATCCTCAGGAGAATAGATGCGCTCCACGCCATATGCCTGCAGTTCGCGAATCTCGGCAGGAATGATGACCCCGCCGCCGCCGCCGAAGACCTTGATCTCGGATGCGCCGTTTTCGCGCAGCAAATCGATCATGTATTTGAAAAACTCGACATGGCCTCCTTGATAGGAAGTCACCGCGATCCCTTGCACGTCTTCCTGCAGGGCTGCCGTCACGATCTCTTGCACGGAACGATTGTGGCCGAGATGGATCACCTCGACACCCGTCGCTTGCAAGATGCGGCGCATGATGTTGATGGCCGCATCATGACCATCGAAGAGCGCAGCCGCGGTCACAAAGCGGACGTGGTTTTTGGGTTTGTATGGCGCGATTTTCTTGGCGATTGACAAATCGGTCATGTGAACGGCCCCCTGCCTCAATACTGTGTTCGAGATTCTGGATTACGTTGACGTAAACGTCAACAACGACGCCTAGCCATCCTTATACAGCATGCCTTTGACGCACACGAGGCCATGCCGCAGCCACGCGCGACCCAGGCGAAGCCATCGCATTCTGGCAATGCAGGAAGCCCAGCAAAGCAGCGGCGTTGGGAAGCGCCCCGGCCTGCCGGCTGGCGGCATGCCGAGCGCCTTGGCGATGCACCTCACCTTCAATGTCGGTGCTCATGACCTTTCATCAGCGTCTGCTGCCCTGTTTCACGCACTTCCGTATCGCCTTTGAGCATCTGGATCACGCGATGATTAGGGCCCGCGTGCGCGCGTTCCTGGGAGTCGAGCAGGTGGAATACGGCAAACATGGCGAGCACAAAGAGTCCGAGAAACGATAGCTGAGCGCCAGATACGCGCTGGATGGGCTCTTTTTGCCGCACCTCGCAGACATCGCCCGGACACAACCCGACGCGTTTTTTCAAGACCCGGTCGTAAATCAGGCAGCCCAGGCAAATCCCGAATGAGGATTCCATGAACAGCAGCAGGATACAGACGCCGCAGATGGCGAAATTCAGCATGCTCATATCACGCATAAAAATCATCGTGACGAGCATGATGCTCGCCAGAATGAGTCCCAGCGTCCATGCAAATCGCTTGGGAGCCGCCGCCGTATATTCGGGTTTCTGGTGTCCCACGATGAGGCGCCCAAGAATCAAGCTAGGGGCATAGCGGGGAACGAACACACGTATGACAAATTCGATGAAAAAAGCGATGATCATCATCTGCGCCGGCAACAGCAAATCCGCATGCCAGGCTCCGAGGAAGACCACCGTCGCAATGAAAAAAAGAATGCCTGCACCGGCGCGCACCTCGCGCTCGTTGAGTACGGGCACTTCGTAGCCCGCCACGATTTCACCAAACATCTCTTTCTCCTTGATTGGCAAACGAGTACACCGTCGCGCGGCGAGCCGCGCGACTTGCTCCATGGACGCCATCAAGAAGTCAATTTCGGTGGGCGCCAGATGTCCTCACCCGCGCGGCCGGCCCGCGCCGGCGCTCTCCGATCAATCCAGGCGCTTGCATAAGCCAGTGGCGCCCCAAACGCCTTCGCGGCGAGCAGATATCCCCCCGTGGCCAAATGGCAGATCGGGCAAGCCTGGCAGCCAAGTCGATCGCCCAGGCCGCCTTTGGCCTCTGCTTCCTCGTGCGCCGCGTGAGGCATCCCGCCCTTCGCTGGCTCCAGTGGCGAATGCATGCCGTGAAGGCATTCCCAAGGCATCGCCCAAACAGTGGCCGCTTGTACAGGCAGCCAGAGGACGAGCACGATCAGGAAGACGCAAAAACGGCGAGGCATGGCGGCAGCGAACAACCTATTCTTCGTCCTCCTTGAGCTTGAAGGAAGCCATGAGCTTTTGCTGCACCGGCGGAGGCACCTGGGCATAGCGTGAGAATTCGATGCTGTAGCTGCCCTGTCCCCCCGTCATCGATTTGAGCTTCGAGGCGTAATCGTTGATCTCGGCCAACGGCACCTCGCCTTCGACGACGATGCGACCTGCGCCGCGCGCATGCGTGCCCGTGACGTGTCCGCGACGCGCCGAGAGATCGCCTGCGATGTCTCCCATCTGTTCCTCCGGCACGGTGACCTCGATTTTCATGATGGGCTCGAGCACGACTGGGCTGGCCGCTTGAATCGCCGCGATCGTCGCTTTCTTGCCCGCTTGCACGAAGGCTACCTCCTTGCCGTCGACCGGGTGGGTTTTGCCATCATAGACGATCACGCGCACGTCCTCGACGGGAAAGCCGGCGACGACACCTCCCTCGAGTGCTTGCCGCACCCCTTTCTCCACGGCTGGCATGAAGACCGAGGGGATCACGCCGCCTTTGACCTGATCGACGAACTCGAATCCCGCTCCGCGCGGCAAGGGCTCGACGCGCAAAAAGACTTCGCCGAATTGGCCCGCCCCACCCGTCTGTTTTTTGTGGCGGTGGTGACCTTCGGCAGGCCGAGTGATCGTTTCGCGATAGGGAATCTGCGGCGGCTTCGTCGTCAATTCCAGTTTGTATAGGTTTGCCAGGCGTTCGAGCTTGGTTTTCAAATGCACCTCGCCTAGCCCAAAGATCACGGTCTCATTGGTGGCGGGGTGGCGCTCGACCCGGAAACAGGGATCCTCGAGTTCGAGCTTGTGCAATAGCTCGAACAAGCGTTGTTCGTCTCCTTTCTTCGTCGTTTCCACCGCCAGTCCCTGCATGGGTTTCGGGAATTCGAGCGGTTTGAGCTGGATGCGATCCTCGTCATGGGAGTCGTGCAGCACGCAATCGAATTCGATTTCGTCGATTTTGGCGATGGCGCCCAAGTCTCCCGGCAAGAGCTCGTCGACTTCGATGAATTCCTTTCCCTGCAATTGATAGAGATGGCCCGGTTTGAACGATTTCTTGCCTTCACCGGCGAATAATGCCGTGTCTTTGCGCAGGGTCCCTTGATGGACACGGAATACCGCGACCTTGCCCATATACGGATCCATGATGATCTTGAAGACATGCGCGAGGACATGCTGGTTGGCGTCCGGCTTGCGCTGAAAAGGCTCGCCATCCCGATAAAAGGGCGGCAGATTGGCTTCCGTGGGATTCGGCGCCAAGGTGGCGAGAACATGCAACAGCTCGTCGATGCCGGCACCCGTTTTCGCGGAAGTAAAAAGCACGGGGATCAGATGTCCTTCTCGTAGCGCCTTCTCGAACGGCGCATGGAGTTCTTCGCTCGTGGGCTCCTTGCCGTCCTCGAGGTAACGCATCATCAGACTTTCGTCTTCCTCGACGAGCTGGTCGATGAGCTCGCGATGCGCATGCGCGGCGGTGTCGATCTCGGTCTCGCCCACGTCATGCTCCAGCACCTCGACCACTTTGGCATGATCGGGAGAAGGAAGGTCGAGGAACTTGCACGCCGGCCCAAAACGCTCGCGAATCTCGACCATCAGTGCGGAGAGGTCGAGGTTATCGGCATCGATCTTGTTGACGACGATCATGCGCGCAAGCCCCCGCTCGGCAGCCGCTTTCATCATGCGTTCGGTCATGAGCTCGACGCCCGTTTGCGCGTTGATCACCACCACCGCCGTATCGACGCCGGCCAGTGCAGCGAGAGCCTGCCCCGCGAAATCGGGATAGCCCGGCGTATCTATCAGGTGGATATGGACATCCTCCCAGGCGAAATTGACCAACGCAGACTGTAGGGAATGGCCGACGGCCTTTTCCTGAGGATCGTAGTCGCAAACGGTATTGCCTTTCTCGACGCTGCCCGCAGCTGCAATGACGCCTGCCCGCGCCAACATCGCCTCGGCAAGCGTCGTCTTGCCCGCGCCGCCATGGCCGACGAGCGCGATCGCGCGTATTCTTTCCGTATGGAACTTCGCCATGTCTCACCCTCCCTTTGCCACGTTGCTGCCGCCATTATTCCACCAACGACACCTTGACGGAAAAACCATTCATTCGACGGTTACCGATTTAGCCAAGTTGCGGGGCTTGTCGACGTCGGTACCTTTGACCAGCGCGACATGATAGGCGAGCAGTTGCAAAGGCACGACGTGCAAGATCGGCGAAAGCATGCCGCCATGCTCGGGCAAACGCACGATATGGATGCCTTCGCTTTCCGCGACCGCGGAATCGGCGTCAGCGAACACATAGAGCTCTCCACCGCGCGCGCGCACCTCTTGCAAATTCGATTTGAGCTTCTCGAGTAGGCGATCGTTGGGCGCCACCGCGATCACGGGCATTTCCCGATCGACGAGCGCGAGCGGCCCGTGCTTGAGTTCACCTGCGGGATAGCCCTCGGCGTGGATATAGGAAATTTCCTTGAGCTTCAAAGCCCCTTCCAACGCGATCGGATAGTGCCGCCCGCGGCCAAGGAAGAGCGCGTGCTCTTTGGCGGCGAAGTCTTGCGCCCATTGCTGGATCGCGGGCTCGAGGGCAAGAACCTTTTCCACCGCCGCCGGTAAATGCCGCAAGTGCGCAAGATGTCGCGCTTCGGCCTCGTCGTCGAGGCGGCCCCGCAGGCGCGCTAACGTCAGCGTGAGCAGAAACAAGGCGACAAGCTGCGTCGTGAAAGCCTTGGTGGAAGCAACCCCGATTTCTGGACCAGCACGCGTGAGAAAACGCAAAGCGCAGGCGCGCACCAACGCGGATTCGGGAACGTTGCAAATGGCCACTGTCCTGTCTTGTCCGAGCGCCTGGGCATGTCGGAGCGCCGCCAACGTGTCTGCGGTCTCGCCTGACTGGGAAATGGCCACGACGAGCTGTCTGGGCCGCGGCACGGATACGCGATAGCGATACTCGCTGGCGATCTCGACCGTCGTCGGCAGGCCTGCCAATTCTTCCAGCCAATATCTCGCTGTCATTCCCGCATGCGCGCTCGTACCGCAGGCGAGGATCAATACGCCATCGACGTCGCTCAGAATCTCACGCGCCGCATCGCCGAAGAGATTGGGATGCACATGAGACGTCGTAGCGACGAGCTCGAGCGTGTTGGCCAGGGCGTCGGGTTGCTCGAAAATCTCTTTTTGCATGTAATGGCGAAAGCGGCCAAGCTCGACGGCGTCGGCAGATAACTGCGAAAGCGCGATCGGTCGTTCGACCGCCGTGCCATCGAAACGTGCAATGCGGAAAGCATTGGGCGAGAGCTCGGCGATGTCGCCGTTTTCGAGGTAAACCATGCGGCGCGTCACGGAAAGCAGCGCAGCGGCGTCAGACGCCGCATAATGGCCGTCGGCGCCTATGCCGAGCAATACCGGCGAACCTTGTCGCGCGACGATGAGGCGGCCTTCTTCTCCTTCGCGCAACACGGCGATCGCAAAAGCGCCGGCAAGCCGTACGACCGTGCGGCGCACGGCCTCGAAAAGATCGCCGCAGACGGCATGCTCGCGGGCGACGAGATGGGCGATGACCTCGGTATCGGTTTCCGAGGCAAAGACATGACCTGCGGCAGCGAGCTCCGCACGCAACGATTCGAAGTTTTCGATGATGCCGTTATGCACGACCGCAACGCCCTGATAGACATGGGGGTGGGCATTTTCTTCGCAGGGGCGGCCATGGGTCGCCCAACGCGTATGCGCGATGCCCGTCGTTGCGCTGACTCCCACCGCGTTTTTCGCCAGTGCATCGATGCGTCCTACGCTGCGTATACGCAAGAGCGAAGGCGTGAGGACGGCAATGCCCGCAGAATCATATCCACGGTATTCGAGCCGCCGCAGCCCTTCGAGCAACAAGCCGACGATGTCATGATGCGCCGTGGCCGCGACGATGCCGCACATGACTTACTCCTTGTTTTTCTTGACGGGCCGCTTCCAGCCTGGCACGGTCACCTGCTTTGCGCGCGAAAGCGTCAGTTGCCCAGGCGGGGCGTCCCGGGTGAGCGTCGTTCCGGCTCCCACCGTGGCGCCGCGGCCGACGGTGACAGGCGCAACGAGCTGGGTGTCCGAGCCGATGAAGGCCTCATCCTCGATCACCGTGCGATGCTTATTGGCGCCGTCATAATTGCACGTAATGGTGCCTGCGCCGACATTGACGTCCTGACCGATCGTGGCGTCGCCGAGATAGGACAGATGATTGGCCTTGCTATGGGCGCCCAGCGTCGAATTCTTGATCTCGACGAAATTACCCACATGCACGTCATCCGCAAGCACCGTTTTCGGCCGCAGGCGGGCAAAGGGGCCGACCGTGCAGTCTTTGCCGATCACGGCGTCCTGGATCACGCAATAAGGCAGGATGCGGCTGCCATCGCCGATTTCGACGCGTCCTTCGAAAACGCAGCCAACGTCGATGAACACATCGCGTCCGCAAATCAACTCCCCGCGAATGTCGATGCGTTCTGGGTCGGCCAGGGTTACGCCCGCGGCCATCAGCCTTGCCGCCTGGTTGCGCTGATGGATGCGCTCGAGCCGCGCAAGCTGCGCCTTGTCATTGACGCCATCGGTCTCCCAGGTGTCGTCCGGATGTACCGTGACGACTGGCATGCCCTCCGCCACGGCCAAGGCGACGATGTCAGTCAGATAATATTCGCCTTGCGCATTGGCGTTCGATAGCTTCGGCAGCCAGCGTGCGAACCCCTCTCTCGGCGCCGCCAGGATGCCGGTATTGACCTCCCGAATCTGCCGCTCTTCGTCGCTCGCGTCCTTTTCTTCGACGATACGCACGACTTTGCCATGGCTGCGCACGATGCGGCCATAGCCGAAGGGATTGGCGAGCTCGGCAGTCAAAAGCGCGAGCTTGTCTTGGCCGGCAGCCTTGACAAGGCGCTCTAAGGTGCTTGGCCGAATCAGCGGCACATCGCCATACAACACGAGAATCGTGGCTGCCGGCCCATCGAGGCTTGCCAGCGCTGGCAGCGCCTGGGCCACCGCATGGCCAGTGCCGAGCTGGGGCTCTTGTTGCACCCAGATCAGGTCCTCGTCTGGAAACGCCTGGCGTACAGCGGCTCCGCCATGGCCATAGACGATGCAAATGCGTCGAGGCGAAAGGGCGCGCGCCGTCTCAAGCACGTGCGACAACAATGGGCGGCCCGCCAAGGGCTGCAATACCTTCGGCAGCGCCGAGCGCATCCGCTTGCCTTGCCCTGCCGCGAGAATGACGATGTCCATCTTCTGGCGCTGTCGGTAAAGAATTGCCCGGGCCTGCCCAGTCTGCGCGGGGCGATTCGCTCAGCATCTGGGCAAGAGGCTTTCCCCCATCAAGAATTCGTCGACGGCGCGCGCACACTGGCGACCCTCGCGAATCGCCCAGACCACGAGTGACTGGCCGCGGCGCATGTCGCCGGCGGCGAACACCTTGGGAACATTGGTTTGATAAGCGCCGACGCCGTCCGTCGCCGCCGCTGCGTTGCCGCGCGCATCATGGGCAACGCCGAATGCAGACAATACGCCCGCTACCGGCCGGGTGAAGCCCATGGCCAAAAAGGCGAGATCGGCTGGAAGGATGAATTCCGAGCCGGCGATCTCGCGCATCTTGCCGTCCTCCCATTCGAGGCGTACGCAGCGCAGCGCCTTCAATTTGCCTTTTTCGCCGAGGAACTCTTTCGTCGCCACCGACCATTCGCGTTGACATCCTTCCTCGTGCGAAGTCGAGGTGCGGAGCTTGTGCGGCCAATAAGGCCATGTCAGGGACTTGTTTTCGTTTTCCGGCGGACGCGGCAGCAATTCCAGCTGGATCACGCTCGCCGCGCCATGGCGATTCGCCGTCCCCACGCAGTCCGAGCCCGTATCGCCGCCGCCGATCACGACGACGCGCTTGCCCTTGCAGTCGATGGGGTTCTTGCCCACGCCTGCCACTGCCTTGTTTTGCGGGATCAGAAACTCGAGCGCGAAATGAACGCCGGCCAGTTCTCGGCCGGGAACCATGAGGTCGCGCGGCGTCTCGGCGCCGCCTGCCAAGACGATTGCGTCATATTGGGCAAGCAGCTCCTTGGCTTCGATCACGCGCTTGGCGTCGCAAGCCACGCCGGACGGCAATTCCTTGAGCAAAGCCTTGTTGCCGATGAGCGTGCGCGTAACGAAGCGGACGCCCTCTGCCTCGAGTTGAGCGATCCGCCAATCGATGAGCCGCTTGTCGAGTTTGAAATCGGGGATGCCATACCGCAAGAGTCCGCCCACACGATCATTCTTTTCATAGACGGTGACGGCATGCCCCGCGCGCACCAGCTGCTGCGCGCAGGCAAGGCCTGCGGGGCCCGATCCGACAATCGCGACTTTTTTGCCGGTTTTGTAGGTGGCCATGAGCGGCACCACCCACCCTTTTTCACCGGCGTGATCGATGATCGCCCGCTCGAGCGACTTGATGCCCACCGGATCGACATGAATGCCTAACGTGCAAGCCGCTTCGCAAGGCGCAGGGCAAATGCGACCGGTCATTTCCGGAAAATTGTTGGTCGAGGAAAGAATCTCGTAGGCCTTGCGCCAGTCGCCCCGCCAAACGGCGTCGTTGAAATCGGGAATGTTGTTATTGACCGGGCAGCCGTTGTTGCAAAAGGGAATGCCGCAATCCATGCAGCGCGCCGCTTGCACCTTGGCCTCGTCATCGGCAAGCCTCGGCACGAATTCTCGGTAATGCCTAAGCCTTTCCGCGACCGGCTCGTAATGCTCTTTGACCCGCTCGTATTCGAGAAAACCCGTAATCTTTCCCATTGCTTACGTCCTATTCGCAATCTCGTCTCATGCGGCTTCTTTGAGCAACCCGGCCGCAATCTCCCTGAGCGCGCGACGATATTCATGCGGAAAGACCTTGACGAAGCGGCCGCGCGCGCTATCCCAGTCAGCCAAGATCGCCTCCGCCACTTTCGAGCCCGTGGCTGCAAAGTGCTTTTCGATCAGAGACTTAAGAAGAGGCTCATCCTTCATGTGCTTATGCAACGTGCCATCGTCGATTTGTTCGTGCTCGGGCAAAACCTTTTCCAGCGCCACCATCGCCGTGTTGCAGCGCCGGGCGAAGGCGCCATCGACGTCATAGACGTAAGCGATGCCTCCCGACATGCCAGCAGCGAAATTACGTCCCGTCCTGCCGAGAACGACCACCGTGCCGCCGGTCATGTACTCGCAGCAATGATCCCCCGCTCCTTCGACGACAGCCGTTGCGCCAGAGTTACGCACGGCGAAACGCTCGCCGGCCACGCCGCGGAAGAAGGCCTCACCTTCGATCGCGCCATAGAGCACCGTGTTGCCGACGATGATGTTCTCCTCGGGCAGGCCACGAAAGGCCGCCGGCGGGCGAATGATGATCTTGCCGCCACAAAGTCCCTTGCCTACGTAGTCGTTGGCTTCTCCTTCGAGATCGAGCGTGACGCCGCGCGCAAGAAACGCCCCGAAGCTTTGCCCCGCCGTGCCTTTGAACTTGATGCGGATGGTATCGTCGGGAAGGCCCGCATGACCATAGCGTTTCGCAATTTCGTGCGAAAGCATCGTGCCCACGGTGCGATTGACATTGGCGATGGGCATGGAGATCTCGACGCTTTTTCCTTCCTCGAGGGCCGGTTTCGCTTGCGCGATCAAGCGATGATCCAATGCTCGCGCAAGCCCATGATCTTGCTCTTCACAATGGCGACGCGCGACATCCGGGCCCACGGGCGGCATATAGAAGATCTTCGAGAAGTCGAGACCTTTCGCTTTCCAGTGCTCGATGCCCTCGCGCATGTCGAGCAGATCCGTGCGGCCAATGAGCTCGTCGAAACGACGGATGCCCATCTCGGCCATGATGCGCCGCGCTTCCTCGGCGACGAAGAAGAAGTAGTTGACGACGTGCTCGGGTTGCCCTGTGAAGCGCTTGCGCAAAACCGGATCCTGGGTCGCCACACCGACGGGACAGGTATTCAGATGGCATTTGCGCATCATGATGCAGCCCTCGACGACCAGGGGCGCCGTCGCGAAACCAAATTCGTCGGCACCCAGAAGGGCGGCGATCACGACATCGCGGCCAGTCTTCATCTGCCCATCGACTTGCACGCGGATGCGTCCCCGCAGGCGGTTCAGCACCAAGGTTTGCTGCGTTTCGGCAAGCCCCAGCTCCCACGGCGTGCCCGCATGCATGATCGAAGAGATCGGCGATGCGCCCGTGCCGCCATCATAGCCGGAGATCACGACATGATCCGCCTTGGCTTTGGACACGCCGGCAGCAATCGTGCCCACCCCGATCTCGGAGACGAGTTTGACCGAAATCGAGGCCCGGGGATTGGCATTTTTCAGATCATGGATCAACTGCGCGAGATCCTCGATCGAATAGATGTCATGATGGGGGGGCGGAGAAATCAGCTGCACGCCCGGCACCGAATGGCGCAGATAACCGATGTACTCGGAAACCTTATGGCCGGGCAACTGACCGCCTTCGCCGGGCTTTGCGCCTTGCGCCATCTTGATCTGGATCTGATCGGCGTTGCTCAGGTATTCGATGGTGACGCCGAACCGCCCAGAGGCGACTTGCTTGATCGCAGACCGCAACGAGTCGCCCGGCGAAAGCGGGATGTCGCGTTCGACGCGAGACGCGCCGATCACCGCAGCAAGCGTCGTCGGCTTGTCGATGACCTGGAAGCGGCGCGGATCTTCACCCCCCTCGCCCGTGTTCGATTTGCCGCCGATGCGATTCATCGCGATCGCGAGCGTCGTATGCGCCTCAGTCGAAATGGATCCCAACGACATCGCGCCTGTCGCGAAACGCTTGACGATTTCCTTGGCTGGCTCCACTTCTTCGAGCGGCACAGGAGGACCCGCCGGCTTGATCTTGAAAAGCCCGCGCAGCGTCATCAAGCGTTTGCTTTGGTCATTGATCAGACGCGCATATTCCTCATAGGTCTCATACTTGCCAGCGCGCGTCGCATGCTGCAGTTTGGCGATCGAATCCGGCGTCCACATATGATCTTCGCCACGCACGCGGAACGCATAATCGCCGCCGAAGTCGAGCGCGTTCATGAGCACGGGATCGTTTGAGAACGCCGCCCGATGCACGCGCAACGCCTCTTCGGCGACCTCATGCACACCGATGCCGCCGATTTGCGAAGCGGTGCCCGGAAAATAGCGATCGATGAACGCCTGCGACAAGCCGATGGCCTCGAAAATCTGGGCGCCACAATACGACTGATAGGTGGAGATGCCCATCTTCGACATCACCTTATAGAGCCCCTTGCCGATCGCCTTGATGAAGTTTTTCTGAGCCTTGGCGACATCGCCTTGTTTGCCCACCATGGCGGCGATCGTCGCATAGGCAAGCCACGGACAAACCGCTTCGGCGCCATAGCCCGCGAGCAAGGCAAAATGATGCACCTCGCGCGCCGAGCCCGTGTCGACGACGAGCCCCGTCGAGGTACGCAGGCCTTTGCGCACCAAGTGATGATGCACGGCGGATGTCGCAAGCAACGCCGGTATCGCGACGCGTTCGGCGCAGACCGCGCGATCCGATAAAATGACGATGTTGTAACCTTCGGCGACCGAACGCTCGGCGGCGTCGCACAGGCGCGCCAGGGCAGAGGCGCAACCCGCCGCCCCCTCGGCGACCGCATAGGTGATGTCGAGCGTGAGCGAACGGAAACGCCCTTGGCTTAGCCGTTCGATATGCACGAGCCGCGCCATTTCGTCGTCGGTGAGCACGGGTTGCGTCACCTCCAGGCGTGGCGTCAGCTCTTCCTCGTCATCGGCGATGCCGAGTAGATTCGGACGCGGTCCGATGAAAGAGGTCAGCGACATGACGATCTCTTCGCGGATCGGATCGATCGGCGGATTCGTCACCTGCGCGAAGAGCTGCTTGAAATAGAGATACAACGGCTTGCTGCGACGGGAGAGCACCGCGAGCGGCGTATCTGCACCCATCGACCCCACGGGCTCCTCGCCTTTCTCGATCATGGGGGCAAGGATCGTTTCGAGGTCCTCTTCCGTGTAGCCAAACGCCTGCTGGAGATCGAGCAGCGGCGTCTTGGGCTTCGGCAACGGCTTGGCAGAAGGCAAATCGGGCAAGAAGACGCGCGAAGCTTCGATCCACTGGCGATAAGGCTGCTCGGTCGACAGCGTGCGCTTGAGCTCGTCGTCGTCGATGATGCGGCCTGCTTCAAGGTCGATCAGCAACATCTTGCCTGGCTGCAAGCGCCATTTCTTGACGATGCGCTCCTCGGGGATCGGCAAGACGCCCATTTCCGAAGCCATCACCACGAGATCGTCGTCCGTGACGAGATAGCGCGCCGGGCGCAGCCCGTTGCGGTCCAACGTCGCGCCGATCTGCCGGCCATCGGTGAAGGCGACGGCTGCAGGACCGTCCCATGGTTCCATGACGGGCGCATGAAATTCATAAAATGCGCGCCGATCTTCATCCATCAGCGGATTGCCTGCCCAGGCCTCGGGAATCAGCATCATCATGGCGTGCGCCAGCGAATAGCCGCCCATGACGAGGAGCTCCAAGGCGTTGTCGAAGGACGCCGAATCGGACTGTCCCTCGACGATCAGCGGCCAAAGATGATCGAGATCCTTGCCCAAGAGCTTGGATTTCATCGCCTTCTGACGCGCCGCCATCCAGTTGATGTTGCCGCGCAGGGTGTTGATCTCGCCATTGTGGGCGATCATGCGGAACGGGTGCGCAAGATCCCAAGTCGGGAACGTATTGGTGGAAAAACGCTGATGCACGAGGGCGAGCGCGGAGGCCAGACGGGGATCGGCGAGATCGCGGTAATACTCGCCCACCTGATGGGCAAGCAGCATGCCCTTATAGACCAACGTGCGCGAAGAAAGCGAGGGGATGTAAAACTGCTTGCCGTCGGCGAGCCTGAGCTTGCGCACTTCGTGTTCGACGCGCTTTCTGATGACGAACAGCTTGCGCTCGAAGGCATCCTGGTCGGCGACGCCCGCACCCTTGCCGATGAAGACTTGCCGGATCACGGGCTCACAGGCGCGCGCCGCCGCGGCAAGCCCCGAGTTATCGCGCGGCACGTCGCGCCAGCCCAAGAAGACCTGGCCTTCCTCATGCACGATGCGCGCGATGGCCGATTCGCACGCCGCACGCCCATTGTCGGATTGCGGCAGGAAGACGTTGCCGCAGCCATATTCGCCTTCCGGCGGCAACACGATGTCGCGCAAAATCGCTTCTTCACGCAGGAAAAGATCGGGCATCTGAATCAGAATGCCGGCGCCGTCCCCCAGCAAGGGGTCATAGCCTGTGGCGCCCCGATGCGTCAAGTGTTCGAGGATTTTCAGCCCTTGCTCGACGATGGCATGGCTTTTCTGGTTCTTGATGTGCGCTACGAAGCCGACGCCGCAGGCATCATGCTCGTGCGAAGGATCGTAAAGACCCTGCTGGGAAGGGATTTCCATGTCGCGTCACCAAAAAGTAGCCGTCAAAAAAGCCGGGGACCACGCACCCGGCGTCATCTCGTTCTGCCTACGCAAGATCAAGCGTAACTCGTAAATATACCCGCTTGATTCGGCTTGCTCAAGACTTCCTCGGACGCACGGCGCCGCTTCCTGCGCTCTAGCGCTGGCTTCTGCCGAACCTCAGTCCTCGCCGACGGCGAACAGCCGCCGGTGTTCCTTGATCGCATAGCGATCGGTCATGCCGGCAATATAGTCCGCAATCGCGCGCGCCATGCCCGACTCCTGGCCGCGTTCGCGGTGCTCGGGCGGCAAAAGCCGTGCATCGGCGTAAAAGGCCGCAAAGAGATCGCGCACGATGGCCTTGGCCTTATTGGTCATGCGCACGACACGATAATGGCGATACAAGCGCTCGTGCAGGAACTGCTTCAAGGCGCGGTTGTCCTCGTCCATCTCGGCGCTGAAACCGACGAGCGGGGGCGCCAGCTCGACCTCGAGGGGACTCGAGACCCCTGTTTGCGCGAGACGCCGACGCGTTTCCTCGAGTAGATCAGTCACCAAGGCGTCGATCATGCGGCGTACCGTTTCATGGATCAGGCGCCGCCCAGCAAGGCGCGGGAATTCGCGGCGCGCCGCTGCACAATGGCGCGCGAAGAGGCTTACCGACTCGAGCTCTTCGAGCGTGATGAGCCCAGAACGCAGCCCGTCATCGACGTCGTGGTTGTTGTAAGCGATCTCGTCGGCGAGATTGCAGATTTGCGCCTCCAGCGAAGGGCGGCGATTTTCGAGGAAGCGCCGACCCAGCTCCCCGAGCGTATGCGCGATGCTGGGCTTGCAGCGCTTGAGGATGCCGGCGCGCGTCTCGAACATCAAATTGAGGCCGTCGAAAGCGCCGTACCGTTGTTCGAGATGGTCGACGATGCGCAGCGATTGCAAGTTGTGTTCGAAGCCGCCGTGCTCGCGCATGCATTCGTCGAGCGCCTCCTGGCCTGCATGACCAAAGGGCGTATGGCCCAGATCGTGCGCCAAGGCGATCGCCTCGGCAAGATCCTCGTTGGCGCGGAGCGCTCGTGCGACGGCGCGCGCGATCTGCGCCACTTCGAGCGTGTGTGTAAGCCTCGTGCGAAAGAGATCGCCCTCGTGATTGACGAAGACCTGTGTCTTATACTCGAGGCGGCGAAACGCCGTCGAATGGATGATACGGTCGCGGTCGCGTTGAAATTCCGACCGCATCTTCGGCGGAGGCTCAACGTAACGCCGCCCGCGTGAAATCGCCTCGCTGACGGCGTAGGGCGCCAGTTCAGCCACTGCAGGACTCGATCGCACGGGCGATTTCTTCCATCGGCGCCTCTGCCCAAGTCACCGCCTCACCGATCGCGCGCAAAAGCACGAGCCGTAAGCGGCCGGCCAGCACTTTCTTGTCGCGCCCCATGAGTTCGAGATAACGCGCGGCGCCTAGAGGCGGGCCTGAAGTCGGCAAGCGAGCGCGCTCGAGCACCCGTCTGATGCGCGCCACCTCGATCTCAGTCAGCCAACCCAGGCGCCGCGACAGTTCCGCCGCCATGACGATGCCCGCCGCCACGGCCTCGCCGTGCAGCCATTCGCCATAGCCCAGTCCCGTTTCGATCGCATGCCCAAAGGTATGGCCGAGATTGAGGAGCGCGCGGCCGCCTTCCTTTGCGGTTTCCAGCTCGTCAGCCGCGACGACCTCCGCCTTGTTGCGACACGACCGTTCAATTGCATAGGCGAGGGCGGCCGCATCCCGCGCAAGCAACGCCTCGATGTTTCCCTCGAGCCAGGCAAAAAAGGCTGCATCGCGGATCAGACCATATTTGATGACTTCCGCCAGCCCCGCCGACAGCTCGCGATCCGGCAGCGTCGTCAGCGTATCGGTGTCGATGATCACCATGCGCGGCTGCCAGAATGCCCCGATCATATTCTTGCCCAGCGCATGATTGATGCCGGTCTTCCCTCCCACCGAGGAATCGACCATGGCCAAGAGCGTCGTGGGGACTTGCACGAAGGGCACGCCACGCTGATACGTCGCCGCGGCAAAACCTGCGAGGTCTCCGACGACGCCGCCGCCGAGCGCGACGATCGGCGTCGTGCGATCACAACGCTGGGTAAGCAGGTGATCGTAGATCGCAGAAAGCGAGGCCCAGTCCTTGTGCGCCTCGCCATCCGGCAAAATCACTGCGGTCGCCGCCATGCCCTGCGCGAGCAACGCTTGCGTCAGACGCGCGAGATAAAGCGGCGCCACCACCGCGTTGGAAACGACCGCGGCACGTTTGGCGCGCGTAAGCTCTTCCGGCCAGGCAGGCATGCGCGCAAGCAGGCCAGACCCGATATAGATCGGGTAGCGACGGGCAGCGAGTTCGACGTGCAGGGTGATCATGCGCGTAAGGCCTCGAGGATGGAGTTTACGGTGTTCCTCACGCCGCTGCCAGCCTCCACGACGATGTCGGCGATCTCACGGTAGAGGGGGTCTCGCCATGCGCACAAGCGCGCAATGCGCGCGAGGGGGTCGGCGACTTGCAGCAAAGGGCGGCTTTTGTCCCCCGCAGTGCGCGCATGAAGGACGCCGGGAGGGGCGGTGAGATAGACGACCACGCCGCTTGCGCGCAGGCGCGCTCGATTCATGGGATGCAAGACGATGCCGCCGCCGGTGGCGACGATGAGGTTTCTTTTCGCCGCGCAACTCTCCAAGGCTTGCGCCTCGCGCAAGCGAAAACCTGCCTCGCCCTCGATTTCGAAAATCATGGGAATCGAAACCCCCGTGCTTTTCTCGATTTCTTGGTCGAGGTCGATGAAAGGCCGCCCAAGATAGGAAGCGAGCTTACGTCCGACGGTGGTCTTGCCCGCCCCCATCATGCCGACGAGATAGAGATTGCCCCCTTCCGCCAGCAAGCGGGCGTTCTTTGCATGGTTTTTCACGATGAAATCAACGCACTTCGACGGCGAGATCGGCGACGATCTTGGGCGTGATGAAGACCAAGAGCTCCGTGCTGTCGTCATCCTTGGTCCTTTGCCGGAACAAGGGGCCCACCACGGGCAGATCGCCGAAGAAGGGGATGCGTTGTACGGTCTCGACCTGATTCTGCAGAAAGATGCCGCCGATCACCACGGTGCCCCCGTTATCGACGACGACTTCGGTCTCGACTTTCTTGGTGTCGATGGCGATCTGCGTGCCGACCGTACCCGGAATGGGTACCGTCGAGGGCGCATCTTTGTTGATCGCCAGCTTCAGCAAAACGCGGCCATCGGGTGTGATCTGCGGCGTCACGCGCAAGGAGAGCACGGCTTTCTTGAAAGCGACGTTGGTCGCGCCCGATGCAGAGGCTTGCAGGTAAGGAATCTCCGTACCCTGTTCGATCAAGGCTTCGACCTGGTTTGCGGTGACCACGCGCGGGCTGGAAATGATCTTGCCCCGCTTGTCGGCCTCCAAAGCCGAGAGCTCGAGATTCAGGAATTGGGTCTTGGCGCTATTGAAGAGGATCAACGAGAAAGCGCCTGCTTGAGAAGTCGCCGCCCCCACCGAGGTAGCCGGCAGGTTGACGTTCATCGCCTCCTTGAGGAAGTCGGGGGTGTAATTGCCGACCTGTCCCGAATGCACGCCGGGATCGATGATGTTGCCGCCGACGGCCCAGCGTGGGCTGTTGGCGCCCAAAATACGATGGCCGACGTCGGCGCCGCGGATGTCGTGCAGACCCAAGCGCGCGCCCAGCGTCTTCGAAAAACGGCTGCCGGCTTCGACGATGCGCGCCTCGATCAGCACCTGGCGTGGCGGCTTGTCGACCTTCGCGCGCAACTCCCCGATCATCGCCAATTTACTCGGCACGTCATAGACGAAAATCTGGTTGGTGCGCTTATCGACGGTCACGCGGCCGATCGCCGACAAAAATCCGCCGGCGGCGGTTTTCGCTTGGGCGCCGCTACCGTGTTCGATCAGTTTGACGAAATCTTCGGCCTTCTGGTAGTTGAGCTGGAACACCTCGAGCCGCGGCACTTCGGCGGCCACTGCCGCCTCACGCGCTTCGGCCTCGAGCTTGTCTCGCGCCGCCATTTCGTCGCGCGGGGCGATCCACAGGACATTGCCGCTTTTACGCATGGCGAGGTTTTTCTGCTGCAAGACGATGTCGAGCGCTTGATCCCATGGCACATCGTTGAGCCGCAGCGAAACATTGCCCGTCACGCTGTCGGAGACGACGATATTGAAGTCCGTGATGTCGGCGAACACGTGCAAAAGCTCGCGCAAGGGAATGTTCTGGAAATTGAGCGACACCACTTCGCCCTTGTAGCTTTTCGCCCCCGCAGCCAGCTTGGTGGGATCTTCTTTGACGGGCCGAACTTCGACGATGAATTGGTTGTCGCTTTGGAAAGCGACGTGCTGCCAATTGCCGTGCGGTATGATTTCGAGCAGGACGTCCTCGCCGACCCTGCGTGCGGTCACCGTGTCCACGGGGGTGGCGAAGTCGATGACGTCGAGGCGGCGCCGCAAATGATCGGGTAGTTTCGTTTTCTTGAACGCAACATGCAGCTTGCCGCCTTTCTGTTGCACATCGATCGTCGCATCGACCGCGGAGAGTTCGACCGCGACAATGCCTGCGCCGTCTCGACCACGTCTGAATTGGATGTCTCGCACGATGGCCTGCGCGCTCGAAAGTGCATTGCCGGCGAAATGTTGCGCCAGGGCGGCCCCCTCGGCCTCATTCAAGCCGATGATGAACTGCTTGCCTTCCATACGCGCTTCGAAACGCATCATGCGCTCGAGATTGAGCACGAGACGCGCGCGTTCCTCCCCTTCGACGATGTTGAGGCTTTTCACGCCCGCTTCATTGACCGCGCGCTGAGAAAACCCCAAGCCATTGGTCGTTTCGGCGAAATCGAAAACGATGCGGGCTGGCTGCGCAATCGAGAAATGGCGCGGCGCCTGCTTCAAGGGTTGGGAAAATCCCATCTTGAGCACGACTCCACCTTGGGACTTGCCGATCTCGAGAGTCTCCAGGCGATTGGCTTCGGCGCGCACGACACTCGCGACGAACGCAAGCCAGAGGAAGAACCCCATCAGACAAGCCAAGCGATAGCATCCCTTCCACGCTTTCTTCATTTACCCTTCTCCTTCGCCGGGGCCGCCTCCTGCAATTCGAGCACGGCTTCGCGCTCCACCCAGTCGTTCGTCTGCCCAGTCGGATCCTGCACGATCTCGACCAGACGTATCTGGCTCTCGGTGATCTCAGTAATGCGTCCAAAATTCTGGCCCAAATGGTTGCCCACGCGCACGGGATGAATCGCATTGCCGGCCTTGACCAGCCCATAGGCAATGCCTCCCCGTTTTTTGCGCACATGGCCGACATAGGTCAGCGACTCGAGGGGAAATTCCTCGAGCGGCTCCCGCGGCCGATCGAGATCAGGCTTCCTGCCCGCGCCATCGCGGCGCTCCGGCAAGAGCCTATCGGGCGAAAACGGATCGCTTAGCGACGCACCCTCATACGCAACGATCGGGAAAGGCTTGAGTTCTGGCAAAGGCGGCACTCTGCCGACGAGCCGGCTCGATTCTTCTTGCATCCACTGCTTGAGGTCTTGAGGTTCGCCGCTGGTGCAGGCTGCGAGCCAGCACGTCATGACCATCCACCCACGACGCCGCCACGGAAGCGAACTCATTTTTTCGCGCCTCCTTTCTTCGCGGCGTCTTCCGCCTTCTTGCGCGCGGCGATCTCGGCTTCGTCGAGATAGCGGAAGGTCTTGGCCTGCGCGGTCATCGTCAAGCGTCCTCCCCCCTCTTTCAGGGGCGTCACCTGAATGTCGTTGAGCGTGACGATGCGCGGGAGTTTGGCGAGATCGCCTGCAAAAGCGCCGAAATCGTGATAACTCCCCGTCACGGAAATCGTGATCGGCAGCTCGGCATAGAAATCCTTGACGGCTTCGGTTCCGGGCTTGAACAACTCGAATTGCAGGCCACGTCCCAGCCCCGCCTGGTTGATATCGAGCAACAACGATTCTACTTCCGCGGCATTGGGCAATTGCTTGAGCATGGCGCCAAAGGCGCGCTCGATCTCGGCAAGCTGCTGGCGATAGGCGTCGAGATTCACCGCTTGACGTTTTTTGTTCAGCCACTCCTCTTTGAGCTTTGCCTCTTCTTGTCGGCGCAGTTCGAGATCATCCCATTGTCCCTGCCAACCCAACCAGGCCGCAAGAAACAACAGAAACACGAACAGGCCAACAAGCACCGTGATGCGCGGCAGAAGCGGCCAGGCACCGGGATCCTTGGGGTCCAGCGCGCGAAACTCGTCGCGCAGACGCTGCAGATCGATCGCTCGGAGTCGCGCCAGCCACGCGCCTTTGGCCGCTTTCATGAGCGCGCTCCTTCGGCCCGCGCTAAGGGCCGTTTCGCCTCAGACCCCTCGGCTTGACGCGTCAGGTGTACGATCAATGCGAATTCATTGACGCGCATTTTTCCGCTTTGCACTGCCTTGATTTCGATCAGTGCGGGACGCTCAAAGACGGCAGACGCATCGAGGTTCTGCATCAATGCCGATACACGCGCGTTCGACTGCGCATGGCCAGTGAGGGTGATTTTTTCCCCTTCCTGTTTGATCGAACGTAAATAGACGCCTGGTGGCATATTCTTCGCCAATTCGTTGAAGACATGGACGGTTTCGGCGCGATTGACCTGCAGGGACTCGATCACCCGCTTGCGGGCAAGCAGAGCCTCGGTTTGTTCCCTAAGCTTCTTGATCTCAGCGATTTCCTTGTCGAGCGTGGCGATCTCTTTCTTCAAGAAATCGTTTTTCATCTGCTGCCGATCGATCAGATTGTTGATGAAAGTAAAACCCGCAAGCCAAACCACGCCGGCCAAGACGGTCACGAGCCCCATCAGGGCATAAAACTGCTCACGGATGGCCTTGCGTTTCGCTTCCCGATGCGGCAAGAGATTGATGCGCACGATCATGGATCGAACCTCCGCAAGGCCAAACCGCAGGCGACCATCAAGGCAGGCGCCTCCGTCAGCAGCTGTTTGGCGCGCACTTTCGGCGACAACTTCATGCCCGCGAAGGGATTCGCCAACACGGCATCGATCTGCGTGCGATCGGCCACTGCCGCCGCAACCCCCGGGGCAATGGCGCCGCCTCCGAAGAGCACGAGGTGGTGGATTTCGCCATAGGGCGTCGAAGTAAAGAAGATCTGCAATGCGCGCGCGACCTCGAGCGCCAGGTTGTCGAGATAAGGCGCTAAGATCTCATTTTCGAAATTATCGGGATAGGGTCCGTTTCGCTTGATTCTTTCCGCCTCCTCATGGGATAGGCCATATGCACGCATCATGTCTTGGGTGAGGAGATTCCCGCCAAATGCCTGTTCGCGGGCATAGATTTGTTGCTCTCCCTTGAGCATGACGACGCGCATCGCGTGAGCGCCGACATCCACCAAGGCATAAAGACAATCCGGCCCATCATCAGGGAACTGGGGGCGCATTTGCTCGAAAGCCGACAGCATGGCAAGGTTTTCCATGTCCATGACCACCGGCTTCAGATGGGCAGCCTCGGCGCAAGCCACCCGGTCTTCCACCCCTTCTTTGCGGGCGGCTGCAAGCAGCACCTCCACCTCTTCTCCCGAGCTCGTCGGCCCAATCACCTGGAAATCGAGGTTGACTTCTTCGAGCGCGAAAGGAATATACTGATTGGCTTCGGACTCCACCAGCACTTCCATCTCTTGCTCGCGGAGGCCCGCCGGCAAGATGATCTTTTTCGTGATCACGGCCGCCGTGGGCATGGCCATCGCCACATAGCGCGTCTTCGTGCCGAGGCGCCTCCAACACCTCTCCACCGCAGAAGCCGCCTCATCGAGCCTGGTAATGCCTCCATCGGCCACCACCCCTTCCGGCAGTGGCTCGATCGCATAGCATTCGAGCATAAGCCCATCTTTCGGATGCCCGGAAAGCTCGAGCATCTTGACGGCCGTCGCGCTCAGATCCAGGCCGATCAGCGATCGCGCCTTGGGGTTCAGAATGGACAGGTCGATATCCAAAATAAACCTTCGATCTCAAGATGTTATCATGATAACCGATAATTCATTTGAAATGCTAACAGCAACTATAACGGCTGTAAAGGGATTTTTTTGAGGCTGGCGTGTCGGCTCGGCAATGCGTCCCTTATCGGCTCAAGGGAGGGGAAGACATATTTTTTATATAATGAGCAATTTTCCTTCTTTTTACCGTCTTCTCTCTCGTGGCTCGTTGGTTGATCAGGCTCTTGGCGGTCTTTTTCGGCCTCGGCGCCGTCTTGATGGCGATCGCCGGCATCGTTTTCGTGCTCGCCTATCCGAAACTTCCCGCCATCGACAGCCTGCGTGATTATCGCCCCCGCATCCCCTTGCGCGTCTATACCGCAGACGGCGCCCTCATCGGCGAGTTCGGAGAGGAACGGCGCCAGTTCATTCCCATCCAACAGGTGCCTGAACCCATGAAGCAAGCAATCCTCGCCGCCGAGGACGAGCGCTTTTACCAACACGCAGGCATCGACATCTGGGGAGTGGCGCGCGCCATCTATGCCAACTTCATTGGTGGCGGCAAGCGGCAAGGCGCTTCGACGATCACGATGCAAGTGGCGCGCAACTTTTTCTTGTCCTCGGAAAAGACCCTCAAGCGCAAGCTCTTCGAAGCCCTGCTCGCTTACAAGATCGAGCGCGAGCTCTCCAAGGACGAGATTCTCGAACTTTACATCAATCAAATCTATCTCGGCCAACGCGCCTACGGATTTGCCGCCGCCGCCCAAATTTATTTCGGCAAGCCCCTGGAAGCCCTGGATGTCGCCGAAATGGCGATGCTTGCGGGGCTACCCAAAGCGCCGTCGAGTTTGAATCCGATCGCCAACCCCAAACGCGCGAAAATTCGTCAGGAATACGTGCTTCGCCGTATGCGCGAGCTGGGGTTCATCGACGAAGAAACCCACGCGGCCGCCGTCGCACGCCCACTCGCCATCAAACGGCAACTCGATCAATACGCGGTACGCGCCGACCATGTCGCGGAAATGGCGCGCCAGATTGCCGTCGAGACTTTCCCCGAAGGCGCTTATACCTCGGGGCTCAAAGTCATCACCACCCTTCTGCGCGCCGAGCAAGAAGCCGCCTGGCGCGCCGTGCGCCGAGCCGTCCTCGATTACGATCGTCGTCATGGCTATCGAGGGCCGGAAGCCTTCGTCGACCTCACGGGGATTGGCGACCATCACGTCGAGCGCCTCGAAGAGCTGCTCACTGATTATGACGACGACGCCGAGTTGCGTCTTGCGCTCGTCCTCGAAGCCACGCCATCACGCCTGCGCGCCTACCTGCCTGGCGGCGAGATCGCCACGCTCGAAGCAGGGGCTCTGAAGTTCGCCCAACGCTACCTCGACGAAAAGGCGCCCGCCGGCAAACGCATCCGCCGCGGCGCCATCATCCGCGTCATGCGTGACGAAAAAGGCGCCTGGCAGATCGCACAATGGCCAGAAGTCGAAGCCGCATTCGTGGCCGCCGATCCCCAGGATGGCGCCGTTCGCGCTCTCGTCGGGGGGTTCGATTTCGGGCGCAACCAATTCAATCATGTGACCCAAGCGTGGCGCCAGCCAGGTTCGAGCATGAAGCCGTTCATCTATGCGGCGGCGCTGGAAAAAGGCTTCACTCCACTTTCCGTGCTGGCCGACGAGCCACTTTACGTCTCCAGCGAGGAAACGGGTTCGCAAGCTTGGGAGCCCAAGAATTACGACGGCAAATACGAAGGCCCGATGACCCTGCGCACCGCACTGGCCAAATCGAAAAACATGGTCTCGATCCGCCTGCTGCGCGCGATCGGTACGAAATACGCGCAGGACTACATCACTCGCTTCGGTTTCGATGCCGAAAAAAACCCGCCTTACCTGACCTTGGCCTTGGGCGCCGGCAGCGTCACGCCCTGGCAGCAGCTCGCCGCCTATGCGGTGTTCGCCAACGGCGGCTACCTGATCGAGCCCTACGTCGTGCAAAAGATCGTCGCAGCCGACGGGCGCGTGCTCGCCGAGGCCAAGCCTGCGCTTGCCGGCAATGAAGCGCGTCGCGTGATCGACGCGCGCAACGCCTGGCTCATGGACAATTTGATGCAAGACGTGGTGCGCCGGGGCACGGCTGCGCGCGCAGGTCAAGTTCTCAAGCGCCGTGATCTTGCCGGCAAAACGGGCACCACCAATGACTATGTAGATGCCTGGTTTTGCGGCTACTCTCCCCATCGCACCGCCATTGCCTGGATGGGCTTCGATCAGCCTCGCAAACTCGGCAGCGGCGAGACGGGAGGCGTGGCTGCCTTGCCGATGTGGATCCACTATATGTCATTTGCGCTCAAAGACATCCCGGAAACAGAACGCCCCATGCCGGATGGCATCGTGCGCATCACGGGACGCGATCCAACCACCCAGCAAATCGTGAGCGACTATGCTTATGCCGAATTCGCCTCTGCGCCGGGCGAGACCGATCTTTCCCAAAGCGCCGTCCTTTCGCCTCCCTCACGGGAGGGCGTGAAAGCCCAGCCGGCGCCGCGCGTTGTCATGCCTGCCTCAGCGCCGTGAGCGTTACCGTTTGCCCCGTCTGTTCTTCGATGCAGCGCGACAAGACTGCACCGAGATCGGCGCCGCTTTTCGTGTCTCGCCAAGGCTCCGAAGGCGCCGAGGGTGGGCGGAAATGATATCCTCCCGAGCGTGCTGCCAGCCAGATCTCGCGCGCCGCAAGGTGGCGGTGAATGACGATCTTGCCGCCCCTGCCGAAATCGAGCTCCAAAATACCTCCGGGCTTGACTTCGAGATCGAAATCTACGCGCCCCTCGGCTTGCAGCTGTTCGAGCGCCGCTTCCAAGCGCGCAAGCTCCGCCTCTGCATACCGCAGAAACTCCCGTTCTTCCATGCTGACCTCCATGCTAACATCGTGCGCCATGCGCATTCTGATCCTCTTTCTGACCCTGACGGCGCTCGCCAGCTGCGGCTATCGTGGCCCCCTGGTCCTTCCGCCCAAAGCAAAAGAATCTCCCTCGGCAGCCGGCGCAACACCCACTGCGTCGGATCATAACAACACTTCACTGCGCCCATGACCCCGCATCAATTATTGCGCGATGGCCACATCGAGGCCGTCCCCCTTGCTGAAATCGCCCGCCTCTACGGCACCCCCACCTATGTCTATTCACGCGCCGCACTCCTGGCCAATTACAGCGCCTGGCGCGCAGCGCTCGCCAGTCATCCTGACGCCCTGATCTGTTATGCCGTCAAAGCAAACGGCAATCTCGCCCTCCTCGACCTCTTCGCACGGGCAGGCGCCGGCTTCGATATCGTTTCCGGCGGCGAGCTTGCGCGCGTACTGGCTGCCGGTGGCGACCCGGCCAAGGTCGTGTTCTCTGGCGTCGGCAAGCGTGAAGAAGAAATGGAAGCAGCGCTGGCGGCCGGCATTCTGTGTTTCAATGTCGAATCCGCGGACGAACTCTTCACCCTGTCCGCCCTCGCCAAAAAGCTTGGCCGGCGTGCGCCGGTTTCCTTGCGCGTCAATCCCGATATCGATGCAGGCACCCACCCTTATATCGCCACCGGGCTTGCGAGCGCAAAATTTGGCGTACCCGTCGCAGAAGCCCTCGAACTTTATCGCTGGGCGTCGCAAGAGCCGTCCCTGCGCATCGTCGGCATCGATTGCCACATCGGCTCTCAACTCCTGGACCCTGCGCCTGCCGCCGAAGCCGCGAAAAGACTGCTCGCGCTCGCTGACAGGCTGACGGCGGAGGGCATTCCGATCGAACATCTCGATCTTGGCGGCGGACTCGGCATATGCTATCGAGACGAAGCCGCCCCTACGGTCGCCGACTATCTCGCGCCCATCCTCGCCGCCGTCTCGGCGCGCAAATTACGGCTGATTTTCGAGCCAGGCCGCTCGCTCGTAGGCAACGCCGGCCTTTTGCTCACGCGCGTGTTGCGCCTCAAGCATGGGCCTGTCAAGCACTTCGCCATCGTCGACGCCGCGATGAACGATCTCGCCCGCCCTGCGCTTTACGACGCCTGGCACGAAATCGTCAAGGTCGTCTCGAGCGAAGCGCCCAGCGAAGCCCATCGCTATGAAATCGTCGGCCCTGTCTGCGAAACCGGCGATTTTCTCGGCCACGACCGGCTGCTCGCCCTCGCCAAAGGCGATCTGTTGGCGATTCTATCGGCCGGCGCTTATGGCATGAGCATGAGCTCGAATTACAATGCACGCCCGCGCGCCGCAGAAGTGCTGGTCGATGGCCACACGCATCGTTTGATTCGCCGACGCGAAACATTCGCCGACTTGATCGCCGCGGAAACCGGCCTGAGCTGAATCGCCTCTTTGTAAGGCTGGCGCCAAGAAATCGCGCCATGTCGCCAGCCGGCCACGCAGCAGGTCATTCAGAGGCGACTCCCGCATGCCCTGTCGTCCTCATGCCAGAAGCGAGGCTTCGCTCAGGCGAACACCCACGCCAACGCGATCGGCACGAAGACGAGGGCAGCGAGATTGCCGACCATGACCAAGGAGGCGACCTTCTGAGGCTCTTGTCCATACCGTTCAGCGAACACGTAATTGAGCACTGCAGGCGGCAGAGCGCCAAAGACGATGAGCATGTCCGCCTCCTTGCCCGTCAGGCCGAAGATTCCCACCAGCATCGCCGCCAACGCCATGCCGGCGAGCGGCCGCGCCGCCGCCACGAAGAGGGCGAGCCGAACATCGGAAAAACGAGCGCTCGCTAAGCGCACCCCGAGCGAAAACAACAACAGCGGCACCGCCACATCGCCCAGCAACTTGATCGCGGCAAAAAGCGGCGGCCATGGCTCGAGGCCGGCAAGATTGATGGCCAACGCGAGCATGGCGGCGGCGATCACGGGCACGCGCCATAACGTCCATAACCGAGCATGGCGGTCGAGCAACCACGTGCCCAGGGTGTAATGGAGCGTGTTTTCGACGAAGAACAACACCACGGCAGCCGGCAGAGCGGCCTCGCCGAAAGCCAGCACGAGCAAAGGCAATCCCATGTTGCCGGCATTGATGAACATCATCGGCGGCGCGAGGGTCAAAGGCGACTCTCGCAAGCAACGCGACAAGATCCAGCCGCAAAGGCCGGAACCCAACAAGAGAAACAGCGCCGCCCAAGCCAGGCGCAGATGCGCCGCGAGGTCGAAATCCTTGGTCGCGAGCGCCGCGAAGACCAGCGCCGGCACGAAAACGTCCATGTTGAGCCGATTGGCAAAGCCCATGTCCAGCTGCCGCCCGCGCAAGGCCGTCAAGCGCGCATAAAGCCAGCCAACGGCGACGATGGCGAAGACAGGAAACACGATGGCGACGATGCGCAGCAGCATCGTCAAAGCACGTAACGGGAAAGATCCTCGCGGGCAGCGAGTTCAGCCAGGCGGCTTTCGACATAAGCGGCGTCGATCGTCACCTTTCCCGTCGGCGTGGCAAAAGAGACCTCTTCGAGCAGCTTTTCCATCACCGTATACAGGCGCCGGGCGCCGATGTTTTCCGTGCGCTCGTTGACTTCGAAGGCGATTTCCGCAAGCCGGCGGATGCCTTCGGCCGTGAATTCGATCTCGACGCCCTCTGTTGCGAGCAAAGCCGCATATTGGCGCGTCAAGCATGCGTCGGTCTGTGTCAGGATGCGCTCGAAATCTTCGACCGAAAGCGGGTCGAGTTCGACGCGAATCGGAAAGCGGCCTTGCAGCTCCGGGATCAGGTCGGAAGGCTTCGCGAAATGGAATGCGCCGCTAGCGATGAACAAAATATGATCGGTCTTGACCATGCCGTATTTGGTCGAAACCGTCGTACCCTCCACCAGGGGGAGAAGATCTCGCTGCACTCCCTGACGCGAGACATCGGCGCCGACGACCTCGCCGCGCGAGGCGATCTTGTCCATCTCGTCGAGGAACACGATGCCGTTTTGCTCGACGTTTTTCAGCGCCTGCGCCTTGATTTCTTCGTCATTGACGAGCCGCGCCGCCTCTTCTTCGGCAAGCCGCCGCAAGGCCTCGCGAATCTTCAGCTTGCGCGTCTTCTTGCGTCCGCCCCCAAGGCTTTGGAACATGTGTTGTATTTGTTGCGTCAATTCTTCCATCCCCGGCGGCGCGAGGATCTCCATGCTCGCCAGCGGCATGCTCAATTCGATCTCGATCTCCTTGTCGTCGAGCTCGCCTTCGCGTAATTTCTTGCGAAATTTCTGCCGCGTCGCCGTATCGCTGGACGCCTCGGCAGAAAGCCCCATGCGCGCCGGCGGCAACAGCACATCGAGGATGCGCTCCTCGGCGGCCTCCTGAGCGCGGTCGGCGACACGGCGGAGCGCGCGCTCACGCTCCTCTTTCACCGCCACCTCGACCAGATCCCGAATGATGCTATCGACATCACGGCCGACATAGCCGACCTCGGTAAACTTGGTCGCCTCCACCTTGATGAAAGGCGCATGGGAAAGGCGCGCCAAGCGCCGCGCGATTTCGGTTTTGCCCACCCCCGTGGGGCCGATCATGAGGATGTTCTTGGGCGTGATTTCAGAGCGCAAAGGCTCGGGCACCCGCGCACGGCGCCAGCGATTGCGCAAGGCGATCGCCACCGCGCGCTTTGCGCGCGTCTGCCCGACGATGTATTTGTCGAGCTCGGAAACGATTTCGGCGGGCGTCATCTGGCTCACGACAGCACCTCGATGACGTGGTTCTGATTGGTGTAGATGCATAGATCGCCCGCGATCGCAAGCGCCTTCCTGACGATGGCCTCGGCAGAAAGCTCGGTGTTTTCAAGCAACGCCCGCGCTGCCGCTTGCGCATAGGCCCCGCCGCTGCCGATGGCGAGGATGCCCGCCTCGGGCTCCAGCACATCGCCGTTGCCGGTGATAAGCAACGAGCTTTCGCGGTCTGCGACAGCGAGCATGGCTTCCAGGCGGCGCAGCATGCGATCGGTGCGCCAATCCTTGGCCAGTTCAACGGCCGAGCGCAAGAGGTTGCCCTGGTGCTTTTCCAATTTCGCTTCGAAGCGTTCGAAAAGCGTAAACGCGTCGGCCGTGCCGCCGGCAAATCCCGCCAAGATGCGCTCTTGATAGAGCCTGCGCACCTTGCGCGCCGTGCTCTTGACGACGACGGCGCCGAGCGTGACCTGGCCATCGCCGCCCATCGCGACCATGCCGCCGCGACGCACCGAAAGGATCGTCGTGCCGTGAAACTGTTCCATGCCCGCACCGCAAAAAGCCCATTCTATCCGAGCCGCCCCTCGTCCGCCTCGTTTCCGGAAGCCAGCTCCACATCCCCAGAGGAACAGGGCCTATGCGTGCTCGACACAGCGCCTTTTCGCTCAGGTACACACCGCGCGCACCTGGGTCATGTCCGTCAGGCCCATGAGCGCCTTTTCGATGCCGTCTTGCTTGAGCGTATGCATGCCTTCGGAAATCGCGATCTTCTGCATCTCGGCGGCGGATGCGCGGTGCGCGATCGCCTGACGGATACGCGGCGAGACCTCGAGGAGCTCGAAAATCGCCACGCGGCCGCGATAGCCTTCGTGGTGACACTGGGCGCAGCCCGGCGCTTGCCAAAGTGCCAAAGGCGAGCTGGCACCCAAACGACGACGCCAGTCTTCGATGATCGCGTCTTTCTCGCTGTGTGCCGGCATTCTTTCTTCGGCCGAATACACATATTCGGCCGCCAACTCGTCGAGCTCGGCTGCACTCGTCTCGATACGCTGCCGACACTGCGGGCACAGGCGCCGAGTCAGCCGCTGCGCCAGCACGCCGATCAGCGCATCCGCGAGATTGAAAGGGTCAACGCCCAGATCCAACAGCCGCGCAGCCGTTTCCGCCGCAGAATTGGTATGCAGGGTCGATAACACGAGGTGTCCGGTCATCGAAGCTTCGACGGCGATGTTCGCGGTCTCGGTGTCCCGCATCTCGCCGATCATGATGATGTCTGGATCGGCGCGCAAAAAAGAACGCAGTGCGCGCGCGAAGGTCATGCCGATTTGGGGATTGACTTGCACCTGGCAGATGTTTTTTTGCACGATTTCGATGGGATCCTCGGCAGTCCAGATCTTGTTTTCGGGCCGATTGAGCTCGGCGAGCGCCGAATGCAAGGTGGTCGTTTTGCCGCTTCCCGTCGGCCCACAGACCAGGAGCAGGCCATAGGGCCGTGCGAGCATGCGCTGGAAGGCATGCAAATCGCGCTCCGCCATCTGCAGCTTCTGCAAAGGCATGGGCTCGTTCGAAGCCAAGAGGCGGATCGTCACGTTTTCGATGCCCCGCGTGGTGGGGATCGTCGCCACACGCAGATCGATGCGTTTCTTGTCGGGACGCAAGAAACTAATCTTGCCATCCTGCGGCAGCCGCCGCTCGGCGATGTCGAGGCTCGCCATGATCTTGATGCGTGAAACCACGGCCCGATGGTAACTCGCCGAATACTGCGAATAGTCTTCGAGCCGCCCATCGCGGCGGAAACGAATGCGCGCGAGCGGCTCCATCGGAAAACACTCGAGATGAATGTCAGAGGCGCCGACCTCTGCCGCATCGTTGATGAATTTGTTGAC
>JAOADW010000062.1 GCA_026417115.1 Rhodocyclaceae bacterium
TCGACGGTGGCGAACGCGACCCAGGCCTTGCGCACCGTCGATTCGGCGATCGATGCGATCAACGCCCAGCGTGCGAAGTTCGGCGCCTTGCAGTCCCGCTTCGAGGCGACCATCGCCAACCTGCAGATCTCCTCGGAGAACATGTCGGCAGCAAGAAGCCGCATCCGCGACGCCGACTTCGCGGCCGAGACGGCGAACCTCACGCGCGTGCAGATCCTGCAACAAGCCGGCATCGCCATGCTCGCGCAGGCAAACGCCTTGCCGCAGAGCGCGCTCACCCTGCTGCGTGGCTAAATCCCCAAACGGGCGCGAGGCTCCCTGCCTCGCGCCGTAGGCAAGGAGGATGTCCATGACGACGATCATCGCTCCCGGCACAGGCAGCGCCTCCGCCATGGCCCCGGCTCAGCCTGGGCCATATGGCCAAGAAAAGGCGCGCGCGCAGCAAGCGCAGGCCGCGCCCGCTGCCTTGCCAGCGCCCCTGCCCTTGCCTTCTCGCAGCGAAACTCCCTCGCCTGCTGCGCTGATGACCACGCTCAAGCAATGGGTCGAGGTGAAAGCGCCCAACGCGCTTTCGTTTGCCCTCGACGAAGAAGCTGGCCGGATGGTGATCAAAATCACCGATGCCGAAACCGGTGAGGTGATTCGCCAGATCCCGCCGGAAGAGCTCGTCGAGATCGCACGTTCGCTCGAAAAAATGCAAGGGCTGCTATTGCCGCAACGAGCCTGAAATCCCACACAGGGGCGACGCATGCACGCGGCAAACGACCTGACGTCCGTCCGCAAACGGGCGTTTTTTCTTTTTGGCCTTTCTTTTGCTTTCCTTGAGGGCGCGCTCGTGCTACAGTTTTTTATCGTGCTGCCGTAAAAAAGATACGGTGCCCCTTGGCCGCAAATGACAGGGGCTTCGTTCCGGCGAAGGAGGATGACAATGGCGACGATTTCTTCTCCAGGCCTTGGCTCCGGCCTCGACATCAATGGCATCGTCTCGAAATTGATGGCGGTGGAAAGCCAGCCGCTCAAGGCGATGGCTGCGAAGGAGGCCAGCTATCAAGCAAAGATCTCCGCGTTGGGTGGACTCAAATCGGCGTTATCGAGCCTGCAAGCTTCCGCCAACACGCTGGCTCAGGCCGGCACTTACACGGGCTATTCGGCTACGAGCACGAACAAGGAGGTGCTCACCGCTACTGCGGCCAACGGCAACAGCGCGGGCAGCTACGCAATCCAGGTGACGCAGCTCGCCAAATATCACACGTTGCGCACAAACGGCAATTATTCCTCTACGGCGGCCACTTTCAACACAGGCACGTTGTCGATCAGCGTGGGCAGCGGCTCGCCCGTCACCATCACGATCGATGCGACGAACAACACGTTGGCAGGCATCCGCGATGCGATCAACGCCGCCAATGCAGGCGTTACCGCCAGCATCGTCAATGACGGCAGCGCGCAACGACTGGTCCTGACTTCGAAAACTCTGGGCTCAGCAGGCGCGATCACGGTGTCCGTGAGCGATTCAGGCAGCGGCGGCGACAATCCACTCACTGACCTCGCCAGCGCCAACCTCGTGCAAACCCAGGCCGCGCAGGATGCGCAATTGACGATCAACGGCCTTTCCATCACCCGCAGCTCGAACACGATCAGCGATGCGCTCGATGGCGTAACGCTGACGCTGGCCGGAACGGGCAGCACGACGCTGACGGTGGGCAAAAACACCGCCGCCGTCGTCACCGCCTTCGATGGCTTCGTCAAAGCCTTCAACGAAGTCAAGAAGCAAATCGACACGATCGCGCAGTATGATCCGGAAACCAAGAAAGCCGCCATCCTGACGGGTGACGCCACCGTGCGCGGCATCGCCAGCCGCCTCAACCAACTCGTCTTCGAAAGCGTCAGCGGCTTGGGCGATATCGCGCGGCTTTCCGACATCGGCGTCCGACTGCAAAAGGATGGCACGCTTTCCTTGGACACGGCCAAGCTCACGGCGGCCTTGAACGACCCCAACAAGGACGTCAAGAGCCTGATGACGCAAACGACGAGCGGCAACCCAGGCATTGCGGTGCGTTTCAAGAACGAGATCGCCGCGATGGTCGAGGCGAAAGGACTGATCGATAGCCGCACGGAAGGCATCAACGCTTCGATCAAGGACCTCCAGCAACGCATGGAAGTCTTCCAGCGACGCCTGAAATCGATCGAGGACCGCTACCGCACGCAGTTTTCTTCGCTCGACTCCCTCGTCGCCAGCCTCAACCAGACGAGCCAGTTCCTGTCCCTGCAATTGGCTCGGTTATCCAACACCACGACGAGATAAGGATAGCTCATGTATTCCTCGACCACCAATCCGAGCCAGGCATATAGCCAGGTTGGCGTTGAAACCGGCATCATGGGGGCAAGCCCGCATAGCTTGATACTGATGCTCTTCGACGGCGCCCTGGCGGCCGTGGCGCGCGCGCAGCATGGCCTCGCGACGGGCGCAATCGCAGAGAAGGGAACGGCCATCACCAAGGCCATCGATATCCTCACCAATGGCCTGAAAGCCAGTCTCGATTACGAGAAGGGCGGCGAATTGGCGGCTCGTCTGGCTGCGCTTTACGACTATATGTGCGATCGCCTCTTTTACGCCAACCTCAAAAACGACCAGGCCGCGCTCGGCGAAGTCCAGCAGCTGCTGAGCGAGATTCGCGATGCGTGGGCGAAAATAGCCAACGATCCGGCCGTTGTTTCCGCGAGCCAAGAGCATGCATGAAGCTATCATGCTGGCGATGCCCACTCAGCTCGAAATCTACCGGGAAATGCGCAGGCTCGCCAGCTGCATGGTGGATGCAGCGCGCGCGCAGGATTGGGACCGCCTGATCGCCTTGGAGCGCAATGTCGCGGCGCTGCGCGACCAGCTCGCGCGGGAGGCAAAGGAGGAAGCCGGCCCGCCCGAGGAAATCGAGGAAAAACGCGCCCTGATTCGCGCCATCCTCGCCGACGACGCCGAGATTCGCCGCCATACGGAGCCCTGGATGGAGCAGGTGCGGCGGTATCTGACCGGCCGCCTCAATCAGGACAAGGTCGAACGCGCCTATGGCGCGGGCGACTGACGGCGATGAGCTACCGCGACGCCTCCACGCGCATCCTCAGGGCTATCGTGCCCGCCTGCCAAGGCCTCCGTGGCCCGCGGCTCGTCGACGTCGGCTGTTTGCCGGAAATAGTTCCCGAGGATTAGGAGCGTGCGATGGCCCTGGCGCCGGTCGATGTGGGCTTGCGTCTGAAGCTGCAAAGCGAAGCGGATCTCGTCCAACCGCTGAGGCCCACGCACGCAATTCCCGCCGAATTGCCTGAGCTTGCGCCAGGCCAAACTTTCCGCGCGCGTATCCTCGAGGCTCTGCCCGAAAACACTTTTCGCGCCCTGGTCGCCGGCAAAACCGTGACGCTTGCGCTTCCCGAAGGAGCGAAACCCGGCGACGAGTTGGAGCTTTTGGTCATCGATCGCTCGCCAAAGGCGATCCTCGCCCGTCGCATCGATGGCGCAGGGGAAGGCGCCGCGGAAGAAGCAAGCGCTTACCCTTGGGTGCGCATGAGCGCCACGGCGCGCATGATCGGTGAACTCTTGCCTGCCGCCGGGCAAACGGCAAAGCCGGCTCCGCTTTCTCAAGCTGCAGCCCCGCTTTTTCCCGCCCCTCCGGCCATGACCGAAGCGGCAGCAAGTGTTTTGGCGCCTCGTCTCCAGCAGGCGGTGAGCGAAAGCGGCGTCTTTTATGAAGCGCACCTCGTGCAGTGGTTGCAGCAGAAGCGTCCGCTTGCCGATCTGTTCGCCGAACCGCACGCGCGGCTGGCTGCGGCCGCCTTCGAAGCCGCGCATGAAGCAACGCCTGCCGCTTTCCGCGCCCCCCCAAGCCAGGAGAGTTCGCCGCAAACCGGCGAGCAGCGCATGGGCGCACCCGCCGAACGCCTTCCTGGCGCGCTGGAGGGAAGGATGTCCGCCGCGACAGTGCCTGAGCCTTTGCGGCCGATCGTCGCCCAACAGCTCGAGGCGCTCGCCAGCCAGCGCCTGGTCTGGCAAGGGGAATTGTGGCCGGGATTTTCCGCCACCTGGGAAATCGATTGGCGCGAGCGGCAGGAAAAAAAAGAAAAAGGCACGGAACCAGAAGCAGAGCTGCCGTGGCGCACCCGCCTCACACTCGCCTTGCCGGGGTTGGGTGCCATTGATGCGCGTCTTGCGCTTTTCCGCGAAACCGTCGAGCTCGTGCTCGAAACGGCGGACGAAGCAGCAAGCGCGCGCTTACGCGCAGAACTCCCTGAACTTGCGCAGGCGTTTGCCGGCATCGGGCTTGCGCTGCGCGCCATCGACATTCGCACCCCCCATGGATCGGGCGGATGAGTCAGCCGCGCCTGCGGCGCGCGCGCTGGCCGTGGCGCTCAAATATGCGCCGGGCGATCTTGCGCCCCGTGTCGTCGCCAAAGGGCGCGGCCTCATCGCCGAAGAAATCATTGCGCGTGCAAAAGAACATGGCGTCTATGTCCATGAATCGCCCGAGCTCGTCGCATTGCTCGCGCAGGTCGACCTGGACGCCCACATCCCGCCGGCGCTCTACCTTGCGGTGGCGGAACTCCTGGCTTGGCTTTGGCGGATAGAATCACGGGAATATCCGCCTGTCTAGGAACCCCTCGAAAACTCGCTGCGATCTGGGATGAACGGGCCAGTACCAGTCTCACTGCCGACGTTTACCGAACCGTCGGAATACAGCCGCTATCTGCTCACGACTCCAGCCGACGTGCGCGCCGTGCTGCGTCAGCTCAAAGAGCGTCACAGCCAAATCACGGTCTTTTTCGACGAGGGGCAAAGCTTCTTGCTCACGACCGTGCTCCAGCTCCGCGATGCGCATCTCGTCCTCGACTATGGCGCCCAGGCGGAGATGAATCGCAAGGCGCTCGCGGCGGCCAAACATTTCTGCGTCACGCAGTGCGAAGGCGTGCGCGTGCAGTTTCTGCTCGGCGCTTTTTCCCTCATCGATTTCGAGGGCGCCCCCGCATTCCTCGCCGAGTTGCCGAAAGAAGTCCTGCGCCTGCAGCGACGCGAATACTACCGCCTGGCCACGCCGATCTCGCCGCCGGTGCGCTGCGTGCTGCCGCTGCGGCTCCCCGAGGGGGGCGTTTATTACCATGAAAGCCGCGTCTATGACATCTCTTCGGGGGGGCTTTGCATCGACGCCCCGCCAGAAGGCGTGCCCTTCGAGATCGGCGCGAAATTCTCTGACTGCCGCGTCGATTTGCCGGAATTCGGCGCTCTCCTGACGACTCTGACGGTGTGCAATCTGCGCGAGATCGAAACCCCGCGCGGCGGCAAGCAGCGCCGCGCCGGCTGCGCTTTCGACAAGCTCCCCGCAGCAGAGGAAGCCCGTATCCAGCGCTACATCCTCGCCGTCGAGAGAAGCCGCAAGGCGCGCGGCTTGGCATAAGCGGCCAAGCGTGCATTGTGTGCGGTCTCGACGCTCCCACTCAAACCGGCATGTTCATCACGTCTTGATAAGCCTGCACGAGCTTGTTGCGCACTTGCACCATTTGCTGAAACGCGAGGCTCGCCTTTTCGAGCTCGATCATCACCGTGGAAAGCTCGACGTTTTCTTTGCCGGCGACGAAATCCTGAGAAAGCTGCTGCGCCCGTTGCTGGGTGGCATTGACGGCCTCGATCGCGTTCTTCAACGCTTGGGCGAAATCAGCACCCTCAGAAGCCACAGGCGCACCCGCCGTCTGGCCGGCGGCAGCCTGCCTCAAGGCCGCCAACTGGTTGAGCATGTCGTTGATGGCGCGCGTATCAACGGGCATCGGTGTCTTTCCTTCACGACTGGATCATATACTTTATAGCAAACCTTGTGCCGTTTCGCGAGTGGGTATCCTCCTTCACTAATCCTCGAACACCCCTTCTTTGCGGTATTGGGCCAGCTTATACCGCAAGGTGCGTTCGGGCATGCCCAACAGTCGGGCGGCCTCCTTGCGAGAGCCCTTGACCTTGGCGAGGGTCTCGAGGATGTGCTGGCGTTCGAGCTCCTTGATGCTTGCCGGCGGCGTCACCTGCGCAGAGGGGGTCGCCTCGGCTTTGGCTTGCCCCAGCAACAGATGTTCAGGCGCGATCGCCTCATGGGGCGCAAGGATCAAGGCACGCTGGATCACGTTTTCGAGCTCGCGCACGTTGCCAGGCCAGGTATGGGCAAGAAGCTGCGCCTCGGCTTCCGGCGTGAGATGCAGTGCGCGCCTGCCCGTTTTGGCGCCGTGCCGCTGGAGAAAATGACGCGCAAGCGGCAAGATATCCCCTTTTCGTTCGCGCAAAGGGGGAACGGTCAAGGGGAAGACGTTGAGGCGATAGAAAAGATCCTCGCGGAAGCGGCCTTCGCGCACTTCCTTTGCCATCTCTCGATTGGAGGTGGCGATGATGCGCAGGTCGATGGGGATTGGCTTCTTGCCGCCCACACGCTCCACTTCGCGCTCTTGCAGCACGCGCAGGAGCTTGGCCTGGAGCATGAGTGGCATTTCGGAAATTTCGTCGAGCAGCAAGGTGCCGTGATTCGCCTGCTCGAACTTGCCGGCCTGGCTCGTGCTCGCGCCGGTGAATGCGCCTTTTTCGTAGCCGAACAACGTCGCTTCGAGCAGATTCTCGGGAATCGCGGCACAGTTGATGGCGACGAAAGGGCCCGCGCGGCGGGCCGACTGCTCATGTATGTAGCGCGCAAAGACCTCTTTCCCGCTGCCCGATTCGCCTGTCAGCAACACCGTTGCATCGGTTTGCGCGACGCGCGCGGCAACGAGCAAGAGTTCAAGGGTCTTGGGATCGGCCGCCACGAGGCCAGCGGGCGCCGGCGCCATCGCATAGCGTTCGATTTGTTCGATCAACGCCTTCGGTTCGAAGGGCTTCAACATGAAGTCGCAAGCGCCGCCGCGCATCGCCGCCACGGCCTTGTCCACATCGCCAAAGGCCGTCATCAAAAGGACGGGCAGGCCAGGCCAGCGGGCGCGAATCGTGGCCAAAAGCGTCAAGCCATCCATGGGGGCCATGCGCAAATCCGAGACCACCATCTGGAAAGGCTCCTGCGCCAGCCGCTCGAGCGCCGCATGGCCATCCCCGACAGCGATCACTTCATAACCGTGCGCAAGCAGCGTGAGCTCGAGCGCATCGCGCAACGCCGCGTCGTCCTCGACCACTAGGATTTTCTTCTTGCTCATGAGCCAACGCTCTCCAGTCTACGTGCGAGCGAAAACACGAACGTGCTGCCCTCCCCAGGCGCAGACTGAGCTTCGATGCCGCCCCCATGCGCACGCGCGACCGCGCGCGCAATCGCTAGCCCCAGGCCAGTGCCTTCGCTGCGCGTGGTAAAGAAAGGCTCGAATAGCCGTTCGAGAACTTCCGGCCCCATGCCGGCTCCCGTATCGCGCACCCCGAAACGGATGCGCTCCTCATCGACCTCGACCCATGCCTCGACCCGTCCTCCTTGCGGCGTTGCCGAGAGAGCGTTCTCGATCAGATTGGCCAGTGCCCCGACGATCGCCTTGCGATCGCCGATGAATTCGACCGGCGTCGTCTCTCGAAAGAGCAGCTGCACCCCGCGGCTTGCTGCCAAAGGTTCAAAAGTCTGCGCGAGCTCGGCGAACACACAGCTCGTGCTCATTTTTTCGCGCCCGAGCACCTCCCCTCGCGCAAACAGGAGCATGTCTTGGATCAGGCGCTCGAGATGCTTGAGCCGCTCGACGGTCTTGCGTGCTATGGCGAGCCGCGCGGCTTGCGGAAGCTCTGGATTTTCGAGGTTGCCGGCATACAAAAGCGCCGCCGCCAACGGCGTGCGCAACTGATGCGCAAGCCGCGCCACCATCTCGCCCATCGCGCGCAGGCGCTCATTGCGTTCGGCCTCGCGTCGCAGCCGTTCGGCTTCTGCGTTCGCCGCAGCAAGCTCCTTCGTGAGCGCCTCGACGCGCCGCTCGAGGGCGTGATAGGAAGCCGCGAGCTCCTCCGAGACCTCATTGAAAAGGCGAAAGGCCTCCGCGAGCTTCTGGGGATCGGGGCGGGCAAGGGAAGTTGCGTCGGGAGCAGCCATCTTTGCTATCTTGACAAAACTCGGCAGGCAGGAATCGGCGAAATAAAACGGCAATTCTTGCCATTTGGTCAAGTGGCCCGCTCGCAGCGCCGATGCGGGAAAAAAGAGCGTCTGCCCGCACAATAGCCGGCAAGATTTGCCGCTCTTTGCTGGAACCATCCTTGCTTGCTCAAGCGAGAATCCACGCATCGCTTGACTCTGTTCGTTGCGCAACGAGCTCGCATGGCCGAAACCACGTCCGCCGTTCTTCCCTTTCTGCCTGCCCAGTGGACGCAATTGTCCAACCGCCAGAAACTCGGCCTCCTCGGCGGCATCGCTCTCGCGCTCGCGCTCATCGTGGCAGCCTGGCTTTGGCTACGCGCGCCGAGTTATGGCGTTTTGTTTTCGAATCTTTCGGAGGCAGACGGCGGCCAGATCGTCGCTGCGCTCGAGCAACAAAACATCCCCTACAAGCTGGGCCATGGGGGGAGTTCGATCTTGGTTCCCGCCGAGCGCGTGCATGACCTCCGGCTGCGCTTGGCCGCGCAAGGGCTGCCGAAGGGAGGGCTGGTCGGCTTCGAAGTCATGGAAAACCAGAAACTGGGCATTTCCCAGTTCGCCGAACAAATCAACTATCAGCGCGCGCTCGAAGGGGAGCTCTCCCGCACCATTCAGACGCTCTCCGCGGTGCGGGCCGCGCGTGTACATCTGGCGATTCCCAAGCAAACCGCATTTTTGCGCGACGAGATCAAACCTTCGGCTTCGGTGGTGGTTGGGTTACAGCCCGGCCGCACGCTCGATCCGATCCAAATCGCCGGCATCGTGCATCTCGTCTCTTCGTCGGTGCCGCAGCTCTCCCCCGCCAACGTCAGCATCATCGATCAGGATGGCAAGCTGCTCTCGCCGGCGCCGGATAAAAACCGCCTCGCCGGGCTGGATGCGAGCCAGATCGCCTACGTGCGCGACCTCGAAAAACGCTACCTCGAGCGCGTCGATGATTTGCTCGTGGCACTCGTCGGCAAGGACAACTTCCGCGCTCAGCTCACGGCCGATGTCGACTTTTCTCATGTCGAGCAAGTCGAAGAAAGCTATCAGCCCAACCCTGCGCCCAAGACGGCCATCCGCAGCCAGCAGACGCAGGAATCCGGCAGCGGCAATCCCCCGGCCATGGGGGTTCCCGGTGCGCTCACCAACCAGCCGCCCGTACCCGCCACTGCGCCTTTGACCGCGCCGCCGGTCGCAAGCGCTGGGGCAACCGGCACGGCCGCGGGCAATTACAGCCGCAATGCGACGATCAATTACGAGCTCGACAAGACGGTGCGCCATGTGCGCGGCGTTCCCGGCTCGATCAAGAGACTATCGCTCGCGATCGTCGTCAACCATCGCCCAGGCCCACCGGGTAAGGACGGCAAGCCCGGCAAGCCCGTGCCGCCGTCTGCCGAAGAGCTCAAGCGCATCGAGGAGCTGGCCAAGCAGGCCGTCGGCTTCGACGAGAAGCGCGGCGATACGATCTCGGTCGCCGCTGCGCCCTTGACGCCCAAGGAAGCAGAAACGCTGCCCGAGCTTCCCCTCTGGAAAGACCCCTTCGTGCTCGCATTCGCCAAAGACGTGGGACAATATCTCCTCTTGGGCCTGCTTGCGCTATTGCTCTGGTTCAAGCTCGTCAAGCCGTTGTTGAGCATGGCGCAGCCCCCAGGCGAGCGCGAAAAGGCCGAGGAAGAGGCGGTGGCTGCGGCCGAGGAAAAAGCCCCACAGACCGGCGAGCAGCCCCTCGTCAAATCGTTCGAAGATAGACTCAAGGAAGCACGCGAACTCGCGCAGAAGGAACCCAAATTGGTCGCCGAACTCATCAAGGAGTGGATGGGCGCAAACGCGAACGCCTGATCGCCTCCGAGAGCTTGTACAAGCAACATGGCTGTCTCTCAAACCGACGAAGGCCTGGAAAAGAGCGCGATGCTCCTGCTCTCGCTCGGGCCCGATGCCGCCGCCGAAGTCCTCAAACATCTGGGGCCGCGCGAGGTGCAAAAACTCGGCCACACGATGGCCGGCATCAAATCGGTGCCGCGCGAAAAAATCGAAGCCTTGCTTTCGGAACTCGAAGCCCATGCGGCGAAAGGCGCCGGACTCGCCGCAGACGAGGAGATGATCCGGCAAATGCTGACCAAGGCGCTGGGCGACGACAAGGCCGCGAACCTGATCGGGCGCATCCTGCATGGCGGCGACACCTCGGGCATCGAGGCGTTGAAATGGATGGACGCCGCCACCGTCGCGGACCTCATCAAAAACGAGCATCCCCAGATCATCGCGGCAATCCTCGTGCATCTCGAATACGATCAAGCCGGCGAGATTCTCAAGCATTTCAGCGATCGCCTGCGCAATGACGTCGTATTGCGCATCGCCACTCTCGACGGCATCCAGCCCATTGCGTTGCGTGAGCTCAACGAAGCACTTTCCCGGCTTCTTGCGGGGGCTGCCGCCAACGTCAAGAAAGCGGCGATGGGCGGCGTGCGCCACGCCGCCGAAATCCTCAACTATGTCGGCCAGGCGGCCGAAACCGCGATCCTCGACAACGTGCGCGAATACGATCCGGATCTTGCGCAAAAGATCCTCGACGAAATGTTCGTCTTCGAAAATCTCCTCGACGTCGATGACCGCGGTGTGCAGCTTCTGTTGCGCGAAGTCCAATCGGATACCTTGGTGCTCGCGCTCAAAGGTGCGTCTCCCGAATTGCGCGAGAAAATCTTCAAGAACATGTCTCAACGCGCCGCCGAAATGTTGCGCGAAGATCTCGAATCCAAGGGGCCGGTGCGCCTGTCGGAAGTCGAGGCCGCGCAAAAGGAAATCCTCAAGATCGCACGCCGGCTTGCCGACGAAGGCCAGATCCAACTGGGCGGCAAAGGCGGCGAAGACATCATGATCTAACTTCGCGAGCGATCGTCCCGCATGCGCAGAGCCGACACCAAAGGACTCACCGCCTGGGAACGCTGGGAACTCGCCAGCTTCGACGAGACGGAAAAGGCAACGCCGCAAGCCCCGCCGGCGCCCCAGCTCCCCACCGCCGCAGAGCTCGAAGAGATTCGCAGCGCCGCCCATGCCGCGGGTTTCGCCGAAGGGCGAGAAGAAGGGCTGGCCGCCGGACGACAAGCAGGCCATGCCGAAGGCTATGCGGCGGGTTACGCCGCGGGACGCGCCGCGGCGGAAGAAGCCGCCGCGCGGCTCGTCCGGCTCGCTGAGGCGCTCGACGCGGCGCTTGGCCGTCTCGAAGAAGAAACGGGACGCGAGATTCTTGCGCTTGCGGTGGAGCTTTCACGCCTGATCGTGCGTAGCCAGATCTCCCACCGCCCCGAGACGCTGCAGGCCGTGATCCACGAAGCGCTCGCACAACTTCCCCAACAGCATGCAACGATCCGCATTTCTCCCCAAGATGCCGCATTGGTGCGCAGCCTGCTGGGCGACGCCTTGGGCCATGGCGGCCATCGGCTCGTCGAAGACGAGCGGTTGTCGCGCGGCGATTGCGTGCTGGAGGCCGGCCACACCCAACTCGATGCGCGGCTGTCTGTCCGCTGGCGCCGCGCCCTCGAGCAATTGGGCGCCGCCAGCCTGCTGGATGCCGACTTTGCTCCTCACGGCGATGAAACCTGAAGCGCTGCGGGCATTTCTTTCCGCCTGTCGCCATCGCTTGGGCGAAACCCAACCCTATCGCCTCGCCGGCAGACTCACGCGCATCAATGGGCTGGTGATGGAAGCTGCCGGCCTGCGTCTGCCGCTTGGCGCGGGCTGCCGCATCGAAACCACCGGCGGCGGCTTCATCGAAGCCGAAGTCGTCGGCTTCAATGGCGACAAGCTGTTCATGATGCCCACGGAAGACGTCTGGGGCGTAGCCCCCGGCGCGCATGTCTTTCCCCTGGAAATGCCCCAGAGCTTGCCCAGCCTGCGCCATGCCTCCCCGCCCCGGCGGCGGAGCCGAGACCGCGCCAAACATCTGCCAGTCGGCCGGCAGCTGCTGGGCCGCATCGTCGATGGCAATGGCCGCCCGCTCGATGGGCAAGGCGCTCTTTCAGAGCATCCTTCCCGCTCGCTCGTCGGTCGCCCGATCAACCCCCTCGCGCGCGCACCCATCAAAGAGCCCTTGTCGGTCGGCATCCGCGCGATCGACGCCTTGCTCACCGTCGGCCGCGGTCAGCGCCTGGGCCTGTTCGCCGGCTCCGGCGTAGGCAAGAGCGTACTGCTCGGCATGATGGCGCGCTATACCAGCGCCGACGTGATCGTCGTCGGCCTCATCGGCGAACGGGGGCGCGAGGTCGCCGAGTTCATCGAGCAAAACCTCGGCCCCGAGGGCTTGCGACGCTCGGTCGTCGTCGCCGCGCCGGCCGACGTGAGCCCCTTGATGCGCCTGCAAGGCGCCGCCTATGCCACCGCAATCGCGGAGGAGTTTCGCGACGAGGGGCTCAATGTCCTCTTGATCATGGATTCGCTGACGCGCTACGCGATGGCGAGCCGCGAAATCGCGCTGGCCATCGGCGAGCCGCCGGTCACGCGCGGCTACCCCCCCTCGGTCTTCGCGCGCCTGCCCCAGCTCGTCGAACGCGCCGGCAACGGGCCGGTCGGCGGCGGCTCGATCACCGCCTTCTATACCGTGCTCACCGAAGGCGATGATCCGCAAGAACCGATCGCCGACGCCGCGCGCGCGATTCTCGATGGCCACATCGTGCTCTCGCGCCAGCTCGCCGATGCCGGCCATTATCCGGCCATCGACATCGAACAGTCGATATCCCGCGCGCTCAACAATCTCGTCACGCGCGAGGAATTCGACCGCATTCGCCGCTTCAAACAACTCTACTCGCGCTATCAGCGCGCACGCGACCTCCTCGCCGTGGGCGCTTACGTCGCCGGCTCCGACCCGCTGCTCGACACCGCCATCGCGCTCTATCCGCAGCTCGAAGCCTTCCTCCAGCAAGGCATCGACGAAGCCGCCTCGGCCGAGGAAAGTCGCGCCCGCCTGGCCACCCTGCTTGCCGGCGCCTGAAAATCGGCTATAACCTGATCATCCTACCGTGCATGCGCCATGAAACGAGCGTTTCCCTTGCAAGCGATCGCCGATCTCTCGGCACTGCGCCTCGAGCAGGCAACGCGGCGCTTGGCCGATCTGATTGGCGCAGAGCAAGCCGCCAGCGAGCGGCTCCGCTTGCTCGAGCAATACCGTCAAGAATATCAGACACGCTTTCTCGCCGCTGCGGAAAAAGGCGTGGGCCCGGCCGACTGGCGTAACTACCATGCCTTCCTCGCGCGCCTCGAGGAAGCGATCGAGCTCGCCAAACGTCAGCTCTCCGAATCCAATGCGCGCGCAGCCGCCGGCAAGCAACAGTGGCTCGAACAGCGCGCGCGCACCAAGGCGTTCGATGCACTCAAGCAACGCCATGCCGAACGCGTGATGCGCTTCGAAGCCAAGCTCGAGCAGAAAGTCACCGATGAGCACGCGGCGCGTCGCCATGCCGCAGAGGAGCGCATGGACGAAAGCTGACGCCGGAGGTGGCATGCGCCTTGCAGCACAACGTCCGGTTCGTATGCAAGGATTTTCCGATGTCGCTTCCCACCCTCGCATTCCTCGCCGCGCCCGGCGCCGCGCAGACGGCCAGCGAGACTTTTGCGCCTCAAACCCCGCAGGGGGAAGCCCTGTCCGCTTCGCCTTTCGCGCTCATCCTCGCTCAACTGACCGCGCAGGAAGCGTTTCCTTCTTCGCCATTGCCGCGCGCCGTCGAAGCGGACGAACTCTCAACCGATCCAGCATCCGCGGCCGATCTCGCCGCCTTGCCTTACGCCCTTCCCTTGGCTTTGCCAGCGCCCGTGGCAAGCGACAGCCCACTTTCCGCTGCACGGCCAGCCTTGCCGTCACGCGAACCCGATGCGGCAAAAGCTGCCGGCTTGCCCCTAGAAACCGGCGGCAAAGCTCCTCTCGCGAGCCTCAGCAGCCAGCGCCGCGAGGATTTCTTTTCAGGCTTGACCGCCGAATCCCATCAGGGCGGCGAGGGCCTGCTGCGGGCGTCGCAGGCGCCCATGCCGCTCCGCGAGGAGGCAGGGGGAACATCTGCTGCGCCTCATCTCTTCCCCCCTCCCGGGCTGCCGACAGGCGCGCCACTCACGACGGCCCTTTCGTCGTTTGCTCTCGCCACGCCGCCCAGTCCACTGGCGCCGCCCCACGTCATCGAGCATCCCCTCGGAGCGCCCGGCTGGGCCGACGCGGTGGGTCAGCGCCTCGCCTGGTTTGCCCGCGAGGGGCAAAGCCACGCCGAATTGACGCTGACGCCCCCGCAACTGGGGCGCATCGAAATCCATCTGACGCTTGCGGACGACGCCTCGGCCCAGGCGCAATTCGCCACGCCCAATCCGCTCGTGCGCGAAGCGCTCGAAGCCGCGTTGCCGCGATTGCGCGAAGCGCTCGCCGAGGCGGGGATAGCCCTCGGGCAAACCCACATCGGCGCCGAATTTTCACGCCCCTCGACGCAAGGTCAAGAAAATCCGGATAATTTGGGAACCACGCACAAACCCTTGGCCGCCGTCGGCGCCCGCGAGTCCGCTTTGCGCCCGCTGCAGACTCCTGCGTTCGGAGGCCGAGGGCTCATCGATGTCTTCGTTTGATCGTCTTTCGTTAGGGACCTCCCATGGCCGAAGCGAAAAAACCTGATGCCGCCGCCGAAGAGCCGAAAAAGAAAAGCAAGCTGCCGTTGATCCTGGTCATCGCCGTCGTCGTCCTAGCGCTCGCCGGCGGAGGCGCGTTCTTCCTGCTCAAGAAGAAATCCGCCGACGCCGAAGACGAAGAGGCAGCCGAGGAAGCGCCGGCGAAGACCGCCAAAGCCAAGAAGAAAAAGGCGCCCGAGGCGCCGCCTGCCTTTACGAAGCTCGATCCCTTCGTCGTCAAACTGCAAAGCGAAGGGCAGGAAGCCTACGTGCAGGCAGTGCCCGAACTCAAGATCATCGAGGCGCCCGTGGCGGAGCAAATCAAGCAATACATGCCCGAGATCCGCCACAAGGTCTTGTTGCTGCTCGCGGCGAAGAAGGCCTCCGAACTCAGCACGCCCGAAGGCATGCAAGTGTTGGCCAATCAAATCCGCGAAGCGATCAACGCCACGCTCGACAACCGCAAGGTCGACCCGGCGCGTGAAAAACAAGACACCGACCGCGAGGGCCCCGTGACCGCCGTCTTTTTCTCTTCGCTGATCGTGCAATGAGCCAGGAGTTCCTCTCGCAAGAAGAGGTCGATGCCCTGCTGCGCGGGGTGACCGGCGAGACTGAGGAATCGAGCGCCCCCCAGGAAGAAGCCCAAGGCGGCGTTCGCCCGTACGACCTCGGCCGGCAAGAGCGCATCGTGCGCGGCCGCATGCCGACGCTGGAATTGATCAACGAGCGCTTTGCGCGCAACCTGCGCTTTGGTCTATTCAACTACATGCACCGCAACGCCGAGATCGCCTGCGGCCCCGTGCGCGTGCAAAAGTATGCAGACTTCATCCGCAACTTGGTCGTGCCGACGAACCTCAATCTCATTCAGGTCAAGCCGTTGCGCGGCACGGGGCTTTTGGTCTTCGATCCCAACCTGGTCTTCCTCGTCGTCGACAACATGTTCGGCAGCGACGGGCGTTTCCACGTGCGCGTCGAAGGGCGAGATTTCACTGCCACCGAGCAGCGCATCATCCTGGGCCTGCTTAGCGTCGTTTTCGCCGAATACGAAAAGGCTTGGCAGCCGGTGTTCGAGATCAAGTTCGAATACGTCCGCTCGGAAATGAACACCCAGTTTGCCAACATCGCCACGCCATCCGAAATCGTCGTCGCCACCACTTTCACGATCGAAATCGCGGGCAACGCCGCCGAAATGCACGTCTGTCTGCCCTATTCGATGATCGAGCCGATCCGCGACATCCTCTACAGCACGATGCACAGCGAGCAAGCGGAATCCGACCAGCGCTGGACGACATTGCTGAGAAAACAGCTGCTGTCCGCCGAAGTCGAGCTCGTCGCCACGCTGGGTGGCACGACGCTCACCTTGGGCGAGGTCAAGGAACTCAAGGTTGGCGATATCGTGCCCATCGAGATTCCCGACACGATTCACGTCAAGGTCGATGGCGTGCCGCTGCTCGCATGCCGCTATGGCGTGAGCAATGGTCAATACGCCATCAAGATCGAGAGCTTCCTCTCGCCGGAGGAAGTATGCGAATGAAAGGCGCATCATGAGCGAGAACGAGAATCCTGCCGCCACCACAAACCTCGAGGACGACTGGGCGGCCGCGATGGCCGAGCAAGCGGCTGCCGAGGCGTCTTCTGGCAGCGAAGAAAAGTCCGCCGCACAAGACGACTGGGCGGCCGCGATGGCCGAACAGGCGGCGCACGACGCAAAGCAGAAAGCCGCCGCCAAGCCGGCTACGGCACTCTTCGGCGAGCTCTCCGGCGCCTCGGAAAAAGCCAATCATGGCCTCGAACTGATCCTCGACATCCCCGTGCAGCTCACCGTCGAGCTCGGGCGCACCAAGATTTCGATCCGTAACCTCTTGCAGCTCGCGCATGGCTCGGTGGTCGAGCTCGACGCCCTTGCCGGCGAGCCGATGGACGTGCTCGTCAATGGCACCCTGATCGCCCAAGGCGAGGTCGTCGTCGTCAATGAGAAATTCGGCATCCGGCTGACCGACATCATCACGCCGCAAGAGCGTCTGCGCAAGTTGAACCGCTAGGCTTTTTGCCGCACGCGCCGAGGCGCCAGAATAGGCCGTGCAAAGCGGCGCAAATTGTGCCTATGCACCACGGCGTAAGTCGCTATCCTCGCGCCATGCGGCAATTTTTGCCTCTTTCCTTCTTGCTCCTCACGCCCGCCCATGGCGCTGAAAGCGCGCCCCCCGAATTGGGGGCGAGCCTCGCGACGATGGTCGCTGGGCTTTTTATCGTGCTCGCGCTGCTCATGGGCGCGTTGTGGCTGCTCAAACGGGTGCAGGCGCCCGGCGGCGCCTCCCCACGCGTCGTCCGCATCATAGGCGGCGCCATGCTCGGGGCGCGCGAGCGCATCGTCGTCGTCGAGATCGGCGAAAGCTGGCTCGCGTTGGGCGTTGCCCCGGGCCAGGTGTCGCTGCTGTGCGAGTTGCCCAAGCAAACGCTCCCCGCCGCCGACCCGCCGCCAGATTTTTCCCAACGGCTCCTCGCCGCCTTGCGTCGCCATGCGTCGTAGCGCGCTATGTCTGCTGCTGATCGCAAGCCTCGCACCCACCGGCGTGAGTGCGCAAAGCCTGCCCGCGCTCGTCTCCACACCGATGCCGGGCGGCGCAACGCAGTGGTCGCTGTCGATCCAGACCCTGCTGCTGCTCACGAGCCTCACCTTCTTGCCCGCCGTCCTGCTGATGATGACTTGCTTTACGCGCATCATCATCGTTTTTTCCCTGCTGCGCCATGCCCTCGGCACCCAGACCGCGCCGCCCAATCAAGTCCTGATTGGACTTGCGCTGTTTCTGACCTTCTTCATCATGGCACCTGTCGGGGAAAGAATCTATCTCGACGCCTATCAACCGCTCGCGGAAAACAAGATCACCTTTCCGCAGGCGCTCGAGCGCGCAAGCCAGCCCTTGCGCGAATTCATGCTCAAGCAGACCCGCGAGGCCGATCTCGCCCTGTTCGCGAAGATCGCCAAGACCCCGCCGCCCGAGAGCCGAGAAGCGGTGCCGATGCGCATCCTCGTGCCCGCTTTCGTCACCTCGGAGCTCAAGACCGCATTCCAGATCGGCTTCATCGTCTTCATCCCGTTTTTGATCATCGACATGGTCGTCGCCTCGGTGTTGATGTCGATGGGCATGATGATGATGTCGCCTGTCATCGTCGCCTTGCCGTTCAAATTGATGCTCTTCGTGCTCGTCGACGGCTGGCAATTGTTGATCGGCTCGCTCGTCGCGAGCTTCGGCTAGAGGAACTCAGATGACCCCCACCGCCGCCATCGAACTCGGCCGCCAGGCCATCGAAGTCATGCTGCTGGTCTCCGCCCCCCTTTTCGCCGCGGCCTTGATCACCGGCCTCATCGTCTCGATCTTCCAGGCGGCGACCCAGATCAATGAGGCCACGCTGTCCTTCGTGCCCAAGATCATCGCCGTCTTCGTCACCTTGATCGTCGCCGGCCCTTGGATGGTCACGCTGTTTACCGACTACGTGACACGGCTTTATGGCGCCATCCCTACGCTCATCGGCTAGGGCTGGAAGCTGCGCCGCATGATCGTCGTCACCAGCAGCCAGCTTGAGAGCTGGATTGCCGCGTTCCTCTTTCCGCTCGTGCGCGTGCTCGCGCTCATCGCCGCCGCGCCCGTCTTCAACAACCGTGCGATTCCCGTGCGCATCCGGCTAGGGCTTGGCGTGGTGATCGCCTTCGCACTGGCGCCTGCTTTACCGGTATCGCCTGGGATTCCAGCCGGTTCCTGGCTTGGCTTCGTCTTGATCGCGCGCGAAATCCTCATCGGCCTGCTCTTGGGCTTTGCCGTCAGGCTCGCTTTCGCGGCCGTCGATCTCGCCGGCGAAGTCATCGGCATGCAAATGAGCTTGTCTTTCGCCACCTTCTACGACCCACAAAACGCCGCCGCCACGCCGGTGCTCGCGGAATTCCTCGGGCTTTTGGCCACCCTCGTCTATTTGTCGCTCAATGGGCACCTATTGATGCTCTCGGTGCTTGCCGAAAGCTACCGCTGGTGGCCGATCGCGTTGCAGGCGCTTGCGCCCGCGGGCTTTTCGCAACTCTTCGCGTGGTCTGCTTCGCTTTTTGCTGCGGGACTCCTGCTCGCGCTGCCTCTGATCGCCGCGCTGTTGATCGCCAACCTCGCGATGGGCGTGCTCGCGCGCGTCGCGCCGCAACTCAACATCTTCGCCGTCGGCTTTCCGGTGACCCTCGTCGTCGGCTTCGTCATGCTGATGTTCGTGCTGCCCCTTTTCGGCGCCGCGCTCGAGGAGCTCTTCTCCGCCGCCTTCGCCTCGCTCGCAGTGCTGCAGCGCGCGGCTGCGCCTAGCCCTTGATCAAGCGCACCACGCCGCGCGCCTGTCGTTGCGCGCCCAAGAGCGACGAATCGATGCTTTCTTCGTATTCGACGATCTCATAGCGCGCAAACCCCCCCTCCCTGACGAGCTCGCGCGCGCGGCGGTGCAAGAGCGCGCGCGCTTCGCCTGCGCCACCCGCGTAGTAACGCTTCATCTTCAGCGCGATCTGCACATGATCGCCAGGAAAACGCGCCTCTTGGATTTCCCAATTCGGCGCGAGCGGATCGAGCACGTAATATGCCGCGATCGCCGCGGCACCGCCCAAGAGGAGTGATTCGAGCGAAAAGCTCGTCGTCGGCCCCAACTGGATCGTCGCATCGGGAATCAAGGGCGCGCCGATCACATGGGCCGCCGTCTTGGCCAGTCCCGCCGTCGCATCGGCCGCGGCGCCGGTCGCCTGATGGACGCCCGGGTTGATCGCGCAGCCGCCGAGCGCGGCAATGCATGCGAACAATGACTTCCTCATCGCAGATAGTCGAACAAGGAGAGCTGGGAAATGCGCACGAACGACTGCTGCGCCGCCTGGAGATCGGTCTGCTTGCGCGTGAGATCCGAGATGGCCTTGGCGTAATCGAGATCGGTGAGCGTCGAAAGCGTCTGCTGGTATTGCAACTGCAAGTCGGCGCTCGTCTCGCTCAGGGAATCGAGTTCGGACAGACGCGCCCCGATCGCGGCGCGCACGCGCAGGATGTTTTCTTCCGCCTGCGCGAGATCGCGCAGGGCGAAGCCGAGATCATTGGCAAACGCCGCGCGCGCGGCATCGTTCGTGGCCGTCGAATCCTCGAGCGCCTTGATCAGCTTCGCCAGCGTCTTGAAGACGCTCTGATGGCTCGCGGGCGAGAGGGTGAAGAGGTCGTTGTTGGCCGGCTGCCCGGTGATCACGACATAGCCGCCGAGATCGAAAGGCGGTTCGGCGCCTTGGTTGTGCAGCAGGATCGGTTGGCCCTCCTCATACACCCGCAAGCCCGTATAGGGGGGAGGGGTCGTCGGCGGGGCGCCGGTCAGCAGGGAAACATTCGCGGTCGTATCGACGAGGTCATAGTAAGTGACGTTGGGCGTGACGCTGGAATCGACATAGAAGCGGATTTCGAAGTTCTTGTTGGGAAGTGCATTCCACGTCGTGGGATCGGTGACATAGCCGCTGTCGATGATGCCCGTTCCTGTGTTGGTTGCGGCGTATTGGGTGACGAAATAGCCGTTACCGTTTCGGATGCGCACGAAGACATCCCGCCCCGGATCGCTGATTTCGAGATGGCGTGCGGCCGCCACCTGCAATTTGCGCACGCCGTCATCGCCGAAGTATTGAATTTCGCTCGTCGGCGTCGCGTTCAGCGCATCCACCGTCCCGCCGAAAGGCTTGGTCGTCCCCATGAAACCGGCAAACAGATAAATGCCCTGGCCGTCGGCGGCGTTGGCAAGCCCCAGGAGCTCGTCGTAACGAGCGCGCAGCTCCATGGCCAGAGCCCGGCGATCGGCTGCGGAGAGCGCCGCGTTGCCTCCTTGCACCGCCAGTTCCTTGATCCTTGCGAGCAGATCGCCAGCGCTCGAGAGCTGGGCCTCTTCGAGTCCTAGGGCTGAACGAGCGCTGTCGTGATTGGTGCGAAATTGGGACAACACCGACTGTGACTGCTGCACCTCGAGTGCACGCGCTGCCGCCACCGGATCGTCAGCCGGCGTCAGCACCCGCCGACCCGTCGCCACCTGTTGCTGCAAGTGCAGCAAGGAAGCCCATTGGCGGTTGATTGTCGCCACATTGGCATCGAAGATCTGACTCGTCGCGATTCTCATCGTCTTTCCTCCTTAGCGACCCAGCGCAAGGATTTCCTCGAACAGGCGGCTGGCGATGTCGATCATGCGCGCCGCGGCCTGGTAGGCTTGCTGAAAGCGGATCAAATTGGCCGCCTCTTCATCGAGATTGACGGCCGAGAAACGGTCGCGCGCGCTTTGTGCGTTTTCCGCGAGGCGGGTCTGTGCTTCGCCGACCGATTTCACCTCGCGCGTCTTGTTGCCCACTTGTGAAACGAGCTGAGAATAGGCGCCTTGGTAGGTCGTCGTTCCCCCTGCCACGGTGTTGCTCGTCTGCAAGGCAGCCATCAGCACGGCGTTGCGATTGTCTGCCACGCCATTGGCATTGAGCTCGACGACGAAGACATCGCCTGCCGCCGGCGCGCCAGAAATCTGGAGGGTCCAACCGTTGTAACTGATGTTGCCGCCCGAGACGTAAGGCACATTGGTGGGATTGCCCGTGCCGGTGCCCACGACATTGAAGCTCGTCGGTGGGTTGTTGAAGGTGAGGGTGACGGTCTGCGTCAGGTTGGCGTTCGGGGGCGGCGGCCCATTGACCACGCCGGCCGAAATCGTCGCCGTGCCGGTATTGGTCAAGGCAGCCGAGGTGCGGATCGGCGCCGCGGCAGCGATGCGCCGCGCATCCTGCACGGCCACGCCGATTTGCGCGGCCCCTTGGCGCGTCGGTTGAATCAGCACCGAATCGCCCGCGGCCGGTGCCCAGGCGCCTGGCGTGATGGTCAGCCCATCGATATTGACGATGGGGAGGGCCGTCACGGTCGCCACCGCCGTGTTGTCACTCAACCGCGTAAGCGTGTATTGGGTTCCGTCATAAGACAAACGATAATCCGAAGTCGTCAGCGCGCCGACGTTGCTTATCGTGACTTGGGGGATGCCGCTCCCCGCATTGTTGGCATTGGCGATCGGGGTCACCGTCGTCGGAATGTCGAAGAAGAGTCCGCCGAGCGCGCCGAGGAGGTCCATGCCGAGTTGGTGCTGGTCATTGATGTTCTGGGCGAGCACGATCGCGATGCGGCCAAGCGCGTTGTGCGCTTGATCGAGGATCTCGTTGCGAAAGCGAATGAGACCGCCCAGGCTGCCGCCGGTCAAAAGCTGCTCTTGCACATAGACGAGCGAACCCCCGGGCGCCTGCAAGCTGACCATCACCTTGCTGGGATCCTCCGGGCTCGTCGCGGCCGCAAAGGTATAGGCCGTTTGTCCCACGACCAGCGGCTGGCCGCTGCCGAGAAAAACGTTGTAGGCGCCATCGCTTTGCTTGTCGATGCGAATGCCGATCTTTTCGTTCAATTCCGCGATGATGCGGTCGCGCTCGTCGAGCAAATCATTGGGCGGCTGCACGCTGCTCGAGGCATAGGCGAGCGCGATCTGTTCGTTGATCTTGGCGATTTGCTGGGCATAGGCGTTGATCGCCGCGACTTCGCTCGTCACATTGGCGTTGGCCGCCGCGCGCAGCTCGGTGAAGCGTTGATCCAAGGCCCAAAAGCGAGCCACGAGCGCTTGCGATGCCGCCAGCATCGCCTGCCGCGCCGGCAAGGACTCGGGGTGCGCGGCGACTTCCTGCACTCCTTTGAAAAAATCGGCCAAGGCCGGCGAAAGCCCCGCGGCAGGATCGGCAAGCAGGTTGTCGATCTGGCTGATTTGCGCGTAATAAGCATCCATCTCGGCCGCGCCGCTGCGCGTCATCAACACCTGGCGTTCGAGATATTCGTCGAAGCTGCGCCGCACGGTATCGACGCGCGTGCCCTGGCCGATAAAGCCAGCGCCTGTGAAGAGCGCCGTTTGGGTGGTTTGTACGATCGACTGCCGCGAAAAATGTGGCGTCGAGGCATTGGCGATGTTGTGGCTCGTCGTCTGCAAACCGATCTGGGCGGCATGGAGCGCTGTCAATCCTACGCCATAAAAACTCATGGTCTACCCTCTCTTCCTTGCCGACGCCATTTCTTGCCGCTTGCTGAGCAAAGTTTGCCCCTGGCGGCAAAACGGCGCTGCACGATGGTGTCGCTAACGGCAAAATTCGCCGCTTTTTTGAGCGCATTCCCTGCTGTGCAAAGGCCATGCCAGCCTGTTTCAGCCGAGCTGGGCGATCACTTGCACGAGCTTTTCAGCGTAGCGGGGATCCGTCGCGTAGCCTGCGCGCTGTAAGCCTTGCGCGAACGCCAGCGCATCGGGAACGAGCGCCGCGGCATAGCGTTGGGAGAGAAGCCGCGCGTAGTCGGCAAAGGCTTCGGCATACGAGCCATAGGCGCGGAAGCGTTCGAGCCGATCGACGAAGCGCCCGCCGAGGAACTCCTTGCTCCAGCTTTCGGCGACCGCCCCCGTCCAGCCGGCGCCGGCCTTGACGCCGAACAGATTGAAGCTTTGCCGGCCGTCGGGCAAGCGCGGCTCCGCCTTGCCCCAGCCCGATTCGAGCGCCGCTTGGGCGATGAGGAAACGCGCCGGCACGCCCAGCGTCGCCGCCGCTGCCTCGGCATGGGGCAAAAGACGCGCCACGAATGCTTCTTTCGCCGGCGATTCGAGCGCTGGTAGCCCCTCGCCGACCGTTTGCTGCGCGTGCGTCGCAGCAGGCCGTGCCTGTGCCTCCTGCGTCAGGGAAGAAGCCGGCGCCGCCGCATCGCGCGCAGGCGTCCGCGAGGCGCTCAACGACTTCTCGATCACCGCCGCAAGTCCCAAGCCGCCTCTTGCCGCCAGCGTCTGCGCCAGCTGCGCGTCGAAGAGCTCTTGATAGAAGCGCGTCTCGTCGGACGCCAACAACCCGGGCTGCGGCACGGTCGCGCGCATCGATTTGAGCAGCGTCTGGATCAGGATCGCTTCGAATTGACGCGCCGCCTCGCCAAGCGCCCGCGAATCCCCCGCCTGCGCGCCGCGCTTGATCGCGGCCAAGGCTTGGACATCGAAGAGGGAAGGCAACGAGGCGGACTGCATGGCGCAAGCTTGCCCGAGGCAGCGAAATGCTTATGGGGCGAGCAACATGGCGAAAGCGAGGTTATTCAGATGATCTCGAGCTCGGCGCGCAAAGCCCCTGCCATCTTCATCGCCTGCAGGATCGCGATCAGATCCTGTGGATTGGCGCCGACCGCATTGAGGGCCTTGACCACATCGGCGAGATTGGCGCCCGCCTTGAGCTCGATGAGCTGGCGTTGCTCTTGTTGAATGTTCGTCTGTCCCTCGGTCGTCGCCACCGTCTGGCCTGCGGAGAGCGGCGCCGGCTGCGAAACCTGCGTTGTGGCGCCGATCGTCACCGACAGATTGCCATGCGCGACCGCACAAGGCTCGATGGTCACCGCGCGGTTCATCACCACCGAGCCCGTGCGCGCATTGACGATCACCTTCGCGGGCTGCGGCATCGGCGTGACTTCGAGATTTTCGATCACGCCCAGAAACGCCACGTGTTCGGCAGGGTTCTTGGGCAATTTCACTTCGATGCGACGCGCATCCAAAGTCGTCGCCGTCCCTTGACCGAGCGCCTGGTTGATCGCCTGGGCGACGCGGTAGGCGGTGCCGAAATCGCCCTGCTTGAGCTCGAGCGCGAGAGTCTCGCCACCGAGTGTCGTCGGCACCTCGCGCTCGACGGTGGCGCCGTTGGCGATGCGGCCGGCCGCCAGATGATTTACGGTCTGCCGTGCGCCCCCCGGCCCTGCGGCGCCCGCACCGACGACGACGACGTTCCCCTGCGCCATCGCATAGGTCTGTCCATCCGCGCCTTTGAGCGGCGTCAGCAGCAGCGTGCCGCCGCGCAAGGACTTGGCGTTGCCGATCGACGAGACGGTCACGTCGATCGTCTGGCCGATGCGCGCGAAAGGCGGCAACTCGGCGGTGACCATCACCGCCGCCACGTTCTTCAATTGCAGGCTCTGGCCGGGCGGCAGCTGCACGCCCAGACGCGCGAGCATGTTGATCATGCTCTGCACGGTGAAAGGCGTCTGCGTCGTCTGATCGCCCGTGCCATCGAGTCCGACGACGAGGCCATAGCCGACCAGCTGGTTCGGTCGCACGCCCGAAAAGCTTGCGATTTCGCGGATGCGCTCCGCGCGCGCGGCGTCCATCACCAGCAATGCCGCCAGCAGCCATATGACGAAGAGGATCCACTTGTGCGCGGTGCTCATGATCGCCTCAGAAGGGCAAGAAACTCAAGAAAAAGCGCCCGAGCCAACCCATCACCTGGGCCGAGTCGAGGAAGCCATTGGCCTTGTATTCGATGCGCGCGTCCGCGACCTGCGTCGACTGCACGGTATTGGCCGCCGTGATCGTATTGGGATTGACCACACCCGAAAAGCGGATGAACTCTTCGCCCTCCTTGAGGCCGATCTGCTTCTCGCCGGACACCAGCAGGTTGCCATTGGGATAGACCTCGATGACGGTGACGGTGATCGTGCCGGTGAAATCGTTCGAGGAGGAATTTTCACCCTTGCCTTCGAACTTGGTCGCATTCGACGCCTCTAGGCCGAGCCCCTGCACGGTCTTGCCCGGCAGGCCGGAGACGAGCGGCACGGCGACGTTGTTCGAATAGCCGCGGTTGGCCTTGGTGTCGGATTTCTTCGACGCCTGCACCTTTTCCACGATGTTGATCGTCAAGGTGTCGCCCACCTGGCGCGCGCGCCGGTCTTCGAAGAGCGAGCGCGCGGTAGCCGCGTTGTAGATGCTGCCATTGGCAGGCGGCGGCGCGACGAGAGCGGGCGGGCGGATGCTCATCGGCTGGTGGATCGCGGTCGATGGCGTCGTCGTCGCGCAACCGGAAAGCAGCATCAAGACCACCAAAAGCGAAACCAGCACGAGGCGATCGAGGGGTGTGAAAAGCGCATTCATCCTTTACCTCACAACTGGGCAAGCCGCCCGAGCATGGCGTCCGACGTCGACACCACGCGCGAATTGATCTCATAGGCGCGCTGCGTCTGAATCATCGTCACGAGCTCTTCGGCGACATTGACGTTCGACGTTTCGACATAGCCCTGGTTGAGCACGCCGGCGCCGTTCGTGCCGGGGGCATTCGGCGTCGGCGCGCCGCTCGCGGCGGTCTCGAGAAAAAGATTCTCGCCGATGCTCTGCAAGCCGCCGACATTGACGAAGGTGGCGAGCTGAATGGTGCCCACCTGCACCGGGTTGGGGTTGCCCGGCTGCAGCACCGAGACGATGCCGTCCTTGCTCACCGTAATCGAGAGCGCATCGGCCGGAATCGTGATCGCCGGTGACAGCGGATAGCCGCTCGCGGTGACGATCTGGCCATTGGCGTCCTTCTGAAACGACCCATCGCGCGTATAGGCGAGCGTCCCATCGGGCATTTGGATCTGAAAGAAACCGGCGCCATTGATCGCGAGATCGAGCGGGTTTTCGGTGCGTTGCAGATTGCCCTGGGTATGGATGTGCAAGGTTGCCACCGGCCGCACGCCGACCCCGAGCATGAGGCCGGAAGGAATCTGCGTCTGCTGCGTCGACTGCGCGCCCGGCTGGCGCAGGTTTTGATAGAGCAAGTCTTCGAAGATCGCGCGCTGGCGCTTGAAGCCGTTGGTGGAAACATTCGCGAGATTGTGCGCGATCACGTCCAGGCTCGTCTGCTGCGCATCCAATCCCGTCTTGGCGATCCACAACGAACGAATCATCCTCTCATCCTTTCATTTAGGCGCGCGCGAGGACTTGGGTCGCGGCGCGATCGTTTTGCTCGGCGGTGGTGAGCATGCGCATCTGCAGTTCGAACTGGCGCGCGGCTGAAATCATCGCCACCATCTCGGCCACGGGGTTTACGTTGCTCATTTCGAGATAGCCCGTGGCGATGCGCACGTTTTCGGCGAGCGGTGCGGCCTCGCCATTGGCCAAACGAAACAGGCCATCGGCGCCGCGCACCAGCTCGCGCTCCTCGGGCTGCACGAGCTTGATGCGGCCGACGGCATTCACCGTGTTCTGCGCGCCGGTCTCAGGCACGACCGAAATCGTGCCATCGGCCTCGATGGCGACGCGGGAATCCGGTGGAATCGTGATCACCCCGCCATCGCCCATCACGGGAATGCCACGCTTCGTCTGCAGGATGCCGTTTTCCGAGATTTCGAGCGCGCCGGCGCGGGTATAGGCTTCCGTGCCATCGGGCATCGCCAGGGCGATGAAACCGCGCCCCTTGACGGCGAGATCGAGCGGATTGCCCGTATGGTGCAGCGCGCCCTCGGAAAAATCGGTATGCGTGCTCGCATCCACCGCGAACGCCCGCGTCGGCAAGGCCGGCGGCTGGTTGTGCGTGAGCACGTGCACCGCGCGCAGACGGTGCTCCTCGGCCTTGTAGCCGGGGGTGGCGAGATTCGCGAGATTGTGCGCGATCGCCGCCTGGCGCGAAAGCACGCCGGTTGCGCCCGTCATCGCCGTGTAGATCAGTCGATCCATGCCTGTCGTTCCTCAGCCGGCTGCAAAATCAGCGGATATTGACCAGCGTCTGCATGATCGTGTCCTGCGTCTTGATGGTCTGCGCATTGGCCTGATAGGCGCGCTGTTGGGTGATCATGGCGACCAGTTCGGCGGTGAGATCCACATTCGATTCCTCGATCGCCGCCGATTGCACGACGCCGAGGCTGCCCGTGCCGGGCGCGCCGATCAATGGCTGGCCAGAAGCCGAAGTCTCCTGCCACTGGTTGTCGCCGAGGTTCATCAAGCCATTGGGGTTGTTGAATTTCGCCAAGACGATCTGGCCCATCTTGCGCGTCTGGCCATTGGAATAGCGGCCCTGGATCACGCCGTCTTCGCTGATCGAGATACCCGCGAGCCGCCCCGAGGAAAAGCCGTTTTGCGTCAGGCTATTGACGCCGAACGTCGAGCCGAACTGCGTCGAGTCCCCCAAATCGACGACGAGGTTGTTGATGACGTTGGCGCCGGTGTTGGTATTGATGTTGCCAAGCGTCACCGTCGTCGTGCCCGTAGGCAAGCCGCTCGGGCTGAAAGTAATGGTCTGGGGCGAACCGGTTGGCGTGATCGGTGTCGAGATCTGCGGGCCGGTGACGCGGTATTCGACCTGCCATTGGTTGGGCGTGCCGCTATGGATGAAATAGATCGTCAGCACCTGCGGCACGCCCAGGCTGTCATAGATCGTGATGGCCGTCGAGCTGTTGTAAGACAGCGGGTCTGCGGGATTGAAAGGAGTATTGGTCGGCGCCCCCTGGCGCGAGTCGAGGTTTACGCCCACATCCACCGTCGTGGTTTCCTTCGGCTGGATGTCGGAAGGGTCGATGAAAATGTCGGCAGGCGTCGAAGGCACGATGATGCCCGCCGGATCGACGGAATAATCGGCGGGATAGCCTTGCAGGCGAAGCCCGCTGCTATTGACGACATAGCCTTCCTTGTCGATCAAAAACTGGCCGTTGCGCGTATAGCTGATCGCGCCATTCTTGGAAAGGCGAAAGAATCCCTGTCCGTTGATCGCCACATCCAGCGGATTGTTGGTGACGGTGAGGTTGCCCTGGGTAAAGAGCTGATTGACGTTGGCGAGATTCGCGCCCACGCCGATCTGTGTTGCGCCTGCCCCCTGCAAGGAGGCGGCGAAGACGTCGGCAAACTGCGCCACCGACCCTTTGAAGCCCACCGTCGACACATTGGCGATGTTATGGCCGATCACATCGAGCGCCTTGGCCGAAGCATTCAGTCCGCTCAAGCCTTGTTGAAAACTCATCTCCGCTCTCCTTCAGAAAATCTGCCGGATTTCATCGAGGCTGAAGGATCCAAGCCCCGCGACCTGCACCCTCAAGGCGTCCTTTTCCTGGCCGACTGCCTCGACCATCCCATAGGCAAGCGCCTGGGCGCTGAGCGTGCGGCCTTCTTTCGTCGCCTCGACGAGGAAACGATACACGCCGCTTGCCGCCGGCTGTCCCGCATCGGTTGTACCATCCCAGGTAAAGGTCACGAGGCCGGCCTCTTGCGGGCCCAGCTCGAGAGTGCGCAGCGTGATCCCATGCGCGTCTTTGATCGTCACCTTGACGCTGTCGGCGGCCTCTGCGAGCTCCAGGCCGGCGTAGCCTTTGCCTCCCTCGCCCAAGACCAGCCGATCGCCGGGCGCCAAGACGCCGCGATTGATCAAGGCGGCCGCCTGCATCGCCTGGTTCTTCCCAAGGCTCGCGTAAAGCTTCTCGACGAGCGCGTTGAGCTTTTCGATGCCATTGACCGTCGAAATCTGCGCCAGCTGCGAGGTGAGCTCGGCATTGTCCAACGGATTCAAGGGATCCTGGTTCTTGAGCTGGGTCGTCAAGAGCTTCAAGAAGCGGTTTTGCGCCTCCTCGATGCCGGAAGAGGACTGCCTGCCTCCCTGCTGGCTCGACAAGGCCGCCCAGATCTGTTCCCGCGAAGCCGGGTTGCTCGCTGCGACTGCGCTCATCTTTCCTCCTATTGACCGATCGCCAACGCCTTGACCATCAGCGCCTTGGCCGCATTCATGACCTCCGCATTGGTCTGATAGGCGCGCGAGGCCGAAATCATGTTCACCATCTCTTCCACGACATTGACATTGGGCAGCGTCACATAGCCGCGCTCGTCGGCCGCCGGATTCTGCGGTTCATAGACGAGCCGCGGGGGAGCGGCGCTCTCCACCACGCCGACGACGCGCACGCCGACGCCGCCGCCGGCCACTGGCGTCGCCGCGAACACCACCTGTTTCGCGCGATAGGGGCGGCCATCGGAGCCCACCACGCTGTCGGCATTGGCGAGATTGCTCGCCACCGCATTCAGTCGCGCCGACTGCGCGGAAAGCGCCGACGCGGCAATGTTGAAAATGCGCAGGTCGCTCATCCCAAGCCCCCCGTCACTGTCCCTGGATCGCGCGCCGCAGGCCCTCGAAGCGGCGATTCACGAACGTCAAGAGCGCCTCCATCTGCAAGCCGTTCTCGACGAAGGCCGCACGCTCGACGTCCATGTTCACCGTGTTGCCATCGACCGCGCCCTGATACTCGACGCGGTAGCGCAAGGCGGCATCGAAGGCCTCGAGGGGCGCTCCCGGTAAATGCCGCGGATGGGTCATCCGCAAACCTTGGCCCTCGATCCGTCCGCTCTTGGCGATCGCCAGCGCTTCCTGGAAATCGAGGTCGCGCGCCTTGAAATGCGGCGTATCGGCATTGGCGATGTTCGCGGCCAAGAGCTCATGGCGCCGGCTGCGCACCGTGAGTGCGGCGCGATGCAAGGCGAGATCCTGTTCGAGGCGGTCCAACATGGCGATCCTGGCAAAAGTTTTCGCGACCAGACACGTCTAGCACGCCGCATGCCACATCAGCCCGCCGGCAAAAGCGACGCATCGAGCCGGCCAAACGGCAAGCCTTGCCGCCAACGGGCAAGAAGCGGCAAAAAAGCGCGCTTGGGCGCCGCACTTGCCCGCATCGCCTGTGCTTGAATACACCCATGCGGAGGATCGCGCTCATCATTTGCTGGCTGGCTTCAAACACGGCGCTCGCGCAGCCCGCGAGGGTGATCGAGCGCGCGATCCACGACTGGTTCGAAAGCCAGCGCGCGCACCTGCCCGGCCCCGCGCAGATCGAAATCGGCGCCCTCGCCGCCACCACCCAGCTTGCACCGTGCGCGCGCATCGCCATCGCACTCGCGCCCCAGGCGCGCGCCTTCGGCGCCACCCAGCTCGTCGCGCGCTGCCTTGACGCCGCCGGCTGGCGCCTGATCGTGCCCGTCACGATCCACGTGCGTGCGCCCTATCTCGTCACCGCCCGCTCTCTGCCGGCGGGCAAGACGCTCGAAGAAGCCGACCTCCTCGAAGCCACGGGCGATCTCGCGCAACTGCCCGCGAACGTGATCACGGCCAAGGAACAGGCGCTCGGACGCGTGACCGTCGCCGCGCTCGCCGCCGGCCAACCCCTGCGCCAGGAGCAGCTGCGCGCTGCGCCGATCATCCAGCCCGGCCAGAGCGTGCGCGTGATCCTTCGCGGCGCAGGCTTCACCGTCGGCAACGAAGGCAAGGCGCTCGCCGCCGCCGCCGTCGGGCAAACGCTCAAGGTGCGCCTCGACAACGGCCAGATCATCAGCGGCGTGGTGCAGCCCGACGGCGCCATCGAGGTGCGCTGACCATTCGCTCAAGTTTTGTGCTACCCTGACGTAATAAAACGCAAACCGAACTCGCAACGAGAATTGCCGTGAAAGTCACCGCCACGACGACAACCCTCCCCCAGCCGCTGGAGACGCGCCCACGCAGCGCCCCTGCCGCCGCGCAAACCGCGCCGGCGGCAAGCGATGCGCAGGTCGAGCTCTCACCCGTGTCGGCAACACTCGCCGAAACCGCCGCCGCGCCTTTCGACGCCGCGCGGGTGGCGGAAATCAAGCAAGCGATCCGCGAAGGCCGCTTCGCCGTTTCGCCCGACAAGATCGCCGAGCGCCTGCTCGAGAGCGTGCGTGAGCTGCTCGGCCATGCCCCGCGCGCATGAGCGCGGAAGCGCTGGCACAAACGCTCGACGATGAAGTGCGCCTCGTCGCGGCGCTGATCGACGCCCTGGAGCGCGAACGCAAGGTGCTGCTCGATGGCAAGGCCGAGGCGCTCAGCCCACTGGTTGCCGAAAAAGAAGCGCTGATCCTGCGCTGGCGCGAGCTCGCGCAAGCCCGCGATCGAGCGCTCGCGCGTCAGGGCTTGCCAGGCGGCAAGCCAGGCATGCACGCATGGCTTGCGCAGGCACCGGAAGCGCTGCAACGGCAATGGCGCCAAGTGCTCGGCGCAATCGAGCGCGCCCAGGAACTCAACCGCCTCAACGGCGAGCTCATCGCGCTCCAGCTTGCGCACCACCGCAACGCCCTCGCAAGCCTCACCCAGGCGCAGAACGTCGGGCTCCTCTACGGCCCCGACGGCGAAGCCAGCGCCCACGGCCCAGGCAGCCGGCGCCTGGGCGAAGCCTGACGCATCCCCCCGCAAAGCGGGGGTAAGAACCGAAATTGCTCGATGCCCACGAGCGCAGGGCTTTCTTTCCCCCAGCGCGCGGAAAAACGGACGGGTCTTTCCCAAATCTGGACTGCCCTCGCAGGC
>JAOADW010000010.1 GCA_026417115.1 Rhodocyclaceae bacterium
ACGACGGACGACGTGGATGAGCACCTGGAGCGGCTTGCGCGCTTCAAGGCGTGTTTTCCTGAGCATGGGGACAAGATCTTGCATGGGGCGGTGGCGGCGATGGGAGCGCCGGAAGAAGCGGTGCGCCATGCCGAGCGGCAAGGGCTGTATGTGCTCGTGCAGGCAGACGACGATGTCGTGCTCAAAAACGCGCCGGGTTTTATCCCCAAGAGCTGGTAAAGCGCGTCGGACGAGATGCCTCTTTCGATCATGGGGAAAGCAGGCGGCGGGAAAGATCGTCTTTCCCTCTACAGGGGCTGTCGAGGCCAGATTTCTCCTTCCGGCTTTGTGATTCTAGGCGTGCTTCGATCTGGGGACTGCGGATGGTTCCACGTCTAGCCACCTCGCTCACCGGCCCGCTCTTCGAACTCGAACGTCGCATGCTGGACAACGAGCCCGAGATCGAGCGATGGCTGCGGGGCCAATGGCTCGAGCATACGCCGCCCTTTTATGCTTCCGTAGATCTCCGCAATGGCGGCTTCAAGCTCGCGCCGGTCGATACCAACCTCTTTCCGGGCGGCTTCAACAATCTCAATCCCTCCTGTCTTCCCCTGGCGGTGCAGGCGGCGATGACGGCCATCGAGAAGATTTGTCCCGAGGCGAAAAATCTCCTCATCGTGCCGGAGAGCCATACACGCAACCAGTTCTATCTGATGAACCTCGCGCGTCTGGCCGAGATTCTGCGGCACACGGGGCTGACGGTGCGCATCGGCAGTCTGTTGCCCGAAATCTCCCGGCCGACGCCGATTGCGCTTCCCGATGGCGCGACGATCGTCCTCGAACCCTTGGTGCGCTTCGGCTCCGTCGGCGCCGATGGGCAAGGGCGGCGTTTGGGGCTTGTCGATTTCGACCCCTGCGCGATCTTGCTCAATAACGACCTGTCGGCAGGGGTGCCGCATGTGCTGGAAAACCTACACGAGCAATTCGTGATTCCTCCATTGAGCGCTGGCTGGCATGTGCGCCGCAAGTCGCGGCACTTTGCGGCCTATCGTGAAGTGGCGCGCGCGTTTGCGGCGCTGATCGATATCGATCCTTGGCTCATCGATCCGGAGTTCGAAGTCTGCGGCGAGCTCGATTTCGAGGAAAAACAAGGCCTAGAATGCCTCGCAGCCAACGTCGATGCCTTGCTTTATCGCGTGCGCGCCAAATATCGCGACTATGGCATCGACAGCACCCCTTTCGTCGTGATCAAGGCCGACGCCGGAACTTATGGCATGGGCATCATGAGCGTGAAGGACGCTGCGCAGGTCAAAGAATTGTCGCGTCGCCAGCGCAACAAGATGGCGGTGGGCAAGGAAGGTCGACGCATCCATCAAGTCCTGATCCAGGAGGGCGTGCCGACCTGTGAGACCGTCGACCAAGGCGTGGCCGAGCCCGTGGTCTACATGATCGACCGCTTCGTCGTCGGCGGCTTTTACCGCGTGCATATGCAGCGTGGGCCAGACGAGAATCTCAATGCGCCTGGCATGCATTTCAAGCCGCTTGCGTTCGAAACGGGGTGTACCCTGCCTGACGCAAGCGATGCGCCCGATGCGCCCCCCAACCGGTTCTATGCCTATGGCGTGGTCGCGCGGCTGGCGTTGCTTGCAGCGGCGGTGGAGCTGGAGCAACCGCATTGAGCGGCTCATTGCGCATGCGATCGTGGCTGGCGTGCAGGGATGCGGGGGCGAAAGACCTTGCCCTCGCTTTGACGCGCTGGCTTGCGTGGCTTACGGCCTCCTTGCTCCTAGCCGCCTGTGGCGGCCACACGCCGATCACGCGCGAAGCCTATGTGTTCGGCACACGCGTCGAGCTCCTCGTCTGGGGCGCTGAGGAAGCGCGCGCTGAAGCAGCGCTTGCCGAGGTCTTGCGCGAATTCGACCGCCTGCATCGCAGTTACCATGCCTGGCAGCCTTCCGAGCTTTCTCGCCTCAATGCCGCCATCGCCGCCGGGGAAAGGAGTGAGGTTTCCGACGAGCTGGCCATGCTCATCCGCACTGCGCAATCATGGACCGCCGCAAGCGAGGGGCTGTTCGATGTGGGCATTGGCCGCCTCGTCGCCCTCTGGGGCTTTCATGGCGATGAGTTTCCGGCGCGCTTGCCGGATGCAGCCGACGTCGAGAGACTCGTGGCGCAAAAACCGTCCGTCGCCAAGCTCAGGCTGCAAGGGCGTTGGGTCGAGAGCCTGGATCGGGTGACCGCGCTCGATTTCGGCGGCTACCTCAAAGGCGTGGCGCTCGATCATGCGGCCGCGATCCTCAAACGGCACGGCCTTGCCAATGCCTTGATCAACATCGGCGGCAATATACTCGCTTTGGGCCGCCGGGGGGATCGCGCCTGGCGCGTGGGCATCCAGCACCCTCGGCGCCCCGAGCCCATGGCCATCCTGGAGTTGCACGACGGCGAAGCGATCGGCACCTCCGGCGACTATCAGCGCTATTTCGAGCTCGAGGGCAGGCGTTATTGCCACGTGATCGATCCGCGCACCGGCCGGCCGGCGCACGCCAGCCAATCCTTGACGGTGTTGATACCGCCAGGCGAAGAGGCCGGCATGCGCTCGGACGTCTTGACCAAACCACTCTTCATCGCCGGCGACGACTGGCCCCGCCAGGCGCGGCGTCTGGGGCTGACCCATGTTCTGCGCGTCGATGCCGAAGGCCGCATCGAGGCGACTCCTGCACTCTTGGCGAGACTTCAGTTTCCTTCTCCCGCGCCGGCGGTGCGCACGGTCGATCTCGCGGCTTGGCCGATTGAGCCGAATCCGCAAAGTAAGCCATAATTCGCCTTATGATCGGCATCTTGCTCATCACGCATGAAACTCTCGGCGAGTCGCTCCTGCAATGCGCTTGCCATGTGCTCAATCGTCGCCCCGATCAGGTCATGCAGCTGGGGCTTGCGCCCGGCGATGATCCGAACGATCTCTTGCCCTTGGCGAGGAAGTTGCTCGAAATGGTCGATACCGGCGAGGGCGTATTGGTCTTGACCGACATCTATGGCGCATCGCCCGCCAATCTCGCCGCCAAGCTGCTCGATCCTGGGCGCGTCGAAGGGCTTGCCGGCGTCAATTTGCCGATGCTCTTGCGCGCGCTGACTTCTCGCGACAAGGGCATGGAAAATCTCATAAAACGCGCCACCGGCGGCGGGCGTGACGGCGTGCTCGATATGTTGAGGCATTGATGCCGCGGCGCGAGCTCGAGATCGTCAACAAGCTGGGCTTGCATGCGCGCGCGGCGGCAAAGCTTTCCCAGCTCGCAGGACAATACCCCTGCGAGGTCTGGTTGGAAAGGAACGGTCGCCGAGTCAATGCCAAGAGCATCATGGGCGTGATGATGCTGGCCGCGGCAAAGGGCAGTCGTCTCATCGTCGATACCGAAGGAGAACGCGCGGACGAAGCGCTGGACGCGCTCGCCAACCTGATCGCCAGCCGCTTTGGCGAGGAGGAGTGAGATGGCCTTTGCGCTTTTTGGGCTGGCGGTCTCCCCTGGGATCGCTATCGGCTATGCGCGCTTGGTCTCGCATGCGCTCTTCGAGGTCGCCCATTACCAGATCCGAGAGCAAGACGTGCCCCGCGAAATCGAGCGCTTCGAGTCGGCTCTCGCGGCCGTACGCGAAGAGCTCGTCCATCTCGCCCAGGAATCGGCGGCGCCGGGCGCGCCGAGCGAGCTTTCGGCGCTCGTTCATGTCCATCTGATGTTTCTCGACGATCCCCTGCTTGTGGAACAGACCAAGGTTCTGATCAAAGAGCGCCGCTGTAATGCCGAGTGGGCGCTCGTGCAGCAGATGGAAGTCTTGGTGGCGCAATTCGAGGACATCGACGACGCTTACTTACGCGAGCGCAAGCAAGACATCGTCCAGGTCGTCGAGCGCATCTTGCGAGTCTTGCTCGGCAAGCCGCGACGCATCGCCCGTAAGGGAGGCGAGGAGGGAGAGCTCATCATCGTCGCCCATGATCTTTCGCCCGCCGACACCATCCAGTTCAAAAACCTCAAGATCGGCGGCTTCGTCACCGATCTCGGCGGCGCGACCTCGCACACGGCGATCGTCGCGCGCAGCTTGGCGATCCCCGCGATCGTTGGCTTGCACAACGCGCGCCAGCTGATCCGGGAGGACGATCTGTTGATCGTCGATGGCGTGCGGGGCGTGCTCATCGTCGATCCGGATGCGCGCGTACTCGAAGAATACCGGCTGCGACGGCGCGAGCTCGAACTCGAACGCTCGCGCCTGATGCGCCTCGTCTCGGCGCGCTCGGTGACGCTCGATGACGTCGAGATCGAATTGATGGCCAACATCGAGCTGCCGCAGGATATCGAGCAGGTGAAAAAAGTCGGCGCCGCGGGGATTGGGCTATTTCGCACCGAATACTTGTTCATGAACCGCGATACGCTTCCGGATGAGGAGGAGCAGTTCGAAGCCTATCGGCAGGTGGCCAAGGCGATGGGCGGGCGCCCTGTGACGATTCGCACCCTCGACATCGGCGCCGACAAAGAAGCGCAGGCGCTCATCCGCCATGCGGAACGGCAAGCGCCCAATCCCGCGCTGGGCCTGCGCGCGATTCGTTATTGTCTGGCCGAGCCACAGCTCTTTTTGACCCAACTGCGGGCGATTCTTCGCGCCGCCCATTATGGCGAGGTGCGCATCCTCGTGCCCATGCTCGCCCATGCCGCGGAGATCGAGCAGACGCTCGCCCTCATCGAAGAAGCCAAGGCCCAGCTCAAACGCCGCCGCTGCCGTTTCAATCCGCACATCGCCATTGGCGGCATGATCGAAATTCCCGCCGCGGCGCTGGCCCTGGGCCCTTTCTTGAAGCGTCTGCAATTTCTTTCGCTGGGCACCAATGATCTCATCCAGTATCTGCTTGCAATCGATCGTACCGACGAAAGCGTCGCCCATCTCTATGATCCCCTCCACCCCGCCGTCTTGCGCGTGATCGCCCAAGTGATCCAGACCGCGCAAAAGGCCGAGATGCCGGTGGCCGTCTGCGGAGAGATGGCCGGAGAGCCCAAATTCACCCGGCTTTTGTTGGGCATGGGGCTGACGGAGTTTTCCATGCATCCGGCCCAGCTCCTAAAGGTCAAACAACAAGTCGTGATGGCCGACGTGGGCGAGTTGTCGGCGAAAGTCTCGCGACTTTTGCGCATCGACGATCCTGATCGGGTGCGCGAGCTGGTCGAACGCCTGTGAAAGCAGGCATCTGTCCCGACACGGTAAAATCAGCCCTCGTTTGCTCAAGATCGGATCGCCTGCCGCCATGAAACAGCGATTTTTGCTTGCGTGCTTAGTCGTTGCGTGTGTTGCGCGTCCCGCGTGGGGCAACGAACCCGTGGCAGAAACCTTCCTTTCGCCGAAACCTGCGCTTGCGTTGAGCGAACATTCCGAGGCGTTGCTTTCGCGCACCCTCGATGGCGTCGAGGCGACGCTTGCGACGGCGCTCGAATTCCTGGGTATTCGTTACCGGCGCGGCGGCGCGACGCCAGAGACGGGCTTCGATTGCTCTGGCTTCGTGCGCTATGTGTTTACCCGCACCCTGGGGCTCGATCTACCGCGCAGCGCCAAGGCCATGAGCCAACGCGGCGAGCCGGTGGTCGATCCAAGCGAGCTCAAACCCGGCGATCTGGTCTTCTTCAACACGATGCGTCGGGCCTTTTCCCATGTCGGCATCTATCTGGGCGACGGCTGGTTCGTGCATGCTCCTCGCGCGGGAGGGCGCGTGCGCATCGAATCGATTCATGAAACCTATTGGAGCCGACGTTACAACGGCGCCCGCCGTCTCCTGGCGTCGGATGAATGGACGAGCCCCACTTTCCGGCGTTAGGCCCATGACCGCTGCCCAACATTCGGTTGGCCCCGTCGTTTCCCAGCGCGTCGCCTTCGAGACGCCATTTTGCTTCGCCTCGGGCGCGCGCTTGCCGCGCTGGGAGCTCGTCTATGAAACCTATGGCGAACTCAACGCCGCGAAGTCGAACGCCGTCTTGATCTGCCATGCGCTTTCTGGCCATCATCACGTCGCTGGATGGTATGCCGACGATCCGAAAAACATCGGCTGGTGGGACAACATCGTCGGCCCCGGCAAGCCGATCGACACCGATCGCTTCTTCGTCGTTGGCGTAAACAACTTGGGTGGCTGCCATGGTTCGACCGGTCCCTCCTCGATCAACCCGGAAACCGGCCATCCCTGGGGCGCCGATTTTCCCGTCGTCACCGTGCCCGACTGGGTGAGAGCGCAGGCCTTGCTCGCCGATCATTTGGGCATCGAGCAGTGGGCTGCCGTGATCGGCGGCAGCCTAGGCGGCATGCAGGCATTGCAATGGTCGATCGATTTGCCTGCGCGCGTGCGTCATGCCGTGGTGATCGCCGCGGCGCCGAAGCTCACGGCCGAGAACATCGCCTTCAACGACGTCGCGCGGCAGGCGATTCTCACCGATCCGGACTTCCATGGCGGCCATTACTATCGCCATGGCGTACGTCCCGTGCGCGGCCTGCGGCTGGCGCGCATGCTCGGCCACATCACTTATTTGTCCGACGATCAAATGGCCGAGAAGTTTGGCCGAAGGCGGCGACAAGACGCGGCGCGCTTCAGCTTCGACGTCGAATTCGAAGTGGAATCCTATTTGCATTACCAGGGCGACAAGTTCGCCCGCTGGTTCGACGCCAACACCTATCTCCTGATGACGCGCGCGCTCGACTACTTCGACCCGGCCGAGCCCTACGGCGGCGATCTCGCCGCCGCGCTCGCGCAGGCGCGCGCTGGTTTCCTCGTCGTCTCCTTTTCCACCGACTGGCGCTTTGCGCCTTCCCGCAGCCGCGAGATCGTGAGCGCGCTGATGAAAACCAAGAAAGACGTGAGCTACGTCGAGATCCAAAGCCGCCATGGACACGACTCCTTCCTGATCGCCGATCCCTACTATCATTCGGTGGTGGCGGGCTACCTCGCCCACGTAAAGACATGACGCACGCACAACGGCGCCCCGATTTCGACGTCATCGCTTCGTGGATGAAGTGCGGAGAGACCGTGCTCGATCTCGGGTGTGGCGACGGCTCTTTGCTCGTACTGCTCAAGGAGCGCGGCATCAGCGGCTGGGGGGTGGAGCGCGATCCCGGCCTCGTGCTCGCCGCGGTCGAAAACGGCGTCAATGTCATCCAAAGCGATCTGGAAGAAGGACTTGCCGGCTTCGAAGACGATGCCTTCGATCATGTGATCCTCTCGCGCACGTTGCAGACCATGCATCACACGCAGCAGATCTTGGCCGAGATGTTGCGGGTCGGGCGTGAAGCGGTGGTTTCGTTCCCCAATTTCGCATTCTGGAAGAACCGACTGGCCGTGCTCGGCGGGCGCATGCCCGTTTCCGAAGACCTGCCCTATCAATGGTATGACACCCCCAACGTGCGCTTCTTCACGCTGCTCGATTTCGAGACGCTTTGCACCGAGATGGGCTTCGTCATCCGCGAGCGGCGCGTGCTCGATGAACAGGGCGAGCTCATCGAAGACGAGCCCAATTTCCTGGGCAGCCTTGCGGTCTATCGACTCGGCCGCGGCTGAGGCGACGTTTTTGGCCGAGGACCTGCGCGCGGCAAGGAAAACGCCTTGCGATCGGGATGCGCCCTATGAGAGCGCTGCCTTCTGCCGAAGGACGTGGCAGTTATCGAGGTGATCATCGGAAAGGTGAAGGCTTTAGCATGCGATCGTCATGATGATTTCCCATGCGGCGGAAGAAACGCTTCTCTCAGCGAATTACGAAAACCGTTGCCAGCGGTGTGCGCTTTCAGCGCCCGAAAAGAAGCGCGGGGTGCCCCGACCAGTATGTGGCGAGGTAATGACCAATGGTCGCCCCCTCCGAGATGACTGCCTTCCAGAACGTAAAGAGCGCCAATTTTCGTCGGCAAGTCTCTGAGTGAGAAAGCAGGGACAGAGAGCGGGAGGGGAGCTGCTTGCAATGCCATGAGATCCTCCCGCTAGGGCAATCGCAGAATGCCAACGTCGTTGACAATCTAGTCGTGTGCGTCAAGTTGTGCAGATGGGTGATCGGGTAATGGGTTGATTCTGTTTTGCGCTGTGGGAGGCGCGCACGGCGTAGCCCGAAGCGGCGCCGACAGCGCGTGGCCGCATCCGGCGGCCCGTCTCAGCACCTTCTTCTTTTGCTCCGAAAGGGGCGTCATGTTCAGGTTACGGTTGTCCTCCAGCCAAGCCTCACTGTTTTTCTCGCCTCCTGGCGGGTGACGAAGTGGGTAGCGTTTTGTTGCAGATGGAACTGACAGCGCTGCCAGGGCACGGAAGGGAGCACGGCTCGGCGCGCCGCCTTGAGTCCGGCATGATCGTCCGCGATGATGAGCTTGACACCGCGCAAGCCGCG